>JBAZUU010000009.1:0-26735 GCA_041661275.1 Parcubacteria group bacterium | reverse complement strand
TAATGATTTTGGAAAAAAGATGATGACGGCCAAAGACAAATTATTCAAAAAAATTCGCAATAATTTAACAAAGTAATCTCAGGAATCCAATTGTGGTTTCGGTACTATCTTAGGATTGGAATAGACTTGTTTTTTGATAAAATAAAAAAGCCCGGAACCAGGTAGAAAATCATTTCCTGATCCCGAGCCGAGTTCGCTAGTTCTATAAAAGCCCGTACATAGAATTGTCGTCGGGCTCCGACCCTTCCGAACTGCCCAAGCCGGGCAAATGCCAGGTTCCGCCCTCATCATTCACTGCTCGCCGTATTGTTCCTTCAAATACTTCAACAAGCAGTGCATCGGAATTGTTCGGCTTATCTACCGAACGGAGATTTAAAATCTCTCCCTGAATAGCCGTTAAGATCTCGCTTAACTCCCCGCCATTTGTTGCTTCAATTATGATGCGAGAAGTTTTGCCGCAGTATACAGAAACTCTAACTTCTACATCTATTTTCATTTATTCCCCCCCCTGTTTTTTCCGGAATCGGATCGTTTCCACCCGGGCTCCATGGGTGGCACCTTAGTATCCTTTTCAGGCCAAGCCAACTTCCCTTGGCTATGCCAAAACGATCTATTGCTTCATATGTATATTGCGAGCAGGTCGGATGGAACCGGCATAATCGCTCGGAATAAACATATGACAACCAGCCATGATCAAAAGACAATGTCTTTTGGTATATTTTTATAAGTAAAAGAGCTATTTTTTTCATAACTAACGATTGTAATATATAAATTCCGTTTTGTCAAACGCAAATAATACTGTATAATTTTACTATAAGCGAATTATAACACAAAACAAAAAAATATATGCAAATAGTGAAATCAGACAAAATCAAATGGATCAATATTAAAGAGCCGAATGCTGATGACATTTTGAAGATCCAAAAAATGTACAACCTCCATCCTTTGGTCATTGAGGAATTTTCCACGCCAACCATCCGGCCGAAAGCCTCGGAATTTGACAATTGCTTGCATCTAGCGGTGCATATTCCGCTTTATGATTTAGAAAACAAGACGACTTATCCGGCGGAAGTGGATATTGTTTTATGCGAAGATACGCTTATCACTGCCCATGAAAAAGATATTTTTCAGCTGACAGAATTTTTTAATTTACTTAAAAAAAGTGAGACTAAGCGCAATCTGTATATGACCAAATCTCCAGGAGCGCTTCTCCACTATATTCTGGAAATGCTTCTGGAATCGTGTTTTCCCAAGCTCGATCATATTTCCCAAAAGCTGGACAAGGTGGAAGAAGAAATTTTTGCCGGACATGAAAAGGAAATGGTCATTGAAATTTCTGTCGTGAAACGTGATATTTTGAATTTTAGACGGACTTTGAAACCGCAAAGAACTGTTTTTGATTCTCTGGCGCAAAAGGATTATAAATTTATTGAACCATCATTACGTCCATATTTTCAAGATCTAGTCGGAACCAATATCCGCATCTGGAACAATCTGGAAAGCACCAAGGAAACGATCGAGTCCCTGGAAGCTACCAATAACTCCCTGCTTTCTAATAAGCTGGATATGACAATGAAAGTTTTGACTCTTTTTTCCGCCGTCTTACTTCCGCTCACTGTTTATTCTAATATACTGGCTATGAGCGCCCAGATACCGTTCGGCCATAATCCCAACGCTTTTTGGATCCATATGGGCATAATGGTAGTATTAGGACTCATAACTATAACGGTTTTTAAGATCAAGAAATGGCTCTAAGGCTTTATAATACCCTTACCAAAAAGAAGGAGGAATTTAAACCGATCAACCCCGGGAAGGTCGGTATGTATGTCTGTGGCCCGACTGTTTATGACTTTTTGCATCCAGGAAATCTACTTTCATATATGACCGCAGACACACTGCGCCGCTATCTGGAATATTGCGGATATGAAGTGAGAATGATAAAAAACATAACTGACGTAGGGCATCTTACTGAAGATGACATAGCCCAGGGCGATAGTGGAGACGATAAAATATTAAAAAAAGCACTAAAAGAGAAAAAAACTCCCAAAGAAATCGCTGAATTTTTTGAGGATTATTTTCATAATGCCGAACAGGAAATTAACATCAAAAAAGCTCATCTATTCCCCCGGGCTACGGAGCACATTAAACAAATTATTAGCATTATTGCTGTCCTTATTGAAAAAGGTTATGCCTATGAAGTTAACGGCAATGTTTTTTATGATGTGACTAAATTTTCCGATTATGGAAAGTTGTCCGGAAATACTTTGGAAAATTTGAAAGTCGGAGCAAGGCTTGAGGAACATCCGGACAAAAAAAATCCATGGGATTTTGCACTGTGGCTCAAAGCTCCAAAAGAACATATCTTGAAATGGGAATCACCGTGGTCTCTCGGCTATCCCGGCTGGCATATAGAATGCAGCGCTATGAGTAGCGAATATTTGGGTGATACTTTTGATATTCATACCGGAGGTGAGGATAATATTTTCCCTCACCATGAAGCCGAGATTGCCCAAAGCGAAGCCTATAGCGGGAAAAAATTCGTCAATTTTTGGATACATACCCGCTTTCTCCTGACGGACGGTGAAAAAATGAGCAAGTCTAAGGGTAATTTCTGTACTTTGGAGGATATAAAAGAAAAAGGGTATGATCCAATGGTTCTTCGTTTACTTTTTCTTTCTGGTCATCACAGATCGCAGTTAAATTTTTCCTGGAAAGTTTTGGATCAGGCGAAAGTAAATTATAACAGGATCGCCGAATGGGTAAGTAATCTGGAAAATCTAAAGGCTAAACTTTCAGATTCTGGGGAATCCTTGAGTGTCGCTCAAGGAGAGGATAAAATAGATTTTGATTATATTTATCAAAAACGTTTCGAAGCAGCGATGGATGATGATCTTAATACTCCTCTGGCGCTTTCGGTTGTGTACGAATTGATTACCGAAACCAATAAACTACTTGCGGAAAAAAAATTAGGCCAAGAAGAAGCGCGAGATATTTTGAAATTATGGGAAAAGATAAACAAAGTTTTTGGATTGATAATTGAGAAAAAAATAGAAGATATCCCTGGAGAAGTTATAACATTGGCCGAAGAAAGAAAGAAAGCGCGAAATGATAAGAATTTTGAGCTGTCCGACCAGTTGCGTGAAAAGATTGAAAAAATGGGATATATTATTGAAGATCTAAAGGATAATGAATATATTATTAAGAAAAAATAATATGACTGATGAAAATGACAAAAAAACTCCGGAGGAAAAAGTGGAAGACTTGAAGAAAGCGATAGAAGATTGCGGTTTTAAGGTGGAAGATGAAGGAAATGGAGAGATAAAAATTAGTGAATAACTTTTGGAAAAAACTAAATAAGCCAATTCTCGCTCTCGCGCCTATGGCTGGAATAACAGATAGCGCTTTCCGAAGGATTTGTCGGGAAAATGGAGCGGATGTGGTGTATTCCGAAATGGCCAGCGCAACAGCGCTTTTTTATAACCCAAAACATACTTTGGAGCTAGTTAAGTTTGAAAAAAAAGAACGCCCATATGTCGTCCAGCTCTTTGGAAAAGAACCGTCACATTTTGCAGTGGTCGCAAAAATAATTTCGGAAAAAATTAAACCTGACGGAATAGACATTAATTTTGGTTGTCCGGCCAAAAAAGTTTTTGGACATGGCTCTGGTTGTGCCCTCATGCCACAGAAAAAACTGGCGCGGGAAATAATCCAAGCCGTTTGTGAGAATACTGATCTGCCAGTGTCCATCAAAATTAGAGCGGGCATCAAAAACATGGATGCGATAAAGTTTATTAAAAATATAAAAGATCTCCCCTACTCCGCTATTATGATTCACGGAAGAACTTATGAAGGCAGCTTTTCCGGGTCGGTTGATTTTTCCATTTGCGAAGAAGTAAAAAAAATCGTTCCGGATAAAATAGTTCTCGGAAACGGCGGGATTATGACGCCCGAAGACGCCTTGAAAACATTGAACGAGTATCCCCTGCTTGATGGCCTTGGCATCGCCCGAGGGGCTTGGGGAAGGCCGTTTATATTTGAGCAGATAAAAGAAATGATAAATGACGGAAAATATTCGGAATATGATCTAAAAAAGATTAAAAAAATAATGATCCGTCACGCGGAGTTGATTTATAAAAACAAAGGTAAAAAGGGACTTTTTGAAATTAGAAAACATATGTGCTGGTATATCAAAGGCTTCCCCGGCGCGGCAGAATTACGGAAAAAATTGGTAATAGCAAAAAATCTGAAAGAAATAAAGGGAATATTAAAATGTGCATAATTTCCGCATAATCTGGATAAATTGGCAAGGTTGATTTTTGCTTGGGGCTTGATATAATAAATTACTAGCAGATATAAACTATCTTGTAGAAATATGGCTAAAGCCCAAGAAATTACAAAAATAGCCGGTGATCTCAAAATCCCGCCGCAAAACATCGAAGCGGAGCGTTCGGTTTTGGGCTCTTTGATGCTCGACAAAGACGCAATCATCAAGGTGGCCAACCTTATCCGTCTTGGAGATTTTTATCGGGACGATCACAACCTGATCTTTGAAGCGATGATTGAACTTTATGATAAACATGAACCAATCGATGTGCTCTCTCTCTCCAACCGTCTGGAAGAAAAAAATCAGTTGGACAAAGTTGGCGGTTCGTCGTATTTGGCAACGTTGGCTAATTCCGTCCCTTCGAGCTCGAATGTCGCTCACTATGCCAAGGTGGTTCAAAAAAAATCAACTCTCCGAAAACTCATCATCACCGCCAGTGAAATTGTGGAGTTGGGTTATCGCGAGGAAGAAGACGTGGAAAAAATATTAGACATGGCAGAACAAAAACTTTTTGCCATATCGCAAAAATATCTAAAACAGGATTTCGTGCCGATTCGTTCCATTTTGGAAGCGGCGTTCAATCGTATTGATGAATTGCACAAGGGTGACCACAAGTTGCGTGGAATTCCAACAGGATTTCCTGATATGGACAGTATTTTAGCCGGTTTTCAAAAGTCAGACCTGGTCATTCTCGCTGCTCGTCCTTCAATTGGAAAAACGACTCTCGCTTTGGATCTGGCTCGGCAAATCGCTACTAAAGAAAAAATTCCGGTCGGTATATTTTCATTGGAAATGTCCAGCGATCAGCTGATAGACAGAATGCTGGCGGCTGAGTCCGGAGTAGATCTTTGGCGGTTGAGAACTGGGCGACTCAAAACCGGAGAGGGTGACGATGATTTCGGACGTATCGGTCAGGCTATGGGAGTACTTTCAGAAGCACCAATTTTTATCGATGATGCTGGTTCAGCTAACGTTATGGAAATCCGCACGATGGCCAGACGTCTGCAATCGGAACAAAATGTCGGACTGATCATAATTGACTACCTCCAGCTTATGGAAGGCCGGCGTGGCGGTGATAATCGGGTGAACGAAATTTCTGAAATTTCCCGGGCCTTAAAGCAACTGGCGCGCGAGCTTAATATTCCGGTTCTGGCTCTTTCCCAGTTGAGTCGCGCAGTGGAATCGCGCAGTCCGCAAATTCCGAAACTTTCCGATCTTCGTGAATCTGGTTCAATTGAACAGGACGCTGATGTAGTGATGTTCCTCTATCGCGAGGATCGTGAAAAACCGGATACGCCGAATAAAAATATTGTGGAAGTGCATATCGCTAAACACAGAAATGGTCCGATAGGACGAATGTCACTTTATTTCAACGAAAACTCTACGACATTTAAGTCGCTGGAGAAAGCACACACTGAATAATGTATCCCAAATCATTCAAAAAACTAATAGACCACTTCTCTGCTCTGCCATCCATTGGTCCCAAGATGGCTGAACGGCTGGTTTTGTATTTGTTTAAGCAAGATGAAAATAAGCTGAAGGATTTTTCCGAAAGCTTGAAAGACTTGAAATCCTCCCTCCGCATATGCGAAAATTGTTTCAATATCAGTGAAGAAAAAACTTGCTATATTTGCCGAGACGCTAAAAGAGATGCAAGGGTGGTTTGTGTGGTAGAAGATTCATTGGATATTATCGCTATTGAACGAACGAAAAAATACAACGGGGTTTACCATGTTTTGGGTGGGCTTTTGAGTCCGATGCAAAGCGATGAACAAAAGAAAAAAATACGCCTGTCGGAGCTCGAAAAAACCGTGAAAAAAGAGGGAATAAAAGAGGTAATTTTAGCTACTAATCCGACCACGGAGGGTGATGCTACTGCTTTATATATAAAAAGGATATTGAGCCCCTTAGGGGTCAAAATCACGCGTCTGGCGCGGGGTATGGCCACAGGCGGAGACATAGAATACGCGGACGAGCTGACGTTGGGATCCGCGATAGACAATAGGAAATAAAAAGAAAAAAGGCAAACCCGAAAAAATTACGGATCCGCCTATCTATAGGAGCGACACTTTCAAGGGAAGCTAGAAAAAAAGGAGCTTGGATACAGCTATTCCGAAACAGACATCGCCAAAAAGATTAGATGTGCGAATCTTAGATCTCTCTCCGGGGGGATATTTTATTATGCAATAACCCCAGGACACAATACCTAATATTACAAACACCCACCAGCTCATACTCTCCTCCTCGAGGTTTATATTTTGGTTATCTCCACTTCTGTCATTGTTTGCCGGTGTCCGAATTTGACCTTATAACGTTTTTTAGGTTTAAATTTAATGCCGGTTACCTTTTTGCCCTTGGCGGTTTTTAGGATCCTTGCTTCCACTTTAGCGCCAGTAACAACAGGAGTCCCAACCTTAGCTGTTTTTTCATCACCTAAAAATAGCACTTGATCAAAAGTGATTTTTGCGCCTTCCTCGCCTTCCAACTTTTCTACCTTTATCTTGTCCCCCACCTTAACTTTGTATTGCTTTCCGCCTGTTTTTATAATAGCCAGCATAAAAAATCGTTCAATAATTACCCGTTAAATATACCTGATTTCATCTTGACTGTCAATACCATTAGAGCTAAACTTAGGATATGGAAAAAATCAGAAGGAAGATATTTTTTTGGACTCTTGTTATAATTTTCTTCATAGTTGCTCCGGCGATCATTCTTAACGCCCGTGGATATCGTTTTGATTCTACTCGGGGTGTTTTTGTATATAGCGGTACCGTCACCATAAAATCCAATCCGCAAACAGTGGATTTGAGTCTCAATGGCCAGCCAGCTTCCGGTCAGGTCAGTCGGATAAATAGCTCCAACAATCTTTCCGGGCTTCTTCCCGGCAATTATGAAATAGTGGCTTCTCTTCCGGGATATCGACCATGGACGAAAGAAACCGACGTGCATTCGGGTGTAGCCAGCGAATTTTGGAACGTTATGCTGGTTAGGGAAAATTATACTGTCACCAATTATGATACGGCGGCCGGTATTGATAAATTTTTTATCTCTCCCAAGAATAAATTTATCGCTTATTCCAAAAATAGCGACGGACTGAAAATTGGAATATTGAATATCGCAAGTAAAATTACGGAATCCGAATTCCCCATTGATGGTTGGAATTTGATGGCTGACGCGAAAAAGGAAAACATTGAATGGTCGCCTAACGAGGACTATATTTCTGTTCCGGTAGAAAAAGAAATAGCGGAAAAAGAAACAGTCAAAAAAAAGACGAGCATCGCTACAACCAGCCCGACTAAGACCCAGTATGCCTATTTTGTCATAAATCCGGCCGAAAAAAATATTTTTAACCTCAATGAATTTCTGGGAAAAGATAGTATCCAGGATGCGCGTTGGGATCCAAAAAACAAAGATTATTTATTTTTTTTGGAAGGACAGAGCTTATGGCGAGCCAATATTACTAATAAAGATGACCTGACGCTTATAAGTGATAACGTAGCCGGCTACGATTTGTCCGGTTCCAGTGTTTATTGGATACAAACACCTAACAATCTGGTGCTCAAGTCGGCTCTCGACGGAACATACAAAAGCCAGATTACCAATGATTTTCCCGGATCTTCTGATATTCCGGTGAACAAGATTATAGTATATGACAAGACGCGTGTCGGACTTATCAATGCCAATAAGGATCTTTTCATCTACAACGAAGGAGAAAAGGAAACTTATTTTAGAAAAATCGGGTCAGACGTGGAAAGCTTGGCATTTTCCGATGACGGCAAAAAAATGCTTTTTTGGAGTGGTAATGAAATTTTCGTCTATTTTGTCAGAAATTGGGACGTTCAGCCGGTGCGCGCGGAAAACGATCTGACCAGCATCACGCGTTATAGCGAAAAAATTGAAAATGTTCAATGGTCAAAAGATTACGAGCATGTCATTTTCAATACCGGGCAATGGGTCAAGGCGATTGAACTTGATGGACGCGATCACCGAAATTGTATGGATCTTATCAGCACCGAAAACAGCGGATCGTTCATTCGCTACAATAATTCACTGGAATATTTATTTTTTACAGACAAGTCTGGCGATAGGAATATCTTGAAGTCTATTATTTTTCCTGAACCAACGCCGATATTGGGGATAGGAGGATAAACGCGAGACGCGAATTTTTAATTTAGAATTTTTAATTTTTAATCAATTTTAAATTTAAAAATTTTGTAATTAAAAATTCAATAAAAATTTCAAATTAAAAATTTAAAATTGATTTTGAGTCAAACCAGTCTCTAAGCTGAACTTTATTATTTACATAACCCCTTACGTCAACAGCCGAACCTTTATGTATTCCCAAATGCAGGTGTTTTCTTTCGCCATCAGTTTCCTGGCTGTAGCCCCTACCTAAAATTCCAATTTTTTCTCCGGTAGACAGTGAATCGCCGGTTTTTTTATTGATACTGGAAAGATTAAGATGGCCGTAAACGATAGTAATAGAGCTATTGTCATATACAGCACTTTCAATAAGCACGCCGCCATAACCGCTTATCCATCTTTTTTCAATCACTTTTCCATTGGTTATGGCAGAAATTGACACATCCGAATTTTGCTCTTCCGGGAAAGTTTCAAAATCTGTTCCGGTATGATAGCCGGAAAAACGTTCCGGCTGGACAGGTGAATTTTGCTTCGTTATAAAAATGCCGAAAGGTTTTTTAGTCACCCGCTCCTCTGCTCGGTCAATCGGAAAAACAAAATCTTTTTGAGGCGCGGCAGTTTCTTGCATAAGAACCGGATCTCGTCCGGAACTGACATTTTGCTCTGGCTGGTTGTTGTTTTGGCTGTTTGGCGGCTTGATGGAATTATTTTTAAAATGAGAATACAAAAAACTGGCAATTAAGAAAACTAAGATTATGATTAATATTTTATTGATGTTCTTCATATTTTTATAATACAACAAACAAAAAAGAATTCTTGCAGGAATTCTTTTTAAGTATCGGTTATATTTTTTTATAGTTTTCCACAAACCCTTTTCCGACGAGTGGTTTCCACCACCATTCGTTGGATATATACCAACTGACCACTTCATCCATTCCTTGTTCAAAATCAATCTCCGGTTGCCAGCCAAGGTCATTTTTCAACTTAGAAATATCTAATAAGTATCTTCGGTCGTGTCCGGGTCGATCTTCCACGTAAGTTTTGAGCGACTCAGGTTTTTCCAGCCGTTTTAGGATGGCATCAGCAATTTCCTCGATACTTTTTTCTACTCCACTACCGATATTATATGCTTCCCCCACCGCTCCTTTGTGAATAATGAGATCGATGGCGGAACAGTGATCGCGGGTGTGCAGCCACTCTCTTTTGTTTCCGCTACTTTTGAATAAGGGCAAATTTTCATTTCTGAAAGCGTTGGTGATGAATCGAGGGATTAGTTTTTCCGGAAATTGATACGGGCCGTAATTATTGGAGCAATGGCTGATAGTAACCGGCAATTTAAAAGTATGAAAATAGGCCATCACTTCATGATTAGCGCTGGCTTTGGCGGCGTTATAGGGAGTTTTGGGCATATATGGATCATCTTCTTTGAAAGCTCGTTTTTCATCAAGTGCCAGGTCGCCAAACACTTCGCAAGTGGAGATATGATGGAATCTGTCGATATTGCCGGCGTTTTTGGCCGCTTCCAAAAGCATTTGCGTACCCAAAACATTAGTTTTTACAAAAATATCCGGCTCTATCATTGCTCTGCCATTGTGTGATTCAGCGGCAAAATTGACGATAACGTTTATATCTTCATCTTTCAGAAGTTGGGTATTTTTTTCCAGATCTCCAATATCGCCATGCACAAACTTATAATTAGGATCATCCTTGATGTCTTTCAGATTCTCCAGATTGCCGGCATAAGTCAGAAGATCCAGGTTAACAATCTTATAGCTCGGATATTTTTCCAAAATATAGCGGACGAAGTTGGAGCCAATAAACCCCGCCCCGCCAGTTACTAAGATATTCATTTGGGTAATTTAATTATTTATTCGTATGTGCGCATTCGTAGCGCGCTATTCGCATACTTAAAAAGGCGAATTAAAATCCTTAAATTGAGGATGTAATTTATCTTTTTCAGACAAGATCGGCTCTTTTATAGGCCAATCAATATTTAATGTCGGATCATTCCAGATTATTCCGCCTTCGCTCGCTGGTTCGTAAAAATTATCGCATTTATACTCGAATTCTGTATCGTCAACTAGTGTCATAAATCCATGGGCAAATCCTCTTGGCACAAAAAGCATTTGAAAATTTTCGGCGGACAACTCAAAGCCTTCCCATTGACCGAAAGTCTCGGAATTCTTTCTGATATCCACAATGACGTCATAAACTTTTCCCTTGGTAACGCGTACTAATTTTGATTGGGTATGTGGCGGGTTTTGGAAATGAAGTCCGCGAAGTGTCCCTGCCTTTTCAGATCGAGAGTGATTGTCTTGGACAAATTCAACATTTATCCCCTGTTCAGAGAATATCTTTTTGGAATAACTTTCCAGAAAAAAGCCTCGATTATCTCCGAAGACTTTGGGTTTTATGAGCCAGGCGTCAGCAAATTTCGTCGGTATAAATTCCATAGAATAATAATACTATATTAACATTCAAAAATCAAAAGCACTTATACTATCGTCATCCCGAGCGAAATGAGACCTTTGGTCGAATGAAGTCGAGGGATCTGCCGTATAGAATTACTAGTAATAATTTATAGTAGATCCTTCGACTACGTCTCAATAAGAATTGAGACTTCGCTCAGGATGACGGACTAAAAAAGCCCCCTAAGGGGCTTAGTTACATTTTTCCACTAAGCAGTTTATTGAGTCTTTCTTTCACTTCTTCCGGGGTAGCTTCGCGGAAAATATCTTCTGTAACTTTTTTAGTCTCGACTATTTCTTCTTTTTTCTCCTTTTCCCCATTTCCATTGGCGTATAATTTCTGTTCCACGACTTCCTCGTCAGCAAAAGGCAAGTTTTCTGGCGCGGCTGATTTTTTTTCCGGAGTGATCATTTTTTCTTGTTTTTTAATTTCCGGTTTTTGGGAAAAATCAACGGGAAAATAATCCGGCTCCGCAGTTTTTTCCGGAACATCGGTTTTATATGTAAAAATGCTTTTTTCAGAAGGTATATTTTTTTCTTTTATGCTTTTAGGAATAAAAGAAAAAAGCAAAATATCAAGTATTCCGGCCACCACTCCCCAGAAAATACTTTTGGCGGCTTGCGGCCAGACGCTTTTCTCGAAATCAAAAGCGGTTATTGGCTGGTCGATTATACGGGTGTCAAGTTGGGTTTTGATATTATAATATCGGGCGAGGCTTGCTGACAATTCTTTGGCATATATGTCAGCCAGTTTTCCCGCCTGATCTTTATCCATATCATAAGCGGTAATTTTGACAATATTGCTGCCATCAACTTTTTCCGTTTTGATTATGCTGTTCCAATAGGCTTTTCTTTCTTGCGCGCTCAAGTCCGCACTTGGATCTTCAAGTCCTTCGCCCTCTATCACACGGTCATAAAAAGAAAGAGTCAGTGGAATATTTTTGGCGGTTTCGGTAAGCGAATCAATTTTTCCATCAACCACCGAATTTCTGGCGATGAGCAGAACTTCAATTTCTCCGCGATAGACGGGATTATTATTGAGAAAAATAGCAAAACAGATGACCGCCACAACGGCTGCCACAGCGAAAAAATATTTGATTTTCAGGTTATTTTCCATGACAGAAAATGATAGCAGATTTAGTAAAAAAAGTCAAATAGAAAAACGCCAGAACACGATAATGCTCGTGTCTGGCGCTTTGGTTGATGTTAGTAGGTAAATACAGCATTGCTGTATTTACCCTTGAACTCCTCCCCTTTCGATTCGGCCTTGGGAGCAGCCTCATTCGTATCAGGAACAGATTGATCCTGCTGCGGTAACGGGATCACCTTCGGACTCGGAATTGAGTTTGGAGCTTGTTCTGTTGAAGGAGAAGGAGATGATGAATTTTTCAGGCTCGCAATCTCCTTATCCCTCTCCTTGAGTAAGGATGTTAGTCGAAGGATTTCCGCGTTGCGCTCAAGGAGCTTTGCCTTATGAGCGTTAATAAGCTCATCTTTAGTGCCTCCTGTTTCTCGCAAAGCGTTTATCTCGGCAATTAACTGCTCTCTCTCTGCGTAAAGAGCCTTGAGCTTTGGAAGCGGATTGCGGAATTCCGGTCTCAATTCCTTTTCAGGAACGAGAACCGCATCTCCAACCCGCATTTTTTTTGCTTGCTCGACGGTTTTCCCCGTCGCCTGCAGAATTTTGTTGGTCGAGTCCCTAGTGGTGTAGGGTCTCACATTACGACTGATCGTATCACCCCGTTCAAGATGATACGGCACGGCCGGAACCCGACGAGGCACGATTTTAACCCCGCCGACAACTCTTTCTTTGTCGCGGGAAAGAGTCGGCGGGCTTCGTTTGGCGCGTGACGCGGCCTGTTGAGGATACCGTCTTTCAACGCCCGGCCTTGGGCTAGCTGCTTGGCTATTATTTTGCTTGCCAACATTTCCGGTAGCGCTATTAAGCTTCTGAGCCACACTCGGATCGTTGGTAGCATGAGTCCAAAATTGTTCTGTGGATCCGTCAGGCATCTTTGTTTGCCAGTGATCTCTGGCATAGTAATGATTTTTATCGGTATTGATCATTTCTGCTGGACAGGAATAACCTGCTAGAAAAACGATCGCCATTGCCAGAAAAACAAAAAACAGAATTTTTTTCATGATTTCCCCTTCTAAATCCGTCAATAATGGTTAATATCTTTTTCAAATCGTAAAATATTCGGTTTTTAAAGAAGTTATCCTATATTTTCACAGAATTCGTTAAAAAACTAACGAATGCTGATTTAAATACTGGAAAAAATTGAGTCCCCAAAGTCTCAATTTCTTCCTTCTCCTTAGGGAAAGAAATTTGAGACCTTGGGGTTGGGATGGTCGGTTGGCCATCCTATTTAATGGTAATGGTGCTGTCGAGTCCTGACGAGCTTGTCGCTGTGCCCGTCAGAGTGTTGGTATTAGTGTTGATACCAACATTGCTGTTGGTATTGCGCAGACTGCTTTTTTGGTCCTGCGTCTGCCCTTGGGACTGGACGGCAGATGATTTGGAATTACCCGACCCAATCACCTTCCCTCCGGTAGCAGTTGCTCCGACGGCGATACTTGTACCCGGAGCAAAGGCGCCACTAGCAGCTATTCCGGCAGTCTGGACGGTCGCGGGCAGAAGAACATTCCCCGTGCTGGTTGTTTTCCCGTTATAGACATGTGTCCTAATGGACGCCGCCGGATTTGGCGAGACCGTTGTTGCTGTTTCGTTCCCCTCGGCGTGGAAAAAGTCATACCGTTGGTTTACCGCTCCGCACTTGGAGCGATGGGAATCATAGGAGCTTGTGTGCGTGGTTGCTGTCGTTATTGTTGCCGACGTTCCCGGAAGTGGGAATTCCTGGACGACAGTTGTGTTGTCGTCCATCCCGAAGGCATTGGGCACGTTGACATTCTGATAAACCACCCCAACCCCCATCGGAATCGGGCCGGTTTGGGTTATCGAGCAACCAATAAGCCCCAAAAGGAAAACGAAAATCATTAATGCAGAAATATTTCTCATCTTTCATCCTTTCTGCGCTTAAGCGCAACTGTGAGGTACAAAACAAAGGCGAACATCGGGTATAAGTTAAACCCGCAGGTTTTCAAAAGAGCTTATATTCGCACGAATTTTACCCCAAAATAGGCATAATTCGGGAACTTTGAAGCATAGCAAAAAAACGTCCGGTTGTCAATACCACAGGCGCTTTTTTTGAAGCATTATTATAGACAGAACTTACGCGTTTACATCCGCTTGATCTGCCCCAAAGCTAAACTTTTTGAAACGTCAAGGCTCTTCCCTAAAGTTTAGCTTTTTTGAAACATTGGAAAAAAGCAAACGTGTAAGTCCTGATAGAAATATTTTTTACTGTAATTTCTCCGCTTTCACGATCAATCTTCGCAAATTTGTCCCTAACGGCCAACAAGTAGACAAAGTCAATGTCGGATTGTCAGTATTTTCAAAAATTCGGTTGTCATCAGACGCGGTGTTGAATTTGTCAGTCACTTTGTAATAATAAATAATAACCCGTCCATTTTTCTGGGTGGTTTTTATTTTAATCATATCTCCATTTTCCAGATTATTAAGATCTTTGAAGATGTAGTTATAATTACCTTCCACCCAAAAATAATTACTGGAATGTCCGGAAATAACAGCGTTGCCCGGCTGTCCTGGTGCGGCTGTTTTGTAAAAATGACTCACTCCTTTTTTTAAGTCTTCGAGCTGTCCATTTTCATTTTCACTTAGAGACCATATCATCGGCGCGGAAATATTAATTTTGGAAATGGAAATTTCCACTACCGGCTTTGTTTCTCCTGGCGCGTCTGGATCATAGCCGTTGACAATCTCCTGCTGATCAGAGAATCCGTCGCTGTCCGTGTCGGCTCTCACAGGATCAGTCCCGTGAATATATTCCTCGTAATTTTCCAGGCCGTCATTATCCGGATCACTATCCAATTTGTCGTTGTCATTTAAGCTGAAATATTTGGCCCATTCGCCATAGCTCATATGGGAATAATAAGTTGATCCTAAAAGTTTTTTTATTTCCTCGTCAGAGCCAAGCGAAGAAATTGGTTGTTCCTGATAGATGTCGTTTTTTTTGGCAAATATATCCAAATTGGCAATATAAAACAGGACCAAAAATATGGCCAGTAAAAAACAGCTGAAAAGAAACGAATATATCCAGCTGTTTTGAATTTTCTTCCAATAATTAGGCATTTCAAATTTCGAATAAGACAGGCCGATTATTAAGTCAGTTTTTTCAATTTTCTCTGAGCGCCGAAAGCCACCAGGGTTGTAGCAACACCGATTCCCAAAAGACCTAAAGCGCCACTTCCGGTAGCTGGAACGCTTTTGGTTGATTTGGTATAAGTGTAGCGTTTATTTTTCTTGTTTTTATGTCCGTTGCTATCATTGGAGTCGTCATCAGAGTCATTATCTCCGGAATCAACATCGATATCAATATCTGACTTTACACTGGCGCTCGAGCTTGAAGTGGAGGTGTTGGTGTTGGTATTAGTGCTGGTATTATTATTGGTATTCGAGTTAGTAACATTGCTCGATTGGGATTGGGATTGGGATTGAAACTGGGATTGGGATGACTGGCTTTGAGAATTCTTCGAATAGCTTTGAGCCGAAACCGAAGGAATAGCCAAAAACACGACCATTATAATGGCTAAAAACAACGTATAGATAACCTTATTTTTTGTCATTTTATTAAAATTAATTAATTATTATGCCCAATTTTCCGGGTTTTATAGCCTAGCATAAGCGGCAATTTTTGTCAAATCCCGGGATAAATTTTTTAAACAAAAAAAGACTTTCGAAAGTCTCCTTTTTAAAACAAGAATAACTACACTTATTAAAGCTGGACGGTTGTTTTTATTTCCTGCCCGTCCCGCAGGACAGAAAGTTCAATCGTGTCACCCTTCTTATATTTATAAAGCAAATCGGGCAAGGTATTATCCTGCGAAATAACTTGTCCGGAAACTGCGGTGATTATGTCATTGATCCTAAGTCCGGCTTTAGCAGCTGGCGAATTGGCAATGATAGCGAGACCTTGCTGGCCGGAAGGAGAATTTATTTGTGCTCCTTTTTCGATTGATAAATCATTGACCATAGCGTAGGTCTTAGTGATGGGGATAAAATAGATTCCCAACTGGGCGTTATCACCCGTTTCCTGCTTGATGGTTTTTTGGAGGACTGCCTGAACTTTCGTGGACGGAATTTCAAAATATCTGACCTCATTATTTTCCGTGATCGATCCAATGACTCCGATAACTTGCCCGGAATAATCAATAAGCGGTCCACCAACAAATCCACTCTCCATTCTTATGTCTGCTTCAAAAACTCCTTCCATCTTTTCTGAACTAGAAACAGTTTTTCCGGCAATATTAAAAGTGGTATTAAAATCATTGAGAAGTCCGGCAGCGTAACGATTCTGGTAATTTCCCAGGTTATTGCCGATGGCGATCACTTTTTCTCCGGCTTGGAAAGCGTTTGAGTCGCCAAAAGAGATTGTTGGAAGATTGCTGGCATTTATCTTTAGAAAAACCAGATTAGAATAGGAATCAATGGAAGAAAGTTTAGCGTCGTATGTTCCTCCATCACCTAAAATTATCTTATAGTTGGCATTTTCCGGGATTATAGCGGAAGAATAGGTCATGACAAGGCCGTCGCTGGTCACGATCATTCCTGTACCGTTTTGAATGAGCGCGGGAATATTTTTAGTTCCGGGTTTTGTATCAGCTTGGGCGTAAGAAATAATATTAACAATGGACGAGCTGACATTGCTGGTCAATTTAGTGACAGTCGTATCTTCTTTAACATAAACCTGTTCAGTCTTATTGATGACAGTAACGTCAGTAGTAAATTTTTTCAAAAATTTAGAGCGTGAAAAAAAATCCGTATTAGAGAGACGCGGAAAAATATATCGGTCGGCGACGATGGCGCTGATACCACTTATTAAAATTATCAATATTAAGAAAATTATTTTTTTGAACATAAGCAGAGAAAATTTGAAATTATAAATTTGAAATTTTAAATCAAATCTTAATTTTAAATTTAAAATTAAATCATTT
Source organism: Parcubacteria group bacterium (assembly GCA_041661275.1). Taxonomy (GTDB): domain Bacteria; phylum Patescibacteriota; class Minisyncoccia; order Moranbacterales; family UBA2206; genus JBAZUU01. The sequence goes on along the minus strand of JBAZUU010000009.1, from coordinate 9,725 downwards.
AAAATTCATTTCAAATTTAGCCTTTAAAATTTCAGATTACCGGTATCCACTTGGAACTCAAAAGTATGAGAATGACTAGGACGGAAAATACCGCCGCGTTTGTCACTACCCTTCTTTTAGTCAGAACACTCAAGAAATGGCTGTGGATTATGTCCCAAAGGACATAATAGAGTATAAGCGCAATGACGCCTGTCGTCAAATATCCGAATGGCCAAAAATTCATGGTCCAGATAAGCTCTGCCATGGCGAGAGCCAGAAGAAAGCTATAGATCCAGACAATTTTAGCATTATCAGTTTTTACAATGGAGAAATATTGATAACTGACCAAGAGAGTGATGATGAGATAGGCCAACATCAGTGTATAAAGCGGTACCAGAAAATTGAGATAGAGGCCATAGGCTCCGGCATAAGTGAAAAATATCGTGGCTGAAGTGGCGGCCATATTCATCCCTCTCGCTGTCTTGTCGCCGGCGTAGTCTCCCAAGCGATGTGCTCCAAAAAGCGACATATAATACAGGGCGGAAGCCAGGACGATATAGATATGTTGTTCATAGGGAAGGCCGATGAGATAAAGCAGGGAGATGGAAGAGATGGTAAAAAATATCGGCAGGATGGAAAAGCGCCAACTTCTTCCCAAATGCCGTCCTTCGAAAAGAGAGATTAGAATCAGAAAACTAGTCACCGGAAAAACAAAACTGTGTCCGGTAACTATAAGTTCTAATCCGGCCAAAAACACCAGACTAAATAGCAATGGTCGAAGTTTTAGAAACACAAGCAGTCAGATTATTATTTAAAGACCATTTTTCTCTTCTCTTCATCTACAGTGATCCTATCCCCTTCTTTGATCTTCCCCTCGATAATTTGTAATGCTAGTTCATCCATAATAAGAGTCTGAATTTCACGTTTCAAAGGTCTTGCACCATAAGTTGGGTCAAATCCCTTTTCTGCCAAAAAGTCCTTGGCTGATTTGGTCAGGCGGATTCTGATATTTTTTTCATTGAGTCTTTTTTGTACTTGATCAAGTTGAAGCTCAATAATTTGTTTCAGCATTTTTCGGTTTATCGGATGAAAAATAATTATTTCATCCAGACGATTCAAAAACTCTGGCTTAAAATTTTCGCGCAATGTGGCCATCACTTTTTCCCTCATTTCATCCTCTCCTATCATTTGTTTTTCGCTTTCTTCGCGAAAACCTAATCCACTTCTATAAATTATGTCCGAACCGATATTGGACGTCATAATGACAACTGTATTTTTGAAATTAATTCTTCGTCCCTTAGCATCAGTAAGATGTCCCTCATCCAGGATCTGGAGCATGATGTTGAAAACTTGCGGATGAGCTTTTTCCACTTCATCAAAAAGAATAACGGAGTATGGCCGTCGCCTGACCATTTCTGTCAGTTGTCCGCCTTCCTCATAACCAACGTAACCTGGAGGTGAGCCGATTATTTTGGAAACGCTGTGTGATTCCATATATTCGCTCATATCAACTCGGATAAGCGCTGCTTCGTCATTAAACAAAAATTCAGCCAAAGCTTTGGCTAGTTCCGTCTTCCCCACACCAGTCGGTCCCAAAAAGAGAAATGAGCCGATAGGGCGATTTTTTTCCGCTATTCCGGCACGCGAGCGTCTTATGGCGTTAGACACGGCGACTACCGCCTCATTTTGCCCAACCACTCGCTTTTCCACATCATCCTCCATATGAGCTAGTTTTCTGGTCTCATCTTCCAGCATCTTGACGACCGGAATGCCCGTCCAGCGGGAAACGACTTTGGCGATATCTTCTTCGGTTACCTCTTCATTGAGAATTGGTTCTTTGCTTTGAATATTATCCAATTTTTTCTTTTCACTTTTTATCTTTTTTTCCAGTTCCGGAATTTTTCCGTAACGGATCTCTGCTACCTTGTCTAGTTCCAGATTTCTCTCGGCGATTTCCGCAACGGATTTCAGTTTTTCGATCTCCGCGGAAAATTTCCGGATATTAGTGATTAATTCCTTTTCCGCCTTCCATTGCAAGATCAGCTTTTTTGATTCTTCCTTTATCTCTGACAATTCTTTATTGAGTTCCTTTATCCTTTTTTTGGCGCTTTGGTCGTTTTCTTTTTCGAGAGCCTTCTTTTCAATTTCCATCCGCCTGATCTTCCGTTCGATCGTGTCAATTTCCGCTGGCATGGAATCTATTTCCATGCGAAGAGCTGATGTTGCCTCATCGATGAGATCCACCGCCTTGTCTGGCAAGAATCTATCAGTTATATAGCGGTCAGAAAGTTTTACTGCCTCTTTGATGGCGGCATCGGTAATTTTCACTCCATGATGAACCTCATATTTTTCTTTGAGCCCGCGAAGAATGGCAATAGTATCTTCAAGTGATGGCTCACCGATCATGATCGGTTGAAAACGCCGTTCCAAAGCCGCGTCCTTTTCAATATATTTCTGATATTCACGCGTCGTTGTGGCGCCGATGAGGCGAATACGTCCGCGAGCCAAAGCCGGTTTTAGCATATTTGACGCGTCAAGCGCTCCTTCAATGGCTCCGGCGCCGACCAATGTATGCAGTTCATCAATGAATAAAACATATTTTCCGGCCGCGCGGTCGATTTCATTGATGATGGCTTTCATTCTTTCTTCAAATTCTCCGCGAAACTTCGTTCCGGCCAGAAGCGACCCAAGATCGAGTGTCAAAAGAGTTTTGTCTTTTAGGGTTTCTGGAACATCACCATCAGCGATGCGTTGAGCCAACCCTTCGACGATGGCTGTTTTTCCCGTTCCCGCTTCTCCTATGAGTACCGGATTATTTTTTGTTCGACGCGACAAAACTTGCATCACTCGCCGTATCTCGTTGTCGCGTCCAATGACCGGATCCAGTTTTTTTGTTCGGGCGAATTCAGTTAAATTTATAGTATATTTTTCCAATACCTGAAATTTAGTTTCCGGGTCAGGGTTGTCTACTTTTTGCGTACCTCGAACTTCAGACATCAGTTTTAATACCTGCTCATATTCAATCCCGTAGTTTTTAAGCATTTCGGATGCTCGTGTTTTTGATGCGAGCATTGCCAAAAGCAAATGCTCGGTGGAAATAAACTCATCACCGATTTTTTTTGATTCCTGCTCGGCATTATTGAGAATGATTATGAGATCTGGCGTAATAAAAATCTGTCCCATGGTAAGACTGGCCACTCGCGGATAGCTCTCGATTTCTTTCATAACGTCGGTCTTTATTTTTTCGATATCTATTTCCATTTTTCTCAAAATCACCGGCACGATAGAATTTTCTTGCGTAACCAAGGAATAAAGCAAATGCAAAACATCCACCTGTTGCTGGCTTTTGGTAATGGCAAGCTCTTGGGAATTGCGAAGAGCTTCCTGTGATTTGGTAGTTAATTTGTTTAAGTCCATTATTTTCTTTCCTCTAATGTAACGGAAATATCTTTCGTATCGCCCTTGTGCCAGACTTTAAGCGTGACAGTTTCGCCAACATTATGCTGGCTGATGAGATCAGAAAGACTATTACTGTCATCGATCTTGGTGCCGTTAAGTTCCAGGATTATATCATTTTCCTGGATTCCAGCTTTGTCAGCAGGAGATCCTGGAATAACGGCCAGATCAGTTATTTGAGTTCCTCTTGCTATCAGTACCCCGTAATTATACGGCAGATTATTGCTCTTCTGGATGGCGTCAGTCACTGGCATATAGCGGACTCCGATATATGGAGTGGATATTTTCCCGGTTGTCTTTACCTGATCAACTACCTTTTTTATTTGATTGCTCGGAATGGCAAAGCCGATATTTTGGGCTCCTTGAGCCATGGCGACATTTATTCCAATGACATCGCCATTGATATTAAGTAGTGGACCGCCGGAATTGCCAGGATTAATGGCTGCATCTGTCTGAATAATATTAGTCAATGTTTCTGTGTCACCCAACTCACTGCCAGCAGTGAGATTTCGCCGAAGTCCCGAGATGATTCCACGACTGACTGTGTTGGTAAATTCTCCCAAAGAATTGCCGATAGCGACAACCGTCTGCCCGATCTGTAAACTGCCCGAATCGCCAAAATTGAGTGTTGGGTAATCCGATCCGTCAATTTTTATCACTGCTATGTCGTTCACAGGATCACGCGCCAAAACTTTGGCTGTATGTTCTTTCCCGTCATTGGTAATGACTGTATATTCAGCTGTAGTGTCGTCCACAACATGTTTATTAGTTGCGATCATGCCGTCAGTCGTGATAAGAAAACCTGATCCCCCGCCGATCTGTTGTTTTTGCGTTCCACCTTGGCTCTGTTGACTTCCTTGTCCGCTACCAAACGGATCAAAACCAAAGGGATCAAAAAAGCTGCGAGCTCTGGGAACATCTTTGGAAATGACTATACTGACTACCGCAGGACTTGTTTTTTGTACTACGTCAATAATAGCGGAATCTTCTGCTACGATATTTTGCTTTACCACTTCAGTATTTTTTTGAGACGAACCGAAAAGTTGAGCTAATTTTCCGCCCCCTGTTTTTTGAGAAACTGTTCCGGCTAAAAACCCGAAAACCGTTCCAAAGAACGCAGATAAAATAATAGCTAGAACCAAAGTAAAGGTTATTATTTTGGTATGACTGCTTCTAGAAACGGAATTTTGAGGCATATCATTTTTTTCCTCCATCATAAAATTAACAAACTTAATTATTTATCCCCCACCACTTTTTTGCTCGCGCTGAAAGCGCAAAAAGTGATGGTATATAAATTTTGCTTAAAAAAACATCAAAATGGCCGTATTGTTTTTGTTCTTAACAAAAAAGCAAAAAAGTGGTGAGGGATTAATCAACTTATTTAATTTCCCCATATTTTATTTTTATTTCTGTTTGAACTTCAGCCAATAATACAATTCAGTAGTTGCTGTTATTGCAGACTAATGGCGTTTACCGGACAGCTATCCACTACTTCCTGGCAGTTGCATTCGGCGCAATCCTGGCTGATCACTTTTGATTTACCATCTTCAATTTTGAAGATTTTTGAACAAAGAGATTCGCAGGTTCCACAACCGATGCAAAGCTCTTCATTGACTTTGACTTCGCTCATAAATTTATAGATTAATAATTATCAATTTAATTCGCATACTAAAACATAACCGAAATATCATCAGCGGAATTTTTTTGTAGGTTATCTTCAAACGCCCCGAGATCCTTGTTGGTAAATTGCGCTTCACCAATATTCTCGTTCCATTGGTAGCCTTTCATTGTTGAAAAAATTCGAATCTCTTTTTCTTTTTGAGAGAGCCATTGGGCGAGGGTCGGAACGCGGACAATAATTTGCCGGATATGGAACTTGTCGATATTATTTTCTGTTTTTTTGTCTTCGACTCTTATTATGTGATATCCCAACGAGCTTTCGATAATTTCACTTGTTTTTCCTTTTTCCAGTCCGGTTACGGCTTGAGAAATTTCCGGCAGCATTTCATCGGAACTGAACCATCCAAGGTCTCCCCGATCTTTGACGCTATCTCCTTCTGAATATTTGGCTACTACCGATTCAAAGTCTTTTGATTTGTCCAATTCTGCTTTTGCCTGTTTTATTTTGGCTGCGGCCTTAGTGAATCCGTCATCATTAGCTCGCATATTTTCGTATAATTTCCGGGCATACATATCAGGCTTCACTATATTTTCCTCAAAATCTTTTATATCCCAACCGTAGAGATTTTTCATATTTTCTGTCAGCAAATCCCGGCTGCCATACTGTTCTATTTTTTGAGAAACCTCATTGGCCACATCTTTATCCGTCAATTTTATCCCGCGCCTGTTAGCTTCTTTTTCAATAATAGCATCCTCGATCATTTTAGTGAGAATTCGTCTTTCTTTGATTTTCAACCGTTTTTTGCCGTCAGGGGTGGAAAAATCGATCCGCATTCCGACATCAGAAAAGTCCTGGCTTTCATAGAATTTCCTGGCCGCCTCCAGATTTTTATCAAGACTCGAGACGCTGATAATTTTGTTATCCGCGATAGCGGCAGGATACGGAACAATAGCCGCTACTTTTCTTACGAATATGTTATTGATTCCCAGGAAATATACCCAGATTTCAGTCACAGCTAAAAATATCAAAATAATGACCAGAAAAGAAATAGCCATCGTAACGCCTTTTACTTTTTTACCTTCCAATTTATTTTTTAGGTGTTTTTCTTTTTCGCTGTCTGTCATTGTCGTTTAATATTTGAAAAAATAATCCCACCATTTCTGGACATTGGTTGTTTTGACGACAAGTTTTTTCCCATTTTCGTTATTGGCATTTTGGGTTTCGATGGTTGGCGCCAGTCCTGGCTCGACGATCACCATATTTTCTTTCGGATTTTGCATATTCAGCTTATCCCGGGCTTCTTTTTCCTGATAATCCTTGCTGTCAAGATAGGATATTTTATCCGTTAATTGTGTATTTTCACGCGTTATTTTTTCCGCTTCCTGTTGCAATTTATCAATTTCAATTTGCGCTTGCTTTTTTTTGTAGCTTTCCTTGGAGATGGCGAAAATAATTAATCCAAAAAGAATTAGCCCTAAAATAACAACAGTTTTGATCAGGACGAAATGTTTTTTTTCGTTTTTTGCCATTCTCTTATGATCATTTAAGTAGTGATAATGCCGGAGCAACAGTAAAAGCCACCATAGCCAAAACACCCACCAGGGAAATAATGATCCATATCTTGCGCATTCTTTTGTTTCTTCTGGCAATACTCATGGGTATATTCTAACAAAGTTTGGAAGATTTTTCAATAGTTGTAATCTCTACGAATTACGAATTTTGTACGAATGTAACGAAATACGAATAGTTACAAATTATAAACCAATTCAATTTAGGTAGTGTTCGTACATTCGAAAATGTTCGTAATTCGTAGGGAAAAACTACTTTTTTAGAACTGCCAAGAATGCTTCGCTCGGAATTTCCACCCGGCCGATGTTTTTCATCTTTTTCTTACCCTTTTTCTGTTTTTCCAAAAGTTTTCGTTTTCTAGTGACATCTCCTCCATAAAGTCCTGATGTAACGTCCTTTCGGAAGGCTTTTATAGTTTCTCTGGCGATAATTTTTCCGCCAAAGGCCGCTTGAAGAGCAATTTGGAAATTTTGCCTTGGAATGGCATCTTTTAGCTTTTCTACTACTCTTTTTCCTTCAGAAAAAGCCCGTTCTTTTGGCACAATTCGGGAAAAGGCGTCCACTTTTTCTTCGGCGACTAGAATATCGAGTTTAATGAGATCGTATGGCCGATAATCCAAAAATTCATAGTTCATTGAAGCGTATCCTTGCGAAGCGCTTTTGAGGTCATCGTGGAGATTAGTGATGATATCAGTCAGAGGACAGATGAATTTCAAAATCATTCTTTCCGCATCGATATATTCCGTATTTTGATACTGTGCTCGGGTATTTTTCATCACTTCCATGATAGAGCCAAGATAACTTGATGGTGAAATTATATCGAGTTTTGAGTATGGTTCATAAATTTCATCGATTACGCTTGGATCAGGCAGTTCGGACGGTGAATAGATAGTTAGTCGATCTTTTTTATTTGATAACTTTATTTCATACACAACGCCGGGAGTGGTGATAGTCGGGTTTATCTCAAACTCTCTTTCTAGTCGTGATTGAACAATCTCGAGGTGAAGTAATCCTAAAAATCCGCAACGAAAACCTTTTCCTAGGGCCAGATTACTTTCCGGCTCAAAAGTAAACGCGGCATCATTAAGTTTTAGCTTTCCGAGTGCATCGCGCATGAAATTGTAATCATCACCCTCTAAAGGATAAAATGACGCGTAAACCATCGGTTTTACGTCTTTGTAGCCCGGTAGAGCCTCTGCAACAGCGGAATTATTTTCCGCTGTTATCGTGTCGCCTACTCGACAATCCTCAATACTTCTAAGTCCCGTGGCAATATATCCAATTTCACCGGTTCTTAGCGTGTCCGATTTCACCAGTTGCGGTTTGAAATAACCCACTTCAATGACATTGCTTCTGGCACCAGCAGCCATCATGAAAAGTTTGTCTTCGGCTTTCACTTCCCCATCGATTATTCTGACGTGAGCCAAAACGCCTTTATACGTATCAAATTTGGAATCAAAAATAAGCGCCCGTAGCGGTGAAACCGCTACACCTTTGGGCGAGGGGATGATCTCTACAATTTTTTCTAATAATTTTTCCACTCCCTCCCCTGTTTTTCCAGAAACTTCCAAAATTTCTTCTGGTTTGCATCCTAGAATATGGATAATTTCTCTTTTAGTTTTGACAACATCAGCGTTCGGAAGATCAATTTTATTGACAACCGGAATAATTTCCAGATTATTATCTATCGCTTGGTATAAATTAGCCAGAGTCTGCGCCTGCACGCCTTTTGTTGCATCGACTAACAATACGGCACCTTCCACAGCAGCCAGAGACCGTGACACTTCATAGCCAAAATCAACATGCCCTGGAGTATCTATAAGGTTAAGGATGTATTCCTTGTAGTGCATGCGTACCGGTTGCATTTTGATGGTTATCCCCCGCTCTCTTTCCAGATCCATCGTGTCCAAAAGCTGTTCCTTCATTTTTCTCATTTCCACCGTTCCGGTCAATTCCAAAAGCCGATCAGATAGTGTCGATTTCCCGTGGTCAATATGAGCCAATATGGCGAAATTCCTAATATTTTCCATAAAATAAAAAATCAATCCAACGGACTCTTAATTTTTCTGATAGCTGGATTGGTTACTTTTGTATAAAGCTGGGTCGTTCGTATATTGGCGTGTCCCAATAATTCCTGGACATAGCGTACATCTACCCCGTTTTCCAGCAGATGCGTAGCAAAACTATGGCGCAACGAATGAAATGTGGCGTCTTTTCCAATTTTAGCATCATTTCTCGCTTTTTCAAATACTTTTTGTGCTGTTCTTTCGGTCAACTTCCCGCCTCGCTCACTGGCAAAAACATAATCATTATTATTTTTTACTATTACAAGCTCTTGCAATTCCGGTTTCAACTTTTCCGGAAAAATGGTAATTCTATCCTTGTTTCCTTTCGCTCCCTTAATATGAATGGTCAGCTCATCCAGATTTACATCTTTTATCTTTAAATTTATTACCTCACTTACCCGAAATCCAGCGCCATAGGACAACGCTACGAGTAATCTATGCTTTTGATTTTTAATAGAATTGATAATTTTTTCTATTTCACTTTTAGAAAGCACGATCGGCAGCTTGTTAGAAGTCTTGGAATATTTAAGCCCAATATCAGCCGAACTTTTACAAATCTCCCGGTAAAAATATTTTATAGCGTTAAGGTACAGATTAATCGTTTGCCCTGCCTGTCCCCTTTCTTGTTTTTCCAATAGATACTTTTTAACCAATTCGATGTCAGGATCTTTCTTGACGTTTTTAATGAACCTGAAGTAATCAGAAAGGCAAATAATATAACTTTTTATTGTTTTCCGACTATACCCGCGGAGTTTCAGTTCGTTTTCTATTTTTTCTAAAAGCTCTTTTAAATTCATTTATTTTATGCTAAAATCAGAGCAACAGTAAGTCTTGTATAAATATTACCACACTTCACATAATATACAAGATGTTGTAGCTAACCAACAACATATTCGCATAATAAAGAGTTGTGCGAAATAAATTTTTTATCTATACTTAAATCAACAGCTTAGTGATTTTAAGAAAGAAGAAAATTTGATTTTTTTTCGCATAACATAAAACTAATGAGAAAAACAAAAACAAATCAACAGGGC
>JBAZUU010000008.1:0-39865 GCA_041661275.1 Parcubacteria group bacterium | reverse complement strand
CTTTGGCGCATACTTGGCTCTCTTGGCTTTCATCACGGCTTCGTAGCCGGATGTTTTGCCTTTTGTTTTTTTAACTTTTAGTCGCCCCCCCCCCCATTGGGTTTTCGGCTTCTTTGTTTAACTCGACACACTCAAGCATTTCGTTGCTCTCGGTGTCCAAGCAAACCAATTTTTCGGTCTTAACGATGCGATAAAATTTAAGCATAAAAATTTATTTCCCATCTGTTAAAAGGAAGTTTTTACTTTCCATTTTTTCAAACAAGGTTTTATTATTTTGATCTACAATATAAGGCAAAAATACTTCCTCAAATTTAACCATTTCGGTATCGATTAAAGCCATCTGCGCTAAAATCCAATCTCTGATATTTGCCCAAGCTGTGTTATAAACTTGGTCACGCTTCATTTCCCCGGGTTTTCCTCCCCCCAAATCACACAATAAGCATCCATACATAACTCGGCTGACATTTTCCAATCTTGCCGGCAATTTAAAACCAAATAATTGGTCATTAATTTCCAAGCCAAAACTAAGTTCAACAATTTTTCCTTGCTGATTATAATCAAACATTATTTTTTTTGCGCCATGTTCGGATAAGCACTTTTGAATTTTATCAAAAGTTCCTCTGCCTTTGGATGTATAATTTTTTAATGCCATTTTTATGTTTTAATTATCAAACAAGAGTCGGTAAGTGGCTTCATTCCGCATTTTTCAGCCGGAGCCGACTAATCATAAATTCGGCCACTATGCTTGTCGCACCGAACTCTTGTTTGAGAACTAATCGTAATCATAATCATTATCTTTTTTCTCAATTCCCAATTCATTTTTTAAAGCAACGCCTTTGCCTGTTAAAAGATGACCACTTCCATTTGTTCCTTCCTCGTCCATAAAAGGTTGCCATTCGCAATAACCAGCCAATTTTAAATCAAGCATAATTTGTTTAATTCTTGATTTTTTTATTCCCGTTTCTTTTTCTAAAAAATGATAACGATATCCCCATTCCTCATCCATGTATTCAAGAATTTTTTTGTGTTCATCGGTGATTTGCATACCCTTTATTTTAAATACTCAATCTTAACTTCAATCAATCCAAAGCCTAAATCTGCGATCTGCGCGAAAGCGAAACTTGATAAATCAACAATTCTTTCGGGGCTTTGTCCGGCCTCTGGCCCGAAGTCATTCACATAGCAATCAACACTCTTGCCGTTGGCGATATTGGTCACTCTGATGGTGCTGTATCTCTTTGCTACCCGGCTGGCGCAAGTAGCGTGATTTCTGCTATAAAATCCATAAAGATAGCCATCAAGGTCATAATCATACCAGCTGGCCACCCCTACCTGCTGAATACCCTGTTTTTGTGGCTGTGGCTTTGCTGATGGTGCCTGTCCGGGTGGTTCCGCCTCATTGGCAGTCTTGGGGGTCGCCTCGCTCACAGGAGCTTGTGTGGCCTCAAGCGACGGCCGCAGATATTGCTTGGCATAGGCCTCCAGCGACTTTTCCTGCTGGTTGATGTAGATTGCTATCCACCATACCGAAAATCCGCCCACTAAAATAAGCAACGCGACAAAATACCGCCACTCCCCCTTTGCAGTTTTTGGCGAAAACATCGCCCCTTTTATCTTTTGATTGTCCGCCCACGATTTTTCAAACATATTTATATAAAAGTGGCCAGTTCATTCCGCCCTCACTGCAACCGCCCCGGGCATTCTTTGACGGCACCACGCTAATTTTTAATCTTGCATATCGCGCTCAATGTCGTAAGGCTCGAGCATCCCGCCGAGCGGATATTCCGGTGTGAATTCATCATCATAACTTGGAGTGCTTCTTTTGTATGCTGGCCATCCTGTTTTCTTTTCTATAATCGCCGGACCGAAAATATCAAATCCGCAAATTATACTCGCTGTTCTATTTATGTGATCACTCGATTCCGAGTTAAAATATACCCTGCCTTTGTTTCTTTGGCTGTAAATGTCGAAGTCGTTGCCGATGACTTCCTGAATGCTTTTAAGTTTTGAAGTGTTTACTGGCTCAATTTTTAGACTATTCGGTCTATAAATAAATGCTTGTTTCATGTCCGTGTTCTAATTGTTTAAGTTAATCATACCCTTTTTAAAGCAAAACATCAAGTCTTTTATCAAGCTAAAATATAGACAGATTTAGGCTTATATCTACATAAAAATAAAAAGAGCCATTTTTTTGGCTCTTTTTTATAATGAGTTATGCACAGTTAATCCACAAAGTTATCCACAGTTAAGCGGTTTTTATAATTAGTTTTTTGGCCACATTAAATTTGGCAAATTCCTCGGCCGAAATTTCGACTATTTTGTCTTTGTCGAATCCCAGCAAAAAGGTGTCCCAATCGCCGATAGGAATTAGCGTATTGCCTGATTGGGCATAGATGGCCGGCTCGCCTTCTTGTTTAATTGTAATCATATTATCTTGTTTTAATGGCTTTACCATGTAAAGCATTTTATAAGGTATCGGATAGTCCGCGCTTAACTTTTTGTTGTGCGGATCGTAACTGTCAAAAATATCCTTAATTCCGTCAGGCTCAATAAACAATTTTTCGGTGGCATGCTGGACTTGCTGTTGGCAGGCAGGCACCGGACTTTGATTGTTCCAGCCCGGGCAAACCGCCGTGCATATTTGCAGAGCGCCTTGTTTAAGAACATGAATTGAAGCTTCATCGCCACCAAAAACCCATTGATAGGCAATCTCAAACATTTCCAAACTTTCCTTGGCGCATTGCCTCATTTCGTCAGTCAGGCAAGTCGTATTAAAATACTGCGCGCGCGTAAGCTCTTGATTGTTCGGCAACATCCATTCGGGGATAAAACCATTTTTCCGCCACCACTGCGCCACGGCGTTTAAATAGGCGCCGTCCTCGGTGGTGCCGTTCTGAATGGCCGCCCAACGGCTGGATATTCTGATAATGCCGTCCGGGCCGATAAAGCGCCACTTATTAAGCCATGCCAAATGGCTGTCAGGCAGTCTGTTAATGGCCTTGAGCAGGTTTAGGCATGTTTCTATGCATCCGCCCCCCGACACTGTCACACAAGTCATTTTATCGCCTCCACGGCCGCTCTGGTCCTCCTCCGCCGGCTTATATGGTCGATTGTCCGCCGAGGGGTTAATTTCCTCAATTTCGTCTGCCTGCCCGGCGATATGATCGGTTGGCAGGGGGGGCGCTATCAATACGCCGTTATTTTGATTGATTTTTAATTCTTGCATATTTCATGAGATTATTTTTTAAAGTAGCCGGCGGGTTTGCTACTATTTTGCATTACGCAATTCGTGGTATTTTGCCACAGTTAGCTAATTCCGCCGGCTTTAAGTATATGTTTCGGGGATGGCTAAAGTAATTTGTTCGTTCAGCTTTTTATCAATATCAAGGATATAACGATTAATGTCAAATATTTTTTCTGTTTCAATTACCAGCGTGGCCTTGGTCGGCGACCAAATAACCTCCTTAATTATCATATTCTCGTCAAAAATACTTTCATCGGCATCCACGCCGATTATCCGACAGGTATCGCCCGGCTGGATGCTTTCAATATCATAACCTTTGGCGCTTTCGTTGTTATCAATAATTTCCAATTCAATTCTTATTTTCGGGTCTTTGCTTTCGTTGAGTTCGGCATTGCCGATATTATCCATGGTGGTGGCATCCTCAATCTTGCTATCAACCATCAGTTTTACTCGGCGCCCATATAAACTGATTGAAACATCGTCTTTGTATTCTTTGTAAATAGCCGCGCCATCCCAAACTAAAATAATGTTTTTTATTGAGTCGGCGCTTTTGCTCGCTTTAATGCTTTTAATGTCTTTGCCTATGACAAAATCGTGGTCGGCGGAACTTGATGGCGCCTTAAAATAAATTTGCCCATCACTGTCTAAAAACCAATACCAATCTTGCGGGGCGACTCCGCGGCATCTCTCTATGGCCTCTGAATAAGTCAGCGCTTCAAAAGTATAATTCATGTCATTGCCGGTATCCTCAATGGTCGGTGTGCCTGATAAATTATAATAAATCGGAAAAGTAGTATTAGCCGCGTTAAAATAATCTATAATTTTTTTCAAGACAGTGGCTATTTCGGCCGCCGCAATACTGAGTGCTGTTATGGTCAGACCATCCGTTGTTTCAGTGTAAAGCGTGGTTTGCGAACCAGTTTTTAATAAATCATTGTTTAATTTTGAAATAATACCAAAACAAACAAGTTCCACATACTCATCGCCTCCGTCAATAATCGGATTTTGCTGTTCAATATAACCATTATATATCATGGTTCCGGCCAAACCGGTATCCTCGTCATATACCCAAATTTCAATACGATTACCGATGCTGACATCGCTATTTGAATTAAAACTGTCAATTTTTCTGGCCAATTTTAAGGTTAAATCGCCAATTCCGCCATTAATAACTTTGCTGAAACTGTCAAAAGTCGCATCAGTGATAATTTTGATAAAAGTGCCGGAACTGTTGAATGATTTTATTGTCAGTGTTTTTGCCATAATCTAAATATATTTTTTCGTGTAGTAGATTTGCCAAACAACGCTGTGGCTGGCCGCTCCGCCATCCACGCCACGATATACTTTAAATTTCATGTCATCTTGTTCCACTGTTCCACCGGCGGCATTGGAAGCGTCAGCATAACCATCCTGCCACGGATCGGCGTTTGATTTTCTAAACATGGCTTTGCCGTATAAATATCTGGTGGCGAGATTACTGAAAGTCCAGCGATAAAAGTTGGTTGAATTGGAGCCGGAAATAACACCCGGATTTAGCACTATCCAATATCTTTGGCCTTTTTTCAAGAATGGGCGATTGGCATCCGTGCCATCCCAAACGGCATCGGTATTGGTTTCCGCGGCCTGAACATTGGCGTGAGTTATTTCGTATTCATTGCCGACATAGATAGGACTTCCCGGCTTTCCGTTGTCATTAGAATAAATTAAAAACTGCATCGGGCCATCCAGTGCGCCTCCATCGTCTTTAGCCACAGAAACATTAAGTTTATGAATTCGGCCGCTTTGCGATGGGATAAAGCTTTGCGCTTGCCAAGGAGATGAATTCCATCCGCCGTTAACAAAAATGGCCGTTCCGCTCCCATCATTATTAGTTTGCTCTTGGTCTAAAGTGCTACCTGAACCCAAAACAGTCAATTTCAAATTGTTGGCTCCGATTATCACCGAGGGGAATTTGCCTCGATAATCAAGGTTGGTCGTCCCATTTTTTTTCACAGTCTGATTTTCCTCATCTATTTCCAAATAATCGGTATCGCTAAACCCATCCAAATCCACATCAATATAATCCCCCGTGTCGGTATTTTCTATTCTTATGACATCAGCATTGCCTCTGGTCGTGATGGTTACTTTATGCCGCGGTTTTGGCTGGTAACTTCCCTCAAAGGTTATCGCCTCAGTATCGGTCGTTGCCGTTATGCCGCTTTTATTTAAAGAAGTGGTTTCCGAGGTATTTTTTCCGTAACCGAGAGGCACAAAAAATCTAACCTTATAAGGCACATGCATCAGATGATAATGGTCGCGGTCAAATTCATGGGCGACTGCCCGGCAGACATAGCGCCGCGTCCCGCCCGCCCAGCTAATATCAAGATTTTTGTCTTTTCGGCTGATTAATTCTTTAAAAGCATCTATTTTTGTTTCCAAATCGCTTTGGCTTGAACCAACCAGTATGCCCTCAATGTCAATATATTTAACCGAATAAGTGTCGTCAATAATAATCTCGCCGTCTTGCCGGGCCAGTTTAAGAGAATTGATAAGACGCTCCGCCACTGTTTCATGTTTGGCGAATCTTGGAATATATGTGGCACTTACCAATTCGGTGCTATCGTAAGTTATTGACATATTAATTGGCTAATCTGTTAAAATTCATAGCCTTGTTTAATTCTGATTTTATTCTTGTGATAAAATCTTTGTCAGTCATGGTCGCTCCTCGCAAATCAAATATCATGGTTAATCCCTCATTTTTCCCGGGAGGCGTGATTCTCTCGCCACCATGCACCATGGCCATAGTCGGCGAACCTTTCGGCCCGGGAACGACTCCGCCATCGGCAAATCCCAGCAATGGATTGTATTTAAGTAATGGATTATTTCTTGACGAGCTTTTTAAAGATTCGGCCTTGCTCGACATTGAAGAAATAATCTCGGTGGCATTTTTAATTGGCGCTGTCACCAAAGCATTGGCCTTTGTCGATGTGTTATAAACCGCTCCTCGAGCAAAAGCATCAATGTTTTCCTCTGATTTTACGATAACATTAAGCGCTCCTTTTAAATTTCCTTGGCCAAGCAACGACATTGCTTGGACTAATGCCGTTATTCTTTGCAAGGCTCTATTAATCGCCGGCAAAAATGTTGAACCAAGCGTAACTGACAAAGCATCAATATTATTTTTAAATAATTGCATTTGCATGGCCGTGGTTTCAGAAGCCGCTCCGAATTCTATCGCCAACGAAGTATTATCAGACCATTGAGTTTTAGAAGTTTTTAACCCGGAATTTAACTGGTCAAGATTGCCGGTTAATTTGGTCATAACTTTTCCGCCGATTTGCCCAAATACTTCAATGGCCGCCAAATTCTTATCGGTTGACGATGGTATTTTTTCAAGCCCTTTAATCACATCCATCACGGCCGATAAAGCATTTTCATCCAAACTTTTTTTAAATTCCGCTGATGATTTTCCTGCTAATTTGGCCGCATCATCAAGATGCTTCTGCATGTAAATAATCGCCGAGCTGACGCGCGTGCCGGCATCATAGCCATCCTCACCCAATGACACCAAAGTCGCACCAAGCGCGGCCACCTGCCACGCCGTTATTTTCATCATCGAAGCGGCACCACCGACATTTTGCGTAAACTTGGATATTTCGGAAGCATTGGCGGCGGTTGTGTTTGATAATTCATTCCATACCGATAATAAATTTTCGCTTTGCTTGACAGTCAGCCTAAAAACATTTTGCGCCTTGGCGACCACCAAAGCGATTTCCTCCGCTCCTCCCGAGAATTCAGGCAGGGCCACAGTCGCTTTAGCGATTATGTCCGTAAAGTCTTTGATGTTTTTGGTTCCTTGAATGCCTAATTGCCCGGCCACGGCCGCAATATCGGCAAGATTGCCGGCGGCGACTGGCAAAGTTTTGCTCATATCTAAAATTTCCTTGCCGAATGCTTTTGTTTCTGTGGCGCTAAGTCCTGTCGTTTTTCTGACTTCGCTCATTTTTGATTCAAAAGCCACGGCCGCTTTGACCGCATCTACACCTATTTTAATTGCCATACCGGCGGCCGCCACGCCTAAACCGGCCATAGCTACTCCTGCCAGACTTCCAGAATTTCCGACTTTATTAAGCATGCCCGCTAAATTTTGAAGCGGACCGCTTGCTTGGTCTTTGGCCTTAACGACTACATTAAGGGTGCTGTCTGTTGATGCCATTTCCCTTATTTTTCCATTCCGAGTAATCAGCTTCAATGCTTATAATACTCATGATGGATTTTATAAATTCAAAAGATGTTTCTCTTATTTCTTGCTCCGTCCAGCCAAATTTTTCTGCCAGTCTGAACATAACAAATTCAGGCGGAATTTCATCGGCCGTTCCCTCAAGAGTTTGGATTATTCGGATGCTAAAGTTTTTTTTTCCTCCACGCCTTTAGTAAAAGATTTATTGATTTCCGTGATTAAAAAGTCGCCATCAGCAAAACTTAATTTTCTAAAACTATCTTTATTGATTGGCAATGGCTGTCCGGCTTCATCAGTTAAATCCCAACCGGTAATTAAAAAAGCGGCAAGAGCTAAATCATCAGTCTTGTCGGCTTCGGTTTTGCCCCAGTCAAGAATAACGCCATAAGTCATTCTTTCTAAAAATTTAACCTTGGCTCCCGATTCGGGCAATGTAATTTCTCGTTCCTCGATGTTTTTAATAATAGGCATATGTTTTGTGTTTTATCGCAAAATGGAGGGATTACTAAGAGAAACACCACCCCGTTCATCCCTCCGCCTTGCTTTTAATTATAAGTTGCCGCGGCCACATCATTGATTACTGTGACGGCCATTCCTTGAGCATCCGAAGCATCAAATTGCGGTGAATAGTCTTGGTCCAAGTAGATTATTTCCCCGGTGGTCAAAGGCACTGGCGAAGTCTTGAGTTTCATGTTGTTGATAGTGATGCGCAGTTCGTTTCTATCGGAGCCACTAATAATCGCGCCCAATATTCTGATGACTAAAGCTCGCTTGGATATTGAGATAAAGCGTTCGTATTCCTTGTAATCGTTGAAAGACTTTTTAATTTTAACAGTCATATCGCCTTGCTTTCGCACTAAGGCGGCCGGGTCTACGCTTCCTGATCGTTTAGCTCCCTCGGGCGCTTCAAATTCGTGGATAATTTCAAATGAGCTTCCTTTTTCCACATTTTCTTGGATGGCCGTCAAAGCGGCGGCCGCCGTGGCTCCGAATCTGAATTGAGTGCCTGACCATTTGAGTGGTTCGCCCAATGTATAAGTCGGCGTTTGCTTTTTAATGTAGCAATAATCGCCAGCCGCATAGGTTCCGACAATCGCGCCAGTCGTTATCTGCGTGCCATTGGCGTTAACCGCGCTAACCACGACTTCCTCGTAAGTATCCGATGTCGCGCCGGTAACTTTGACTAAAACCAGCGTGTCGCCTGCTACAATGCCTTTGTTCGGGGCATCGTCATAATCGGTGGCCAAAGTAACATTATTGGCGGCGCTTCCCGAGGCTGTGCTTATCGGAGCCACGCTGAATTGGCTCAAGGCGCTGACAGTCAATTCCAGTTTAAGTGTGTTTTCCTCAAATATTGGAGCAATCTTGGAAATCTCTACACCAGAATATCTGAATACGACATCGCCTTTCAAAATTTCAATGGTATAGGATTTTGATACTGGCGTGTCATTGTCCAGCGTGAACGGATGCGTATAAACGCTTCCCGAAACTGTAGTCGTGCCTTTTTTCAAAAGCATGTTTAAAAAGTGGGGCAAAGTCTTTGGCTCGCACAGCACTTTAATCGTGCCTTGATGGTCGCGCTGGCCCTTAAAATTAAAATATCGGGCAAAGCGGTTCCCCATGATGGGCGAGTCCATATCAAGATTGATATTGGTCGATAAGCTTTCCTCATACATCGGAATGGCCACAGTCGGAATGACCGGCGTGCCTTTCGTGGTTTCCTTGCCGATTAAAAGATAGCCGATATTGGCTAAGCGATCCTTTCTTGTAAAATCAGTCATATTTTTGTTTGTTTATTGCCTACTGGCAACATTGACAAAATCATTAATTGTTATAGTTATTTCAGCTTCCTCGGCGATGACTTCGCCTCGTTCGCTTATAAAAAATTCAATAGTTTCGTTTTGGTCCTGAATTGAATCGCCCAGCGTGAAGTATGTTCTTAAAACTCCCATGATGCTTGTCGGTTCGTAATCATTGTCGGCGGTTCGCCCCATGATAATATCGGCCATTGTCCTTTGCAAAACCACTTCATCGGGAGTTTTGCCAATTTCGTCTTTTTTGCTCATGACCAATTTTATTGAAAAAACAACGCTAATTTTGTCTAAACCTGTCGCCCCCTGCGAAACTGTAGCCGATTTATTCTCAATGATAACAGCCGGCATATTCGAAATTGGGATAACCAGCGGATCGCCATAATAAAACGCCTTGACTCTTTTATCGGCATAATCTTTTAAATATTTAAGTAATTTGTCGGCAATAGTGGTCATGTGTTTGCGGCCTCGATAATGGCCTTTTGAAATTCTTTAACGATGGTCTGCTTTCGGGTTTCGTCTAATTTCATCATCACGCGCCTCGGAAGTTTGCGCCTCGGCAGTCGACTTTGATGGTATTTAAAATATGGCGCGGTATTGGTTACAAGGACATAATCCTTGCCCTCTTTGTGAATAAAGCTGTTTCTCATCCTGCCCGAGCGTTGCAGTTTGTTGTAATACTTCCCAGAGGCCCAATTTTCGCCAAAAACGCTTCCCTCCGTGTTGAAAACATCATTTTTAAAGAAATATACGAGATAGGTGCCGATGTTCTTAAAAACGCCCTTAAAGTTCTTTATTGTGGATGTTATATTCCTGATTCTGCGAGCCAGCTGGACTTCCCCCTCGATTTCAAATGATATTTGCATATTACCAAGTCATTCCGATACCAAAAATATAATTTTCATCATCCTCGTGATTTTCATCGGGGATACTGGCAAAAGAATTATTAGGGTATCCCTCGATGCTGGATGTGTCGGTTCTTGTCAACGGATTATTATCGCTTCCAAGTAAAACTAATTTGCCGGCGCGAATGTCTTTAAGCATCGAGCGCGCCTCTTTTATTTTTTCCATGCCATCCTTGCTGGTGCCGGTGCCTCGCTCATCCGGGAATTCTTGCCACATCAGCCACCCGGCGGACAATAGCATACAAATTTGCCTGACCATTTCTTGGCC
Source organism: Parcubacteria group bacterium (assembly GCA_041661275.1). Classification (GTDB taxonomy): domain Bacteria; phylum Patescibacteriota; class Minisyncoccia; order Moranbacterales; family UBA2206; genus JBAZUU01. The sequence continues at coordinate 29,418 of JBAZUU010000008.1, read as the reverse complement.
CGGACTGTCCGACCAATAACTATTGCTGGAAATAGGCACGCTGTATCGCGATATTAAGCTGGCGTTTATTTCCCCCTCCGCGCGCGCGCGCACCCTGAATATCCGCTCATCGGAAATATTGTCGTTGTTATTAAATCCGGCTTCCTCTCTGATTTCAAATAAATTACAGAAGTGAGTTCCGCCTCCGCCATAGACCGCCTTAGCATCGTCTTGGCTTGTTTCCGTTCCACTATGGGAATTGTAGTATGTCGCCTTATAAAGCGCCGTAGATGCCCCTGAGAAGTCATTATAAAGCGTTCCCTCGGGGCGGTCGACCTCGATGTCGACTGTGGCGATTAAAGTGTAAGCGCTTTCACTTGACAGTTTGCGATAAATTCGGCGTTTGTCATAGAAATATTTAACAATTTCCTCAAATTGCTCATGGACAAACTTGGTTGCCACTGCCAAAGTAACATTTTTTTGGTCGACATTGACTGTCGATATTTTTTTAAGTTCGGATTGCTCGGCCCCCTCCCTGCCTACGCAAATAAAGTCATTGGCCACAATCCCTTGATTGTTTTCAAATTCCAAGGCGGTGCCGGCGGCCGCTTGCGCGTTCAGCCGTGTTTTTTCGCCTCGGTTTAAATCCTCGTTTGGAATAATGAGTGTTATCATACCGGCATTATAACATTTTTATTTTTTGACCGCAATTATTTCAGTTTGTCGTCAATAAATTTATTTAATTTAGCCTCTATTTTAATTGCGTATTTAAAGCCGAGCAGGGCGGAATTCTCAAAAATTGATTTTATCTCGGTAACGACTATCAGCATTTCCACCAATTCGTCAAACCATTGCGGTATGTATTGCAGGCGGATGGCTTGATGCGCGGCGATTAAAAGCGTCAGATAAAACAACATTTTATAAAGCGTTCGAGAAAATCTGAATGATGTAAAATTCTTATTTTTAATGGCATTGGCTCCGCCCAGCACTAAATCGACTAAAATCAAATAAGCCAAAACTTCTATGACCAAATAATCATACCCCACGGAATACATAATAAAACCGCAAATCGCGGATAAAAATGTTTTAATGGCAAATCCGTCAAAAAAAGACTGGACAACATGAAAAAAATGATCTCGAGCTTTATCTCGCATATTATTATCTAAGGCTAAAAATGGCGCAATCAACAAAAGTCAAAAGTGGCAGTAAAAGCACCAAAGCCACAATTGCCAAAAATTGTAAAATTATTTTCATTTGGTTTTATATTTATTGTGCAAGGCCTTGCTGATTTCGCCGAGAACCAAGCCCAAGGCGATGGTCGCTTCCGGGCCTAAATTAAACCCGGCCAAATTCTGCAAGACAAAATCAATGCCGGCCGCCAGCATCATCATGCCAAGCCTCCAGCAAAAAGAACGCACGCGCTTGCTTAACAAAAAAGCCTTTAGCTTTTCAATTATGTTTTTCATAATTTTGTGACTAAAATCACCTTGTCTTTTTTATCGTTGACAATGACGATTTTGTCGTGATTTTTAGGAATTATTGTTTTATTGTTAATTCGCTCGATTTTTAAATGACTCAATGAGTCGGCTAACGCCAAGGCTTCGCGCAGTCCCAAATTGTATTCTTTGACCAGTCTTTCCGCAACATCTATCTGGTCGCTTAAAGAAACTGTAAACCCGACCGAAGCATTTATTAAATCGCTGATGGTTATATTATCATCAATCGCTTTCCCGACATCGGCTCGCAGAGCTTCCACCACCAAAATTTGGTCATCAATAATTTGTCCTAAGGTTAACGCTTTTATAACATCATCAGACAAATTAGTGTTATCGCTTATCGCTTTTTCTATTCCTGCCCGGACGGCATCCGCCAAAATGACCAAATCCGACACTATCTTTTCGGTTGTGAATATTTGCGCATCAGCCAAAGCCACATTTTCGGTTAATTCTTTGGCGACTGTGCTTTGCACGCTGTCGCTTAAATTAATTTGTTCGGCCAAATCCCTATAAAATGTTTTAAGAAAATCAAGAGCGTCGCTTAAAATTAAACTGTCATCGGTATATTTCCCTATCTGCATTGATAAGCCGTCTTGCAGATTGGTTAAATCAGCTAAATCTTTGTTTAAAATCAACGAGCCGATAAAACTATCCGCCAAGGCCACATTTTCGGTTAAATAGGCTTGAATTATTTTTTGAATGGCATCGCTTAAACCGAGATTGTCAGATAATACTTTGCCGATAGTTTCCGCCAAACTGTCGCTGATTGAAATGCTATCGGTTGGATTTTTCCCGACTGTGAGAATAAGACTTTCCGCCACTAATAACGATTCGGTTAAATTTAAAGAGCCGGTTTTTTGTAAAATATCGCTTAAAACTAATGTTTCCGCTAACGCCTTGGTATTGTCTTTTACAAGGACATCGGCCAATGTTGAATTGTCGGCCAAGTTTTTTCCGTTGGTTTTAATCAAACTGTCGGTTAAATTGGAGCTATCAGCCGTATTTTTATTGATGGTTTTGGCCAGTGCATCAGTCAGCCCGATTGTTTCGGCTAATGCTTGAGTCCATGCGACTGGCGTGGTATAGGTAACTGACAAAATTGGTTTTTCCGTTCCATTGTCAGCAAAATTTGCCGTAAAATAACCCTGTTTATTGGCACTCCAAGTTGGCCCGCTATTATTTATATCCCAGCTTGTTTGAGTGGAAAATTTACTGACTCCTGTTAAACTGATATTGGCGATACCACTGGCATTGAAATCAAATTGATTATATCCGTTGGTTATATAGTCGCCATAAGCCATACTGGCAAAAGAAGTTCTGCCAATGTTTCCGTAATCCCCTGTGGCAAGATTATCAGTGGCCGCCGGTGTAGCGGCCGCTACATGTAAACTTAAAGCCCCGGCAAATTCCTGTCCTACGGATCTACCTCTTAGTGATAAAAACGCGCTACTGATAACAGCCGCATTATCAATTGTGGCGGTATTAAATAGGAAAAAACCACGCAACATCACATTATACTGATTAGAAGTAGCCGAAGATTGTAATCTGGCAATGTTATCAAAAGTATTTGACACGCCAGCGGTTACCCCGGCGCCGGCTCTAATCGTGGCAAAGGCTTCGTCAACTCCATCTCTGCGAACATAGCCATCGCAAGGGCTGTTCGCTCCCGCAACTGGATTAAAAGTGTCGGTGGTTAAAGCTAAAAATGGCAAAAATTCTTTAGCGAAAAAAATCAAGAAACAGGCCAATGCCGGTCTTAAAATTGCTAATCCTTTGTCAGTTTCCCATGCCACAGACGGAAGCCAAAATAACCAAGGTCTTAATTTCAAAGCGTATTCATAACGGCTAAAAAATTGCTCTGTTTTCAATTCTTGCAAGTTTTTTGTTTTTTTGTCCCAAACCAATCCTTGTGAATGAACTATTGACTGTGGAGTAATCTTTATAATTTTCCCATATTTCGTGGGTTTATGACCCATTTTTTCAAACTGAAAAATAAGTCTACCCAGCCAAGTATTGGCCAGCCAGACTAATATTTTTTGATGGCGTTCAAAAAACTTTAAATCAATCATATATTAAAAAACCAATCACCGCCCCCCAAAAAAGAGGGGCGGAGGTGGCTTTCTATGAAGCACCGATGGTCACTGTCCAAGTGATTTTTAGAGTATCGGAAGCTCCTTTGTTTATTGCCGCGAAAGTGGATCTGCAAAGCATTGTGCCATTCGCAGAGGAATTGAACACCCCGGCCTCGGTAATCGCTCCGGTGCCATCCGCGGCCGCCCAGTCGCCGACATAGATGATATCGTTATCATCACCGCCAGCTCCCTGCGTGCGCGAGGTTAAGGCGTTGCGGTCAATTTGGAATTCCAAAGCCGTATTGGCGGATGTCGGGGCGGTCGTGCCTGTCCCGATGGCCATATGGCTCATTGCCGATTCGTCTTGCGAAGAGGCTAATTGGTCCGCAATGTGCGCTTCGCCTGCGTTGGTCATCAAATTTGAGATTACTCTCTCGTCTTTCAGTTTGCCGTCTTTTCCAAAAAGCTGGATAAGCAATCTGCCTTTGCGAGCCACGCGGTCTGTTAGTTTTTGATTTTTCATAAATCTTTTATTAATTTAACAGCTTTAGCTCGTTCTTGATTGCCTCCAGTGAACTTATCCAATATGATGGTTTTACCCTGTTCGTATTGAACGCCATTTTTGAACAATCCGGCTGGTGAAATAACCTCGTATTCGGCCTTTTGAGCGAATAGATTGGCTCTGATGCCCTCGGCTTCAGCCACTATGTCTAATGGATTTTTTTCAGCCATACTATTGTCTTTATTGTTAATTATCTTAATCAGGGGAGGATTTTACCCTCCCCTGATTTTAAGTTTAAGCGATTGCGTCTTCGATAAAGTAGCCGGCGACATTGCTGACTAATTTCTCGTCTTGGCAAACTTCGACTTCGAACACATCTTTCTTTTCGGCTTCCTCTCTCCAAGTGCGGACACCCCAAGGAGTGTGAGCGGCATTCTTGGCGCGGAAAATATAACCGCAAGAAAGTTCGTCAATGGCCGGAGCATCAGGAGCGTAAATCAATACCACATGCTTGCCCCACACATCAGACAAAGTCTGGGTGGCGTTGCCCTCTTTATTGGTATTCTTGGCGGCCTTGGGGATTAATACTTTCATATTCCAAAGAATAGGAGGCAAATCGCCGTCTACCAATAAGTTTTGATGAGTATATTTGATTAAATCTCTGATGGTGACATCGCGCTTCATGATTTTAGCGATGGCAGATGGAATAATGATTTTGTTCGGCTCATGACCGCCAGTTTGCTGGCGAATAGCCTCACGCCCGGCATCGATGATAGCTTCAATAGCGTAGGTGATATTGTCGGTATCATAGCTGGCATTATTCCATTGCTGGGTGCCGGACAATTGAACTCTGTTGGTAGAGGCCCAATTGGCTTGAGTGGTCAACAAAGTCGCCACGCGGATTTCTTGGTCAAGCATGATCAAGTCCTTAACGCGTCTTGATTTGGACATTCTCAAGTTCAGCACACTGTCAGCGTTGGCCGCCTGCCGATCGGTTACTTCGGCGCTTAGCGCGTATTCCTCGGCCAAATAGGAATTCGAGCCGTCGACTGTAAAGCCGACCCTCTTTGATCTCGTGCCATCCGCCCTCTTGGTGTTATCAGGCACCCTGAAGGCTTCCCCCTTATTCCAAGCGTAGTATTTATCGCTTTCTTTAGCTACGGAAATAACAGGGAAGATGTCCTCGGCAATCATTCCGGTAGGGTGATAACCGAGCGACATGTTGGATAGCGCTACATCAATGTGAACTTCGTTTACTTTAGGCATACATTGAGTATTAAGGTTTGTTAAGCTGTCCGCTTATTTTGGTGTTTTTATGTCCTCGGTTAGTGAGCGATTACGAGCGGTCTGATTAAGACACTAACGATATCGCCACCAGCTCCGGCGGCTTCCAACGCGATAGCAATAACATGCTCGGTCGAAGCGGGAGTGCCTGTCCAAGTCGAACTGATAGCCGGGCAGGTAATTAAACGGCCGGTCGTAATGGCCGCCACCAAATAATCGCCTTTGCTAAAAGCGGCGCCAGCTACGGCTTTGCTAATACCTGCAACGCAGACATTAACAGAATCACCGGCGGTAGCCACAGTGTTTTGGATGATACCAATAACCTTATCGTTGTTGCCATCAGGCAAATCAACTTGATCAGCATTGGTTCCAATTTCCACCGCGACATACTTTTCTGACATGGCGCGTTCGGCTTCAAAGGGAGCCTCCAATAATTTAATTTCGTGAGCCATACAAAGTAGTTTAGGTTTATTAATCTAACTTTGCCGGATTTTTACCGGCGGACTTGGCTATTTTTTAGCCAGTTCTTTTTCAGCCATCAATAAAGCTTCCGGATAGGATAGTTTATCATTGGCTTTTATCAACGCCTTGGCTTTTTGGTCAAGTTTGAAAGAATTGGCCTCAACTCCCTCGGGCGCTTCGCCCTCCTCGCCCTCGCCACCCTCGCCGCCAATCTCTGAGAACAGAGTGGCTTTCGGCAAGCCGTTAACGATTTCAAAGAAAGCTGTTGCTTGCGTATCATTCAAAGACATGGCAAAGGCAGTCACTTTTTCCTTGATGGTGGCTGGCAACTTTCCCTCTTTGTTTGATTCGCTAAACACAAGTTTTTCTATTTTATCACTCATTTCCTTTTTCTTGAGTTCCTCCGTAGCCTTGACACCGGCATCGGCCGCATCCTTGAGCTTTTTAACTTCAACTTCGCTCATGGTTACGGAACCGGCAGGCGCTCCGACCGCAGGGGCCTCTTTATTAGGATTGAGTTCGGCAAATTTTGTTTTGCCTACCTCGTCCAATTCCGAAAAGTGAGAAGCAATAAAGGACTTCTCGTCATTATCAAGATCGGCAAGGTTTTTCAATGATACTTCGCTTAATAACATAGTGTTATTTATTAAGATGTCCTCTGAGAGAACAACTGGGTTTAACCCCTTAAAATAAGGTCGGTTGGTAATTGCCCCCCCGACAAAAACATTATTATACACCTTGCGGCTCTCGGGGTCTTCATATTGGAAGTAAAACTCGGGACTGAAAAAGCGATAAATCGCGTCCTCAATCAGCTGTCGACCTTTGGCGTTCCACTCCACGATGGCGAAGAGTCCCTCTTTGCCTCGGTTTATAAGTTCTTTAATCCAGCCCACGGCTCCGCAATCCGACCGATGCTCCTCATCAACAGGCAAACCTATCGTGCTACTGTGCGCGCGCAGGTTCTTTTTAAAATTAGCGACAAATTCTTTCAAATTATCCTCGGTGATTTTAATCGGGCCATACATCGGATGATTCCATTCGCCCTCTTTCAGCAATTGCAGTTCTGTTTGATTTTTTTCATCAAAAGTCATGTTCAAAGGAACCATCATTGTGATTGGATGTTCATTGGCCTTTTTAGCATGCCTAATTTCACCGGCATGCGATTTGTTATTTTTGTCATAACAAATATGCATATACTGGTCACCGCTTAATTTCTTTGTGATGACGCGTCCGCCATCAGCAACGCATCTGTCAAATTCTGCTGGCATAAAAGTAAAACGCCCAAGGCATTAGCCCGGGGCGTTTTTGGAGGAAGGCTCCTCTGCAAGCAACCACGGACATAATCGCTCACTGATCGGCCTCGCGAAAGACGACCAGTTTGTCCGTGGGCTTAAATTATTTTTTTAATGTTTTATTAAAATTGACATTAGGATCATTTTTCTGCTCTTGGATTAATTCTACCATATCTTTACTAAACTGTTCAATAGTGCCGTTCTTAAGTTCCTCTAAATAATCGGCACGCCGAATAATTTTGCTTGATAAATGTCCTATTTCCACATCCGTGTCAACATAAATCTTAAATCCTGCTTCGCGCGCTTCCCGGCAAAAATTAAAGTCCTCGCCCATTTTAGAAAAAAAGAAATAAGGATATTTTAATTTTTTCAAAACTTCCACGCTAATCAAAACTATTCCAAAACCGATATGATCGGCGACCATCACTCCCATATCGGCCGCATCCACCCACATGACCGCTTCGGTTTCCTCCTCGCCCGGGTGCTTGGCAAAAATACAAGGATAGTGTGGCGAGGTTCGTTTGTAGGCCCGGACTCCTATAACCAGCTTCCTATAAAGCAACAATCTATGGATAACATCGGCATCAAAGGTATGGTCGCTGTCAATCATCGCCAAATGCGTGTATCCGCCCTCTACGGCCTGCTTAGCGAGCAGATTGCGCGCTTCATGCGTTATCATCCTCGAAACTGTCCTGACAGCCCAATTTTGGCTTTCTGCGTGCGATGCAACGAACATGGCTAAATGCATAAAGCTCTTGAATGGGCTTTCGCCCTCCAAATCCTCAATCACGCCGGAATTTGGCAAGCCTATCAACACTTTGGCCTCTTTCCAAGTATTTCGGCAATATTCCTCCCATTGCTCATCGCTGGCCTCGCCAAGATTGCTTATTGATTTTTTAATTTTCTCTTTTAGTCCGTTAAACATAGTCTTATTTTAATTTATCAAGCACTTTTTTCATGACCTCCACCTGTTTCTGATGTTTTTCCACCCGATCGGGGTATTGATTATCTTTGGTATATTTGGCGATTTTCGCTTCTCTTTTGGCGATATCTTTTTTGTATTCCTCTTTAACGGCATCGGCGGCCAAACTTCCCTTTTTAACAATGGCGGTCTTAGGCTGTTTTAAGTCGTTCATGCCATCGTATTTTTTGGCAATCGACTCGGGGACTTCCGTTATCTTAGGTAATTCCGGTTCGTCATTCATAATCTCAACCCAAATGCCTCGGCAATTGCTGTGAAATATGTCCTCTTGCGCCCAAGGATCATCCATGGTGACTGTCCGCCCGTCCATGCTCATGCAGAACATGCAAGTGCGGTCATCTAAAAGTTCCGAGCGTTGTAAAGCGTAAATATCGCCTTTCCTACTAAATTGAGTCGCGCGCCTGCCTTGATTAATCGAACCGCCGACAATGACTGACGATGTTTGCTGGCTTAATTCCTCGATGGCTTCGTCAAATTTGATCCCGACTCTTTCCAAAGCCTTAGCGGTGGTCACGCCCTTGGCCACGCTATCCATCGCTTTCATCTTGGTCTTGGTGGATATCTTATTGGCGTGGTCGGCCATGATAATATTGGCGTTGGCTTCCAGTCTGTCGATATCGGTTTGCGGAGTGGCCGGCGAGGTTATTTTCATTTCGGCCGCCACGGCATTTTTTCCAAAGTTATAAAGTTCTTTCATCTTAGCGACCATTTCAGTTTGATACTTCGGGTCAAATTCAATGCCCATTTCCGCTATCATGGCATAGTCGCCTGCTTCGATGGCTTTTTTAAGCGTGGATAATATTTCGTCTTTTTTTTCAGCCATGCCATCCTTAAGCATGCCGGCGAATTCTTTTTCTCGCTTTACGAATTCATTTTGCAGGTTGCCGAAGTTAACTTTTTTCTCGGCATAGGTCAATTTGCGGAATGGCTTAAAATTCTCATTCAGCTGATAGAGTTTTTTTTTAGCCGGCAACGGATGTGGCGGTTCGTTAAACTGATTTTCTATCTCGGCCAGCGTATCCTTTCTATCTTGCAGAGTTTGCTTGACTTCCTCGATTTTCTGTTTAATCTCGGCTTTCTTGGAGGGGCTGTCGGTTTTGTTAATCTCGGCATCCAAGCGTTCGATGCGGATTAAATCTTTTTCAATGCGTGATTTCATTCGGCTCTTTCGCAGTTCGAGCTTTCTTGTTTTGATGTCTTTGGTGATATTGGTCTTGGCCTCTGTTTGGCGCGCTTTCTCTTTTTTAATGCCCTCTTTGCCGGCGGCAATCATTTTTTTGATTTCCTCTATTTTTTCCTTAACTTTGGCATTAAACGCTTTTTTGGTCTTTTTGTCTTTAATACTGCCGGCGCGCTTCTTGAAGTTATCTATAACGGCCTTTAATTCGTCAATACGGCGCTTGGCATCGCTGATATTGGACGAACTGGTGTCATACTGCGAGATATCCGCAGAATGCCCCTTGCTGGCCCAGTATTGCTTCATAGCCTCGCTTATTTTGGACTTGGTGGTTTCATCGAGCGGTTTTCCAGCCGCGCCGAATAAAAAGGCTTCATCCTCAAACATTTCGTTAAAATATAAAATATCGGCTTCCCTTTCCTCGCTCATCGTCTGTTTGATTTCCTCGGGAACATCGGGCGCCTGATCAGCCTCGCCGGCCACATCAACTGATAACAAATCCAGTTCGGTTAATAAATCGTCAGTTTCTTGGTCATCGTCATCGCCTACTTGCTTAACCGGCAAATCCAATTCATTGCGGACATATTTAACTAATTCATCATCTTTTTCGATTATGCCATTGGTTATCAAAGTATTTAACATCGTGGCGAACTTGTCTTTATCGATGGCGCCGATGTCATCCACTCTTAATTTTGGATATTTGGTCATGCCGGGCCAGTTGAAATCACAAAGCTGTTGAATAGCGTGTTTGGAAATAACGGCGCAGATATTCTTACCCACGGCTTGGAGGCTGTCATAGAAAAATCCGCTTTGGTCTTTGCTCAAAGCAAAACTTCCGCTTTCGCCGGCTCCGAGCATTAAAAATTGAGCCAACACATTAAGCACGATTTGGCGATTATGATAATCGATGCTGGATTTGGGATCGCGCGTGGCTTTGGCTTTCATGTCTAAAAATCCGACTTCGTATCCATCAGGAAAAACCACATGGGCTTTTTCATTGGCGCGTAAATTCTTAACCAATGCCTTGGCGTTGGCTTTGTCTTTGTCATCCGCCCCAGCCGGTAGTTTGCAATATGGCACGCCCAGCCCTTGGCGCTCAAAAGCCATGGCATCTATTTGCTCAAAAATATCTTTATAAAACCAATGCTTGTATGCCGAGCGCAAAACGCTAACCCCCTCGTAATTGTCGCCCTCTCGTTCGTTGATAAAAATCAATAGCTTGTCCATCGGGATTTCCACGCTCTTGCCGGTAGGCAATAACTGGGTTATGCCCGGTTCGTTCTTGTCGTTGCCGATTCCCCAATTGGTGATGGTCTTAGGATGGCGCGGAGCCAATTTTTTCCAACCGATATATTGCTTGCCCTCAAACTCGACATAAGTAAAAACTTTTTCAAAAACAAAAACGCCGTAATCTACCATCAGCAGAGATTGGCGCAAAAAATCTTGCCACGATATAGTCATGGCCTCTTTCAAATTGTGTTCAATAAATCTCGCTTTTTCAATATCGGCTTCGTCTTGGCTGGCCGCCTCGACATCCCAGTTCGCCGATAACAAAGGCAGTTTTAAAACTTTCAATGATGCCGCCACAGTAGCATCGCCTTTCCTCATTTTGTCATAAACCCGGTATTTTGCTGTGCCAACCAAGCCACTGTTATATTCCTCATCGCTAATCATGCCGTGGAATATCGTTGTGCCGGTATCGCCCATCTCATCATCAAGAACAGGCTTGATTACAGGCGCGGGAGCTGGACTTTTAAAAAAATTGCTAAATAATCCCATATTTGTTTTAAAATGCTCGACCATAGACTTCGCTATCGCCAAGGTCATTTTCATCAAAATAATCGCCTATTTTTTCAACGGATAGCTTCATGCGCTTAAAACACATGGCTATCGACCAAAAACTATCGCCATGACCCTCTGGTCCCTCAACGGCCTCCAGTTCGTTGGTAACGCATAAAATCTGCCTTACCATGCGCGGATCGTCAATCAGTTCGATAAACTTCTCACTGACCGCCTTGCCGAAATCTGTGGCCATGGCCCACTTGTCTTTGGATGTCATTGTTAAAAGTTCAATTTGCTTGGGCAGTTCGCCTCTCTCTTGAAGCGTGGTCAGTTCGCCTCGGGTGTTATCGGTTTCCACGAAGTCGATGTTAAAATAATCTATCGCCTGCTTAACATAACTTAATTGGGTGGGCTTGTCGACATTATAAGCGTTGTCATTCTCACCAGCATAATCCCAATGGTCAAAAAACTTCTGGTGTATTTGGGTGGCGCGCTTCTTGCCTCCGATGTTTTTAATTTGAAAAACTGTAAAATGCGCCGGGTGTCTTTTTTTGCCCAAATCCCAACCGGCTATCGTGTCAATTCTTTCGGGCGATTTTATTTTATCAAAAATTGACAAAGCCTGCAAATCTTTGTTGACGACCGCATTTATTTCATCCTCGTTGAAGTAGCTGTTCTCGGCGTAAATAGGCGACACATTATATTCTTGATTGTAAATTTTTTGTCCGCGCAGGGCTTTCCTCGATTGTAATTCGTCCCAGTTCATATGCTCGGGCCACAAAGCAATCTTTTTAACCGGGTCGACTTCGGCCGGCTGTATTCTGACGGCGAACTTCTTTCGCATTTCCACATCAAAGAAAAAGTCTTGATTGGTCTGCGGTGTGCCAATTATTTTACAGAATTCCCGAGGCATGTCCAAAATCTGCGTTTTAATAATATCGTTGACTTTATAAATTTTCGTTAAAATCAGCTTATTGTCCGGGTCTTGCAGAGGGTCATCGACATACACACCATCGCAATGAATACCGCGTTTAAACGCCAGCAAGCCGTGCGGTTCCATGGTCAGGTATGTCGATGCTTCCTTGCGCCCGATGTAATCCCAGCTATATTTTATCACGCTCTCGGCCGTGGGCTTTAAATCGACACAATTCTCATAATATGGGTTATTTTTAACTAAAGCCTTTATTTTTGAAATGTGGTAGGCGGCCATTGAGTCCTGATAGCTAAAATAGTGATATTCTTTATTTTCAAAGCAACCAAACATCAGTCGCCACATAAAATCGGCGTAAAAGCTGGCAGATTTAAAATGGTCGCGCGGAGCGACTTTCATTAGCCAGTCATTGTCCTGCATCCAATTGGCCGTGTCATCGATATATTCGCCTCCAACAAATTTTTTAAATGATTTGCTAAAAATGTTGTTAACAAAAAACCTAAGGCTTACTTTCGATCTCGCCAATATGTCCAGTATCTCTTTTTTGCTCTTGTTCAGCATCTTTTAATAATTTAAGTAATTCGGCTATGTTAACGACTTCGGTTCTGATTGTGCCGAGCTTTCTTTCGAATACGCCCATATCGAATTGTAAATCAATCAATGACCGGTAATGCTTAATCATGTTATCAAGGGCGATGACCTTGACCATGTCGCTCTTGGTGGTGGTTCTAATTTTAATCAGTTCGCTGGCGACAAATTTAACAAAGTCCTCAAACTGGGCAATAGCCATTTTAGCGGCCACATTGTTGTAACGCCACGCGCGCTCGCCATGTATTTTTTTAAGCAAACCTCTGATATATTGCCGGCTTATATTTATGTTTTTCTCTCTAAGCGCCGACTCTATTTCCCTTTCCGAAGCACCCGGTTTAATCACTATGATTTTCCGGACATTCCCAATCATCTCTTTTTCGTATTCTTTTGAATAAAACCCCATAGCGATGGACAGTGTCGGATAAAGCCAAATCTAAAGGCCAGCCAACCTCTTAATTTTTATTTTCCGCTAACTTTAAACTATTTTCATCAAGATTTGGTTTGTTCAAACTGCTCACCAAATTTTTAACATCAATTTGCTCAAATTCCTGTTCGTAAACTTGCGATATTTCCTCCTCAATCTTAGGCAAACCAACCTCATCTGTCTTGTCGGCTTTCACTACTTTCCTATGTCGAATTATCCTCACGACATATTTTTCGCTTGCCAATTTTTCCAATTCTTTTTTGTCCTCGGCCATATGTTTAAAATTAAAATTCAAGTTTAATTATTACTCTGTTAGCCACTCGCTCCAATGAATACTTTTTGGCCCCGAACCTATCTGCTAATTCCATCACTTCTTGAGTGAACGATTTTTGCTTTCCTTTCCGAATTGTCTTTGGGGGGATGTTGCCGGCCATAAAATTAAAATTCGCTTTTAAGTATATCTCGGAGGGAATACTCAAATTTATGTTGCGGGCGCCAACCCAATAAATTCCAAGCCTTGTTGATGTTAGCGAAAGAATAAAGCGGATCGCCATCGGTTCTCTCTTTGTAGTCAACGCTATGGTCGCCAAAATCAATTCCTTTCTTGCCGGCAAGGAAATCTTTAAATATTCTATAAATATCCTCAACAGTAATCAATTCGGCTCCTCCAAGATGGATTGTTTCGTTTGTAAGCATGCCCGCTAATTCGATGGCTCTAACCATTCCACCAACCAAGTCATCGATATGAGTAAATCCGCGCGCGCTGAAGCTTGGTTTGATTATCGTTATCTGACGGCCGGCTTTAATCTGTTTTATCCATTTGCCGATCAACATATCAGGGCGGCAGTTATAGCCATAAACTGTGAATGGTCTGATTATCGTGTAATTTAAGCCTGATGCTCGAACCAGCATTTCGCCGGCCACCTTAGTCATAGCATAAAACGACAGTGGATTGTAGGATTGGTTCTCTGTTAGGCCACTGTTTCCAATATCGCTATTGCCACCCAGCACGGACGAACTGCTAAAAAATATAAAATGCTTGACTCCGTATTTTTTGGCTGAATCCAAAACATTTTTAGTCCCCAAGATGTTTGTTTTGGTATATTCATCAGGGAATTCCTCGCTTTTTCTTACGCCGGGCAAGGCAGCCAAATGAATAACCATGTCGATTTGATTGGTTTCAAAAAACTTGTCCATCCTTATTCTGTCGCGGATGTCGTCAAGCGGATTTTTTTCGATGTCAAAACCATAAAGTTCATAGTCGTATTGATTGCGAATACGATTTAAAGCGGCGGTCAATTCGTTTCCAATAAATCCTTTGTGGCCAGTGATTAAAATTTTCATAGTGTTTTTTTACAAATTATTTTTATCATTAAATCTTTGCGATGCATCGGGAAATCATAAGGAGTTTCTTTGATTTCAACAAATCCGGCCATCCTAAGCATTTTTGCCAAGGCTTCAAAATCGTAAGCGCTTTTATGGCATTGATAAGCCATATCGGAATCCTCAAACAGTTCGCCATAAATATACTGGATAATATAGCGATATGGAATTGTCTGTTCGGTATAGGCCTTGCAAATCTTTTTTAAATCAGGCACGCCGATGGTCAATTTTCCTCCGGGGGAAAGTATCCGATTAAATTCTTTGAGAAGTTTTAATGTCTGGCCAATCAGCAAATGTTCCAATGTAGCTACCGACAAAATTTCCTCAATCTCGTTATTTTTGAAAGGTAATCGTTTGCGAATATCAGCCACGATATCAACTTGCGGTCCGGCCTTTCCATCCACATTCAAAAAATCCTTATAAACTTTAGTGTTGCCCCCGCAAATATCAAGCTTCATTTTTTTTAAATACGGCCAGCGAGCATTTTGGCTCTTTCAAAATAAGCTCAAAGTCGCTGATGCCGTGTTCGTTTTTATTTAACGCTATATTAAAAACCAATTCGTGGAGGCCAAAATATTCGGGATACTGTGGCCAATAGCCAGCGATAAAATCCTCGATGATATAAAGTCCGCCCGGCTTCAAATATTTAAAAAGCTGTTCAAAGGTATTCTTGGTTTCCTTGTAGCGATGCGAACCATCGTCAATAATAATGTCAAATTTTCCAAATTCCAAACCAATATCGTTTAATGCTTTGGAATCATTTTGATCGCAAACTCTATAAACAACCGAATTATCATGAACAAGATGCGTTGATTCGGCTGGGAATGCCAAATCAAGTCCTATAATTTTTTGTGCATACGGAAAATATCCGTGCATCCAAGCAATCGAACCGCCCTTATAAACGCCCATTTCCAAAATATTTAATTCTTGGTTCCTAAGTGGCGCGAATATTTTTTCGTATTCCGCGATTAAACCATGCTTAATTTTATCTGTGTCATACATATTTTTCAATTTATTAATGGTTCCAAGCTAACCCCATGCTCGCGCGCCCATCGGTCGGCCGGGTTATTGGATAATTTACTTTTATCTTTTTGTGGCCGATCGATATAATCGCAAGACGGAAATCTATTGCATCCGAAAAATGAGCCATACTTTCCACGCTTTTGAACTATTTCACCGATTTCGCATTTTGGGCAATATTTCATATATCGAATAATGATTTCTGATTTTCATTGATTATGGTCACCCCTCTTAAATCATGCCGACAAATTCCTCGCTTGGCCCGGCTTCGCTTGAATGATTGGCGGAGTTTGCCACACTTCTCGCAAAAGAAATAATAAATCCGGCGTTCTTTTTTTATTTTATTGATTCTTGGCTTTTTATTTCTGTCCATGTTTTTTGATCGCTTTCGCGAATCGGTTCAATTTTTGTATATTTAAACCATCTTTCAAGGATGACTTGGCAATATTTTTCGTCAAGTTCCATGGTATTACTGATGCGGTCTGTTTTATAGCAAGCCATTAATGTGCTTCCTGATCCGCCGAATAAATCCAGCACGATTTGATTGACTAAGCTGGAATTCTTAATCGCTCGCATTATCAGCCATTCCGGTTTCTCTGTCGGGTGAACATATTTATTGCTGGCCTTGCGTGGCATATCCCAAACATCATATTCGTCACGCGTATCTCTAAAGTGATGCGTTCCCTCTTTCCAGCCGTATAAAATGGACACTCCTTTTGGCTTGGCGATTTTTTTGCCCTTGGCTATCCATTCGTGCTTGTATCGATAATCATTCCAACCATAACTGGCATTGTCTTTCACCCAAATAATAACGCCACTAAAATATAAACCAGCGTTTTGAATGCACTTATAAAAGCTCGGGTAACTGCTCCACCCTGAGCAAACATAATATACCCCCCCCCCCGACAATGCCGAATTCATGGCGATAAAAACTTTGCTCATAAAATCCTCAAATTGCTCGGGGGTCATGTGATCGTTTTTAATGCCCTCGCTGGTATTCTCGCCGGCGCCTTTATAATTCACATTATATGGCGGATCGGTAAAAATTAAATTAGCCGTCTGTTCTTTCATTAATTTTTGGACATCCTCCAAATCAACGCTGTCGCCGCACATTACGCGATTCTTGCCCAGTATAAAAATATCGCCTTTTTTAATTTTCGGTTCAACGATTTTTTTAAGCTCTTGGTCAACATCAAATTCCTCGTCATTCTCTTTGTCACCAAGCAAATTTTTAAAATCCATTTGGTCGCTGATTTCTTTTTCGGAAAAACCAACTTCCGCCAAAACATCAAATTGGAAATTATCCAATAATTTACCCCATTCCCAGTCGCCGTTATTTTTGTTTAAACGCAGGTTTAATTCTTTTTCCTCCTCGGTGGTTAATAGTCTGTTGGGAACGCGCACATCGACCTCTAAAATTTCCAGCTCGGCCAAAATTATTAATCTTTGGTGACCGCCAATGACTTTATTGTTTAAATTAATAATCAATGGATCGGCCAAATTAAATTTTGACAGGCTTGTTTTAAGCTGTTCTTTTTGCGTGTCGCTTAATTTTCTCGGATTATAGTCGGCTGGCAGTAATTCGCTTATCTGCCTTTTTTCATTAATCCAAGAAATATCGATTTTATTTTCATCCATATGCGTTGAAAAATATTTTTAATTTTATAAATTTGGCGAGCGATAAACAAAGAAAATCTGCCACCGAAAGTTCGGCGCCTATTTTTCATCATTCCCTTAACAACTTGTCTAAAAGTTATCGGCTTATGATTTTTATGCCAATTTTCTCGCCTATAACAGCGAGATTTACTCAAAAATCTTGGTGAAGTAAAAAATGTTGATGTTAATAACATATAGTTAATTTTAGCACTTTTTAAATTCTTTATCCAGTTCGTATTGCCACACTCGAACGAGCTGGTCCATGCTGTGATTTTCCAAAATATAGTTAATTTTTTCTTTCCAGTCGGCTATCCGATTTTCGCTTAATCTGAATCTGATTAAATCGTGGCGCCAGCCCTCCTCATCGTTGACTTTCCTTTCGATGCAAGGCAAGCCAAGTAAATAGGCGGTAACTGTCTTATTATTGCTTTTAAAATCGTATGGTGGGGTGTTCAAGCGAGGATTTAAGGCCAAGGTGCATTCCTTGATTTGCTCATTGACTGTTTCCAGCTCCCACTCTTTAAAAATAATTTCTATGTTTTTGTCAAAAATAGCTCCCTGCGCTCGCTGATCGGCAATGATGGTCAATGTGTCCTTATTCCCGCCCACGCTCGTCAGAAGCCACATAATTGCCTTTAGGCTCTCAATAGTTCCCCCGTTGCCGAACCAAACATATTTCATCGGTCCGACTTCATTTTTCGGTTCATTGGGCCAGCCGTAATATTCCAAGTCATGGCCATCCCAAATCGTGATTGCTGATTTATCCGGGTAGTTTTCCTCAAACCACTTTTTCATCGGCTCGGTGGGGACTATGAAAAAATCAACCGCTTCCGCCATTTCCCTGATTTCGCTTTCTCTAATCAGCCATTCGGGATCGCATAAATCAAGACCGACTCTTGCCCGGCTGTATTTTTTAACTCTCTTAGCCATTTCCACAAACTTTTGATTAAAGCACTTTTGAAAAATAACGATGTTATATTTTAAAAGGTCTATTTCCGAAGTTTTTTCATCGGCCAAATCGGCTCCGAGATATTTTGCCGGCCATTCCGCCCGAAAGCGCGCGCTGGCGGCGTTCCTATGCTGGGGACATTGCAAATAAAATGGCAAAAATATTATTTTAGCTTCCGGATAATTTTCGGACATACATTTCCTTGTTTTTTATAAGCTCCTCGTTTTTTAAATCTCTCGACCTGTTAAAAGAGTCATGGTCGTGATAAATAATGGCGGTCGGAAAAAATCTAAAGATTAATCCTTGCTGGGACAATAACCAACCAAAATGTCTATCCTCAAATCCATAACCAGTGAATTCCTCATCAAATCTCGCCCCGGCCAAATCGGCTTTTAAAATAGCGCAAGTGCCGGTGGTATAATGCATATGGCCAAAAATGCCCTGACTTTGTCTAACCATATAAGCCCGCGGATTTCCCGGTTCCAAATATTCCACCGGTTGCAATCGGTCAATTTCAATAGCCAAACTTTGGCGATTAGAACTGCGGTATCCGACCAAACATTCGCCTTTGTTTATTTTCTGATATTCTCTTAAAAGTTTGGGGTGGGGCAGGCAATCATCATCGGCAAAAATAACCAATTCGTTGGTGGCCGCCTCGATGCCTAAATTTCGCGCCTTAGCCGGCCACGCTCGATCACGGCTTTCGGTATTGACATAAGTGATGCCTTTGAAAATGCTGGCGATTATTGTCGTCATATCTTGCGAGCCGTCATCAGCCACGATAATTTGCAAATCATCGCAAAAATATCGCTGGAGCATTATCGACTTAATGTGATATACCAAAGTCGCAAAGCGGTTATAGGTTGTGATGATGTAGCTGACTTTCATCTTGTTATTCTATTTTATAAATAAAAAGCGCACCACCAAGCAAAAGCAAAAACCAAAATAATAAATGTTATAGCTTGCCAATTTTCAATAAAAAAATATCATCATATTTCAATTTGCTTAATTCTTTCGTCTGTTGTGACTTTAATAAATAACTTTTCTGGCGTAAATGTTAATTTAATAAAAGGGGTTTTATGTTTTTGGCGATCAAAAATACTTATAGATTCCCCAGTCACCAAACAATGTTCCTCAACAGTTACTCCATCAGATTGGTCTTTAACAAGACGAATGTTTATTTTATTTGTTTTTAATTTTTTAGCTAAAAAATCAAACATATTATTGCTTTTTGTAGCACACGCCAACAATAAATATTCCGCGTTTATTAAAATTGCTTAAATCGTTAGTCTTGACGCGTTCAAATTTAACGATTTCCAAGCTCTCTTGGATGTATAATTCCTCGTGGTCAAAATAATGGTCAATCAGTTTTTTGGCCGATTCGAAGTCATAGACGACTTTGTGAAATTTGCTCGGATTGGCAAGAGGGATTGAATAAATAAATTTTCCGTCCTCGGCCAGCAATTTTTCCACACCCTCCAAAAATAAGTTTGGGTCATCCAAATGTTCGATGGTTTCAAAGCTGGTAATTAAATCATATGTTCCTATCATGAATATGTCTGATAAATCCTCTTTTTCAAAATCAACTGTTTTGAAAAATCCCCAATTTCCAGTAAATTCACGGGAAAAATCTACCGCTTCTTTGTCTATATCGGCTCCGGAAAGATTGACAGCCCCGAGCATACCCATCATTTTTAATCCATAACCCGTGCCACAGGCCACATCAAGAATTCTGCCGACTTTGGCATATCGCATCGCCAGCGAATATCTAATCATGTGTTCTGCGAAAGTCAACGAATGGCAAGTATTGTTCGGCACCACGCGTTCCCCTGTAAAAATTGGTCTGTTTTCCATATGATTATTTTCTCTTATCCCACTTTTTCATCTCAATAAAGACGAGGGCGGGGAACCCGGCGTATAAAATTCCGCCGGCAAATGACCAGATAGCGCTTTCGTTCATGGCCATTAATGATCCTAAAATACCCAGCGAACCAATAACAATGTTGATGGTTCCGATAACTTTAATTAGCGTTTTCATTTGTTTTTTCATGCTCTTGCGGCTCAATGTCCGTTTTTGAGCTTAATTTATATTTTTCGTTAAATTTTGTTCTATTTTCGGCTCGGTATTTATTGGCATCGGGGATTAATTCGATTGTCTTGCTTTCAAAATGATGAATCAAAACATTGGTTGTGGTCTGCGGCGCGTGGCCAGCATTTTTAAATCTCATAAACAAATCAGTATCCTCATACCAAAGTTTGTCAAATTGCTCATCGATAAAATATCCCTGCTTGGGCTGGGCCAGCTTTTTAATGCAGTCCTGTCTAAAAATAAAGAAAAAACCAGTCGCTCCGTTGCCGATCTGTTTTTGGTCATTTTTAATTTGCATCGCTTTTTGATGCCAATTGTCCGGCATCGCTTTATGCGTGAATACTGGACTTAAGCACCAAATATTTTCATTCTCATCTAAAATTTTAACCATTCTTTGCAGGCAGTCGTTGTCAATCACGATGTCATTATTTAAAACCGCGATATATTTTCCAAACGCCTCTTTAATGCCGATATTCCACGCCTTGGCTACGCCAAGATTTTCATCATTTTTAAATATCTTTATTTTGCTGAACAAATTAAGCTCAACGCTTTTTTCCAACCAGTCAAAATATTTCTGCATGCCATCCTCGGTGCTGTGATTGTCCACGATAATCAATTCGTATTCAATCTTGGTGGTTTGCTGAATCAGCCCGATAATCAGCTGAGTAAAAAATAGGTTGTTGTAAGTGGGGATGATAATCGAAATCATAAAAAATTTATTATCAAGACAATAATTGTTCCGAATACTAAAATTGTGATTAAAATAATTTTCACAAATTCTCTAAGTAATTGCCTTAAATATGTCATAATTTTGTTATTTTTTTGCTGAATGTTTCCAATGTCGATTTTAAAATATTACGCCAATGGTCGTTAACTTCAGCCCCGGGGATGGTATAAACCAAATCCTCGATCTGCTTGGACAAATTTTTAACTTCCGAGCTTACCACATGGCCGTTTAAAACATCGCCGATTAATTTAAGCCAATCCTTGCGGTATCTTTCTGGTGAAAAATGATGCATGGCGGTTTTGCGCCCCTCCTCACCGATTTTCTTGGTCTTGGCTGGATTGCGCCGGCACCAGTCTAAAATCTTAACGGCTTCCTCAATATCGTGTCCGCTTATTAAAAAGCCGTTTTTTCCGTCAATAATGTATTTATCCCAGTCGTGATATGGCGTGCTGACCACGCAACAGCCCGATAGCATAGCCTCGGTTCGGCCGCGTGGCATCGGGGAATGGATGGTCGGGTTAAAATAAATCAAACTTTCCGATAAATATTTACGATAATCGTCAAAATTTTCAAAAATAATGTCCTGCCCGATGTGGGTGATGTCTATTTTTTCTTTAACATCTTTTAAAAAATAGCGGTTATAGTATTCGGCCCAGCCGTCTTTTTCAAGATTGTAATTCGGGCTTAATGTGATAATTATCCGATTTTCTTTTTTGGCGGCCGGTTTAAATTCCGCCGGCGAGATGCCATGGATGATATGTCGGCCGAATCCCCATTCGCGCCAAGCCTGATCACTATTTACCAGCATCGGATTGTCGCCGATCATTTTTTTCATTTCGTCTTTCAGCTCATCGCTGTCCTTTCCGCAAAAAAATGGCGTGCCGTGATTTAAAACCAGTTTAGGGATGTCTTGGATTTGTTCATTTAAATATTTGTAGGGGATACCTTTTTTATCGCCATATAGGCATTGCTGGTCGAGGTGCAAAATAGCCATGTCGTATTCGCCCGGCTTGTAGTGGTCGATAAAAAACAAGTTTTTAGGCACTGGGCGCGATTTTTCATTCCAAGATTTAATTTTGTTTAACAAAAAATAAAAATTAAACTCCGGGAATGTTTGCATCAGCGTGTATTGGTGAGCTACATGCCAGCTATAACCAAAAATTTTGAGCTTATTTTTCATTGCCGTGATCAATTAATTGGCTGATTGGTTGACAGCGCAATTGTTTAATGTCATTTTCTAAAAAATCAATCATTTTTTCTTTGTGGGTTTTTTCGTGAATTAACTGTCTGTTTAAAATATCGATGTCAGATGATAGGTCGGGGTTTAAAATTTTGGCTTGATTATTAAATCTAATCGTAAAATCAAGGTCATACCAATCGGATTTAAATTTTTCAAGCATTTTTATGGCTGTGCCTATTTTTTCCTCGTTGGTGATAATCATAAAATTAATGGATTATTTTTCGCTTAATTAGGTCTGTTCTCATGTCGGCCAAAACCTTTCTTTTTCTTTCATTATTTTTTGAGTTATCCACAGGTTGTCCCCCTTTTAAATTTAAAGTTTCTATTTCTCTTTTTTTCCCTTTCTTTTGTGGGTCAAATAAACTGACTTGTTTGAGTCTATTTTTTTGACCACTTATGGTCAATTTTCTTGACTGGTCTATTTTCTTGACTACCTCACTGATGATCATTTCAAGGTTAAGTTTATAGGCATTAATATTTCCGTCTTTATTGGCAAAAATTGCCTTAGAATTAATCAGATTTTTTAATGCTATGCCTACGCTTTGCCTTGATAATCCTGTCCCTAAATCTAAAATTTTGCCATCTCTTGATTTAATTCCTTTGACAAATTGGGTGAAACTTATTCTATCGCTCTTTTTATGAAATCCAAATGTGCGCCGGCAGATATAAAGCAGGCATTTCCCCTCGGCTTCGGGTATATTTGGCAAAAGAAAATCTAAAATGATATTTGGTATTTGAGTCGAGTTAGGAATTATCTTGCTCATAAGTTTTCCACAGTTTTTCCACAAATGCTTGTGGTCTAATAAAATTATACCACTTTAATAAAAACTTGACAAATACCTTTATCTTTCCATTTGCCGGCCGTCTTTGCGCGGATCAGGTTCCTCTTTGATTAAACGCTTGGTTGATTGGATTTTCTCGTATAAATCTTGGCGGAAGTTCTTGATTTTTCTATAAACCAAATATTCGGTGGAGGCCTTGGCTCGCATTTCGGCATCGGCATTGCTGTCCGATATATTTCGCAGTTCACTCATTTTGCGATAAAAAAAACTTTCAAATTCGGCCTCTAAAGTTCCCAGTCGGCAAAGATAACTGCTAAGCATATTGAGCCAATTTTCCGCTTGGCCCGGCGTTACCATGTCAGGCGGAGTCTTGGCGATCGTGTCCGTAACCTTTAGGATTGTATTTATCAGCCCCATAGCCTGCGACTGATTCGTGGTCAATTTGTCCTCTGTCATATTGGTATAAATAAATTTCTTGCAGTTTTATCTCAAATTCTTTGTTAAAAGTCGCTTTTTCGTGGCATCTATGGCAGAGAAACACCGACGGGCTGAACCGGCGCTCGCTTCCCCGCCACAAATGATGTTCCTCGAGGCCCGATCCCCATGCTGTGGCCGGGCAATAGAAACATTTTTGTGGGTATCGTTTATATTTAGCTTCCTGCATCGTCTTTTTTGTCCTCCTCAGAGGCCACAGGAGCCTCAACCTCGTCATTTTTAGGCTCGGTCTGCTCTGCGGTGGCTTCCTCGGATTCAGCCTCGTCTTGGGCGGTTTCCTGCCCATTTTCGGCCTCATCTGAAGCAGGCTCATCCTCCTCGTCAGACTCAACCACGATGCTGTCAATAAAGTCATTGGCCGTATTAACGGCATCAATCAATTCATTGACTTTTTCCATCACAATCTTTCTAAACTGCCAATCGGCTAAATTTTCAACCGAACTAATCAGTTTTTCGATTCTATTTTTTTCCTCGTCCATATTTATGTCTTAGTGGCGATTAAATTTTCGCCTTTAATTATTTAATTTTAAAACCATGTTCACAAAAACCACTTACGAAAAAAGAAATTATTAATGCCAATGGGCCTAAAAATAGACTCAAAAAAAGACTATCAGACAAGTTTTCTCTGTAGTATTTTTTAGCCATTCCCTCTCCGCCAATAGATAGTGAAAAATGTTGAGAATCAGCAAAAAGGATACCATACGAAAAAAACGAACAAATTAGCCAAAGAATAATGAAAATAATCATATTAATTTAGTTAATTAATAAACGCTTGGTAATTCCTCATCATAAATCCTGACTCCCGGTATCTCGCGCGCGCCTCCGGTCACGGCTTTGCGGACCAATCTTTCATCGACCATCAGGTATTCGCGTGGCACTAACGCTTCATCAGTGACCTCAAACTTGGTCACAGTGCGGAATCTTGTTTGTCCGCTCGCGCTTTCCACCTTGCTTTCCTGCTTTACCTCGGGGATAAATTCCTGATTCTGAATTTCATTCAAGGCTTCTTTCTTGGCGTTGCCTTTCAATTCTTTAGCCTCCTCCTCCTGTCTTTTTTGCTCGGCCTCAAATTCAATCCTCTGTTTTTCCTCCTCGGCTTTGCGTTCAATCTCTCTGAATGTAACCATCGTCTTTTTAATGGCCATTTCCAGTTCCTCCAGCGGTTTAAGTGAGGCCTTAAAGCTGTTATTAATGTCTTTGATGTGATCGTTCAAAGGCTTGGTAAAAAACACACGCAATTCCTCGATTCTCTTTTTGCGCGCCACAATCTGTTTTAAAATTTCCGAGGCCGGCGCCATATCCTCGGCTTTCTCGATTTTAATTTTAGCGCCTTGTTTAACGATGCTTTGGACATCGTTGTTGATTTGCAGAAGTTTAGTCTGCATGTCCGTGTTTTGGGTCATACTTTTACTTCTTTGGTGTCAAGCAATTCCATGATTGCTTGCGCCATTTTAATTATTAATCTTATCTCGCCGGTCACTCGTTGATTGTTAACATCATCGGAAGCCGACATACTTTGATAAATCGGCGTTAACAAATCGATTAAAGCGCTCAAAAGAACTGCTGTGTTAACATCGGCCGGATAGTCTTTGAGCAACTCGATGATTTTTTCTTTTAATTGTTCAAGATGTTTTTCCATAAAAATATATTAATTCGCGGAGCCACGCCATCAAAATGAGTAAAAAATGGCGTGGTGCGCTGTCCCCATGATGTCAAGCGCAATGGACTCCGCGATTGGTTAATAAGGCAAAATAACTTCTTTTTTTTGTTTATTGTTAAGCGTTACCTCTCTCTTTTTAAGCGTTAGGGCGGCCAAAAATGCCTCAAGGTCGGCTTTATAATCTTTGACTGGCACTTCGGTGTCCTCGAACTCGGCCGTGAATTTATCAAATCTTAAAATCCATCTTGGTCCGTCATATTTTATGCCGGTTTCCTCCTCATCGGCGTTTTGGTAGGCGGCGGTCTGATATCGCATTTCGTTGTAGATGGCATTGCCGGTCTTGAAATCAATCACGCACCTTAATCCGTCCACTATGGCGATGGCATCCAGCGTTCCGGCGTAGATGTGCTTTTTACTGTAAATAAATTTTTCGCTGGCTATCCATTCAACCCGATGCTCTCTTTCCCATCCGAGAAATGCCATCGCGCCGTTTAATATTTTCTCGTCATCGGGAAGCGATGGTCTTTTCTTGGCTTTCTTTATTTTAAAATTAATATAGCTTTCTATCCAGTGGTGGATGTCTTTGCCGATATTGGCCGCCTCGATTTTAATTTCATCGCTCTTTCCGCTCGCCTCGTAAATATCGCCGTTCGTGATCTGCCGTGTTTGGCCGATTTCTATCAGCCTATCTCTCATCACTTTTAACCGCCACTCGTTTAATATCGGTTTGTTGATAATGGACAAGGCTTCGGTCACCGAAATAATTTTGTCGCCATTGCTTCGATAATATCCGCGTTTTTTTGGCTTATCGATAAAAAATAATTTGATTGCTCCGCTATAAAGCAATATTTCCTGCTTGGTCATATAATTATTTCTTGTTGCTCATGGCCGGCGTGGACATAAAGCTATATAGCATATCTTTGGCAACGGCCGGACTGACTTTTAACGATGGTCTGCTTTCGCCGGTCATGCTGTTATAAACTTCCAGCGCCTCGGCTTCCGTCTTGGCTCCAGCCTTAAACAAATGATGTTTTAATCTGGTCAAACAGTCAACTTTTTCATCCTGCTTTTTTTCCGCCTCTTTTCTTTGCTCGGGCGGTAACGATGCGATTCGTCCGTCATCATCCTCATCGCCGGTTAAAATACCGAAAGCATCGCAAAATGCGTATCGCTTGGCAAAAGTTAGGGCCGAAGCGAATTGCTGTTGTTTATTCATGAACGCCTCTTTGTCTATCGGTATTTGGAATTTGCTTGATTCCGAGTGTCCGGCGCGGTGCGTGATGGTGCAAACCGCCGTCACAGTTTCACCTGCGACATCGGCATCGACCTTATAAGAAAATCCATTGTCTTTAATCAGGCCTCTGACCTGCTGGACAATGACATCGAGCGGCGCGTAGCTGTAGCGTGTTGATTGCTTGTCCCTGTTTAAAACCTTTTTGCTCTTTTTGATAATCGGGCAAGACGATTGAAAATTCGCCATGGCCTTGTCAAATTCCTCCTTGGCAAATTCGGCTTTTAATTCCCGGCGCATGGCGAGCAATTTTTCCATGGTTTCCACCGGCGTGCCTCTGTCAATCGCTTGAGCAATTAATGCTTCAGCCGATTGCGCGACTGGCAAATTTCTTTCCGCAACTTCTACATCAACGACCTTAGTTAAAGCCTTGGTCTTAGGCTGTTTTGTCCGTGCCATAAATTTTAAATTAATAGTTATCCACAGGGTAACTTAATTTTATCAAATATCAAGCAAAACATCAAGTCCTATCAACAATGCTGATATTACGCCACTTTTTGCCGTTTGTCTTGATTTTTCCTTTTTTCTTAAGCTGGTTTATAAAATAATCCGCGCCTTGAGTGGAGCATTCTAAAAACTCGGCCATTTCCGTCCGGGTGGGCGAATATCCGTTCTCATCGATGTATCCATATATATATGCCAAGGCTTTGTTTTCCTCCTCGGTTAATGGCAAGATTTTTTTAATCATAAAATTAAATTAGCTTTGGTTGTTGATTAATGTTCTCGTTTAATTTTTGTTTGGCGGCCATAAAGTCGCTCCAATTTTTCAATCTTTCTTTCAGGATGTTGCAGGCGGTTTGTTGCTGGTCTATTCTATGCTGGAAATTATCGATGTATTCGCTTAATTCGTCAACATTCTGCGGATAGTAATATCCTTTTCCATTGGCGCAAATCGGATGGCCTTTATCTCTAAGCGTGTTTATAACCGATCGCAAATTCGCTCCAAGTTTTTTGTCTTTGTCGTAAATGTCCAAAAATGTTATCAATTCCGCGCCCGATACCGGTTTGCGTTTATTCCTGTCTTTAATCATTATCAGGATTTCGTTTTGTTTAATTGTCAGCGGATTGTTGTTCATGTTGTTTTATGGCTTTCATAATTTGAATTGCCACTTGCGGAACAATCGCATTGCCGAGGCTCTTTAATCGCTGTGTGCGGTGTCCTGCTTTGGATAGTTTAAATCCGTCCAATTCAACGGGTAGCCCATCATCCACTCCACAAAGTTCGGTTGCAACTTCAAGCCAGTTTTTATCCCATTCTCTTGCACAGTTCCATCCAAGTAATTTTTCTTGTAATTGTGCAAGCTCCCGGCGCTCCCGGCGCTCCCGGCATTTCCCTCCCTCGCTCTCGGAGTCGGTAGCATCGCTATATGGTCTTTCAAATCGCCCCTCCAGCTTCCTAATTTGCTCGGGTCGCGTGGCATGTCCTTTTTCAATCTTAATGGCCTCCCTTTTCCGTTGCTGTCCATTGCTTGTGGTGTCGGTATCATTTGGCTGGCCAGCACATCTTTGACTTTCACTCCGAACCTCACGCCCTTGGCATTCTGACGACTCCAACTTCCGTTCCTCATTTCCGCATTCTTGACTGGCGCGACCTCCGCCTCGCTCGTTCTTGCGGTGGGCAACAAACCATATCCGATCTCGTCTGTGCGGCGCGTTAACGCCGACAGCTGGAATAATAAACGGCTGCACTTCGTAGTCTGCGCTTTCCAAGTCAAGACACACTTGTTCGAATACCAACCCCCCGATAGTAAGTAAGCCACGCACATTTTCAGCGATGACCCATGTCGGTTTTGCAAGCTGTATAACTCTAAACATTTCCGGCCAGAGGTGGCGGTTATCCTCTGTGCCTCGTCTTTTGCCTGCGGCGGAAAAAGGCTGGCAGGGGAATCCTCCGGTGATGATGTCACAAAGGCTGGATGACTGAATGCCTGCGACAGATTCACGCTGTGCTTTGTCGTATACTTTTGCTGACTGCTTTTTAGATTGTCCGTGAATGTGTCTGCCCCAGTCGGTGTCGGAAGTAATCCCTTGCCTCGTAATTTCCCTAATGTCTTCATAAATTTTTGAATTAGGCCAATGCTTTTTTAGCACTTGTTGGCAAAATTTATCATTGTCGCAAAAAATATGCTCTGAGTTCGGCCAGACTGTATCTATCGCCAAGGCAAATCCGCCAATACCACTAAATAAATCAAGATGTTTCATAAAATTACTGGGCCTTTTGGCAGTGGCATATTGCTGATTAATAATTCTTTGCCCTCTCTCGCTTTTTTATCTTTGGTTCGGGTAGTGCGATATAATAGACTGTATTTTTTAATAAATATTTTTTGTAAATGTATTCTATACCATTTTTCTCTTTTTGTTTTAAAAATTCCTAAAAATTCACCATTCTCTAAAAATTCAAAATTTTTTATTGTTAACTTTATATCAGGATAAATCCTTTTAGCAAATTTAATAAACTGATCAACCGTCATGTTCTTTCTTGCCATTTTTTTAATTTCTTTTTGTGTGAACATAATAATTTACTTATGTCTGCCGACAGTTTTGTCCGTGCCGGCAGGGAAAGAAAACTATTTTTTCTTTCTGCTTTTGCCGAGCTTTTTAAGCTCCTCTTTACGGCCCCATTCGGTGGCCTCTTTCTTGCTTTTGAAACCGCCTTGATAGGTTCGTTTGCCTTTGTGCTGAACCCGACAGCTCCATCCGAGCGCATCTTTGTGAAGATACATAAACTTATATTTAAACGGCCTGATGGCCTCTAAAGTTATTTTTGGATAACATTTCCTCCGCACTTAGGGCATCCGCCAACCATGTTATCAATCGGCTCTGATTTAAACTGGTGCGCGCAGTCAAGGCATTCGTATTTGATTAAAACTTCTTTCTTTGGCTTGGGTTCGGTGCCGGTCTTTTTCTTTTTATTAAATTCGTTTTGATAACAGTTTTTGCAGAGTCCTTTCGCGGAATATTTAGTTTCGGTGGTTCCGCATTTTTGGCATTGGTCGTAAGCTCTTGACCATCGCTCGCCCGATGCTTTTTTCTTTGGCGCATACTTGGCTCTCTTGGCTTTCATCACGGCTTCGTAGCCGGATGTTTTGCCTTTTGTTTTTTTAACTTTTAGTCGCCCCCCCCCCCCCATTGGGTTTTCGGCTTCTTTGTTT
>JBAZUU010000007.1:0-53836 GCA_041661275.1 Parcubacteria group bacterium | reverse complement strand
GAGTGCAAAATTTCCTCACCCAAATTGCGCTGACGAAATGGCAAGCTTAGTGATATAATCAAGTAAATGCGATATTAACAAAATAATCAATAAAACAACGGCGCAACTTCGCATGTGCCGATACGTTGGACGAAATTTCGCCTTGTAATAATGATTTGAAATTTGTTTTGTGTATATATGAAGTTTTTTCCAATAATATAGTTTGTAATTTATCGCGTCGGCAAAACATCGTCCAACACCGAATATCTGGTTTCACAGAAAAGAAAATCACAAATATTTTTTACTTTTAGATAGCCCTTTTTTAAATTTTTTTTTGGACAAGAAAAAAAGCAGTTTTATGTCATGCTCGGGACTTTGTTGCTACCGTTGCGCCTGGTAGAGATTATTCCACTCGGAGTACAGCTTGGCGCGTTCGTAGGCTTCCTTCGCCGCCTTGAGGACATCCTGCTCGCGTCCTTGTTCGAAGGCCTCAACGATTTTCGCCGGACTCATTGAGAAGTGGCGAGAATCATCAAGGTAACGACCGACGAATTCACTGCCTTTTGCCAACGCCTCGTTGAGATCTTCCCAGTCGGGGTACACCGCCTTAACTTTTTTCACGAAATCTTCTGAGTATTCCATGACTTCCTCCTTTTTAAGAACATGGTCATAGCGTTATGCTAGACTTACTATCGTAGCAGATTTCATTCAAAAAGTCAAGGCATGTCCAAAAAAAAAATTTAAAAAAGGGCTTAAATTAAGGAAAATATTTGTGATTTTCTTTCCTGCTCCACCCAAATTGCGCTATGGTAAGATAAAGTTTAGTGATATAATTGAGCAAGTGGATATTTAGAGTTTTGTGCGTTCAACAACGGCGCAACTTCGCATGTGCCGATACGTTCTGCAAAATGTCGCGTCGCTTTGCTCCGCTCCATCTTGCAGAATGCGCAGCTCTGCGAATTTGGGCGATGAAATAAACAGGATTTATCGTCACAATCGCTCGCGACACATCGCAGAACTCCCGCTATGCGGCAGTGCCCAAACCCCGACGAAGCGTCGGGACTTCGCATAGCTGCGCATTAGCTGAAATTCAGGAGCCCTAGTTGTAAATTTCAATAATTTTATATTTTCTTAACAATAAATAATATGGGCAGCTATGTAGAATTAAACGACACATTACAAATTACAACCGAGCAAGGTTTTCCAGAAGTTGTCTTAAATCTTGAAAAACATCGCAACTCGCCGATTAAACTTGAAGATGTCGCCGGTCAGATTTTTGAATTTCACGATAAGCCTAGCGCAAGAATATTCCACTTGCCACCTACGCGATGTTTTTTTGTCCACAACATCAATGGAAAGTGGCTGTATTGGGGAAAAATTCTTATGCTTGAACAAACAATTCACGGTGGCGACGAAGACGTGCAGACAACTTCTGGAAAATATAAAATTATTGAAATTTACGATCCAGAATATCAAGTGCAAATAACTAAACACGAAACATCAGAAGGTAAGAGCTACTTTTAGCGACGGGCTCCTGAACATCAGCTAACACGGCACATGCGGCAAGCAGGCAAAAACGCAATTTTCCCAACAAAAAACACCTCCGAAGAGACGCTCTTTGTGTGGACCCGGCGGGACTTGCACCCGCTTCACTAGGTGTCAATGCTAGCATAATAACTACATATACTACGGGCCCGGATCCACGAAGATATTATAAAACAAAAAGAATCTCTTGAAAAGAGATTCCGTTTGGTTGACACCTAGTGTACCCGCAATATACGAGTGCTAGCATTTGTATCTCGAGTATAGCAGATTCTGCCATTCTGTCAAGTCGCAAATGCCAGCAACCTTTTCTCTGCCTATTATTACAGGAAAACAGCCCTAAAAATTGCATTTTTGCCTGCTCGCCCAAATTGTCGATTTTCTTTTCATTCTATATACTTAAATAATTATTAGGGTCATATTCCCCGTAGCTTGCTGCGTAAGAATATAAAAAATGACCTTAATACCCCGTCAGCTTGCTGCGGGGAAGTTTATTCAAGGTAAAAATCAGCAACTTCGCATGTGCCGATACGTTGTGGCGAAATGTCGCTGCGCTTCGCGCTCCATTTCATCACAATGCGCAGCTCTGCGATTTGGGCTGCGAAACAAATATAATTCATCTTAACAAACGCGTAGCGACACATCGCACAACTCCCGCTATGCGGCAGTACCCAAATTCTCCGCCAGAGGCAGGCAGGCAAATTTGACATATTTTTGCCATTATGAGAGTATTATGGTATAGAAATTATTAAATATATGCGCAAAATTGATTTAAAAGTAGCTGTTTGGAAGGAAGGCGATTATCATGTTGCCCAGTGTTTAAATGTGGACGTTTCCAGCTTTGGAAAGACAAAAAAAGAAGCACTGTGTGCATTAGATGAAGCACTGGAGTTATATTTTGAGGATATTAAAGTTCCAAAAGTGACCAAGATTGAAAAGCCAGAACTGGTAAAGCTATCAATCTGCCATGCCTAAATTATATTCATCTTCCGAAATTATCAAAGTCCTTCAAAAAAGGGGCTTTGTTTATATTTCTCAAAAAGGCAGTCATGCTAAATTTAGGAAAACCGGGAGTCCGACATTGACCGTGATAGTTCCGGCTGGACGGAAAGAAATTCCCTTGGGAACTTTTAAATCAATTTTGCGCCAAGCCAATTTGACGGAAGATGAATTCAGGCAAAAATAGTCAAACTTCTCATATTCGGATACGTTATATGTCATAGTAAAAACCACCATGCTTTCCTTGGTGGTTTTTTATATTTGATAAATCACAACCCACTCGCCTCGCTGATGTCTTCCACTATTTCCTTGTCGGTTTTGAAAATTCGGCGGGTGAGGGATTCTTTGAAGCGCAGGAATTCTTCTACTTTTATGATGTAACAAACGCCGATGAAGATTATTACTCCGGCCGCGGACGCAAGTACCAGCTGGGTTGATATGCCGATGAAACTGTCGATATTAATCAAACTGGATACTAAATATTTAGTCGCCTGGATTGCGACACCAAAAAAAATAGACGCTACTCCAATCTTGAAAACGGATTTCAAAATTCGTTTGTCGTCCAGATTTTCAAATCGGGCGCGAAGGACAAAAAGCAAAATCATCATTTGCACAAGATTAGCCAGCGAAAAAGCGGCAGCGAGGCCGACAACGCCCAGATGATATTTCATAAGGAGAATGAGAACGGCGGAAATATTGACTGCTTCAGACACGAGGGCGATATAAAATGGCGTTTTTGTATCATGCATTGAATAAAAAGCCCGCGCCAGAAGTGGAATAAGACATTGAGCAAAAAGAGAAAGAGAAAAAATTCCGAGAGCTTGAAAAGTGAGAACAGTGTCTTCCCAGTCAAATTTTCCGTGGCCAAGAATGATTCGCACCAGTTGCGCCCTGAGAAGAAGCATAAAAACAGAGATGGGAATAACAAAAAAAAGAATTTGCCGGAAGGTGCGCGAGAAAGTACGGGCAAATTCGTTATAATCTTTTTTAGCGTGAATGGCCGAAAGTGTCGGAAAAACGGCGATAGCAAACGATGATCCAAAAAGACCCAATGCCACTCCTTGCAGATTTTGGGCGAAATTGACAATAGCGAGTGACCCGGAAGCCAGAGTGGAAGCAAAAATGGTGATGACAAACAAATTGACTTGGTTGACGGCAATCCCGAGGGTTCTGGGAATCATCAATTTCCCCACTCTTCTGATTTCGTGATTGGAAAAATGCGCCCGAAAAGTCCAGCTGTGTTTATAGCCCAAAGACTTAGCGGCCGGATATTGGATGAGCATATGCATAAGCGCTCCAAAAACTACTCCCCACGCCAATCCTATCGGTCCCCAAAATTTCACAAAAACCAGAACACCGATGATAATACCGAGATTATAAAAAAGCGGAGCGATGGAATAGATGAGAAATCTCTTGTAAGAAGTCAATATTCCGCCAAATACTCCGCTTAAGCCCAAAAATAACGGGCTAAGGAACATTATCCTGGTGAGCATCACTGTTTGTGCCAATTTTTCCGGAGAAAAACCGGGAGTGATAATTTTCATTATATAAGGGGCGAAAATAGCAAAAACGAGAGAAAGAGTGATGATGAGAAACATTGCCAAATTGACGATTCCGTTGGCCATTTCCCAGGCTTCCTTTTTTTTGTCCCGACTGATAAGCGAAGTAAAAACAGGAATAAAAGCGGCAGAAAGCGCGCCAAGAATAAGAAGATTATATATCAGATCGGGGATCCGGAAAGCGGCATAATATGAGTCCAAAACATCGCCGGCAGAAAAAGTGGAAGCCAGGAGCGAGTCGCGAATAAGTCCCAGTCCCCGACTGACCAGGCTCATGATGGTAATAAGAAAAGCCGCTCCAGCCACAGAATGGGTAGCGGAAGGATTGGTTATTATTTTATGGTTAATAAGTTTTTTGATCATAAAATCACTTTCGCGTCAGAGCCACTCCGATAAATTTGTCAGTCGTAAGCACATCGTCCATACTAATACTATTTTTATCTTCTGCCAAATTATCCGGATATTTCCAGGTGGCATGAAGTGAAGCAGGATGTGAAACAGTTGAGGTTATTTTTGAGCCAATTGAGCCGGATTGTTTTTGAAAAAGCGCGGAATAAGTGTCGATTTGCTTGGAACTGACATCGACTTTAAACGGCAAAAGATATGTATATTTTATCTCCATTGTTTCCTTGGGACTGACATAGGTCCAGTTGGCAAAAACTGTTTTTCCAGCGTCTTCATAAATCCTTGTCCCCGACTGTTCATCGATCGTCATGGAATTTTCTTCCATCTGCACTTGCGGATCAGACTTAAATCCAAGCGCTTTATAGTCCAGGGGAGGACTGTTGAATTCCCGGGTTTGGCCGGAAACTTCCAAAAGTTTCGAGCCTTTTGGGACGTAAACGCGCATATAATCAGCATTAACCTTGTTCCACCAGTCATATTGCGAATCTCCGCCGTTATGATGGCGTTTGACGGTTACCGTATCAGTGACAGAGCCATCGCTCCCTATTTCAGCGGAATGCGAAATTTCCTCGTCAATAATTCCGTCAGTCTTGAAGCCGTTTATATTAGTGTTTATCACTGACAAATAATCTTTTTGCGTGTCCAAAATCTCGCCGCTCCATCCCCTCTCCGATAGGATTTTTTGAATATTATAATTTTTGGAATAGATCAAAATCTGTTTTTCGTTGAGACTTTCGTCCAGGATGCTCATAATTCTGGCGGCTTGCGCGACATCTTTGGTATTAAAGATCTGGTCGAGAATCTTAGGCGCAAGATCAGCCAAAATCTTTTTCGGCGTATTATCTTGTTTGTCATAATCAACTTCAACTTCATATTGGATCTTTTCGATAAAATTATCTTTACTAATAGTTGTGCCGTATTCCGGCATTTCAATCGGGCCGGTTATTTCCAAAAGTTTTTGCAAAACTGTTGGTGTCATAGTAATCACGCCGTCCACTGTCGGTCCTCCTGTTTTTTCATAGAACCAGGAAGCTTTTTCGGCTGACACAGGAAAGTCCGGAAACCAATTGGAATCGTGGAGACTCCAGGCGGCACTGACTTTTTGGATAGGCGCGGGTGGAATAACTTTTTCTCTCAATTGTCCGTCAGGATTGAAAATTCCATCAATAAAAAACTTATTCACTCGACCATTAAAAATATCCAAAACCCCATATGTACCGATAAATCCGCCAGTCGATCTCATTTCCTGGTTGTTTTGGAAAAGGAAAAGATATTTTCGGGGGCCATTTCCACCCAGGATATCGGTAAAGACATGGCTATTGTCCATAAAACCGGCAAGAGCCGCATTAGCTTCAGGCAATCCCTTTTTTAGTTCGGTAAATTTTTCTCGCCTGTCAGCTGGAATGTCATCAACATTCACATCGTTTAGGTTTTTTTCCAAATCTTTGGAAAGAGTGGCGATTCCTTTCAAATTACTGTCGGTGTCCTGGAAAATTTTCAAAAAAGAAATTGTTTCTCCCCCGTCTTTTAATGGATTTTTTATTTTTTCCAATGTGGCTACGATTTCCGATGATTTGAG
The DNA here is from genome assembly GCA_041661275.1 of Parcubacteria group bacterium. Lineage (GTDB taxonomy): Bacteria > Patescibacteriota > Minisyncoccia > Moranbacterales > UBA2206 > JBAZUU01. Next base: position 47,773 of record JBAZUU010000007.1, on the reverse strand, counting down.
ACCAATTTTTGAAATATCCTCCCCGGCGACTGCTAAATGGGCGCCAGAGGACAACCTGGAAGCGAAAGGAATAAATTTGGAAGATTCAACGATAATACTTCCCAGATCATTGATGTCATTGGAAATGGAATTAAACTCATCATAAGCAGAATTAAATTCAAATTGTGCCCGCGCGTAGTCCTGATTAGCCAGACCGTCTTTAGCACTCATAAGACTGGCGTAAGCTTTATTGCCGCTGTCGAGCGATGCATCTTTTATTTTTAGTCCCCGGCCAAAAAGATTGAGACCTGAAATGATAACAAGCACAACAAAACCGGCAATGGCAAAAGAAGGAAAGGCCGTTTTCCAGGAAATCTTTCCGATGAAAACTTCGGGCTTGTCTAATTGCCAGCCGGCCAGGATATTTTTTTTCTTTCTTTTTACAGTCTTTTCCGCCGGTTCAAATTTTTCAAAATAGTCTGTCTTGACTTCTTCCGGTTCTCTGTATAATTCTTCTTTTATTTTTTCAATGCTTATCGGGACAAATACTTCTTCTCTCTCGTCTTTATTAGCCACTGGAACAGGAGCGGAAATTTTCTTTTTTTCCTCTTTTTCCCGTTCTATCAGTTTTCTAAATCGCAGATATTCCTCATCGGCTATATCAGGAGTCCGTACGTCATAAAAAACATCTCCTATTTTTTTTCCGCTCGATCCAAAAAATCTTTTATGTTTTATCTTTACTACGGGAGAAATTTTCCGGATTTTTTCCACATCCAAACCGCCTTCTTTGTCCAGTGGACGGACATCAAACATTTGCGGCATGACAAATTTTTTATTTTTTTCCCGACTCATAAATATCGAGGGTTTGACGCGCCATTTTTCTCCAATTATATTTTTCTATTTGTTTATATCCCCGTTCAATCAAATTTTTTCTTAGATTATCGTCACTGGCGATCAAATTTATGGCTCGGATCATATCAAGAACATCTTCCGCGTTAAAATAGATCGCACTATCGCCCAAAATTTCTAAAGCGCAGGCGTGGGATGACGAAAGCACCGGAACACCTTTAGCCATCGCTTCGAGAGGCGGCAGTTCAAATCCTTCATAAAGTGATGGGCGGATATACGCTAGAGCATTGTGGAATAAAACATCCAGTTCGTGATCAGGGACGAATCCGGCAAAGATCACATTAGTAACTCCTCTATCGGTAACGAATTTTTTGAGGCGGTTATAGAAATAATCTTCACCACCAACAAAAACTAGCCGTAGTTCAGAGAGTTGTTTTCCGAGTCCCTTCATAGCCAAAATCAGCCGTTCGGGATTTTTATGCGGATAGACGTTCCCCACGTAAATTAGGTATGGTTTTATTATACCATATCGCAAGAGTATCTCATTGTCTTTATTGGGACTCAACATGCAAAAATCATCACAGGCTTCATATGTCACTTTTATTTTATTTTTGGGAATATTGGGATATATTTTTTGAATGTCTTTTTTGGTAAATTCTGAAACGGCCAGAACAGTTTGTGCGCGAAAAATAGCCGATCGGATGACAAATTTATAGGCCATAAATTTGAACCAATAAAGAATTGGGCTTAAAGTGGAGCTTCTGACGGTCGGGAAACGGATAAGGATGAGATCATGGATAGTAACGACAAAATTTCGACGATAAAAAACCGGCACGTTGAAGTGCGGGAAATGCATAAGATCAAGTTTGTATTTTTTGAGAAGTCCCGGGAATTTTATCTGCTCGGAAAAAGAATACCAGCGGTAATCAGCTAAAACTTTTTTGAAATTATTACTTCGAGGTACGTACTCGTCGAAGTTCGCCTTTCTTAAAAATATAAAATACTTATTGACTTCATCAATTTTTTCCAGGTGTTCTATTAGTTTTTGGGTATAACGACCCAGACCCTTGCCAATCGGGCCATAAAACCGGGCGTCGATTCCAATTTTCATGACTCAATTATACCAATCAAAGACACGGAGTGTCCAATTGGACACTCCGTGTCTAAAGCCTAGAGATTAATCATATCCAAAAATTCTCGCGCGGTTTTTTTCCAGTCGAATTCTTTTGATCTTTTCAGTCCTTTCTGGATCAATTTTTCTTTCAGTTCCCTATTTTTCAAAATTTCTTTCATGGCGCGGAAAATCTCATCCGGTTTGTCCGGATCAACGAGAATTCCGCCATCCCCTACTATTTCTGGTAACGAAGAATTGTTTGATGTAATAATGGGTATACCGCATTTTATCGCTTCGAGTGGTGGAAAACCAAAGCCTTCAAAAAAAGAGGGGTAGACAAAAAGCGAAGCTAGGTTTAAAAAATATTCCTTATCTTCTTCCTCGACAAATCTGGTTACCTGGATGTGTTTTACGAAGGTAGCATTGTGTATTTCTCTGTATATTTCCTCCTGTTTCCAACCACTTGCTCCTGCGATGACCAAGGCATATTTTTGGACTTCCTTATCATCATTTCTGTGTGCTTCTTTTTGCAATTGATCAAAAGCGCGGATGACGCCAGTGATGTTTTTTCTGGGTTCGATCGTTCCGAGATACAAAATAAATTTATACGGCAGTTTGTATTTTTCTTTGACAGAGAGAAGTTTCAAATCGTTGCGATCGATCTGTGTAAATTTATCGTCTACTGCGCTGTAAATCATTATTACTTTTTCTGACTTAATTTTGTAGAGGGAAATTATGTCATTTTTAGTAGAATTTGAAACAGCAATAATCTTGTCTGCTCTTTGACACATTTTCTTTGGGTTAATAAAAGCGTGCCACAGCCTTCTTTTAAGCGAAAGAGTTTCCGGATAGCGTTCGAATGAAAGATCATGAACTGTCAGTATGAGTTTGGTTTTTTTACTTACTCCGTAAAAAATAATATTGGGCAAAAAGACTGCATCTGCTCCGCCCACCAGTTTGTCTATATGCGGCCAGCCCAGATACCAAAAAGAAAAATTGAGTAATTTATTAGGAATTTTCAGGCTTTTTATCTGAACATTGGAGAATTTTTTAAAAACAGAAAAATCAAAATTTGGTTTTTTGGCTGAATTAAAAAAAAGAACATAGTCGTTCTTTTGGTCAATGTCAAGCAAATTTAAAAGTAAGTTTAGGGTGTATTCCTCTACTCCAGTCCTCCTTCCGGCCATAAGACATCGTGCGTCAATGCAGATTCGCATAATTTACTCCAAATAGTGTTTCACGAGTACCACCCAAAAAGCAAGAAAGGCTCCTGCTAGTATTGATCCTAGTAAAACAAACAAGAAATTAGGTTGGTATTGGACAATCACCGGTTTTTGCGGCACAACTTCAAACCAGGTTTCTTCTTTTTGATTCTTGTTGAGGCTCTGGGTCGTTTGAGAGATGATGCTGGCGATTGACTGGGAAATTTTCTGGGCGGTTTTCAAATCATGCGCGGAAAAATTGACTGTCACTACTTGCGATGACAACTTTTCTGGCGCAAGACCTTTCTGTAATTGTTTTAGGCTAAAATTTTGTGTGTCTATGCCAGCTTTGGTATAAATATCAGAAACGATCCGGGGATCACGGAGCCATTCTACCAGGGTTTCGGCAAATTTTTCATCGGCTTGCAGCCTATAAAAATCGTCATACTTGAATTGATCCGTAGTTTGTGATCCGGCGCGACTGATATTCAATGTCAGTGAGGCGTTATAAAATATTGGACGCAGATAAAAATAAGCGAAAGCAGCAAGAATAACAAGAATAATTATCGAAACAAATAGATTTAACTGTCTTTTGATTATTTGCAAATATTCCTTTAGTTCCATTGTTTTTTATGTTCTAAATACTGCTCATCTATGTAGTTCTTAATTTTATCTTTAAACAGCTTTTTGTCAAATTTTAGGACAGTGCTTCTGATATATTCCGGATCATAATCATCATCATTAAATTTACGGATTGCTGTCATAACGTCTTCAACGGTCTGATTTTCAAAAAAAATACCTGTCTTTCCTTCTTCCATATGCTCAGGGATATCCCCGCCACGAAAAGCAATCAGCGGACGTCCGGAAGCTAAGGCCTCAATAGCAGTTATTCCGAAATCTTCTTCCTGGGGGAAAATAAACGCCCGACACTCTGCAAAAAATTTTGGCAGGTCATCGTCTGATACCCGGCCAAGAAATTCTATGTTTTTTCTGGCAATTTTTTTGAACCGGTCATATTCCGGCCCCCTCCCGATAATTTTCAACTTCAAACCCAATTTATTGAACGCTTTGATGACAATATCAAAGCGTTTATAGCTCATAAGCCTCCCTACAATCAAAAAATAATCCTCTCTCTCATTGCTTATATTAAACCGGTTGATATCGATTGGAGGATTGATTACCGTCACGTCTCTTTTATAGTATTTTTTTATTCTTCTGGCTACAAATCTGGAGTTGGCGACTATTTTATCTGGCCTTTCCGCGCTCACTCTGTCCCAGATGCGGATACGATTCATAAGGAATGGAACGATTTTTTTTATACTTGATGGAAAATAGAATTCTTCCGTATATTTTTGGCAATCGTCCCAGGCAAAACGCATTGGATTATGCATATAGCAAATATGAAGCGTTTCGGGACTGGTGATGATGCCTTTGGCAAAACTGGAAGAATCAGAAAGGACGATGTCATAGAGAGAAAAATCAAATTGTTCGATGGCCATAGGCATGAGAGGGGGGAAAATCCTATGCTGGCTCCTGGAAAATGGAACTTTTTGAAGAAAAGATGTTCTTATGTTTTTTCCTTCAAACATGCCATGCATAAATTCCTTGTTATAGACTATTGTGTAGATCGGCGCATGTGGAAAAAGCTCTGTGAAACATTCAAGGACTCTTTCTGCGCCCCCGCACTGCACTAGATAATCATGAACCAAGGCTATTCTCATATGGTCTGAACCACTGATTAACACTGACCTTACCGATTACACATGAATTATAACAAAAGTGATTAGCTAAAGCTAATCACTTTTAATTCAGTGAAATCACGTGTTAATCCTGTGAAAATCAGTGGTTCAGACATTTCTACGCTTTCTGAACAAAACCCCTACGGTTTTCAGACATATTTGAATATCCAGCCACATTGACCAGTTTTCAATGTAGTAGAGATCCAGACGATATTCATCTTCAAAATCAAGGTCAGAGCGTCCTGAAACTTGAGCCATGCCGGTCACGCCTGGCTTGATGGTGAGAAGCCGGCGGTGATAGTCCATATATTTTTCCACTTCTCTTTTTTGATGTGGTCGCGGGCCGACAATACTCATCGTACCAAAAAGGACGTTGAAAAATTGCGGCAATTCATCGATGGAATATTTTTCAATAAAGTGTCCAACCCGGGTTTTTCTCGGGTCTCTTTTTATTTTATAAAGCGGACCACTTCTCACACTTTGCTTGGCGATTAATTCTTTTTCTAGTTTTAGCGCTTTTTCTAACTCAGGATTTTCGTTGGTCACGCATTGTTCCCATTTCATGTAACGAAATTTATAAACAAAGAATTTTCTGCCATCACTGCCGATCCTTTCGTTTCGATATATTATCGGCCCGCAACTATCCAGCTTTATGGCAATAGCCGTAATGATAGTAATGGGAGAAGTGATAATTATGCCAAAAACGGCAGAAATAATATCAAAAATTCGCTTGGCAATCCTTCCCCAACCGTCAAGCGGCGTATTTCTGACTTCGATCAAAGGCTCACCAGAAAGCATGCCAATTTCAAATTTGGAAGTCTGGAGGGTGGTGGGAATGAATTTATAATTTATATTATTGATGGCGCAATAGTCAATCAGCTTTTCTTGTTCATCATCGGTCACTGAAGATTCGCAGAGGATTATCTCATCAATTCCTCTTTCTTCTTTGATGACTTTTATTTCGCGAAGATGCACCTGGCTAATTTGGTCAACGATTCTATAGCCCAGGTTTTTATTTCTTTTTATGAGTTTGGAAATAGCATCCAGTTTTCCATTAGATCCAATAAGAAGCAATCGGTGAACACCCATGCCGCGAGATCGCAGCAGCCATTTTTGGATCAACTGGATCAAATATCGGGCGACAACAACATAGGAGACGGCAAAAAACCAGGCAGCGAGAATAATAAAACGGGATGAAAACCATTCCCGTTTCAAAAATATTGTGACAATTATTATAACTAGGCCGATGGAAGTGGCGTTAAAAACTTTTAGTGTTTCTTTCCAAAATTTTCTGGTGACGCGGATGTCGTAGAGCCCGTTTAGGGCGTAGATAAGCAAAAAAACTGGCGTGATGACCAGTATTATTTTTATATAAATATCAAACGGAAAGTTATAAAGCTTGGGTTGGAAAGTGATGATTTGGGGAATATCGCGGATAACAAAAGCAGTGAGAGCGGCCAGAACGATCATCACAAAATCAACCGGAACTTGGATAGCGCTAAAAAATAGTTCGGATCTTTTCATGAAATTCTTTACTAATTACTAATCAAGTACGAATATACTAATTTACGAATAACGATTCTTTTTCATGCATTAGTATATTAGTATTTAAATTCGTAATTAGTAAAGACCACAGGTATTTATCAAGGCAAATCTATAAGCCGGATTCTGTTGAAAGTAATCATTTATCTGGGACTGCTATTGCTATCAGCCTCAAGCGGCACTTTCTGTAATTACGTAAATTACAGAACACGACCTTGCATTCGGGTAAGGATTTAGCCGTTTCAAATCCAATATTACTATTGGGCTCGCCCAGTCATACGACTGGGCGTTTTAATTCTTTCGAATTAAAACGTCTCTGCTCGCACCTCTATCCTTGCGGACGACGGGCGTTACCCGCTACCATACCCGTCGCTCGTGAGCGACAGGTTGAATGTCCGGACTTTCCTACCCCCAAGTTGCCCTGGGGATCAACTACTCAATTTGCCTTGATAAATACCTAGGGTTACTCCGCCAGCCGGCGGAAACCCCATATATAAGCCATTTTTTAAGTTGCTATCCTCCCCTATATTAGTACATTTTCGGGTTTTTGTCAAAAAAAAGCGGTTCGGCGTATGCACGCTTTACCGCTCAGATTTGTTTCCATCTAGAACAATTAGAAAATAGACCATATATCCCTACTGACATTCTGCCAGTATAATCGAGATTTCCTATCATAAAGAGTATTTATCAGGCGTCGACCCACCTCTGCTTTTAGGCGTCTTTCTGCTTCTGCAACCCTTTTTTCCTTTTCAATCCTGCCGATAATGCTGCCTTGTTCAAAACATAGAAACATAATCAGGAAAGCGAGAAGAAAAAGGGAAATGTTAGTACTATTATAACCAGGATTAAACTCGTCAGGCCATCCCACCAGGTCTTTCATAAGAAGAGTAGTAAGGGTAAAAAAACATAACGCAACAACAGGAATACTTATGGTCGTTATTGCCTTGTCGAGAACATCGACCTTTTTCTGATCGTCGGCTTCTGTCAATTCCGCGATTTTGCAAAAAAATGCCAGCGGAAAAGCGAAAGGCAGTATAATCATAAAAATGCGCTTCATCATTTCAATCTCCCCTCTGATTATAATTGTTTTAAATTGTCAACCAAGTCTCGTTGGACCCGTAACTTTTCCTTATATTCATCAACTCTTGTTTTTGTCTGGTTTATTATATCCATATCAGCTTTTTTGATGAAGTTATCATTATTCAAAAGCGCTTCGGTTTTGGCAATGGAATTTTCCATATTTTTTATCTCTTTTTCAAGGCTGGCGATTTCTTTTTGGACATCAATAATATTAGTGATATCCAGATTAATATTTCCGATATTTAAGGTTCTCATTTCATGATTAATATTGTCGAGTTTAATTCGTACCAACTTTTCAATAATTTCTTTATTTTTTATGTTTTCAGAATGTGCGTTAATAATTAGCTTTGAATCAATATGATAACTAGTCCTGATATTTCTAATCTTCGATATTGCCTCTTGAAGTGCTCCGAATTCATTAACTGCTTCTTTATTGATTAAATTTTTATCGCTTTCCGGATATTTTTCCACCATCAACAATTTATCTTCATAAAAGTCACGGAATATCTTTTCCGTCACAAAAGGTGTAAATGGATGCCATAGTTTCAAAATCTTATCAAAAACATATCCTAAAACAATATCGTTTTTTTCCATCTTGTGGATCTCAACATACCATGCGGCAAATTTATCCCAGGTGAATTTTTCCAGTTTTTCTCCGGCTAGTGAAAATCTGTACTTCTCAACATCATCACTAACTTCTGAAATTAATGAATTCAATTCACTGACAATCCAGCGATCAGACAGTGATTTCAGATCATCTTTTTCAATATTATCCTTGAGCTTAGCTCTAGGATTACTAGCAAAATAGCGGTATATGTTCCATAATTTCGTGACAAAATTTCTAAAATTTTCTATTTTTTCCTCTGATATTCTGACATTATTTCCGGGAGTAGAACCGAGAAGGAGCGACAGTCGAACAGCGTCTGTTCCATATTTTTCAATCATCTCCAATGGGTCAATGCCATTGCCTTTGGATTTGGACATCTTTTTTCCATGTTTATCTAAAACTAGTCCATGAAGATAGACATTTTCAAATGGCACTTCATCAAGCGCAAAAATTGTCATAATGATCATTCGCGAAACCCAAAGAGTCAAAATGTCATAGCCAGTTTCCAAAACTTGTGTTGGATGAAATTTGGCCAAATCCTCTGTTTTTTTGCCATCTTTATAATCTTCTGGCCAACCCAATGTCGAAAAAGTCCACATTCCAGATGAAAACCAGGTGTCGAGGGTATCTGGGTCTTGCGTCCACTCATCACCTTTTGGCGCAACTTCTCCGACATAAATTTCCTGGCCCTTATACCAAACTGGAATGTCATGCCCGAACCAAATTTGCCGCGATATGCACCAGTCATGAAGGTTGGTCATCCAGTCAGAATATCTTTTGGTAAAACGCTCCGGAATAAATTTAATTTCTTTCTTGCTAGCTGCTTCCAATGCCCTTTCTTTCAAAGATTTATTTCCCAGTTTTTCAATTTTTTTATCCACCGCCACAAACCACTGTTTTGACGGAATCGGTTCAATAACTGTTCCGCAACGATAGCACGTAGCCAAATTATGCACATAATTTTCTTCGATGTGATCAATCAGTCCCATTTTTTCCATATCCTTCACAATTTCTTCACGCGCTTCGACTGTTGTCATGCCGGCATATTTTCCACAATTATCCATCATCTTCCCATCTTCATCAATGATTTGTTTCATGGGGATGTGATGCCTTTGCGCTATTTCATAATCGGCAAAGTCGTGCGCCGGCGTCACCTTGATGGCCCCTGATCCGAAATCTTTATCCACTGCTTTGTCGGCGACAACAATAATTTCAAAATCGCCCAAAACGCCGGGAATCATAAATTTCTTCCCGACCATATCCTTGTACCTCGGATCATCCGGATGCACTGCTACCGCGGTGTCGCCCAGTTTTGTTTCCGGACGTGATGTAGCCAAAATAAATGGGCCGTATTTGAGCCAGTATAGCTTTCCAGTCTCTTCTTTATATTCCACTTCATCATCCGCCAAAGTTGAATGGCAACGCGGACACCAATTGACCACGCGATAGCCTCTATATATCAATCCGGCGTTATACATATCAACGAACATTTTCCGCACCGCTTTTTTTCTCGGTTCATCAAGCGTGAAAGCTTCGCGTGACCAATCCATTGACGCTCCCATCTTTCGCATCTGATGTTGGATCGTGGCTTGTGTTTCGTTGAGAAACTTCCACACTTCTTCCAGGAATTTTTCTTTTCCTAAACTTTGTCTGGTTATGCCTTTTTTCAGAAGATTTTTTTCTACTACATTCTGCGTTGCAATCGCCGCATGATCTGTTCCTGGCACCCATAGCGCGCGAAAGCCTTTCATCCGATGAAATCTAACCAATAGGTCTTCTATCGCTAACATTGCCGAATGTCCAAGATGCAATTTGTCCGTAATGTTTGGCGGCGGAAGAATAATCGTATAAGATTTGGCATCTTTTTCCACGTCTAAATTGTCAGGATTAAAAAACCCGCTCCTTTCCCAGAGCTCATATATCTTATCTTCCACTTCGTTGTGATCGTATCGTTTGGAAATTTGGCTTAACATAAGCAAAAATTGATAATTAAGAGTGATGCACTATCACTAAAAACTTGAAATATATCGCACACTATGTTAGTATTACGTTTAGAAAGGCTGTGGTTTATTATGGGGTTGAAATGCAGAAAGGCTCTACTGCGGAATGTGAGTAGTTCCCTTCGGGAAAACGAAAGCATTACGATGAGGGAGCGCCGTCCCTCCAACTCCATAATAGGTCATAGCTTTTTATGTAATTTTTTTTTCTAAGCCTGAAAACAGTAGCTATATTAAAACAACCGTCATATAGTTCCAGAGAGCAGAGATATTGTTCGCCATTAATTGTTTTTGTAAAGACATAATCCCCTCGTTTGGGGTTTTTATTTTTATATACACAATCCGGATATCTTACAAGTTTTTTTAAATAAATTAAAATACGATCAAATTCTTCGGCCGGCCTTTTATCATAGATATGTTTCAATGCTCTTGTTTTCAAATAAACTTTTGGAGGGAAATTATTATTTTTAGAAACGGCATATGTCAAATGGCATAGGAATATTGTTACATCAGCTACTATGGCATCTTTTGCAGTTCCTTTAATATGTTTTTCAAATAATTCTTGTACTGTATTATTTACTTCCATTGCTAAGCAAAATAATTTTTATTATTTTCTCACTTCCACTTTCAACTCTTTTTCCAATTTTTCAACAATGCTTTGCATCACTTCATCCACTTCCTTTCCTTCCAGTGTCCTATCCGCTCCAAGATGGATATGAAAAGCGTGGCTGGTAATATTGTCTTTTTGGAAAGTGTCGAATAATTCTACAGATAATACAATTTCTCCGCTGATTTTTTTGATAAAATTGGAAATTTCTGCGACTGTTAGATTTGATTTATCAAGAAGTGAAATATCTCTAGTGACAATCGGGAATTTCGGCAATGGTTTGTATGTTTTTTCTTTTGACGCGTATTTTCGCAAAACTTCCAGATCAAATTCCGCCATGGCTACCCGCCTCGACTCGCGGAGATCGCTCGTCGACGCGAGGCGGGCCCGTTTTTTGATCTTGTACTGGTCAAGGACAAGCGGATTAATTTCTCCAATTCCTCCGACAATTTCATCATTAATTTTTATTTTCGCAAATCTGGTCGGATGAGCAATTTTTGGAATATTTACATTTTTATTTTCAAAAATTACACCATTTATTCCGTTTGCTTGCAAAAAGCTTTCCACTACGCCTTTAAGGCTATGAAAAGTATCGGCCTTAGAATCTTTCTCTAATACTTCCGCCACAGCCAACATTCTATTTTCTTCCACTTTTCCATTATTTGGATAATAAACGCGACCGATTTCAAAGATATTAAAATTCGAAAAATGTTTCAGGTTTTCCTTGACATTCTTGATTATATTCGGCACAAGACTTACTCGCACCAGTTGTTGATCAGGATTTTGCGGATTTTCCAGTTCATAATGTTTAATATCCTTCAAGCCACAAATGTCAGCATTCTTTTGGGAATAGAAAGAATAATTATATACTTCCGAAAATCCTAACCCAGCCAGTTTTTCTCTCGCCTCTTGTTCAAAAAACACTTGCTCATTCATTTTTGGTGGAGCGACCGGTTCAACCATCGGCCTTGGTTTAATCTTTTCATAACCATAAATACGGCCGATCTCTTCGATGAGATCTTCTTGTGTCCGAACATCAACTCTGAAAGTCGGCACTTCAACAGTCATAGTTTTTCCAAAACCACTCGCTTTGAATTCCAGGGAGGTCAATATTTTTTTGATAGCAGTAGTCGGGATTATTTCCCCTAAAAGGCTATTCACATAATCTAAATTAAGTTTAACTTTCCATGGCATAACTTTCTTTGGATAAACGTCCACAATTCCTTCTAATTTTCCACTAGCAATATGCTCCAGAATTTCAATCACCCGCGCCATCGCTTTCTCGGCCAAATTAGGATCAATGTCCTTTTCAAATCGATCGGATGATTCAGTTCTAATACCCAGCCTTGTTCTGGTTTTTCTTATGTTCACCGCGTTAAAATTGGCCGCTTCGAGAACAATGGTTCTAGTATTTTCAGTAATGCCCGAATTTAATCCGCCCTTTATACCAGCGAGAGCTAACGGATTTTGCCCATCGGTGATTAATAAATCGTTATTAGATAATTCCTTAACATCCCCATCTAGTAATTCTATTTTCTCCTGATTTTTAGCCCGCCGAACAACAATGGTTTTGTTTGGTATTTTTTCAATATCAAAAGCATGTAAGGGTTGCCCCAATTCGAGCATTATATAGTTTGTCGCGTCAACGACATTATTGATTGCGTTCATTCCAGATGCTTGCAATCTATCCTTTATCCATTTCGGCGATTCCTTGATTTCAACGTTCATCACCGCGCCAATATATCGAGAACATAGATCTATATCTTTGATTTCCACCCGTAGAGACGAGGCATGCCTCGTCTCTACCCTGTTGGGTAGATGCAATCCCGCAAAATCATAGACCATCTTTTTTCCCTCTAATACCGATATTTCTCTGGCTACTCCGACGTGCGACAGTGCGTCATGAGCCCTGTCCGGAAGAACCTTTATTTCAATGATCGTATCGTTAATTCCTAAATATTTATTCACTGACTCCCCTATTTTAGCATTTTTGTCCAAAATTATTATTCCGCTATGATCTTTTCCGAGTCCTAATTCATCGGCCGCGCAAAGCATTCCCGTTGATTTCACGCCTCTGATTTCTGCTTCTTTAATTTCCACCCCATTAGGAAGTTTTGTTCCGACTAGCGCCAACGGCACTTTTTGCCCCACTTCAATATTTGGCGCGCCGCAAACGACTTCTAATTTTCCCCTTCCGTAGCTAACAGTCGCTAATTGTAATTTATCAGCGTTAGGATGTTTTCTGATTTCCAAAATCTCTGCCACAATCACTCCCGGGAAATGTCCGCCCATTTTTTCCATCCCTTCAATTTCAAAACTGTGCATTGTTAAAAGCTCCACCGCACGCTCCGGTGATAATTTTGTTCCTGATATTTCTTTTAACCAATTATATGAATATTTCATTACTTTTTTCGTCATCCTGAGCGAAGTCCAATTCTTATTGGACGTAGTCGAAGGATCTACTATAAATTATCACTAGTGCTAATATTTGGCAGATTCTTCGACTTCATCTCGTCCTTAAACGGACTCGATTCCGCTCAGAATGACGGCTAGAATTGCTCAATAAATCTCAAATCCCCGCCATGGAATAACCGGACATCATCTATTTTATATTTCATCATTGCCAATCTTTCGAAACCAAATCCCCAGGCAAAGCCCTGATATTTATTCCTCGGATAACCTGCGGCAGTAAATACATTTTGATTAACCATTCCGGCTCCGCCCAATTCCAGCCAGCCGCCTCCACGACAAGCGCTGCATCCATTGCCACCACAAACCAGGCAACTTATATCAAACTCAAATCCTGGTTCCACGAAAGGAAAATAACTCGGTCTTAATCGGACATGCACTTCTTTTTTGAAAAATTCAGAAAAAAATACTTCCGCAATATGTTTTAGATTCCCAACATTGACATCCTCACCAACCACCAGAGCCTCGAATTGATAAAAAGTATGCTCATGAGTCGTGTCAGTGGCTTCATTTCGAAAGCACTTTCCTGGAGCAATGATCCGAAATGGAGGTTTATGTTTTTGCATATATCTCGCTTGAACAGCGGAAGTCTGCGATCGCAAAGCCAATCCCTTTTCTTTCAAGAAGAAAGTGTCGGTCATATCTCGCGCTGGATGGTCTTTGGGAATATTAAGAGAGTCAAAATTATAAAAATCTGTTTCAATTTCAGGCCCATCAGCGATTTCAAAACCCATGGAAGTAAAAATGTCCACAATTTCCTTTTGCACAATAGAAATAGGATTGAGATGGCCGACATCCTTTTTTGTCCCAGGAATAGTGACATCGATTTTTTCCGCTTCGAAATCAAAACTTGACGCCAAGAGTTCCTGACGTTTTTTTTCAATGGCCGCGGCGATTTCATTTTTGGCGCTATTAGCGGCCGGACCAACTTTTCGCCGCTCCTCTTCGGTCATATCTTTCAAACCTTTCAAAATATTATTAAACTCGCTTTTCCGACCAGAAAACTCCTTTTCCAAATTGAAAAGTTCGTCGCTGTTTTTAGAAGCTTCTATAGAAGCCACTGCTTTGTCTTTGATTTCCTTTATTTTCTGCTCTGTTTCCATACATTTATTTTACGTTTAAAGCGACAAAAAGTCAAAATTAAAGGGAGGCAAAGTTATTGCGCCTCCCTATAGGAAGAGTTATCGTAAAATGTGTTTCGCAGGTGACGCCGCACGCGCCCTAGCCAGAAGAGTAGGCTGTGGCCCCGAAGCACCAACCCCATTTATTGTATAGCCTTGCCTAAAATCCCATTCCTGGAATGTGTTTAGTTTCGCACATCCCTTAGAACACTCAATTTTGCTCCTGTTCTCATTTTCGCAACCTCTGCACGGTGATACCATAGACACCCCCCTTATTTAGAAAAACAAAAAAACACCCCTCCTGACGACAAAGAACCACTTTTTTTATATTAAAATCCCAACTTTTGTTTGGCTAAATTATACTGTTCTTCCGTAATTTGTCCAGACTTTCGCATCATTTCCATCGCCTGGAGCAGCTTGTCTTTATTTCCCGGTTTAAAAGCTTCAGCCATCATTTTCTGTTGCTCTTGCGGGCTCATATTGCGCATCTTTTTCTCGGCAATTTTGGCCATCATACCCATAGCAGCGCTGGAAGTTGCTTGTTTTGCTTTTTTAAACGGATTCCACATAATAAAATCAAAATTAAAAAATCAAAAATCAAAATGACAAATTAAAATTTAAAATTTTGTATTTTACATTGTCATTTTGCATTTTGAGATTTGCATTTTCAATTACTTTTTACTTTGCCAGTTGTATATCGACACCAACAACGCTGACGCTACAAATATTGACGAATATGTTCCGAATGTCACGCCAACCAGAAGTGCCAAGGAAAAGAATTTGATCGATTCGCCGCCAAAAATATATATAGCCAAAAGCGTAATAATAACCGTTAATGATGTATTGATAGAGCGCACTAAAGTTTCATTGAGGCTTTTATTGACAATTTCGGGAAATTTTTCTTTGCCAGAACTCCTGATGAGATTTTCACGCGTCCGGTCATAAACAACAATTGTATCATGCACCGAAAAACCTAAAATCGTAAGAAGCGCTGCGATAAATGGCACGCCCACTTCAACAGCATAAAAATGCCCCAGTAGTGAAAATACTCCTGTGGTTATGAGCACATCATGGACAAGCGCAATCACTGCACCAGCACCATATTTCCATGATTCTACCGGACGAGAGACTTTGCGAAAGGCCCAAGCGATATAAGCCATGATGCCGATCACAGCGTAAACAATCGCCCACAACGATTTGCTTTTCAGCTCTTGAGAGACAGAAGCATTAATATAATCGACTCGGAGTTGTGTCGCGCCCGGATATTTTTCACTGATTTTTTGAAACACTTCTTGGTTGATAGTGTCATCTTCCGAAGCATAGCGGATAAGCATCTGGTTGTTTCCTGATGGCTGGATAATAAGACTCTTTAGACCTAAATCTTTTAGATCATTTTCTACTTCCTGATTGGCCGGCACAGCATCAACATATTGGATCTGCATCCTTGTTCCACCAGTAAAATCGATATCAAATTTCAGTCCCCAAATTAATAAAGCCAGTAAACTTAATACAGTCAGTGTCCCCGAGAAGATGTAAGCGTATTTAATTTTGGAAATAATATTAAACATCTTTCTTTTTTGCTCCAATTAACCACAACTTATTTTCTATCCAATCGCCTAAAATAAAATTTAAAATAGTTTTTGTGATCATAACGGCCGTAAACATAGAAACCAGGACTCCAATAACCAGAGTGACAGCAAAACCTTTCACAAATCCCGTCCCAAATTCGATCAAAATCAAAGCAGTGATAATTGACGAGGCATTTCCGTCTCTAATTGATGTCCAGGCGCGCTTGAAACCCTCATCCACTGCCGCCAAAATCTTTCTTCCTCGTCGCACTTCTTCCTTGGTTCTTTCAAAAATCAAAATATTAGCATCAACTGCCATACCAATCGACAAAACAAATCCGGCAATTCCGGGAAGAGTCAGAGTGATTGACCAGGGAGTAAATCCGGAAAGTTTGAAAAGTGAAACCATAATTCCTGTATAAATAAGGAGAGCTACGGAGGCGATTAGTCCCAAAAATCGGTAATATAAAAGCATAAATATAATGACCAGGACAAGGCCGATAATTCCCGCCTTCAAGCTTTTTTCTAGCGATATTTGTCCAAGTGACGCTTCCACACTTTGTTGGCCGACAAGGGTAATTGGGACAGGCAGAGCGCCTTCATTGAGTCTTTTTACTAATTCCTTGGCTTGGTCAATGGTAAATTTTCCAGTTATCACTGCTTCACCGCTTGTAATTTCCGATTGTACAGTTGGCGCGCTGATAACTTGTCCATCTAAATATATCGCCACTTGTTTTCCTAAATTTTTCTTGGTGATATCGGCGAACAATTTTGTTCCTTCATCATCAAATTTGAGAGATACTTGTGGCTCAGAAAGTCCCTGACTTTGAAAAGTTACACTGGCGCTTTTTAGGTTTTTTCCAGTGAGTCCGGTGGAAACAAAAGTAGGTTCAGCGTTTTGAGTGTCATTGCTTTTTTTCATGATAAGAATATGCGCGCCATGGACTTCCAGGCTATCACCCTCGCCTCTTTGTTCTATTTTTTTGATAATATGCCAGCCATATTGCGTCTCTACTAGTTGTGGATAAATTTCACCATCTTTCAGATTTCCTTCAAATAAAACCTTGTCAAATTCCGGAACAAACATTCCAGATTTAGCAAAACCCAAATCTCCACCGTTTTCTTTCGAGCCAGGATCTTCACTATTGTCTTTGGCGAGTTGCGCAAAATCTTCTCCGGCCAGTGCTTTTTGCAAAATTCCCTGCGCTTTGGCCTTGGCTTCGGCATTATATTTATCTAGAACATCCTGCGGAATATCCTTAGAGTGGTCAGGTTCACCTTCTTCTTTGAATTCCAAAAACGGCGTTTCCTGGATCATTTTTTTGGCCGATTCAATATCTTTTACGCCGGCCAATTCCACTATCAACCTATTTTCCGATCCAGATTTGGTCGCATAAACTACTGGTTCTGCCACGCCAAAAGCATTCACTCGCCTGGAAATGACATCCTGAACCGCCTGCATGGCTTCCGTCACTTTCCCGCTATCAACTTTCGACGTATCAGCCTTATATTCCATATGTATTCCACCCTGCAAGTCTAGCCCTAAATTAATTTTCGGCCTATTGAGAATATTATTCACCACCGGAATTTTAGCGGTAATTTGCGGATAAGAAATCAGCCCCGCGATGAGAGCCAGTAGAATTACGAGCGCAAATTTTATCTTCAGTTTTTCCCGAATAGTCATAATATTATTCTATAGGAGAATAATTTTTTGGCAAATTTACCCACCAACTCTTTCTTCACGCCTGGCACCGGTTCCTTTCATCATATTAGCTTGATGTTCTGGCAAATCCAGCATCCCGCATTTTTTATATTTCTTCTAGTATAGCAAATGCCACGGGAGGTTTTGGAGGCTGGAAAATTATCCAGTCGATTATTCCCGCATGCTCGTCTGCGAGGGCGCGCAACCGGATGTGTCGATGTTTCCCGGTTGTGATTATACCTCGTAGACGAGTAGGCGAATTTATTTTTTCAATGTTCCGATAAATTGGACTCGTTTTCCGGTATTTTTTGTTTTATTTCAAAAGATGATTTCATAAAAAAATTATTTCAACTTATAATATGTCGCTTTTTTCAATTATTCATTTTCACAGCAACCTTCATCACAATCGCAATCAGTATCATTCTCATAATTATGATCCATATTGAAATCATAATGTTCAAGATGGCGCAGGGGCATATTCCTATAGCGAGTTGTTGTGATAATTTTTTTTGCTTCTGCAACCCAAGCTTCGTCATAAGCCAGATCATCCTTAATCTCTGCAATTTTATTTTCTTCCATCGTCACAAAATCCTGCATCCAGTTATATTTCCACTCTTCTTTTTTATTCTTGTGGCTCGACAAAACTTTTTCGTGAACTTTTTTCTCCAACATTAATTTCTCGATATTTGATTCGATATTCTCTATTTTCATGTATAAATCGTCAATATGATTCTCCCGTCTTCTTATAAGTTCCGAAAGCAGAAAATCCTCCTCTTCTTTTTCATTTCTCGGCTGATAATAAAACATCTCGCATTCTCCTAATGCTATTTCTGCGTAAGAGCGTTTTTCATAATCAGGCTCCGCCTTGATATATTTTTCAATTTTATCTATTGCTTCTTTAGTGCCTTCGTGCGCCAGCTTTTGCAATTCGCTCTCTGAAAGTTCTTTTATTACTACCACACTTTTGTTTGTTTTTTTTGACATAGCCTTAATTAAACTTGTTAAAAATTATCACTACTAAAAATCATCTGCCAATGGATACTGTTCCGGCGACTTCCCCTTTTTCTCTAAAATCACAGGATATTTTTGATCTTTTTTTGCTGGATTTATTCCCTCCAATTTTACCAAGAATCTCCAGTCGTCGCCATAGTCGAACATGAAAATCATCCGCTCGCCGATTTTTTCCCAAACTTTATTGATTTTTGTTTTTTTCACGCTGTCCGAATCAACGGGTTCAATACCCTGGTCTTCCAAATCAGCAAACAATTCATATTTCTTTTCGGAGTCGCTATAATAATAATTTTCCGTATTACTGAAAAATCCGAAACAGTGGTCAAAGTCAAAATCAAAAGAAGAAACAATTACCTCGGCGAATTTATAAAGACTCTGCTCGCCAAGTATGGCAATTCTTCGCCATGGCAGCTTTTCAGAATTCAAGACTTTTTCTTTGTACTTCCCTCTTCGCCCGATAAAATAAACAAAATCTCCAAGAAGAACTTTGACTTTGAAAACATACTCTTTGTCGTTCTGTTTTGCGTTGATTGTACGCATATTCATATCAAATAATGTTATTCGATTTCAACTCCGAAAATATTACTTTAAATATTCTGGCAATATTTTTAGCATCATCAATGCCGCGATGATGCGTGCCTTCCAACGACAGATTCAACTTATTGAGCGCCTTTTTCATTCCGCATGTCCGTTCTTTTCTCATTCGAGCAAATTCATGCTTTAGACTGATATGCTTTTCCAGAAGTTCGATTATCTTCCCTGAATAATTTTTGACAGCACTTTCTTCCAGCATTTGTTTTTTGTCATAATGTCCCCAGGAAACAAGTTTTGTCGCTTTGCCAGATGACAGAATCCAATCTTCAAAATCCTTGATAGCGTCATTGAAATATTTGGCCTCATCCACGTCTTTCTGCCTGATGGATGTCAGCGAATTGCAGAATTCTGATAATACCGGATAAATTGTTGGTCTTATAAATTCCGAAAAGGTGTCGATAACTTCCAGATCTTCGTCTAATTTCACTGCGCCAATTTCAATCACTTCCTTAACCTTGTCATTTCTTTCTTCCCAACAGGTCGCTTCCAGATCGAAAATTATGTAAATTGTTTTACGATTATTATTTATCATGTTTCTATAATCCCAACAACCACCGTCTCAAAGATACATACTGGATTTTCTTTCCATCATAATCTTCCTCGCCATCAAAGCCCTCAGTTATGATGAGTCCTTTTTTCAATTTGAATTCATCCATGGCTTTGAGCAACGCTTTCATTTCTCGTTTCTTCGTATTGATATCCTGCAAGTCCCAACAAACCTGAATCAGTTCTTTAACTTTAGTATCCTCCTTCACTATAAAATCTACTTCTTCATCGGCTAAGCTTTTCCAGTAATATATTTCCAAGAACGGATTAAGATAAGCTCTTCTTTTCAGCTCCAAAAATACCGCATTTTCCGCAAGCCTGCCCAGATTAGGGCTGAAGCGAAAACCTATGGTATTGGCTACGCCGGTGTCTACCGCATAAACTTTCCTGGGACTTTTTTCCTGCTCTTTGAATTTATAAGAAAATCTTTTGAGAAAAAATACCAAATAGGAAGCTTCCAGATAATCCGAAAACCGCTCCGTGGTTTCAGTTGATATTTTCAGGAATTCCCCGGAAGAAGCGAATGTTATTGGAGACGATATATTGCTTAGATAAAATTTTATGAGGCTCCTCAGTTTTTCAGTTTTTCTGATTTTATACCGCTTTATCAGATCCCTGTTGACCGTATCGTCATAATAATTGAGCAACGCCTCCTTCTTTTTTTCTTCCTCCAAAACAACTATCGGGAAAGAGCCGAGCTCTAAAAATTCTGCCAGGAGCTTTTTCACTTCCAAGTTCTTGCCTATTAAGGCTGAATTATTTTTGATTTCCAAGTTTCTAAATTTTAGAAATTCCGTGAATGATAACGGCATAACAGTCACGTCCAAATGCCTGCCAGTCAGAACTGTCGCCAATTCACCGCTCAGGAGCTTTGAATTAGAGCCAGAGATGACCATATTGGCCTTATCCAATTCCTGTGTCATTCTGACCCATTTCTCCCATCTTGGAATTTCTTGCACCTCGTCCAAAAAAACATACACCTTTCCTTTCGGAGATTGGTCTTCCAGATAAGTTTCAAATATCTGCTGAAGCAATTTAGTGTTTAAATCGACAAAACCGGGATCTTCAAGGTTTACTATCAGAATATTTTTTTTGTCCACGCCAGAAGCCATTAAGTGCTTAGCCATCTGTCGCATTATGAATGATTTTCCGCTTCGTCTGGCTCCCGTGATTATTTTCACTTGTTGGCTTGGGAGCATACTGTTTAATACGTTTAAATAGGAGTCTCTGCTAACCCCTGAAATTAAATCTTTCTCCCAAAAGTTCCAATCTTTTAGGATGCCCAATAGGTCATTTTTCTCCATATAATTATTGTATGTATGATGATTTGTTAATATTTCATCATACATGCATTATATATGTTACAAAATATTAAGTCAAGTATGACTCATATTTTGCTATATTATGGCTTATTTAAGCCGAAATAAGTATACTTAGTACTATTTTGGGTCAGATAGTACTAATATATTGTTACTATCCACCCCAATTTTATACTTTTTGTATATTCTGCTGATGCTCCGGAGTATTAAGCAAACCACACCGTTTATACTTCAAACTTGACCCGCACGGGCAGGGATCATTTCTTCCAATTTTATCCTTATTTATAATAGGATCTTGCTTTTTTTCCTCTTGCGCGCTTCCGCCTTGCGCTTGGGAATTTTGGATTTTTCTGGCCGCGGAAAATTGCTCCACCTCTCCCCCGCCGGAATAACTCAAGCTGGGCTGTTTCATTTGTTGTGGCTCAGCTTGCTGGACAAGCGCAATTCGGAAAACAGTGCTGGCAATGGATGATTTGATGTTTTCCATCAGATGCGAAAACATAGAAAAAGCCTCGCGTTTATATTCGATCAAGGGATCGCGCTGGCCATAGCCACGAAGGCCGATTCCTTCGCGAAGATAGTCAATCTCGTCCAGATGATTCATCCACATTGTGTCATATGTTTCCAGAATTATCGATTTTTCTATCTTCCGCAAAGTTTCAGCTCCAATTTCTGTTTCTTTCTTGCCGTAAATTTCCTTGGCAACACCGACGATATATTCCGTGATCGCTCCGACTTTTTCGGCGACATGCATCACCTTGTTATTATCGATCTCCTCAATTTTTTGCTTGATAGTAGGCTCGACTGGCATCATGGCCCGCAGAGATTCAAAAATTTCATCAGCATTACATCTCTCCGTTTCCGCCGAGCAGTTGATAGAAACTATTTTTTCTATCTCGTCCCGGATATAATCCATTATCTCGTTCTTGGCATCATTCATTTCCAGAATTTCTCGTCGCTTTTTATAAACAACTTCGCGTTGCTTGTTCATCACATCGTCATATTCCAAAACGTGTTTTCTGATATCAAAGTTAAATCCTTCAATTTTCGACTGGGCATTTTCAATTGTCCGGGAAATAATCTTATTTTCAATCGGCTGATCCTCCGGAAGACCCAGGCGATCCATGATACTTTTCAATTTATCCCCGCCGAAACGCCGCATCAGTTCGTCTTCCAATGAAACATAAAATTGCGACATTCCGGGATCACCCTGACGTCCAGAGCGACCACGCAACTGATTGTCAATCCGTCGCGCTTCATGACGTTCTGTGCCGAGAATAAAAAGTCCACCTGTCTCTTTGACGCCCTGACCTAATTTAATGTCCGTTCCTCGTCCAGCCATGTTAGTGGCAATGGTCACTGAACCCATCTCGCCGGCTTTCGAAACAATTAGCGCTTCTTTTTCATGCTGTTTGGCGTTCAAAACCTCGTGGGGCACGCCAAAGCGCGTGAGAAGCGCCGATAAATATTCCGATTTTTCGATAGCAATCGTTCCCACCAAAACTGGCTGGCCGGTTTTGTTTATCTCTTTTATCCGGTCGCAAATAGCCTGAAATTTCCCTTTTTCAGTTTTATAAATCGTATCCGGCAGATCCTTCCTTATCATCGGAACATTGGTCGGTATTTCCATTACTTCCAGCTTATATACTTTGAAAAATTCTTCGGCTGAAGTGGTAGCTGTCCCAGTCATGCCGGAAATCTTTTTATACATTCGGAAATAATTTTGGAAAGTGATGGTCGCCAGTGTTCTTGATTCTCTTTGCACTTTCACGCCTTCCTTGGCTTCAATAGCTTGGTGCAGTCCTTCAGAATATCGCCTCCCTGGCATAATACGTCCGGTAAAATCATCAACAATGATCACTTCGCCATCCTTGACCACATAATCGCGGTCAATTTGAAAAATAGCATGCGCTTTCAGAGCTTGTTCTAAATTGTGCACGTAACTAATTTTTCCCGGTTCATAGATATTGCCCACGCCAAGCCAAAATTCTATTTTGGAAATTCCACTGTCCTTGATGACCACCGCCCGCATTTTTTCATCCACTTCATAATCCTCTTCTTTTTTGAGCCTTGGAACCAGCGCGGCAAATTGTTGATATAGTTTAGTTGATTCAGTGTCCGGCGCGGAAATGATTAATGGTGTTCTAGCTTCATCAATGAGAATTGAGTCTACTTCGTCCACGATCACATAGTTGGGTTCTCTTTGCGCCATTTGTTCAAGTGTTCGCACCATATTATCACGTAAATAATCAAAACCGAATTCATTATTTGTTCCATAAGTAATATCAGCGGCATAGGCTTCACGTCGTGAAACTGGCTTCAGGTTCTCCATTTCCACTGTCACTTCATTACTATCTTTCACTTTTGGTTCATATATATACGACGCGTCGTGAATTATACAAGCCGTAGAAATTCCCAAAAAATGCAAAATTGAACCCATCCAGTTGGCATCGCGTTTGGCCAGATAGTCATTCACTGTCACCAGATGCACGCCCTTTCCAGAGAGAGCATTGAGATACATTGGAAGTAGCGCCGTATGCGTTTTTCCTTCACCAGTTTTCATTTCCGCAATTTTTCCTTGGTGCAAAACCATACCGCCCATCATCTGCACATCAAAAAGTCGCTTATCATCAACTCGCTTTACCGCTTCGCGAACAACAGCAAAAGCCTCTGGCAGAATTTCGTCCAGAGTTTCATTATTCTTTAGCCTTTCGCGGAATTTATCAGTTTTCGCCCGAAGTTCTTCATCTGATAGCTGTGATATTTCCGTTTCAAGATTATTAATTTTTTCCACTACTGGCTTGAATTTGGCGATTTCCCGCTCATTCGAGCCAAAAAGTTTTTTGAGAAATGACATAAAACTTAAAACCTATCCTAAAACCAGGTTTTAGGATGGACGCTATTGATGCTTTATTACCTATATATGCTGATTATCTAACTTGTTTATTTTACGCCAAAAATTGCGACTAGTCAAAGAAAGGATTTGCTATTTCATAGGATTCAAGCTGACTGTCGGCGCGCCTTCACAATACATCTTAAATCCGTGAAGTTTCAGCTCAATTGGATTTTCGGGTGAAGCTTGCTTCAATTGTTCTTGCAATTTTACTGGAGCATCGGCCAAGACAAAAGTCGGGTCTTTCATAATCTCGTCATAATATACCGTCCCACCCAAAATCTCTTTTATCGGCAATTTTTTAGCATCTTCTTTGGTTATGACAAGCGTCCAATTTTTTTCCACATAAACATAATCCCATTCATACCAGCCATGCACTGTCGCTTCACCCTGATAAGTCGGGCCAGAACATGTGTCAGTCGGATTGCCGCTGACCAGTTCCCAATAATTTATTTCATTTGGAGTTACAAAATCACCCAGCCTGAAAGTGGAAACCAGATCATCATAGGCCTTGCGCAGATTTCCATTTTCTTTTTCCTGATAAAATATCTCGTAGACATATTTATCTCCATAAATTGTGGTGGTGCTGGTATAAAAATCATTCGATTTATAATCTAATCGAACCGCTTTTTGACCGTTTACCATCAGATCTTTATAAGGCAAGTTTTTTTCCAGATCATCAGCATAGACATCATAGTTTTCGGGGAGTACAGTCAGATCGATAAAGCTATCGTCATCCTTTCGGAGGTATAACTTTTGTAAAATATCACCGCTTATGAACTTTTTTTCTGTTGGAATCCAAAGTGTCAGGTCGGTCGGATATTTTGTTTCATACTCAAATTTTTTATTCTCGTAAATTCTCCAATCACTGGTGTTGGCAGTTTCTTTTATCTCTGCCACTTTTGCTGTTTCTGTTTTGTCAGCAGGAACACTTTCCGCCGTTTTTTCCTTTATGGCAGTCTTTGTCGGAGAAATATTGTTTTTCTGGACAAGAAATATTCCCGCGACAATCGCGAAAAATACTACTGCCAAAATGGCCACGGCTGCATAAAGAATATTTTTGTTTTCCATGTTTGTATATTTATTATTTTTTATTTTGTAAATTTAAACGTGCTCAAAATTTTATTCGCTTCTGTCTCATCAGCTTTGTCCAGCCGCACTCGTGCTATCTTACTTTTGTCAGAATTCAGAGCATAATATCCCGCTCCTTCGCATTTTCCGGAAGCCTCGCCATCTTTCATAATTTTGGTGGCAAGCGCTCCAATTTTTAATGTAGTCGAGTCGCTTTCATTGCAATCTGAAACATCTTTTCCGGAAAAATATGAATCGACCCATTCTTTTATTTCTTGTTTATCTTTATTATCATAAATTTTCATCCGCCACATAGCATCGGTCTTGGTCGCCACGATTTGTCCATTATTTTCTTCTATTTTATATTCGGCTGGATAATCAAAACTTATTCCTTCCGTATCACTTTTATATGTCTTTTTCTCTCCGTTTGCGTTGTCAGATGTCGTGTCAGAACTAGTGGCGCTAGTATTCAGGTTTTCACTATCCGTTGGAAGCGTTTGATTTTGCTGAGCCGCTGCCGAGCTTTGAGTCTGCGCTGTTGCCGCAGCTTTGGCTTGAGCCGCTGTGTTGGCCGCGGTAGTGCCGGCAGATTTATCAGCTGGTGTGGCATTTTTTGATAATAATTTTTCCAAACCATTATCATTATTTTTAAATTCATACCAACCGATAACGGCGACGAAAACGACTATCATTATAAATAATGCGATAGAAAAAACGGAGCGGATCTTTTTGGTTGATTTTTCTTTTATTTTTTCATCATTTTTGACTTCGCTATAATAAACCGGTTCATCTTTACTAAAAGCTGGGTGTGAATATTCAGGCAAATTCTCGCGGCGCGGAATTATCTGTTCTTGCGGTAACTTATTCTTTGCGCGTCCAAGATCAACCACGTTTCCTGTGGGCTTATTTCTGCCAATATCAACTCTTCTAAGAGAATCCATATTTTCACCTTTATTATACCACAAATCCCCACACCAATGCATTGGTGTGGGGATAAAAGTGCCTGAATATTTTTATAATTTTTTAGAACCTGGCTTCTTCCGCTATGACTGTTTTTTTCTTGATAGACCGCGCTCCTCGTTCTCGCAATTCTTTCATCTTATCCTTGTCTTTTACTAATTGATTTTTCATTTCATCTACTGCGATATCGATCGATCCTTCGATGCTTTCTGTCGTTTCCTCGGTTCTGTATAGTTTATATGGTGTTCTGACCATCAATTCTGCTCGAAACTTCCCTTTTTTATCCATGCAGATTTCTACTTCAAACTCTAAAACTTTACCATTGAACTGATTGAGCTTTTCTATGCGTTTGTAGATATATTCCTCTGTTCTCTCATCTAACTTCACATTTTTACACATCAATCTTACATTAGGAACGATTTTTTCCATAATTTTATAGCGACGCAAATCCGCGAATTCATGCGAATGCTGCGAAATCTTGTTCGTAGATTCGCATGCAGTTCGTAGTTTCGCATCGCGTTATTAAAATCCTACATATTTCACTTCCTCATGCAATTCCACACCCAATTCATCTCTCGCTCTTTGTTTTATAAGGCTAGCGAGCATCACCACTTCCTCCGCCTTCCCTCCGCCCAGATTTACCAAAAAATTGGCATGTTCATTACTCACCTGGATATTTCCCATCTTTTTCCCTCGCAGCCCTACCTCATCGATGAGCCATCCAGCCGGAATTTTCGAGTCGCGGCACTTAGTATTACAATCATGTTCAAACTTTTCTATCAGCTGATTGTTTTCGACGATTGGATTTTCAAAATAACTGCCAGGACTGGCTAGATGCGGTTGCTTTTCCTTTCTTTTAGCTAATATTTCTTTAATCTTAGCTTCAATTTCATTTTTATTCCCTTTCCCTAATTTTAGCACGACCGAAGTTATGACCAGATTATCTTTTTGCTTAAAAATACTATCTCTGTATGAAAACTGGCATTCCGCATTTTCATAATTATTAATCGGCAATTTGTAATTCGGGTCTGCATCGTTGATGATTATTTGCGAATCACTCAATTTTAAAACCCGCACACTTTCTATATTATCACTAATAGAACCGCCGAACGCTCCGGCATTACCTCGCACCGCTCCGCCAAGACTTCCGGGAATTCCAGCCGCCCATTCAAGGCCTGACAGCGCGCCATCAGTTGCTAGTTTTACGATACTGGAAAAACTTTCCCCCGCCCAACACTCGATGAAAAAATTTCTATTTTCCATTCTCATTTTTACTTTTGGCTGACTGCCGTCCGAGTTTGGCGCGATTTTTATAACGAGCCCATCAAAGCCCTTATCGCTCACCACCAGATTACTTCCCCCGCCCATAATAAAAGCAGCGATCTTTTGGTCTTTCGCGTATTTTATTGCTTCCTCCAACTCATTTTCATTTCTGACTTCACAAAACCATCTCGCCTCCCCGCCGATTTTGAAAGTAGTATATCTAGAAAGCGGGATGTTTTGTTGGATTTTAATAGTTGACATAAAATTTTAACTTTCACTCTTCCTAATCTCTTCCCACCCAAATACCGCAAGAGTGGAAACCGCCACCACTATCCAATCATACCGGTCGATTGGAAGCATGCCCAGATATTTCTGGCAAAATGGAGTGTACATAAATAATAACAGCATCAGGAAAGAAATGAAAATCGCTCCGATGGCGTATTTATTTTTGAAAAATCCTAGTTGAAACGGCGAAAGCTTTTCGCTTCTGGCCTGCATAAGATTGGCCATCTGGGTCATTGAAAGGACGGCATAGGCAGCAGTAGTTGATTTGATATATAAAATTAAATCCGCATCAACTTTCATTCCAAAATGCCAGCCGCCGCGCATCATTGACCAGAGAAATGCCACTACTGCACCGACTGCCATAATCAGTCCCATATAAAGAATTCTGCGAAATCCGGCCACGCTCATCACAGATTCTTTGGAATTGATGATTTTTTGTTTGGCATTTTTATGCTCTGGTTCGGCCGGTTCCAACCCCAAGGCAAATGATGGAAAAATATCCGTTCCGAGATCGACTGCCAAAATTTGAATGGCAGAAACAGGCGCGGGAATTCTCAAAATTACACCCAACACCACTGTCAGAAGTTCGCTGGCATTAGAGGTAAAAACATAATGAACAAATTTTTTGAGATTTTGGAAAATCGTCCTCCCCTCTTTTATCCCTTTAATGATTGAAGCAAAATTATCATCCAAAAGAATCATATCGGACGCTTCTTTGGAAACATCCGTTCCCATAATCCCCATCGCTACGCCAATGTCCGCCTTTTTGAGCGCCGGCGCGTCATTCACGCCGTCCCCAGTCATAGCGATCACTTCGAAATTATCTTTGAGTATAGTTGCAATACGCAATTTTTGCTCGGGCGTGATTCTGGCAAACACGCAAGCGCCTTTTTGAATAGCTTTATACACCTGCTTATCAGTTAATTTATTTAGTGTTTTTCCATTAATAACAAGTCGTGGAGGCTCGGCCTCCATTATGGAGGCCGAGCCTCCATCTATAAGTCCAACTGACTGTGCAATCGCCTGAGCAGTAATTTCATAATCCCCCGTTATCATAATAGGATTGATCCCTAGCATCTTACATTCATAAATCGCTCGTTCCACATCCTCCCGCGGCGGATCGATCATCGCCATCATTCCTACCCAGACCAATTCTTTTTCCGCATTGCCCGCCAAAGCCTTGGCGGCGGCGGGCTCCTTGATATCTAAACCGTCCATCTTCCTATACGCGAAAGCTAAAACACGTAGCGCCTGCGAGGACATTTCGTTATATTTTTTTCTGATTTCCTCTTTTTCTCCCGGAGAAAATGGCCTCATTCCTTCCGAACCAACTGTAAATATACAATCATCAATAAGGATGTCCGGAGAACCTTTGACATAAGAAAATATTTCTCCGGATTGTTTTTTATATATCACGCTCATCTTCATCCTGTCGGACGAAAACGGATTCTCATTTAACTTTGTCTCCCCTGTTTCGAAAAAATTCTCCTGATTATTGAACTTTTTTCCAGCGACTATGATGGCGCCTTCGGTTGGATCACCAATAATTTTCCACTTTTCGTCTTTATCCCGAACCAGATTAGCATCATTACAAAGAACGCCAATCTTAAACATTAGATCGAGATTTCTGATGTTTCTCGGATCGATTTCTTTTCCGCCGATCGAAAATTTTCCTTCGGGCTCATAACCAACTCCGCTGATATCGATAGTTTTTCCGTCTAATACTATTTTCGTTACAGTTAGTTCGTTTCGGGTAATTGTACCAGTCTTGTCGGTGCAAATTATAGAAATTGAACCTAATGTTTCCACGGCATTAAGTTTTTTGGCTAAAACGTTATCCTTCAAAAGTCGCTTCATTCCAAGCGAAAGCGCTACAGAAATAGCGGCGGGCAAACCTTCCGGCACCACTGCCACCGAAAGTGCCAAGGCAAAAAGAAAATTTTGATATAGTGATAACTTAAAATATTGTCCGGCAATCATCACGACCACTCCGATAAAAACAGAAATAATCGTCACGTCTTTGCCCAATTCTCTCATTTGTTTTTGCAATGGCGTAATTTCATCCTTCACTTCTTGCGTCAGATGGGCAATGCGCCCCAATTCCGTTTGCATTCCTGTCCCAGTCACAACAAATTTAGCCTCGCCCGTCGCTACCGTCTCGCCCATGTAAACCATATTGGAGATGTCCGCTAGAATCAGATTATTCTCCGCTATCAATTTATTTTCCTTTTTTCTCGGCTTGGATTCTCCGGTAAAAATAACGCTATTTACTTTCAGATCAAAGCTTTCCAGGAGATATCCGTCAGCCGGAACACTATCGCCGGAAGTTATATAAACGATATCGCCCGGAACCAGTTCTTGCGTATCAATTTCTTTTTTGGTGCCATTTCGAATAACAATTGCCTTGTCCGTAGTCAGTTTTTTTATGCTATCCATGATCCTATCTGCTTTCCATTCCTGAAAAAAACCGATAGTGGCGTTAATAAAAACGATAATTAAAATTATCGTCATATCGCGGACTTCACCGAATATAAAAGCTAGAGTAGCTGCTACCAAAAGAATCCACACTAAAGCATCATTAAATTGGTTGAAAACAAGTTTCACCCATTTCCATTTGCGTTTCTTTTCTATCCTATTATATCCATACTCCTGCAGTCTTTTTTGCGCTTCCTCATCAGCCAATCCGCTTGCTTTCGCATTGAATCTCGCCAAAACCTCCCTCGGCGTCAGGTTATATATATTTTTATTTTCTTTTGGCATAAATATCTGAACCACAGATTTTCACATGATCACACATGATTTCACTGAATGAATAATTCTAATTTAATAATTCATGTGTAATCAATAAAATCAGTGCCAATCAGTGGTTCTGACTTAGCTTATCCACCACTTCCCAAACATTGCCGGCGCCGATGGAAATGACAACATCTTGCGCGCCGATTTCGTCACGCAAGGCTTTTACGGCTTCTTTTATGGTAGGAATGTATTGAGCCTTATTGAAATCAAATTTATTGATCAGTTCCACCAGCTCCGTTGAATGGACTCCACCCTGCTCTTCTCGCGCGCTGCCATAAATATCGAGAACAACAACCTTGTCGGCGTCGCCGAAACTTTGCGAAAATTCGGAGAGAAGCGCTTTGGTGCGCGTGAAAGTATGAGGATGAAAAACCGCCCAAATATTTTTTTCCGGATAAACTTCTCGCGCCGCTTTCAAAGTGGCTTTTATTTCTTCCGGGTGATGGCCGTAATCATCAATGAGGATAGCGCCGTTTCTCTCGCCAATAAGTTCAAAACGCCTCGAAGTCCCCCGGAAATTTTTCATCGCTTCACGGACTTTTTCCATATCCAGATTCAGAAAATAGCAGACAGTGATGACCGCGGCGGCATTCAAAACATTATGTCGGCCAAAAAGTCGGATCTCAAATTTTCCCAATTCTTGTTTGTCATGAAAAACTTTGAAAGTCTGAAATTTTTCTCTTTCGACATCCAATTTTTCTGCGATCTCTTCCTGGATTTTTGTATCCACCATCTCTATCATGATGTCGTTTTCCTCACTGAAACCATAGCTCAATATCCGGCATTTGGCGTTTTCGGCAATAGCCAGTGTGTCCACCGAATCACCCCACACTGCCAAAAGTCCTGTTTTAGGGATCTTTTTCACAAAACTAACAAAAGTTTCTTTGTACTTTTCAAAATTTTCGAAAAAATCAGGATGGTCAAAATCACAACTGGTAAGGATGGCTGATTTTGGATCATAAAGGTCGAGTTTTCCTTGATATTCGTCAGTTTCTGCCACAAAATATTCTCCATTTCCAGCAAGAGCATTTCCACCCCAATTAATTACCTTGCTCCCGATGATCGCTGTGGGATCTATTCCCACTTCCTTCAAAGTGTTGGCCAGCCAAGCGGAAGTGGTGGTTTTTCCGTGCGTTCCCGAGACGGCGATGCCATATTTAGCATTAAAAAGTCCGGCCAGAATTTCCGGATAACTGGCCATCGGTCGACCACTCTCTCTTGCCGCCCGGAATTCTGCATTGTTATTTTCATTGTATGCTGTGGAATATATGATAAGATCGGCGTCATCCGGAATATTTCTCGGGTCAAATTTTTCGAAATATGGAATTCCTAATCTGTCTAAAATTTCATTAGTAAAAAATTTCTCGTCCGTATCCGAACCAGTGATGGCAATTCCGCGCGAATGCAAAATTTCGACAATTCCAATAATGCCGGAACCCTTGATGCCGATGACATAAACTTTCTTAATACTGGATAAATCTATATTCATAAAGTAGTAATTTCAAATTATTTTATCATTCCCAAAACTCCTTCTGCTATCTTGTCTACCGCGTCTGGATGATAGAAAGCACCGATGCTCGACGCCATCTTTTGCCGCAGTTCTTCATTATTCATGAGTTCCTCAATTTTTTCAAGCAGCATGTGCGCGCCTAGATTTTCTTCTTCCAAAACAAGACAACTGCCATTTTTGGCCAAAGAATAAGCATTCATCCTTTGATGGTTGTTGGCGGCAGTGCCAAGCGGGATAACAATAGCCGGTTTTTTGGCTGCGGCAATTTCACTCAAGTTGCTGGCTCCGGCTCGGGTAATGACCAAATCAGAAACGGCCAAAATATCTTTTATTTCTTCCCCATAAAAACCTATGGGGAAATATCCATCGCGCCCCGCCTTGATCCCCAGTTCCCCTGCTTTCTTTTTGACTTCTTCAATATGATCAGTACCTGTTTGATGGATAACTTGATATTTATGCAAAAGCTCTGGCAGAATATTAACAATTTTATTATTAATATTTCGGGCGCCAAGCGATCCGCCCAGGATAAAAATAACTTTTTTAGTATCTGTCAGATGAAATAGTTCCCTCGCTTTTTGCGGATCGCCAGTAGCTATATCGCTTCTTACAGGATTTCCGGTTAGTACTACCTGCGAAGCCGGAAAATATTTTTCTGCTTCGGGGTATGAAATAGCCACGCGAGTAGAAAACTTAGACAGCATTGAATTGGCCATGCCCGGATTAGAGTCGGATTCATGAATCATAACTGGAATTCGATAGGCCCAGGCGGCCAAAACTACCGGTAGTGAAGCGTACCCGCCTTTGGAAAAAACAGCATCAGGCATATCGACAAGCAGCCAAAAAAGCGCCTGGATGATACCTATGGGAATTTTTATGATATCCAAGAAAGTATAGCCGGACATATATCTCCTCATTTTTCCAGACATAATCCTTCTTATTTTCACTCCAGTCTTGCCCATGATTTCCTGTTCCATTTTTCCTTTTGGACCCATGAAGATAAATTCGGTGTCCGGCGCTTTTTCTTTTATTTTTCCGGCCACAGTGACGAGAGGCACCAAGTGTCCACCTGTTCCTCCGCCAGTTAATACTATTTTCATAATTTTATTTTTTAATTTTCTTTAGAAAACTTAGAAATATTCAAAAGTATTCCCACTCCTGCCATCAAAAATATGATCGATGTTCCGCCATAACTGATGAATGGCAAAGGAATCCCAGTGAGTGGAATGAGCCCACAAATGGCAGATATATTGATGAACGCCTGAAAAATTATCCATGACACTATGCCACAGGCAACAATTTTTGAAAATCTGTCCGGAGCATTTTTGGAAATTTTGAGTCCGCGTATCGCGAAAAACACGAAAAGGAAAATCAGAAACGCCGCGCCAACAAGACCCAGCTCTTCGCCAATAATAGCAAAAATAGAGTCCCCGACCGGCTCGGGCAGATAGTTGAATTTCTGCAGGCTATGTCCTAATCCTACACCAAAAATGCCTCCGGAACCAATAGCCAGAAGAGCCTGATTAATCTGATAGCCAATACCGCGCGGATCTAGCTCCGGATGAAGAAAAACCAGGAGTCTGTTCATTCGGTATGATTCTATTTTTATAAGGATCAAAAATGCTCCCAAACCTAAAAATCCCATAGAAAGGATGTGGTCTATCCGTGCTCCGGAAAGGAAATAGATGGACATGGAGATCAAAATCACTACGCCTAACGTTCCCACATCCGGTTGTTTGATGAGCAAAAAACTGACCAGAGCTACAATAGCCAAAAATGGAACCAGCCCTTCATAAAAATCTTTTATCCTTTCCGCCCGATTTTCCAGCCATGCGGCAAGATATAGAATCATTCCCAATTTCAGCATTTCGGAAGGCTGGAAAGAAAATGAACCGAGCTGTACCCAACGGGTGGCGCCATAAATTGTCGTTCCCATTCCCGGGATAAAAACTAAAACCAAAAAAATTAGACTAGCAAGAAAAATTGGGAAAGATACTTTTCTCCAAAATTTATAATCAATTCCTTGAACGATATAAAGTATGACAAGCCCCGGCAGTATGCCGTTGAAAAGTTGGTGCTTGAAAAAATAATAAGAATCACCAAAACGGGTTTTGGAATAGGCGATTCCGGCACTAGCAATCATGATAAGACCGAAAACAATCAACGCAAAAACAGCATACAAAAGAGGTTTGTCGATTTGCCCTGGTTTATTCATTAAAATTATTTTTTGCTATTTTCCTCTCTCCACTTCTCAATTTCCTTATGATTTCCGCTTAGTAATACCTCTGGAACTTTCCAATTATTAAAAATTTCCGGTTTCGTATATTGTGGATGTTCCAAATATCCAACATCGCTGTGCGATTCTGTTATCGCGCTTTCGTCGTTGCCTAAAACGCCTGGTAATAATCTAGTGACGGAGTCAACCACAATCATTGCTGGAATTTCTCCGCCCGTTAGCACATAATCCCCAATGGAAATTTCTTCATCGGAAATATTCTCCGCTACTCTCTCATCAATACCCTCATATCGCCCGCAGATCAGAATCAAATTATCATATTTCGATAATCTCACCGCATCAGCTTGCGTATACTTTTTCCCCTTAGCTGAAAACAAAATTATACGACTTTGGCTCTCTTCTTTCTTCTTGCTTCTTACTTCTTCTATTGCTTTATAAATCGGCTCCACCTTCATCACCATCCCCGCTCCTCCTCCATACGGTGTATCGTCCGTCGTTTTATGTTTATCTTCCGTATAATCGCGCAAATTGTGAACATTTATCTCTATTTTTCCACTTTTTTGCGCACGCGAAATAATAGATTCGCCAAAATACGAGCTGAAAATATCCGGAAAAATTGTGATGATATTGAATTTCATAATTATTCTTCTTGTAATCGAAGCTTGGATTTTAATTCATCTAGTGTTAGTTTTTCTGGCCAAACTAAATTGCCTTCATGGTCAAAAACTGGAATGTATTTTTCAGCATCGTCATAGCAATGTAACTTGAGAAAATTCAACACTTTTTCAACAGCATATGGAGTCGCACATTGGATAGCTTTTATAAATTCAGCCCCCACGCGACCTCTAGAAATTGCATACGGATCATTATTGCTTCGCATACGACCCATTTCTAATCCTCTTGCTTCTATCCAACACGCAATATCAGTAGTTCCATAACTTTTTCGAGGAAAGTCCCCACAGTGCGATAACATATTGGCAAAAATATTTGTCTCATTTTCATTAAATTTTGCATCGCCTTTTTCCAAAAAACCGCCTTCCTTTAACTCAAGGAACTCTTTTTGAGAGATATGCATTGAATAATCATCCGACTCAGCAACTTTCTTAATCTCTGTCTTCTTTTTTCTATCGTCGTTTTTTGCAATTATTTTAACAAATAGCAACCTATTAGTCGTTCTAGCATTTTGCCCTGCACCACTAGCATCTATGCTCAACTTCATATTTTTTACATACTCTTGAATAAGATGCCGGAGATGTTCATCGCTCTGTATTTTCGATTTATTTTTCCTGAATTCTGCTGCAGCTCCTCCAAACCAATAGTGTACAGAATATTTTTTTCCAAAATCTGTTGAATCCTTTTCATGATGCGATCCTACAGCATGTATATTTTTATTCCATATCCATGGCAACATCTCAGACTCTGTAACATGGGTTAAAAATGGCTCCGGTTTGATAATAAATAAACTCTTTTTAATAATGCTATCCCTCTGCTCGTCGCTAAATTTAGGAATTTCTACCTTTTTTTCGAGAAGAAATTCGATTTCCCCTATCATTTGGTCATATTCTTGAAGCGCTTCGATACCCGAGACATATCTCATCGCTCCATAACAACCAGAAGCACCACAAATTTTTTTATAAATATTTACTAATTCAGATTCTTCGGCTTTATTCGTACTCAATAACGAATTAAATATGTCTTTGATTTCTCTAGCAACAGTCTTCATGCTTCCTATTATTTCAGCATAGTTCGTCTCATATCCTCGCAACTCACCCATCAGACCATTCAACTCGTCTGTCTTATTGCCTAATAATTCTATCTGATCTTTTCCTCTCCAATTTTCCGAAATCGTTGGCTGATCTTGACTTGATTTTTGTCGCAACAAAACATCATCGGCCATTTCTTCAGCTTTTTTAAATTCTTCAGGAGTTGGTATATATTGCTCTTTCATATAATCCAATGATACCACATTAAAGGAGGGGAAAACAAATCTTTTCAGTAAAAAAGCAGCCAAAAACAAAACAACCCCAATCCACTATTTGGCGGACTAGGACTACTTTTATATCTCAATAATAGAAAAAATTCTATTAATTTATAGACTAAACATTATATCAATTTCTCTTGAATTTTAATAAACTTCCTCATATCCGATTCAGTCAAAATTCGCTGAATATCAGTGTATCTTATCATCGTCTGCAATGGTCTGGTATTATTTCTATCATCTCTTTCGTCAATTATCGAAAATCCTATATACTCTATTTTTTTGTTACGTTTTTTTCTGACCCAGTCGATAGCCGGTATCAAATCGCTATCCGAACTAACCACAATAGCCGTATCGTACCTATCATCCACGGCTCCAACAATCAAATCCGTAGCCAGCTTCACATCAATGCCCTTTTCTCTGGTTGTTCGAATTTCTATTTCATATACGCCCTTTCTTTTCAACTCTTCGTGATTAACCACCCTGCTATCGATTCTAATTCTCTCCGTCCTCATCCTTAATTTGCTAGTTTTAATGTCCCAACCGGTAGATTTCAGAGTAGTAAAGTGTTTAGTTTGCTTAGACATGGCCTTTATGCTTCTCGGGTTCCCTTCTTGCTCTCTTACCGTGCCTACATAAAAACGCTTACCCATACTAACGACATCCCTTCCGTTGGCGAGAAATTTTACAAAATCATCCAGAAAAAAATCATTTTCACTAATTCCCAGCTTTTTCAAAACAAGATGATAAAAATTACCACCATCAACAAAAATTTGTATTCTTTCTTTTCTAGTCTCCATACACGAAAATTGTAGCATAAAAAACAAAATCCCGCACACTGCCGAAGCAGGCGCGGGAGACTTTATGTATGTAATACTACCCTAGGTGTCATTTTATGTCAATAGGCATT
The DNA here is from genome assembly GCA_041661275.1 of Parcubacteria group bacterium. Classification (GTDB taxonomy): domain Bacteria; phylum Patescibacteriota; class Minisyncoccia; order Moranbacterales; family UBA2206; genus JBAZUU01. The sequence continues at coordinate 10,828 of JBAZUU010000007.1, read as the reverse complement.
TTTAAGCCTTATATAAGCCGAAAATATCCGGAAAAATTGTGATGATATCAAATTTCATGTGTTTTAATAATACCATACCAAAATCAAAAACAAAACAGCCCCAACACTAAGCCAGGGCTGCTTTTATATCTCAATAACCGGCCACACCAAATCAATTAATGATTTTTTAAAATTTGCCAAAATGCAAATTTGGTGTGGCGGTTAATCTATTGTCTAAACATTAATATCGGAAACAACTTCGTCAATGCTTTTTCGTTCCGGAGCTCGTCTTTCAGATCCTTCCGGTTCGTTAATCTTGAGGTTTACTCGAGCATTGTTTTTGGCTCCGATAACTCGGAGAAGTGTTCGAAGGGCTTTAGCAGTCGCTCCTTCTCGGCCGATGATCATTCCCATATCTTCAGGATTGACGTCCAGTGTAATGAGAACTCCCATTTCGTCGATTTTTCTGTCGACTTTGACATCGTCAGGGTTGTTCACAACTTGCTTTACTACATATTCGACAAAATCTTTGTCTGTTGCTTTCTCTGCCATATTAGTGATTCTAAGAATTAAGTGTTAACTTTTTCGCTCTTGCAAAAATGTCTGCAATGTGCGAAAATATGTGTTTAAAGGCGCTGGATTGGAATTATCGACCTATTTCCCCGCCCGCAGTATATCAGGGGCTTCCATTGCTTTTATATTCATATTATAATTTATAATAGATAATTTGTCAAACTCAAAATATGACCAGAAAAGACCAGCTATTGAAAAATCCTACCCTCAAAAAAATATGGCCAAAAACGAAAAAAGCGCTTTCTTTTTTTCGTTATCCGTCGCGAATTATTCTGGATCTGACGATCCTTTTTGTTGTGCTCGGAACCATTATTGTAGGATACTTTTTTTGGAAAAATCCGGTGGAAACACAGCTCTCCAGCGCCAATGTGGCTCAAACTTCCATTATTTATGACCGAACCGGTGAACATGTCCTCTATGAAATGCACGGCGAAGAAAATCGAAAAGTGATAAACCACGAAGAAATTCCAGACGCCATGCGAGTCACCACTATTGCCGCGGAAGATAATAATTTTTATTCCCATTCGGGAATAGATTTGAAAGCCATCGCCAGATCTCTGAAGGCTGATGTTACATCCAACGAAATGCAACAAGGCGCTTCCACCATCACCCAACAACTGGCCAGAAACGTTTTTTTGACACGTCAAAAAACTTTGCAACGAAAAATTTCGGAAATTATTTTAGCTTTTCGGATTGAAAGTAAATATACCAAAGATCAAATTCTTGATATGTATCTCAACCAAGTGCCTTATGGTTCCAATGCCTACGGAATCGAATCAGCCTCGGAAACTTTTTTCGGCAAGAATGCCAAAGATTTGACACTCGATGAATCGGCGCTTTTAGCTGCTCTTCCTAATGCCACTACCTATTATTCTCCTTATGGGAATCATAAGGATGAACTGATAAAAAAACAACAAAGAATTTTGGATAAAATAAAAGAACTGGGTTTGGTTGACGGATTCCAGGTAGATGAAGCTAAAAACGTCAACACTTTTGATAAGATTATTCCCCTAAAACAATCTATCTCTGCCCCCCACTTTGTTTTCTATATCAAAGATCAATTGGTGAAAATGTATGGTGAAGACGCGGTGAAAAAAGGCGGATATAAAATTATCACCACCCTTGATTGGAATAAGCAGCAGCTGGCTGAAAGCTCTATTCAAAATAATCTGCTGGAGATCCAAAAATATGGCGCTACCAACGCCGCTATGGTTTCTATTGACCCGAAAACCGGAGAAATTTTGGCCATGGTCGGCTCACGGGACTATTTTGATAAATCAATTGATGGACAAGTGAACGTGGCGACCAGCCCCAGACAACCCGGCTCCTCTTTCAAACCTTTTGCCTATGCCACCGCTTTTGAGAAAGGCTATCAACCGGAAACTATGCTTTATGATGTACCTACTAATTTCGGGCCGGACGGAACAGGTCAGGATTATAAACCAAGCAATTATGACGGTAGTTCTCATGGATTGGTTTCGATGAGACAGGCATTGTCTAATTCCTTAAACATTCCGGCTGTCAAAACATTATACTTGGCCGGCATAAAAGACACTATTTACAACGCCCAAAAAATGGGCATCTCCACCTTGACCGACCAGAATCGCTATGGGCTAGCTTTAGTTTTAGGCGGAGCTGAAGTGACGTTGCTCGACGAAACTTCCGCCTATGGTGTTTTTGCCAACGATGGGAAAAGAAATCCGGCGACCGGATTTTCCAAAATTATTGATTCTTCCGGCAATACTATTTATGAGTCCACCCCTAAAAATGAACAAGTTATTCATCAGCAGATCGCCAGAAAAATAGATTCTATCCTTTCGGATAACGGCGCGCGGTCTTTGGTTTTTGGAACAGGCAGTAAATTAAATATTCCCGGAAGAACTGTGGCTGCCAAGACTGGAACAACGCAGGATTTTCATGACGCCTGGATAGTCGGGTTCACGCCTTCAATCGTCACTGGCGTCTGGGTAGGAAATAACAATAATACTCCAATGCACGAGGGCGCGGACGGATCATATGTCGCCGCTCCTATCTGGAACACTTTTATGTCCCAAATTTTGAATAATTATCCTAATGAAAATTTTACTGATTATGAAAAGTATAATTTTTCCAATTCAACTATGCCAGAGATAAAATATTTCAAGTCAGGCAAAGAAATTTCCGCCGAAAAGGCCAAAAAGGCCGAACAAAGCAAGATAGAAGTGAAGATGGAATTGCCTGTTTATTCCGCCGACGGATCTTCTATGATCGCCGAGATGCAAAACACAACCGACCCGATGATCTTGCGCTGGAGAGAAGCCTTAAAAGATCCACAAGCGCTTTTGGATTCTGTGCAAAATAATAACGGAGATAAGAAAAACTAATATTCTCCAACTTTTATCGATAAATAAAAAAAACAACCCCGACGTCAGGGTTGTTTTTAGTAAATTCTCTAGTAACTTTATAATACGGCTTCTTTTGCAGCCTTAGCCAATCGAAACTTGGCTACGGTCTTGGCGGCAATACTGATTTTCTCGCCAGTAGCCGGGTTGACACCCATACGAGCTTTTCGGTGAACTTTCACCATTTTTCCAAATCCCGGGACAACGAACTGTCCATTCTTCTTCACTTCCGCGTAAGCGAGAGCAGCCATAACATCGAGAAAGTTGGCCACATCTTTTTTGGAGAGGCCGGTCTTCTCAGCTAATGCCGCGACGATTTGCGTCTTGGTCATTTTTGCCATAGTGTTTATTTTACTTAATTAATTATCCCCCATGTAAATATTATATAGTATTTATGGGGGTTCTGCAACAGACTTGTCAAGGGCGTCCAATATCCGGTTCTATTGCAAACAAAAAACCAGCCCTGACGTTATGTCGGGGCTGGAAAATTATAAATTTTTACAAATAGTTTTTTGAAGTTATCTAAACCTCAACTGCACAACCTTTTTCTTTCTTTTACGATGCTTTCTTTTGGCTTGTTTTTTCTTTTTGTTCATCGGGAGTAATTTATAGACCTACATTAGCACCACTAATTTCACCGGAATCAAGTTTATCCGGATTTACTCCTTCCATATCCGTATCCATTCGAGAAAGTTGAGCATCAAAATTATAATAGACAACCGGCACGGGCTGATCTGCTGCATCCGCTGCATCTTCGGCGTCTTCATCTGCTGGTGGCGGATCAGGAGTATCATCCGGAACAACCGGTGGCGGATTGAGAGTGTCTGGAACAACAGGTACGGTGGGCGTTACAGGCGTAGTTGGTGTTATCGGAACTTCCGGAATAATTGCACCTACCTCACCGGTGGAAGGGCTGGTTATGCCAACCCCAAGACCTTCTTCTGCCCCTGTTTTTGGCTTCGTTATCGGATCGACATACTTATTTTTAGCCTTGATCAAAAGAACAAAAGCCAGAACTCCGCCGCCGATGATAATGAGGGCAACAAGAGCGACAATTGCTGCGATGAGACCGCCGTGCGATTCTTCCTGTGGTTTTGATTGGGATACTTTTGGCGGGGAAACTTGGACAGCTGACGGGACAGAATCAACGTCTTTATTATTTTTTGTATTTTTTTCGTTGTTTTTAGCCATTTTATTTTATGTGATTATTTATTCCAAATTATTTTAGTTTTCTTCCTGGTATTGTTGATTTTTCAGAATATTTATATCACCACGGATAACTTCCCGATAAAATGACTTCATTTCTTTGGACTTGTCCTTGGCATCATCAATATATCCCTTGGCCGTTGCAATGCGACTCTTCATATGAGCCAAATCTTGAGCGGTTCCGTTATTGCAGGAATAAGTGGAAAGTGGATTAAGAAAAGAATGCATCATGGTGCAATCACTGTTCCAAACATTAAATTTATTAAGAAATATTCTTCGATCACTTTCCAGGCGATCGGTGTCATAACCATTGGCTCGAGCGCCAGCGGCAATCGTGCTAAGACGGGAAAGAATATTATTAAAATGGTCGTATTGATCGCGGCAAACTCCATTTATCTTGAGGAACTTGGTACGAACCTTTGGTTGAGCCGCCTGGCAAACCATTTTGTCTTGCGCGTCATGAATGGCTTGGTTAAATCCGGACATATCAATACCCCAATCAAAAGCCAGGGATTTTTCTGTCCCAAACGCAAAAAAAGAAAGCGTCAGAATTATTATTACGATTGTTTTTTTCATTTGTTTATTTTGTTAATTGTTGTTTGTCTTTATTATGCCATATATAAAATATTTGTCTAATGGAGAAATCCGGACAGCTGTTGACAACTATCGCCATAGGCTTTTATAATACGAGCAGCATTAAAAAAGGAGACAGTTCTTGAAATATTATTCCGAAGAAGAAAGGAGGAGGGTTGGCAGACTGTCCTAAGTGGGGTTTTTATTTTTTTTGAAAAAAATTCATTTCAAAAAGAAAGGACCGAGCAATGAAAAAATTTTGCATTGCAACACTGGTTGGTTTTTTTGTGATTACCGCGATTTTTGTTCCGGCACCGGCCAAGGCCAATGGACCTGACTATCCGGCCGGATGGATAAAGCCACTTGCCTCGCCTGTCGTATTCGTGGCACGCTCCGTCGCCGGCCTCTTCAGTCGTCCGGGTGCCGCATTCTGCAACGCCAATGGCAGTTTTCTCTACAAAGTACGCAAGGGTACCGATGCTTTTATGTCCTATCCTGAGTTCGTCGTAGTCGATCAATTTGCAACCGGACTCGTCCCCACTTTCTTTACACCTTGGAATACCCGGGACTACAGCCCTGACTTCTGCGAACATGGTATGATTGCCACCTACGCTGAAAAGGTTCCTGTCTGGAACTATGGCAAATGGGGAGCCGCCACGGGTGGACTCTTGGCCGCCGCATATGGACCCTTTGCCGGCACGACCATGATCGAGACATACGCAGCCAGCACAGCCGCCGGAGCAGTCGGCGGTGCCATCGTCGGACTTGCAGTCGATTCCATCAACCGGTAACAATTGCCTTTCGTCGGCACCAACAAACAGCGCCTGGCGTCGAAACAAGAAACAAGATCCCCCATCGGGCTTCGATGGGGGATTATTTATTTATAAAAATAATTTATATTATCACTCCTCCACCCAAAACTTCTTCGCCGGAATATATGACCAGACTTTGGCCGGGGACAATAGCCCGCTGCGATACCCTGAAAGTTACTTGTAATTTTTTTCCAGAAAGTTTAACTGAACACGAGGCAGCGATGTGACGATAGCGGATCTTGGCTTTTATATTTTTATTTTTCAACGCTTTTTCTTTTGCGTCAGCTGAAATCCAACTCAAATCACCGACAACCACTTCTTTTTTCAGTAAATCTTTATCTGCGCCAACAATAAGCTCATTTTTTTTCTTGTTAAATCCAACGACATAAAGTCGTTTTTTATTCTCATCTTTTATCGAAATCTGATCAATCCCCTTCCGCTGGCCGATAGTATAATTTATCAGTCCCTCGTGTTGTCCAATTATTTTTCCTTTCGCATCAACAATATTCCCTGGTTTAAAATAATTTTTATGTAGGTTTTTTTGTAGAAATTCGCGATAATCAGTGTCGCCTAGAAAACATATCTCCTGGCTTTCATTTTCCACATCGATCGGAAGTTTATTTTTTCTAGCTATTTTTTTTGTTTCTTCCTTGGTAATCTCTCCTAACGGAAAAATAACATGAGATAATTGCGCTTGGTTTAATCTATAAAGAAAATAGCTCTGATCTTTGGTTTTGTCCTTCCCCGCAAAAAGATGAAAAATACCGTTTTTATCCTTTTTTACTCTGACATAATGGCCGGTAGCCAGCATATCAATTTTTTTCTTCTTCGCAGTGTCTAAAAGCCAGCCAAACTTGATATTTTTATTGCAAACGACGCACGGGTTCGGTGTGCGCAGATTTTTATATTCTTCTATAAAATATTCAATTACCGACTTACGGAAAATATTTTTTCCATCCACTTCAAAAAAAGGAATTTTTAACTTTTCTGCCACTTTCTTAGCTTTTACTCCCGAGCCGCATCCTAAATTCATATAAAATCCGGCAAGATCATACTTTTCATCTTTTAAAATCATTGCTGAAACAGAAGAGTCTACTCCCCCTGACATCGCCACAACAATTTTCAATCTTTTATCTGACATTGATTTCACTTAGACATCGAATGTCTAAGTAGATGATTCGATATTTATAAACCTATTTTGTTCAAAAAATCCTGCAATTCTTTTCCTTCAATACTTCTGAATTTTCCAGACTTAATATCATCCAGTTGAATATTTAAGATTCTTATTCTTTTTAGATCTGTCACATTCCGTCCCAGACTTTCGCACATTCGGCGAATTTGTCTTTTTTTGCCTTCGATGAGAATGATGGAAAAAGTAAAATCATTTATTTTTTTAGTTTTTGCTGGTTGAGTTTTGTATCCATCGTCAAGAACTACGCCTTCTTCCATATGCTTCAGGAATGACGGAGTTATAGCTCTGTCAATTTTCACTGTGTATTCTTTTTCATGAAAATTCTCCGGACTCAGAAGTTTTCCGGTCACCCGACCGTCATTAGTGAGAATAATAAGGCCGTGGGAATCCTTGTCCAGTCTCCCGACAGGATATACCTTTTGCGGAAACTTAGTAATATTTTCAATGCTTTTTTCACCATGTTGCGGGGAGTGAGTGATTATTCCTCGCGGTTTATTATAGGCAAAATAGACCAGCTCTTTTTCAGCCCCATCCAAAAACACTTCGACATTGTCGTTCTCTAGAACTTTATCGCCCAAAACCGCCACCCGGCCATTGATGATCACTTTTCCCTGTTTTATAATCTCATCCGCTTCCCGGCGACTGCAAACATTTTCCAGGGCTAAATAGCGATTTATGCGCATTGGGTAAGTTTTTTCTTCGATATTCATACATCAATAATAATTGTTTACAACTACTAAGTAAAGCACAAAAATCGGGTTTTGCCAACCAAACCAAAAAGGAGTATAATATAGGCAGAAAACATACTTTTTGAAAATGAAACAAAAACAAAAAATTTGGGTTTGGTTTGTGTTGGTCAGTTTTTTGCTATCGACTTTTGTTTCTCCTTTTTGTAATAATACGGCCAAAGCAGCTACTGTTTCTGGCTACGCCAATGAAGGCGTGGCTTTTTATGTTAAAAATGCATCTTCTTCTGATTTTTCTGCTGTTTATCGCTTGTATAAATCTACCACCACTGAACATATCTATACGCAAGACGAAACAGAAAAAACAACAGCTCTTGCCGCCGGATATGTTCTTGATCCGCCAACTAGCACGGACGGTATCGCTTTTTATGCCCATAAAGAAAATATCATTGCCGGAACTGAAAATATTGTTGCCGGCACTGCCAGCATAGTCGCTGATACTGCTCCGCAAACCGACAGTCTGATTGCTGACGAAGGACTGGTTCCCGTTTATAGACTATACAACTCTTCTACTAATAGCCGGTTTTATACCGCTTCCACTGACGATAAAACTGACGCAATTGATAATTTATCTTTTGTCATCGATCCATCGACAAGCACTGACGGCATCGCCTTTTATGCTTATCCGACAACACTCGAAGCTGCCGCTATCAATTCCAAAAATTTAGTCCCGGTTTATCAGTTCCATAACCCCACTACTGGAGATTATATCTATACGACATCAGAAAATGAAAAAACAATTCTTCTTACAGAAGCCTCAACCCCACCAACAACTAATCTTGGTCCGGAAATTTCTGTCGGGCTGTGGAATAACACTAAAAGCAGCTTGAACGACACGCCCTATAAAATTAAGGGCAGCAAGAATTATAATATCAAAGATGCGGCCGGAAATATTTTGGCATCGGTACCTGCCGGAACGACCACTCGCGTTGCTTCGTATACCGTCACCACTACTCAAATTATAAAAGATGATGGCGGTGGCGGAGGAGGTGGCGGTGGAAAAAAGAAGAAAAAGAAAAAAAAGAAGAAAAAAGAGAAATCAACCAAAAAATCCAGCAAAAAAACGGGCGGGCAAGTTTTAGGTGCATCGACTGTGAAGGGCGGAACAAAAAAGAAAACAACCAAAAAAACAGTAAAAAAGAAGAAAAAGAAATCAGCTTTTATGGATCTTTTAATACCGACCGCTTATGCCGACGACCAAATCATCACCACCAACACCGAATATCTGAAAATTTATGGCAGTGCTTTTTCAGGTGAAAAACAATTAGGCGTCCAAGAACTATATTTTGACGCCGTTGACGGAAATAATACTGATATGATTTTTGACGTTTATCGTCCCGGAAGCGATTATAACGCAAAATTTGACCAATACCGGGACAAGATGAAAATAAAATATACGGATGATGATAACATCTGGATGATCAATATTTTGCCGATGGAACACTATATTTGGGGTATGGGAGAAATGAGCGGTACGGGTCCCATGGAACATTCCAAGGTAATGACCACAATTTTTCGGACTTATGGCTATTGGTATTCACAATACGCGACAAAATATATGCCTTGGGGTTTCCGCATTAGAAGTGATTCTGGTTCGCAGATATACCGAGGTTACGATTGGGAGATGGGTGTTCCTTCTCAAGGTATCGCCGCCCATCCCAATATTCGAACTGCCGCCGAAGAAACTTGGGGCAAGGTTGTCACTTATCAAAATGACATCGCGCTAACGCCATACAGCTCCTGGACTGATGGACGAACAAGGAGTTTTGAAGAACGCTGGGGCGGAAATGACTATCCCTGGTGCCAGTCCGTAGCCGACCCTTATGGCAAGCATCCGACTCTCGGCACTGACGCACTGGTATCCGCCGGAAACCATATGGTCGGTCTTTCCGCTCATGGCTCGCTTAATTTGGCGGGAAGTGGGTCAAAATATGACAACATATTAAAATATTATTTTACAGGAACAAATGGACACCGTATCGAACTGACATCAGAGTATAACCGTTGAAAAGCATAAGCATGAAGAAAAAAATTATTATTATTTTTATTATTCTAGTCGCTATTTTCTTTGCTTATTATATTTCCAAAGGGTCTCGTTTCCAAAAAACAAACATTTTTGAAAACAAAGCGGGAAAAGCAGATGATAATTCTAATAATACAAACACTACTGATCAAGATAATAACGGAGGGAGTGGCACGTCATATGTTGCCCCGAATATAGAAGTTAAACCGGCCGATTGCGACAAAGATTGTTCACGATTTACCAAAGACAACGAAAAAGAATACTGCCAGGAAATTTGCGGGACAACCACTTTTTTTGAAGACGCTGCCGAAGAAGGCGGATCGTCTGATGATTGCGCGGACGAAAAAGGGATCCAAAAAGATTATTGTCTGAAAGATATTGCAGTCGGAAATAAAGACCAAAAAATATGCGATCAAATTCAAGATGCCAATATCAAAAAAACTTGCAAAAATAGGATTATGGAAGATATACTAGAAGAGCAAAGGCCTGATCCGGAATTATAATAAGATAAAAAGCATCCCGCTTCGCATAATATACAAAATACAGTAGCTAACCAACAACATATTCGCATAATAAAGAGTTCTGCAAAATGTCGCGTCGCTTTGCTCCGCTCCATTTTGCAGAATGCGCAGCTCTGCGAATTTGGGCGATGAAATAAACAGGATTTATCGTCACAATCGCTCGCGACACATCGCAGAACTCCCGCTATGCGGCAGTGCCCAAACCCCGACGAAGCGTCGGGACTTCGCATAGCTGCGCATTATCGGAAATAAATTTATTTTTGTTTTTTGAAAATTGAATAAAAAATTAGAATTGGGCAACTAACGGAGTGTTATTCATGAGAAAAGCCATTGTGTTTGGCAGTAGCTTTGTTTTTTTTCTTGGTGGTCTTTTGATCGTTCCTGTGGGGCTTAAATATGGGGCGCCCGGAATGGCCGCTGTTGGTATCTTGCTTTACTCGGTCATATCAGGCGTTTTTGTTAAGAACTGTCCGCCAGCGAGAGATTTGAACTACGCTAAGTTCTTTTTCGAAATCGCAATAGTTTTAACGGCAGGGGCAGTAGGATTGCTGTTCTTTAAATACCTAATTTCAGTTGGTGCTAAATTCGTCTAAATCTGGAGGGGCTCGCCCAATTCCCTCCAGTCCAATTCTAATTTTTTATTTTTAAAAGGAGTGACAAAAATAAATTTACATCCGATAACACCGAATATGAGGAAAAAATGAAATTCTCTTTTATATATATAATGGACTTGAATTTCATTTTTTACCCAAATTTTTGCCCTTTTCTACAATTCATATTTTATAATGTAGCGGGAAAAAACTTCTCATATTCGGATACGTT
>JBAZUU010000006.1:0-60768 GCA_041661275.1 Parcubacteria group bacterium | reverse complement strand
AAAAAATGAAATTCTCTTTTATATATATAATGGACTTGAATTTCATTTTTTACCCAAATTTTTGCCCTTTTCTACAATTCATATTTTATAATGTAGCGGGAAAAAACTTCTCATATTCGGATACGTTCTGCAAAATGTCGCGTCGCTTTGCTCCGCTCCATCTTGCAGAATGCGCAGCTATGCGAATTTGGGCGGTGAGATAAATTTAATTTATCTTAACAGAAGCGACGCGACACATCGCAGAACTCCCGCTATGCGGCAGTGCCCAAACCCCAACGAAGCGTCGGGACTTCGCATAGCTGCGCATTGTGCGAAATCAAAAATATTTTTTCACAATTAACTTTTTAAATTTAAATAACATGAGAAACTACAAAATGGAAAAAAAATTGGTCGGTGATGAGAACTGGCCAAACATTTCCTTTGTTTCCGTAAAGGGAGTGCCTGGACAGGAGTCTGCTTCGGAAATTAAAGAAAGTTCCGAGCGAGAGAAAGTGATTCAGGCTTGGAATAATATTGCAGTTATGAAGGCCACAAGCGAGAAACCGACCAAATTTTTTATCGGCTTCCTTAAAGGTAATAATAGTCAGTATCTAAAACATGAATTTACTACTGACCTGGAATTTGGCATGAGAGTTGGGCCGGAAGATGTTAATTTCATAGTCCTGCCAGTAAGTTTTGAAGATAAAGTAAATCTTGAGTTAACAGAACTAACAACGGAAGCCGATCCAAAATACCCAGATTTATTATTGGTGTAATTGTGAAAAAATATTTTTGACATCGCACAACACCGAATATGAGGAAAAAATGAAATTCTCATTTATATATTCTGGACTTGAATTTCATTTTTTACCCAAATTTTTGCCCTTTTCTTCATTTAATATTAATATGGAAGCGGGCAAAAACTTCTCATATTCGGATACGTTATGTGAAATAAAATTCTTTCTTTTTTCTTTTTTTAAATTTGCTTTTTTATAATAAGGAAAAATAAGTTTTTTTATCTATTTATATAGGGGTAATAAGGTGTTTTTTCTGCCCACAAAGGGGCAGTAAAAAACGATTTTTAAATTTATCAACTCGCAAAAAGCGAGTTTTTATTTATGCTAACTATAGTATGTAGCACTAAAATTAGCAATTAGCTATACTATAGTTAGCATTACATCATTATATTATGAGTAAAACAACATTAGAAAAATTTGGAAATAAAGTGAGAGAAGAGCGACATAAGCAAACGCTTTCTCAAGAAGAACTTGCTTCTAGGGCAGGTGTTCATCGTACCTATATTGGAATGATAGAAAGAGCTGAAAAAAATATCACTTTAGAAAATATTGAAAAAGTTGCTAACGCATTAAAGATAAAGTTGTCGGATTTTTTTAAAGATTTTTAATATGAATGATCTAGAGAATAATTTAAAAAAAATACTTAAACAATATCAAGATTCTTTCACTGGAAAAGTCTATATTAATGAGAACAATGACCATGATATTTTGATGGATGTTTTTAATATCACGCCAGAGCTAAAGCGAGAAAATAGACAATATTGGGGAAGAGAGCTAGGGATGTGTTGGCAGTTATTGGTAACTAAAGTGGCTGAGCTAAATTGTCCTGATTTTAAGCCAGGGCTAAGAATAGAGGGCGATGAGCCAACTGATTTATTTATTGGTAAAGATGCAATTGATACAAAATATCGAATTGGGTCTGGTGATTCTGGCACCCTGAAAAAATTTAAAAAGTATGGAAAATTTTTAAGAGACCAGGGATATAATCCTGTTTTGTTAATTTTAAGAGACGACAATCTTTCTGCTGCAATAACAGCATGTAAGGTTGGTGGTTGGCAGCTTTTTGTAGGAAAGGATTGTTTAAATTACATTGAAGAAAAAACTGGCTTTGATATAGAAAAATATCTACTACGAGTAAAAGAAGAACATCATATTTCAAGATTGTAATAATTCTATGTACTTTTTAGCTTCGCGATTCTATCTTCTGCTATTTTCTTATATTCAGGTACTATCTCATAACCTAAATATTTAACTCCCAATTCTAGTGCTGCAACTGCGGTGGTGCCTGAACCCATAAAAGGATCGAGTATTATCCTGTCTTTTTCTAGTGGTACAGTCAACTCGATGAGTTGTTTTATGAGAGATGTTGGTTTTACAGTGCAATGCATGTTAAAATCCTGTTTTTCACCTCTTGCAATATTTTCAAATACATTTGATTTAAAGCCCCCTGAACCATTTACAGTATGCAATACGCCAACACCCCATTTTTTAATTGTAGTTGGATAATTTTCTTCAAGAGGTTTCTGAAGCAATGCAATCGCTTCCCATTCATTTCTAAAACAACTATGCCAACCTTCCCATTTGTCAGCGTCTTTGTAGCCATCTTTTTTTAACTTCTTTGCTAGATTTATTCCTTTCGGAATCCCTGCATTTTTTTTCCAAACAATAATATCTCGCGCATAAAAACCCACTTGTTCAAGCGCTACTTGCACATGAGCGATAGTTCGTGAACTATTGAATACTAAAATATAAGCCCCTGGCTTAAGTACTCTGTAAACTTTCTCGCCCCATTTTTGAGTCCAGTCTCTATAATCATTTACATTCTTTGCATTTTTTTCGTACCACCTCGGGTTTCTTACTCCGCCAGCGAGGCCACTTCCATAGGGAATATGCTTAACGAGGGTGCTAGAATTCTGGACACGGCCTATTCGTCTTTGAATTTCTTCAAAATCCCATTTATGCCCGATGAATTCATAATTATAGGGTGGGTCAGTAATACAAACATCAATTGAATTTTCATCAATCTTGTCTAGACCACTCATGCAATCTTCATTATAAATAATGTTCATAGTTGTATATATAAATATTTCTCTGCTAACTCTAGTATACACAACTTTCTAGAAATACACAAATGATGTATAACCTAATTAAGGAGTTTTTGATTTTGGGCATTCGCCCCTGACCCCTCTACTCAAAAACCAAAACAAAAATCAAATATTCTTAGACACATTTATAAGATAAAAACAGCATAAAACAAGCTGTTTTTTTCATATTACATATAATATAAAATTTAATACTTGACAATAATTATGTATTGCCTTAGAATTAGTGTATTATCCATCTAACACTAATTAAACGATTATGACAAATGAAAAAGATATAAAAAATAGCTTCATTGTTGATGAGGACGAGTATACAAAAGAAAAGGTGCAAAAATATGCTGAAAAAGCTTTAAAATATGCAAAAATTGCTAAGAATGGACAGATTTTAATAGAAAATCACAATCTTCCATCTGATGAAAAAATAAAACTTTGCTTAGCTGTTAGGTTCATAGCTCATAATTTTGACAGCAACATACAATCAAATGCCACCCTTTCAGAGATACAAAAAATAGTTCAGGAAAGCACGGAGGCGATAGGCTCCCGACTTTCAAAGATTGTAAAATCTGGTTTTGCAAAAAAAACAGAGCGGGGCGTTTATCAGATTATGCCTCATAAAATTGAAATTTTTCTTGACGAACTTTCCACCAGAGAAGAGAATGGCGCAAAGATGAAAAATGCACCAGGCAAGAGCAAACGCCAATCAACAAAAGGCATAGGGAAAGACATACAGGAATTAGTTAATGGTGGGTTTTTCGACACGCCTAAAACGATACAAGAAATTTCAAAAAAATTAAAACAAGAAGTAAAATTTCACGACGATCGTGTCATTGATGCAACGGTGAGAACTGGTTTTGTTTCTAATAAAAAAATATTAAAGAGAATACCATCCACCGGCAAAGGTAAGGCTAGATGGGAATATGTTATACGAAAATAAAATGTATCAATCCATTGACAAAATTAACCCTCACAATACTAAGGCACTAAAACATAAGGTGTTTTGGGTGATGAGCGAATTGGAGCGCGAAGATAAACAACGATTTTCCACAAAAGAAATTACGGATTACTTGATTAATAATTTAGGCATTACCGTTACGCGTCAAGGTGTTGAATATGCTCTAAAAAACGATAAAAAGGCGACGCATAAAAATTCAGAAGGATATAAGCTGATGGAAAATGGACGTAATCAATTAACCTTAAATTCCGCCAAAAAAATTACAACCAAAAAAGCAACGTCTAAAGCTGGTACATATAATTATGTTAATCCTAAAAGGATTGCAGATTTGAAATCACTTAGGGTCACATTATTCGATATCTCAAAGCTAATACGATTTTGTGAAGAGTTAAACACAACCTTCCATTACGAGTTATACTTATCAACCGCAATGCTTGTTCGTGCAATTATTGACCATGTTCCGCCTGTTTTTGACAAAAATACATTTACTGAGGTGGCTAATAACTTTGGTAGCAAAAGCTTTAAGGATTCAATGAAAAATTTAGAAAATTCATCGCGAAAAATTTCTGATTCACATTTACACACACAGATTAGGAAAAAAGAAGTTTTACCAAATTCTAATCAAGTAGATTTTACAAATGATCTCGATGTTTTGCTTGCTGAAATTTATCGAATATTAAAATGACAATGAGGAGTTTTTGATTTTGGGCATTCACCCCTTACCCCTCTGCCCAAAATCAAAAACAAAAAAACTTATTTATCATTTAGAATAAAAGCAAAGTTAAAAAAAGAAAAAAGAAAGAATTTTACATCACATAACAAGGCATATCCGGTTCAAAAATTTTACACTTTATAATAGATTAAGGAAAGCAAAATTTTCTCTCCCAAATTTTTCTTACGCTACGCTTCAGAAAAACTTCGGATATGCCTAACGTTCTGCAAAATGTCGCGTCGCTTTGCTCCGCTCCATCTTGCAGAATGCGCAGCTATGCGATTTGGGCTGCGAAACAAACAAAGCCCAACTTAACAAACGTGCAGCGACACATCGCACAACACCGAATATGAGGAAAAAATGAAATTCACTTTTGTATTTTCTAGACTTGAATTTCATTTTTTACCCCCGCCATAGGCAGGCAGGCAAATTTGACATATTTTTGCCATTATGGCAGTATTATGTCATAGAAACAATAAATTTATGCGCAAAATTGATTTAAAAAGTGTAGTCTGGAAAGAGGGAAATTATTATGTTGCCCAGTGTTTGAATGTGGATGTTTCCAGCTTTGGTAAAACAAAAAAGGAAGCGTTATGCGCTTTAGACGAAGCATTGGAATTGTATTTTGATGATGTTAAAGTTCCAAAAGTAACCAAAATTGAAAAGCCGGAACTTGTAAAACTATCTATCTGTCATGCCTAAATTATATTCATCTTCTGACATCATCAAAGTCCTGCATAAACGGGGCTTTGTTTATATTTCACAAAAAGGCAGTCATGCCAAATTCAGGAAAACCGGAAGCCCAACATTGACCGTGATAGTTCCGGCTGGACGGAAAGAAATTCCTTTTGGGACTTTTAAATCAATTTTGCGCCAAGCCAATTTGACGGAAGATGAATTCAGGCAAAAATAGTCAAACCTCTCATATTCGGATACGTTGTGGCGAAATGTCGCGCGCTTTGCTTGCTCCATCTTGCAGAAATCTGACTGAATGAAAAATTCGACCGATTTCTGACGGGGTCAAGAGCATTTTTGAAACCCAGCCAAAAAGACTAAACTTATTTCTTTGTTCTAATGTTATACTTTTTTTCGCGTTGATGATATCACTCATCTCGCCTATTTTCTCTTTCAGCAATTCCTTATTATCTTCGGTTTTAGTCTTCACAAGCAACTCAAAAAGTCTTTGCCTATCAACTTGCATTTCTTCTATTTTTTTCCAGGCGATATCTATATTAGAATAGTCGGGGCCTATCAAAAAAACAAGGACTGAACTCCTCGATTCAAGCATAGAGATGTGCTCGTTTAGCACCGGCTCTCTTTTGCTTTGTGCTTCATAAATACTTTCCAGCGTCATTTTCACTTCTTCCTCAACAGCTACATCAAGATTTTCTTCGATAAAATTTTCATTAACATTTTCATCTTTGATTTCCGAAATTTTATTATCCTCTTCTTCCTTTTCCTTGTCGACCGCTTCTATGATATGGCAGAAGTCGCTGACAGGATCAATCCTATTTCCTTCAATGGTGTTTTCTAAAAAATCTATAGACTCTGTCCAATAATTCGGCGGCGGGTCGCCTCCACTGGGAATGGCGCAATCCAGAGCATATTTCCTGTTTTTATTTAGAACATTCCCTTTGATTATAATCTTTCCGTCTTTTTTCGCTCCGGAATAAAACTGACTAGCAATGGCGCTGGCACCGTTACTTTTGATCGTATTCCCAGTTATTTGCAATTTAGAACTGCCAATAATGAACTCTATCCCGCTTTCGCTATTACCATAAATTTCATTACCGGAAATGATCCCACTTGTCCTAGCTCTCACGTCAAGACCCTCTTCTTTATTGTCGTGAATACTATTGTTTGTTATCTCCATTTTTCTCCCTTCCTGGATATAAAATCCCTTGCCAGACCCTCCATGAATGACGGAATTTTTGACAATTATTTTTCCATTTCCAGGACTCGCCTGAATACCAATACCGCCAAAACCTTCGACATCGCAATCCTTAATCGTCACATCAGCATTCTTCTCAGCCAAAATTGCCGGCGACCCGTCAAAAATCGTCAAGTTATCCAGTTGTGTTCCGTTAGACATAGCAAGAGTTCCTTTTATTTTCACCTTTTTGCTCTGGCCAAAAAGTTTGACCGAACTGCCAATTTTCGCTTCCCCGTAAGTGCCATTTCTAACATAAATATCACGCGAACCGGAAGAATTTTCCATCGCTTTTTCTGCTGCCTTGTCTAATTTTGCAAACGGCTTTCCCGAACTGCCATCGGAATCATCACCAGAATAACTAGAATCTACATAAATATCATAGTCTTGGGCAAAAACAAAAGAAGGAAATGCTAGAAAAGGCATTCCTAAAAAAACTAAAATAAAAAGATATTTTTTCATCTTTTTTCCGGATATATGTAAAGTCTACACAAAACCCGGGAAGAAATCAACGATAATATTGCTTTTCCTGACCCCCATTTGTGTGAGTGTTTCAGAAAAGGCATCCACCATAGCATGTGGACCAGAAATATAAAATAACCGGTCTTCGTAATCGGGTACTTCCATCCTGATAAGATCAGCATCGATGCGTCCGAGTCGACACCAGAGAGCCGGTTTTTGATTTTTGTCGGTCAGGCAATAAACCGTCTTAATGCCTAATCGTTTTTGACCCTCATCAAAAATATCTTTATAAGCTACTTCGTTTAATTTTTTATTAGAATAAAAAAGAACAATATCTCTCGACTCCTCGTGGTCCAGAAGATATTTGATCATGCTGCGAAATGGAGTAATGCCGATTCCACCGGCGATAAAAACCAGTTTTTTATTTTTGTCACTTGGCAAAACAAATTCACCAGAAAGTTGCGAAGCGATGATGCTATCGCCTGTTTTCATATTCCCAAGCGCTCGTTTGAAGCTGCTGGATTCCGGATAGAATTTGACTCCCATCCGCAAATCTTCTTCAGTAGGAGAAGAAGCGATGGTAAAATATCTTCTATTGCCCCTATTATCAGGATCTTCATGACTCAATGTCCATTCCAAATATTGCCCGGGACGAAAACGGATATTTTGATCCGGCACAAAAACGAAATCATACATGTCAAAACCGACTGGAATTATTTTTTTGAGTGTAAGAAGCAATTTTTCTTTGGGACTGATAAGATATGAGAAAATGTTGCCGGTGAGAAGGGCTAATTCCGGTGTGAAAAAGAAAGAACCGATATGAAAATTGGGAGCAAAAATAAATCCGGTCAGCGCGCCATAGAAAATCCTTCCCATTTTTGTCGGCGGAGTGGTGAGCGGTTCCGTAAGCATAATAAAAGCGAAAAAAAGAAGTGGAGAATGAAAAAGAGCCTTTTGAAGAATATCTATCGCCGCTGTTCCTTTTAATAAGCCTGATATAAAAATTGATAAAAAGGCGACAAATAGAAAACTTATCACCAAATCTTTTCTTCTTAGTTTCCGAACAATAAGCAATCCTCCCAAAAGAACGGGAAGAAAAAGATAGGCGCTGCCGATCCACCAACTGGCGCTCTGGCCGACAAGAAGGGCGGCGAGCGCGACAGCGAGAGCTGCTGGATTGAAAATATGTTTTTTCCCGATGGATAAGATGAATTTTCCGGCCATCGCCCAAACGGAAACAAAAGCGAGATACGCCAGATAGGAAAGGCCGCTAGTCGGACCGGGAGGAGTGATGATCAAAATTAAAATTAGCGCCGTTATATATACAGATTCCAGATTGGTGGGAGTTTTGTAAATTAGGGAAAAAATCGTGTTAGTCATCCAGGACACAGCGATAATAAAAGCGGTAGACAGAATTAGCGCGCCGGGAGCATAGGGCAAAAGACCAAAAATACTCAAAACAAAGGCGCATACCCAAAGGAACGCCAGATAGTGAAGCACCAGGCGATACATTGTCGTACGATTGAGATAGTTGTCGATAAATTCCATCATAATATTGGTTTAGCGTATTTTTCAAATCCGCTCGTTTCGGTTCCCAGGCCATTTTTATCTATCATATATCCTTCAAAACCATCGAGTTTTTCGATAAACATTATTCCCTTTTCTCCCATGGCAAAAGCGGCTGTGGCAAACCGATCGGCTTCATAGATGTTCGGCCCAATGACTGTGAGGCTCAAAATTTCACTGATCGTTTTTTTATTATTTTTAGAATCATATATGTGTTGGCCTCTGATATACGTTCCGGAAGTGGCCACGCCCATATCTTTTATATATAAAATTTTGACATTCTCCTCTCTTTTGAAAGGATTTCTGATGCCCACTTTCCAATATTGTCCACGCGCTTCAATATCTCCTCCGGCATCGACAAAAAAATTTTCCAATCCCGCTTCTTTTATTGTCTTGGCGGCATTATAAATCGCCCAACCTTTCACCAGGCCTGACGGATTATATTTTCCTTCAGGCGATATAACATCAAAATATCCGTCAGTTATTTTTTTAGTTTCTTCCGATAAGTGGAAAATTTCCTTCATCTCTTCACTCCTTTCGCTCTCCCCTATTTTCCCTTCGTTTATAAGCGTCACTTCACTAGTGTCTTTGAAGGGACTGAATTTTTCATCAACGTGTTGGAAATAGGAAAAAACTTTCCTGAAAATTTCCGCATCGACATTCTTATCTCTAATTTCCACCGTAATGGGCATACCCATTATGATTTTTGTTTCTTTCATAACATTAGACTGCCCGATTCAAAGCGGAGGTCAGAGATTCCTGAAAAGCCTGACTGGTATCAGTGGCGCCGGTGACTATATCCACATTGGCGCTTTGCGCTTGGATCGCTTCCTGCTTCAGGATTGGCATAGCATTAGTATTTATAGAAATGGATGTCCTTCTATCTTGCGGGTAATCCAAAAACTGGACATCCGTTATTTTTCCGTTTTGGATGACCGCTTTGACCTGAATATTGCCATAGTAAGCATCGGCCGATGTTCCCGTGTATTGGCCGTCTTTATAGTTAGCATTAGCAGAAACCATAGGACTGGAATTTTGAGAGATGGAATTTCTAGTGGCAAGTCCTGCTCCTGTGTTATTGGAAAAATTTGGCCCATTTCCCACTCGCTGGAAAAGCACATAAAAAACAGAAGAAATGATCACAAAAGCCGAGAGTAAAAATTTTTTGATGGTTTTTGTCATAATCGAGATATTTAATGTTTATACCCTGTTCCCGCATTATCTTACTACCACCAAACAGCCATAGATATTTCTATGGCTGTTTGCAGGATACTTGAAGTGTTTTTGTAGGGTTTACTGCTGATTCGGTTGGTCTGGGCGGATTTGGATATTTTGGGCGGCGATACTGCCATCAGAGCTAGTCGTGCCATTAACCATCACGAATTGTCCAGTATCGAGGTCAGAGCTGGATCCGCTGACGGATTTTCCCACTGTCGTAGAACTGGAAAAATAAATAATTTTCGATCCGCCATCCTGGGTTTTCACTGTGATGCTTTTGTCATCTTTAGAAATTATCTGCCCGGTTGCGAATCCCCCGCCGCCATTCCTGTTTTGTCCGCCCGTATTTCGTCCCTGTCCGCCAGGCGTTCCCTGGCCATTTTGACCGCCACTAAAATTTCCGCCTTGCCCGCGAGCGCCACTGGCATTTCTAAGCAAGCCTTGAGAAATCAGGCTTTTTTTCTCATAAACCGTACCGCCATAAAATCCGCCGGCCGCGAATACTATGACCAATACCGCTGTGATGATTTTGTTGTTCATATATTTTAGTTAATAGTTATTAAAAAATCTAAACTTCCTCCGCCAATTCATAATCTTTCCTGAACAATTCCCGGGAGATATGGAAAATTCCATAAGTGATGAAAAAGGCGGCAAAAACGTCAATAGAATAGTGAAGATGGCCGAGAAGAACGCTGACACCAAAAAACAAAGAGACGCCGATGAATATGTATCTTAATTTTTTATTGTTCCAAAAAACCAGACTCATAAGAAAAGGTAGTCCGGTGTGGGAAGAAAAAAACATATCATTGCCGGAAGTGGTGTAATGGAGCGCGTCGCTTTGTTCCAGAAAAGAATGGTTGGGAGGAATGCCTAAATGAGTGAGAGAAATAAAAATCGATCTTATCAGAATAAACGCCGCGATACTCTTGACGGTAAACGGCATCTTTTGGGGATAAAGAACCATTAAAAATATTACAAATGCCCAAAATATGGCAAAACCGTCAAGAAAAATAAAATTCACGTTATATACCGGAATATTGTCCAAAATTATATCGGTCACGGCATTGCTGGCACGGCTAGTGGTATAAATATTGGCAAAATAATTAACAAACAGGCTAAGCGCCAATAACGTAAACCCTAAAGCTGTGCTCCAGGTAAACGATTTTTTAGACCAATGTAATTTGTGTTTCTCAATTATGCGTCTCATCTTTTTTGTTTATTCATATCGCAACGCTTCAATCGGGCTAAGATTAGCTGCGCGACGCGCCGGATAAAATCCGAAAATAATTCCCACGCCGGCGGACACTCCAAAAGCCAGAAGGATGGCTGATAGAGAAATGCTGGTGGTCAGACTGCTCACAAAATAAGTGACCACGCGAGAAGCAATCATCCCCAAAATGACGCCGGCTACTCCGCCCAAAAAAGTCAGGACGACCGCTTCAGACAAAAACTGCATATTTATATATGTTTTTTTTATGCCTACAGCTTTTCGCAGACCGATCTCGCGCGTCCTTTCGGTGACGGTGGTAAGCATCATATTCATAATACCTATACCACCGACAAGCAAAGATATTCCGGCAATGGAAGCCAGAAGCGTGGTAAATGTCCCGGTGACGCTAGAAGCGGTGGCGATTATATCGCTCTGGTTGATCAAACTAAAGTCAGCCTGGGTCGGATCGGATATCTTGTGCCGCGCAAGAAGCAAATCAGAAATTTGACTCTGAACTGAATCCAGGGAAGTTTGATCGACGGCCGAAACACTGATGTTATTGACATAGGTCGTTTCTCCCACTATATAATGTTCGGCGCTGGTTATGGGAATGTATATCACATCGTCCTGGTTGGAAAATCCTGTTCCGCCCTTGGACACTGTCATGCCTATTACCTGAAACTGGACATTGTTGATTTTTATATATTGCCCAATCGGGTTGGCGTTAGCTCCAAAAAGATCATCCCTGACTGTCGGCCCCAAAACCGCCACTTTGGCAGAGCTGGCAATTTGCTGATCGGTAAAAAATGAACCGGTGTCTATGGTAACATTCCTGACCGTAGTGTAGTCGGTAGTAGATCCTATTATTTGCGTATTGGTATTATTACCGTTAGCAGTTGCCTGTTTTCTAGTGGTGACTGCTGGAGCGACAGCTTTCACGTTAGGAACTTCGTTTTTTATGGCATCGGCGTCTTCCATAGTAAGTGTCTGTGAACTGCCCCCGCCCTGGCTTACTCCGCCGATTCGTTCAGAGCCCGGCTGAATCAGAATGAGATTAGATCCGATGGATTCAATACTGGCTGCAATGGATTTTTGCGCGCCCTGTCCAATGGCCACCATAGTGATGACCGAAGCGATTCCAATGATGATACCTAAAATAGTAAGGCTGGATCTTACTTTATTTCCGGTGAGCGACCAAAGGGTTTCTTTTAGCAGATCTATAAAGACCATATTTTTAAGCAATTATGTGATCATTGGGTTTGTTAGGCGCATCTTTTTCAATATTTCCGTCTCGAATATGGATTATCCGGTTGGCATAATCAGCCACATCCATTTCGTGGGTTATGAGAATAATAGTATGTCCCTTGTCATTAAGTTCCTGAAAAGCTTTCATAACCAAGTGGCTGGTTTTGGTATCAAGATTTCCGGTCGGTTCGTCAGCCAGGATTATGGAGGGATTATTTATGAGCGATCGGGCAATAGCCACTCTCTGCATCTGTCCGCCGGAGAGTTGGTTGGAAAGATTCATAAATTTATTTTCTTCCATTCCAGCATATTTCAAGCTTTCCCGGGCCCGTTTTTCTCGCTCTTCGCCGGTACTATCTGTATAAAGAAGAGGAAGCATGACATTTCTAAGGACTGTTGTTCTGGGAAGCAAATTAAATGACTGGAAAACAAAACCGATCTTATTTTTTCGCAGGTCTGAAAGTTCATCATCATTGAGGCGCGAAACTTCTTTTCCGTCAAGATGATATTGACCGGAAGTCGGGGTGTCCAACGCGCCAAGGATATGCATCAGTGTTGATTTTCCCGAGCCACTCGGGCCGATGATGGAAACAAATTCACCTTTTTCAATCTGAAAGGAAACATCATTAAGAGCCACCGTTTCCACGTCGCCATTATGATATATTTTAGTAAGATTTTTGCAATTGATCATTTGGCAATCTGATAATTTAGATTAACGTCCAAATCCTCCGACTCCCGGAATCCTTACGTTGCCGCCGCCGGAATTTCTGGAAGATGATGTGGTAGCACCGGTAGTCGCAGTTGGATTGACAGTCTGCGTCACGACTTTATCTCCAACATTCAGTCCGCTCGTTATCTCGGTGTCGGTATTATTAGAAGTTCCCGTTTGAACATTAACTTGAGTAGGCGTATTTCCGCTGTTTAATACCTCGACATAGCTGCTTCCGCCTTGCGTTTTCACCGCGCTGTTGGGAACAATAATAACATTTTGTTTGACAGTGGTGATTATGTCTGCTGTCACACTCATATCCGGTTTTATTCTGGGATCAAGTGAATCAAAAGCAATCGTCACATTGTAAGTCACTACGCCCTGCGTGGTTGTCCCAAGAGAATCCATCTTTTCCACTTTTCCAGTGGCTGTAAAATCAGGAAGGGCATCAAATGTCAGTGTGGCTTTTTGGCCTATTTGGACGTTGGAAATATCCACTTCATTGACCTGTACCTGGGCTTTTTGGGTGCTTAAGTCCCCGATGATTATCGGCACCGTGCGGGAACTGCCGGAAGAAAGTTTGCTCAAGTCATCGCCGTTTTTTACGTTTATAGAGTTGACTGTCCCGTCAATCGGAGAAGTCACATTCCTCTTGGCAGCATCGGACAAAGTATTATTATAATCCGCCAAAGTCGCCTGATAACTTTTTTCAGCCGCCGTCACACCATCCTCGGCTAAGTCAACTTTTCTTTTGAGTACCGCTTTTCCGGCAGTAGATACTCCCGAGCCTGATTTTTCAGCATCAGCATGATCAGCCTTGGCGGATTTTACCTGCACCCTGGCTGACTCAATTGAGTTGGCAGATGACTCCAGGGAAGACTTGGCTTTGGCCACGCTGACGCTCAAGTCATTATTGACGATATTAAAAAGCAACTGCCCTTTCGTCACCTTATCGCCAATACTAACCGCGAGATTGGCCACTGTCCCGGTGATTGTCGGATCAATGTTTGAGCTTTGATCTACGATAACACTCCCTGACGCGCTAACAAAAGTGGTAAGAGTTCCCTTTTCTGCCACTGTTGTCACATATTGCGTCTGGCCGGTTTTTGATTTGCTTTTTGAATACCAATAATATCCCCCGATTATTAGTATTAAAATTAGAACAGCTATATACTTTTTATTTTTAGCTATTTCCGGTATTTTTTTCATATTAGTTTTGTCCGTCTGGTGAATTATTATTATCAAAGACTCTGATAAGATCAGCATTTATGGTGCCATTATCGCCAGGTTTTCCCATAACAACGACACGATCATCATTTTTAAGATCGGTTATTTTTATATCATCTCTTCCGCGTTTGATGATGGTTTTGTCGCTGACCGTTATGGTATTTTCTTTATTATCCCGGTCTTTCACGACAATATTATTATCCGCGATAGAAACGATACTACCGGCAATTCCATAGGCATTGCGAAAATCGCGTCCTTCCATACCGCGGATAAAATCGGAAGGACCCCTCATCATCCCTCGCTCCGGCCCCATAAAATTCCGCTCATAATTTTCTCCGAATTTATAGGAAAATCTGGCCTTATGGATTCCGACTGACACTCCGGCGGCGAAAATCAGAAGGACAATGATTACTCCCCCGATAATCATTGAGGCAATCTTGAATTTTTTGGATCTGATTAGTTCGTTCATATATTTAAGATTAGGCGCACACTCCGGGATGGGTATGCTTAAAATTATTTTTATTACTTAAATTAAGATAGGAGCTAACAGACACAAGCAAAACAAAAATCGGCAACAAAATAATAGCCAGCGTTAGAACCGGAAAAGTTTCCATCATAGAATAAAGATAATCATGCCAATTAGCCAGAACTACCCCGGCATCGGTAAAAGACAGGGACATCATATTCCAAAATTCCGATTTCAAAAGAGTCTGGCCGAAGGCAAAAAAGGTATAAAAAATAGCCAGAATTGAGCTGATTAGACCCACTTCGGAAAACACTAATTCTTGCCTTATCTGCCTGGCTTTAGCCTTTTTTATATTGCACAAAATCGCCGCTTGGAGTATGACTGGCGGTTCTATGGATTTTATGGATTTAAATGCTTGATTTAACCTGTTCATGCTATTTATACGAGATAAAACCCGCATTAGACGCGCTTGTCAACCAAAACATTTCTCAAGGCTTTGAGCGCCCGGGTGTGCTGGCTTTTGATGGTGTTATATGGCTTCCCCAAAATTTGAGAAATTTCCTGAAAGCTCAAGTCTTCTTTGTAATGTAAAGTTAAAATTATTTTATAGGGGACGGGGATTTGTTCCAGCTTTTCTTCAAGCTCTTGCGCCAGATCCGCCCGGTGGAGAATTTCGTCGGGTAAAATTTTGTCTTCTTCTATTTCGGAAAGTATGCTATTCCCCTCCTCATTCATAAATCGGGAAAAGGGGATCGTCTTTTTCTTTTTATTATGGTCGTAGGCGGTATTCTTGGCGATGGTAAAAATCCAGGTTTTAAAATTTCTATCGCAATCAAATTTTTTGATATTTTTCCAAGCCTTGATAAAAGTCTCCTGGGTTATATCATCAACGGCTGATCTGTCCCCTGTCAACTGATAGACAAAATTATATACCGGTTTTAGATATCTTTGGAGCAATACCGAAAAACTCGCGTCATCCCCGGCTAAAAATTCTTCAATCAATTTTTTATCTGAAATTTCAATGGGCATTTTTCAATACTAAGCTAGATCTGGATTTTAGAAAAAAGATAGCTGCCGACAAGAAGAAAAAGCGCGGTAAGTGCTGAAAGAATGATGATATCAAAAGTCATACTATAATAGGAAACGCTGATGAGAAAACCGCGAAGTGCGTCAATGCCATAAGTCAGCGGATCAATCCTGGTAATAATGGCGATCGCCTTAGGAAGTCCGGTCAGCGGAAAAAGGGCGCCGGAAAGGAAAAAAAGCGGCATCACCAAAAAGTTCATAATGAGTTGAAATCCCTGGAAATCTTCCAGGCGTGAAGCGATAGCTGTTCCAAGAGCGGTAAAAAGGAGGGCAATGAGAGCCATGACAAGAAAGGCCATGGGTATCATATAATAATTAACCGGCCTGAATCCGGCAATCATAGCGATGAAAAAAACGATCACTCCCTGCCCGGTCGCCACCGTCGCTCCGCCAATAGTCCGGCCGATCATAATATTGAGCCGGGACACCGGCGCCACCAGGGTTTCTTTCAAAAATCCGAATTGCCGGTCCCAAATAATTTCTATGCCGGAAAAAATAGCCGTGAAAATTATGCTCATACCGATCACTCCCGGCGCCAGAAATTCCAGATAGTTCCCCTGCCCGGCCTTTTGAAAAACCGGACCGAAGCCATATCCCAGAGCCAGCAAAAACAAAATGGGTTGGCCCAAAGAACCGATCATCCGGGAACGGGAACGGAAATATCTTTTGAGTTGTCGGAGCCAGAGTATATATATTGTATTCATATGCATAAATCCAAAAAAGTTACCTTCGCCACGCTTGCCTTCTCATCCGCATTTGATCTTGCGGACCAGCCGCTTCATCCCGGATAGTTTTTCCGGTAAGAGCCAAAAACGCTTCCTCCAGACTGGCGGAATTAGTTTCTTTTTTTAGTTCTTCGGATGAGCCAGATGAAATTATTTTTCCATGATCAATGATAGCAATGCGCCTCGCAATCTTTTCCGCCTCTTCCATATAGTGCGTAGTAAAAAAGATAGTTGTACCTTCTTTGCTGTTGAGATCTTGCAAATAACTCCACATATGATTTCTTGTTTGCGGATCAAGACCGAGCGTCGGTTCGTCCAAGAATAATATTTTTGGGTGATGAAGAAGACCTCTTGCTATTTCCAATCTTCTTTTCATTCCGCCGGAGAACTCTTTGACAAGATCATCTCGGCGATCAGTCAACTCCACAAAACTCAGTAACTGCTCAATTCTCTCACGTCTAATCTTTTTGGGGACACCGTAGAGGACACCGTGAAATTCCAAATTTTCCCAAGCGGTCAGCTCGTCATCCAGGCTTGGATCCTGGAAAATAATACCAATAGACCGGCGGACATCATTGGAATCTTTTTCCGGATTATAACCATTAACCATGATGCTCCCGGCAGTCGGATCAAGAAGCGTAATGAGCATTTTTATGGTCGTGGACTTCCCTGCTCCATTTGGCCCAAGAAAAGCAAAGATCTCTCCTTTTTTTACGTCAAAAGAAATGCCATTTACGGCAGTAATATCGTCAAATTTCTTGGTTAGATTTTTGACTTCAATGATGTTCATAAATTATTTCTCATTCCTATATAGTCTAGCACAATAATTTATACAAGTCAGGAGAAAAATATTTTCCGGTAGACAATTCTAGATAAATGTGCTACCATATAATTTCCTTGGCAATGACCAGAGGTATTATGTTCTTTGTTTTCATACAGGAAGGAGGAAAAATGAGAAGAAGACCACACCAAAGCAACGGCTTCGAGATATTAATGATTTATTATCCAAAGCTGGAAGACAACTCCGGATTTCTGGATGCCCTCAAAAAATATCATTCTGGCTGGCAGCTGCCAATCACCAGAGATAGGGGCTTGCTCGAACTACCGACAGTTGCCAGAAAACCAAAGATCCGGAAAAAAATGGAGTTAGCTCTGGTGGCAATGGGAACTTCTCTTTGTCGCAAGTTAGATTGCACTCCTGATTTTTTCGGGTTTGGGAACCTTTTCTGTGATTATTACGGCGTAAATTTAGATTATTTCATTCAACTTGACTTTTTTCACAGCTCCAAAAAAAGAAGCGCGTGCGAAGTATTCATTAGCAGGGTATTATCAAACCTATTATTAATATTCCTGCTCCTCCGAGGCAGCTCCCCCGCTGCCTTTTTTTACTTTTAAAAACAGAAGTTAGCCTGCCAAATAGAAAAAATTATTTACACCCACTAGTTATTTATTAAACTTTTTTGTCCATAAAACTAGAGCTGCCAGAAGTTCCTCTATCTTTTCTTTCGTGTGAGTATCGATAATATTCCCCTTCTCATCAAATTTTTCTTGGGCGTTACCAATCATCACTTCCGGACGGTTGAGCGGGTGCATATCCAAAAACACGAAAATCTGTCGCAGATGATATTGCGCGCGAGCTGTTCCTATCGCCCCAATGGACGCTCCTATAACCGCTACCGGTTTTCCTTCCCAAACATTTTGCCCATATGGTCGCGAAGCCCAATCGATGGCATTTTTCAATACTCCCGGAACCGAATAATTATATTCCGGAGTGACAAAAAGAATGGCGTCAGCCGCTTTGATTTTTTCTTTTAGTTCGTGCACGGCTTCAACCGGATCATTCTCTTCGTCCTGATTGAAAGGCGGGATTTCTCCGAGCCTTGAAAAAATTTCAATTTCTATTTCCTCAGGAGCCATTTTTTGGGCAACTCTTAGCGTATCCAGATTATAAGAACCTGATCGCAAACTGCCAGCAATGCCCAAAACTTTGATTTTTTTGTCCATAGTCGATTTATTTAATCCTTGCTTTTTATTACAATTAGCGGTTAAATTTTATTCACATAAAAGCAAAATTAATCTTAACAAAAAGACCTTAATTTCTAGCCAGAACATTGCAAACCAATCCTTTTTCATATAAACCGCAATAAGAAAGCACTAAATAGTGTTTAAATACTCTTATAGCAAAATCGATATCCTGACATCGGCCTTTTTCCTTCAACAATTTTCTGATTTCAGTTTCATGAGCGCAAAATTTGTCATACCAGCATTGCAACGTTTTAGGATAGGACACCTCGGACAGGTCGTTTCTGTCGACGTATTTAAAATACTTCCGAAAAATTTTCAAATTATTCTTCAGATACGGGAATTGACCCTTAAAAAATATATATTTTAACAAAAACGCATCGGTACGATGGAAATACTCGCGGCGAAACATGGCATGGATGAGAGTTGCTCCGTTCTTATTGAGCGCTTGTGATATTTTTTTATATAGATCATCAAAATCATCCACGTGTTCCATGACGCCCACACTGGCAATGTAGTCATATTTTCCTTCCAGATCATGGATATTTTTTATCTCCACACTGACCAGTTCCGAGAGGTTTCTTTTTTCAATTTGCGCTTGGACATATTTAGCTTGCGCCTTAGATAGTGTCAGTCCCTTACATTTTATCCCGTATTTTTCTGCCATATAGAACATCAGTCCGCCCCAGCCGCAACCCAGATCGAGAAGTGTTTTTCCTTTGGAATTTTCATCGATGCCCAGCCTGCGGGCATAAAATTCAAATTTATTTATCTGCGCTTCTTCCAATGTTTTTGTATCCTCATCCCATTTTCCGCAACTGTATTGGATATAGGGAGAATCAAGCCATTGCAAATAGAATTCATTGGAATCTTCTTCATTTGCGAACCAGTCACTCAAACTATAATGGCCATTCATCGCTTCGCTTTGGTTGTCACGGCCATAGGAAGGATAAAAAAAGTAAGCATTGAAAACATGAAAAAGATCGATTGGAGATAGTCTGAAAAGAAGTTTTTTATTATAAAGCGAACGGACGAAAATAAAGAAAAATTCTTTATAATCTTTGTCATCAACCTGGATAAGGCCTTCGCAATAGCTTTCGCCAAGCCCGACAGAACCTTCCATAAAAATCCGCTTGAATACCGATTCGGCATTTTTTATTTTTACTTCGACTATTTTGGGACTATTTCCGATCGGCCGCAATTCCACATCGTCAAAATAAAACTTAAAAGAGCAGTCGTTATAATATTTCACATACTGACGAACGACCTTTAAAAAAATTCGTGTAAATTTATTGTTTTGGCGTGTCATTTTTTCACCCCCATTATACACGCCCGTTACAAAAATGCAAATGTAACATAAAAACGCCCCTGGAGGCGTTTTATGTTATATTTTATGCCTTCTACTTATATATATGAGAACACTTTGTAATATTGAAGCTCTTGCTTAAATACAGACAATATTTTTCCTTCATCTTATTCCGCGTCTTGGCACTCATATGCTTTTTCACTTTAGTGCTGGCCGGGGTATAATATTTCGCTGTTGCCGCAAAAGCAGGGGCAGTGAAAAGAAAAGAAGCCAGACAGATCACGGAAACTAAAACTTTTTTTGTTTTCATTTTATTGTAATTAATTTTTATTAAGAATACGGACAAACTAAGCTGCTAATTAGCTACTGACAGACCGGTTGCTTCCATAAACTCTTTTTCCGCTGTTTTATACTGGACTTGAGCGGCATCCAAATCGCTTTTCGCCTTATCTCCCTGGCTTTTTATCTCGTCTATCTGTTTTGACATGTCATTGACCGCTTTTTCATCAGCAGCAGTAAATAATTTCTCATCCTTATTGATACGCGCTATCATCTCTTTCATTTTTTCAAGCATCTGAATTCTGATCATAAAATATTTGGTTTTGGTAGCATTTTCTTTTTCGCCAAGAGTGATGCGTTTCGTGACCGCTTCCTTAGTCTTTGCATCGGTAACTTCGCCAGACAAACTTTTAAGTGTTGCCAGTTCGCTGTTGATGGCTTTCAACTTTTCAAGCGCCTGGTTTTCAGTCGCCAATGTGTCATCCGTTGCCTTGATTGCTCCGTTATAATTCTTATCGTTTATCATTTTTTCAAAATCAGGCACATTCTTCGGGTCAGAAAGCGCTTCTACTTCTTTGTCTAATCCGGCAATTTTATTATGCGAGTCGATAAAAGCCTGTGGCACTTTCGGCGCCAAAAACACTTTGTAGGCAGCAAAGCCCAAAAGACCAATGACAATTATGACAGCTAGCGCAATTACTAATTTTTTCATAATCCACCTGCCTTTCTATTTTTGTTTTTTATTCCCGTTTTTATTACTTTTATTATAGCACAAAATGCTGTTCGGTAGAATAGAGTTAATATAACAAAAATAGCCTGCCTGCCGGCAGACATGAGCCCTATTTCTGTTTTTTCAACAACTCTTTTTTTCTATTCTACATACACTTCCGCTTTTACTTCTTCTTTAACCTTTATCCAATACGCGCCGATGGCGCCGATGAAAAGAGTGATGGAGGCGATGAGGAATACCCTGTCATAAGCCAGAACTTGTGATTTCAAAATCATAAGGGCGACAAAAGTTTGGACATTTTGCGGCGTGTGAATATTTAAAATACTGTTTTGAACAGTTTGAGACATGTATGAATAAGTGGCATTCTGCAAAATAGTGCCAAAAATAGCGATGCCAAAGGCGCCGGAAATATTTCTGGCCAGAGCTAAAACAGATGAAGCACTTCCTATTTCCTGAATAGGTACGGCGGAAGCAATAATGCTAGTTCTTTGCGACATCCCGAATCCCATTCCAAAAGCCATAATGCCCATCGGAATCATGATATTAAGAGACCCGGAACGTGGATCAAGGAAAGTGAAAAGAAAAAGTCCAAAAGCGGCCACAAAAGTGCTGGCCATAATGACATAGTTTGATTTTACGCGACCAGTGAGAGCGGCACCAAGTGGGGCAGCCAGAAGCAAAGCTCCTGCCATCGGCATAAAAAGATATCCGGTTTGCGTGGCGTCGAGTCCCAGATAAATTTGGGCGAAAATTGGAATAAGGAAAATCGCTCCCATCATAGAAAGGAAGACTATAAAATTATTGGCTATGACACTGACAAAGACCGAGTTTTTAAAAAAATTGAGATCAACTATCGGGTTGAGTTGCCTTTTTTCGATCATGATAAAAATAGCCATAAAAAGAATAGTCCCTAAATAGCACAGAAGACTATAGCCGGACAGCCATCCCCAATCCAAACCTTTGTCGAGCACTAAAACCAGGGAAGTAAGCGAAGCGCCAAGCGCCAGCGCACCGTACCAGTCAAAACCGGCAAAAGATTCTTCTTTTTTACTTTCGCCGATAAAAATGAGAGCCATCAAAAGTCCGATGACACCGATCGGCAAGTTAATATAAAAAACCCAGCGCCAGCCGAAATTATCAATGATCGGCCCGCCGATGAGCGGGCCAAAAACAGCAGACGCGGCAAAAGCGGAAGACCAGATACCCATGGCTTGCGCCCTTTCTTTTCCACCAGGAAAAGTGATGGCGAGAATGGCCATCGCTGTCGGGTAGTCGGCCGATCCGGCAATCGCCTGGATGACACGAAAAACTATCATTGACCCCAAATTCCAAGCCGCGCCAGCCAAAATGGAGCCACCAATAAAAAGGCTGAAACCGAGAATATACACTCTTTTTTGGCCGATGGTATCGCCTAATTTTCCCCAGATCGGAACAAAAACCGCGTTGGCCAAAATATAGGCAGTGGATATCCACCCGGCGGACGTGACAGTGATGCCAAATTCATCAATTATCTTTGGAAGAGCGAGACCGACAATCGTTTGATCAAGACGGCCTAAAAAAGTTCCGATGATGACGGTCAGAAGAATCCACCAACGAAGATTACTCTTAGTCTTTTCATTCATTAATCTTTATAGATCCAAGATTTAGCTGACATTCCATTCTTTAACTCTGGATAAGCTTTTTGGTCGAATCGAATTTTCACGTCAAATTCATTGAGTTGTCTTTGGGTGGAAATATTGAACACGACATCACCCTGGCGCGAAGTCGGGCTGATCTCATCAACAATTCCCTGGAATTTTTTTGATCCGAACGCGTCAACTGTAAAAGTTGCTTTTTGTCCGACTTTGACATCAGAAAGTCCTTTGTCCTCTTCAATGCTCGCCACTACCCGCAAATCTTCCGGACGAACCATAGTCACTACCGCCTCCGACGGCGCGAAATTTTTTCCTATATTTTCGTTGACGACCGTCACAATGCCCGCCTCTTTTGATTTCACGATTTCCGTTCCAACCAGCGCTACCGGCGTATTTTCCCCAATATTGTCACCAGCCTTCACCATTGTCCTTTCCAAAACTCCCCCATTTTGGGAGGAAAGATTGATTGGCGTAGCTTCGATCAATGATTTTTCGACATAGATCTCGTTTTGCGAAAAGACCAGATATAGAGCAACGACAATTCCTGCCACCAAAAATCCAGCTACGGCCAGATATAAGAGGCTTCTTTTACCTGAATGCGCGTCATTATTATTTTCTATCATATTTTGATTGATATTATTATCCATGGTTATTTGTTTAATACTAAGATATTTTCGCCTTCGGTGAGGCCAGAAACAATTTCCACCATGCCGTCCGAACCATATATTCCCGTTTTCACTTGGCGCTTTTCCCGTTTTTCATCGAAACCGACCCAAACATATTTTTCGTTTCCGTCCTGAAAAATAGAATCTTTCGGCGCCAGAAGAACATTATTCTTTTGAGCCGTTTCTAAATTGACACTGGCGGCCAT
The DNA here is from genome assembly GCA_041661275.1 of Parcubacteria group bacterium. Lineage (GTDB taxonomy): Bacteria > Patescibacteriota > Minisyncoccia > Moranbacterales > UBA2206 > JBAZUU01. Next base: position 37,540 of record JBAZUU010000006.1, on the reverse strand, counting down.
GCCGGAACGTAAGCCGTCATTATTTAGTATTTCCATTTTAATTTTATAAGCCGGGACGCCATTAGTATCAGTTTCCACTTGATCAATTTGAGTCACTTGAACGTCATAGGGCTTATCCGGATTTTCCAGAGTTTTAGTTTTTCCGCTTTGGCCGATTTTGATATTTTTAATATCCAATTCTGTGGCCATGGCTTCGATTTCAAAAGCATTGTTATTTATCAGTGTCAAAACCGGAGTTCCAGCAGAAGCCACTTCTCCCTCATCAAAGTTTGTTTGAGCAACAGTTCCGGAAAAATTGGCGCGCAAGGTGGCTTGATCAAAAAGTGCCTTTTTGGCTGCCACATTATCCCAAGCAGCCCTCACTTGATCTTCTTGCGATCCTATCAAGGATTTTTGGGCATCGACCTGTTCCTCCTGCGCTTTCTTATCATATTTAGCCGCATCATCAGCTTTTAATGCCTTGAGTTTGTATTTTTCTCTATCCTTAAGGTCGTTATAATTATTCAAAATTCCTTCGGCGCTTTTGGCCAAGCTCACTGATTGATTATACTCGGCGCGAAGATCATCGCTCGCCATCGTCACCAGGATATCATTCTGATTTACCGTATCACCTGTATGTTTATATATTTTTTCAATTTTTCCGGTGATTTCAAAACTCAAATTCGCCTTGTCTTGCGGCGTGACGTTTCCTGTCAGATTAATTACTTCTGTGATATTGCCCTTTTTTACTGAATCTTGAGAAAAACTTGGCCGACTAGTCAAACTTTTCCAGATAAAAAAACTCGTGATCGCTCCGATGATAATAATGCCGATAATAATGAGATCAAATATTTTTTTATTCATGTCTTTTCTGATTTATTAATGCTTATTTGTTAACTATTATTTATAGCAGATTTTCATCAGAAAGTCAACTGCGAAAGCAAAAACCGCCGTTTCCAGAGGTTTTTTTTGATGAATCCTAAAACCTGGTTTTAGGAAAGTTATAGATATTTCCCGTACTTGCTCGGCGGATAATAACAGTGCGGGTTGGGATATTCGTCCGGATCCAAACAACATTCCATATCCATATGCTTGCCTTTATGCTGATCGCTTTTTGCCGGGTGATCATTACTTTTAGCGCAGACCAGACGGCCGCCAGCCGTGTCATAGGATACTGGCATAGGAGCGTTGACTGCTGGTTTAGCCATAGGCGCAGCAGATTTAGGCATGGCCGGTTTTGGCCGCTGAATATCAATAAGGTTCCACATTTGAGCGACCGAGAAAAATTCCGGCATATGTGAAGCAATTTCCTTAGCCGGGTCGCCCGCCAATCCTGCTCCTTCTTTCAGTTTTGGCGCGATGGTATATATATAGTTTCCGCGGGTATTGGTAAAAAATAACGCCGCATTGTAACAGGCATCCGAAATTGGAACATATATTTCTTCCGCAGGATACTGGCCTGTTTCCAAAAGATGGCCATCGATGTTGGCGCATTGTCCGTCCCCCGACATTTCTGAATTTTTCAGTTTAGGAAATTCATCCGTATTAGAAACCTCTTTGACTCGGGAAATGCTATACACTTCAACATCAAAACCTTCAAATGGATCTTCTACTTTTGTTTCATTCATACGAAATTCTATTTTCTGTTCCCACATATCCCCTATTGTTGGTTTTTTTATCACCGGGTCAGTCCATTCACGCGGATACTTGAGTGAAAATCCGTACCAAAGATTTTGATAGGGCGTCCAGGAAGACGTATCAAAATGCGACTGGATGATCGCCACATCATTTTCTTCTTTCTGCACTTCATCCTGTTCTGTCACCTGCGGCTCCTTGATATTTGTTCGTGAAACACCCTTTTTTTCTATTTTTTTCCCCAAATGCCAATCAACTCCCAAAATCAGTCCGACAATGATAATGAAAGAAAATATAACTATCACATCCCGCCTGGCGTGCTTTTTCCTGAACAGCGTGACACAAACTGATTTCCAGCACCAATAGACATATCGGGAAGTTTTTTTCAGCATAATGTAGAAAATGGATTATTTATTATTTTTTCCATCTAAGCATATTATTCCCAAAAACGCAAAAAAACAGGTTTTACCCTGTTTTTATCGTATCTTTTGAGTTTCTACATAACCCGCCGACCCTGCAAGAGCTGAATGACAACCACCACCAGCGCTATGACCAAAAGAAGATGGATCCACCCGCCAAAAGTACTGGCAGTAATGAACCCCAGAAGCCATAGGATCAATAAGATCACCGCTATTGTCCACAACATATTTTTGTTTTTTAAAAATTATTTATACCAAAAACTTATCAAGCCCGATTGTATCTAGAGCCTGTGTAGGAAAATATTTCCAATATCAGATAGCCGATCAGGGAATATACGACAAGCGCGGCCAGTGTGGTGAAGTCGATGACAAATCCCGCCAGATTCAAATTGGGAACAATTCTGGCAAACGGACTGACCAGCCCCGCTGTTGCACTGTATACCCAAGCCACAAAAGGAGCGCTAATGTTTACCACAAAGAATTTGAATATGAATCTAAGGGCAAGTAAAAATTCAATAACTCCAAAAACGATATTTACTAGTGTTCTAACTATTTCAAACATAAATTTAATTTTAATTTAATTCACTGCTGCTTGTGTTTTATTACATTTTTGAAGGTTTTATATTTCATTCTTTCGAAACACAAAAACAGCCTGCCTACCGGCAGGCAGGCGTTTGATCGCTGTTTTCGTATTAAGTTTATACGAAAAAATACTATTTCAAGATCAGGTTGAATAAATACCCTGTAAAAATGATTCCCAATCCCACAATACTGGCGAAAATCACAATCAACTTCACTTTCATCACTTTTTTCAAGATCATAAATTCCGGAAGCGATAGTCCAGTGACAGCCATCATAAAAGCCAGACTTGTTCCCATCGATACTCCTTTTTCGGATAGAACTCCGACCAGAGGAATGACACCGGCGGCGTTGGAATATAGCGGAATGCCGATGAGAACTGCCAACGGTACCGCGTACCACTTGTCGGAAGATGCGTACTGGGCCAGAAAATCAGTCGGCACATAGCCGTGAATCCAAGCGCCGATGCCGATTCCGATAATGATATATATCCAGACTTTTTTAATTATTCCCAAAGTGTAATTTTTGGCATAATCGATTCTTTTTTTCCAGGTCATCTCTGGCAATTGAACTTGTCCATTTAGTTTGTTTTTGTAAATAAAATCCGCTACCAGATTTTCTACGTTTAAATGCCCGATGATTATCCCTGAAAGGATAGCGATAATAAGGCCGCTGATGATATAAAGCGCTGCGATTTTCCAGCCAAAAAGTCCGAATAGCAAAACCAGAGCTACTTCGTTTATCATTGGCGAAGCCACTAAAAAAGAAAATGTTGTGCCAAGGGGAACACCAGCTTCCAAAAATCCGATAAATAGCGGAATTGCCGAGCATGTGCAAAATGGCGTAACTATTCCCAGAAGTGAAGCCAAAACATTGCCGGAATATTTTTTGTTTCCTGCTAAAACTTTCCTGATTTTTTCTGGCGGTAGAAAGGAACGAATGATGGAAACGATGAATATAATAACGACTAATAATATAACTATTTTTATCGTATCAAAGATAAAAAAATTAACAGCAGAAGCCAATAATGTTTCCTTAGCAATGCCAAAGGCCGAATAAGTTAGCCAATCAGCGAATAATTGCACGGGATAGAAGATATTCATAAATTATTTTTAGTTACAATGATTACAATTTAGTTTTAATTTTTCCGCTTCGGTTGCCGATACCATCTGAATAGTTGTGTGATTTATCTTAAAATCTTTGAGCAATGTTTTTTGAATTTCCGAAAGTAATCCGTTTCGTTCTCCATTTTCCACGTTTTCAATTTCCAAATGGGCACTCAAAAATCGGCTATTGCTGTCGGTCTGCCAGATATGGATATCGTTGGCTTTTTTAACTTTGGAAAATTCTTCTAAGAGTATTTTTACCTTTTCAAAATCAATATCTGTTGGCACGCTTTCCATCAGAATATCCAATGTCTGTTTCAGGAGTTCATAAACTTCTTTGAGAATATAGACAGAAAGGACGATTGAGATAATCGGGTCAATAATATACCAGTGAAAAAAGTAGATTAAAATCGCACCCAACACTACCCCCAAAGAAAATAAGGCATCCTGAAGCGAATGAAGCCAGGCACTTTTTAGATTTAGATTTTTATGAGCGTCTTTTTCTAAGAGATATGTCGCTTTACTATTGCCAACTAGGGCAACCAAAGAAGCCACGATCATCCAACCGCCAGTAATTTCCGAAGGATGGAATAATCTTTGAATGGCCTCAAACAAAATAAAGACCACTACAGCCAGAAGCACGAGAGAATTAAAAAAGGCAATCAATATTTCCGCCCGTTTATATCCGTAAGTCTTATGCTTGGTATTACCTTTTTCCTTTACCTTCTCTCCCCACCAGCTTAAAGATAATGCTCCGACATCAGAAAAGTTATGCAAAGCTTCAGAAACCAAAGCCAAACTGCCGATGAGAAGTCCAGCGATTATCTCAAAAACAGTGATAATAATATTGAGAATTATAGCTATAAAAATATTAGTATTTTTCATCATTGGTTTTTAGCGCTTACCGCCGCAAGAGCAACATTCCGTATGATTATCATGGGAAGTTTTATCCCCTGAAAGCAATTTCTTAATCTCTTCAACTGAAGGAACAACCCCATAACCCAATACTTTTTCATCCGCTACAATCGCCGGCAGGCTCATAATTCCATAGCCCATTATCTTTTCCATATCGGTTACTTTTTCCACTTCCGCTTCCATTTTCAATTCTTCCAGCGCTTGTTTCGTGTTAGCTTCCAGTTTTTGGCAATTAGGGCAGCCGGAACCCAAAATTTTGATGACCATAATTTTTCGCGTGTTAATAATTATTTAATTACTTGATTAAAAATTTTCTTATATTCTTTAATGACTTTTTTATTCAAATCGTAGCGGATAAAATTCCCCTCCCTCATATCTTTCAGCAACCCTATTTTTTTGAGCTGTTTGAGATGATGGGAAGCCAGCTTGTCGGATATCCCTATGGCAGGAACTATCTTGCATACGCATCTTGGACCATTCCGAAGAAGACAAAGTATTTTTAGTCTGTTCGGGTCGGCAATGGCACGCAAAAATTCATAAGTCTTGCCGACATTTTTCTCTTCTCCTGAATTTTTAGCACAACATTTGAATTCCATAAAAAAAGTATTCTAATTTATATTAGAATAATATACCTTATTGAAATCTTGGTCAAGGTTATTGAAAAACGAAGCATAGTGGAGCAACAAAAAACCGTCATTCCTGACGGTTTTAAGTCTATCCAAAGGAATATGCTATTACCGAAATAATTTCACTGCCCAACCAAACAAACTAAACTTGCTTTCATTCTGGGTAATAAAGTTATTAATGTTTGTTTGCTCTAGCTCCAATACTTGAATCTGGTTTTGCAGTTCGGTCCTGTCTCCTTCATTTTCCGCTTTTTCCGCCAATTGCTTCAACTGCTCAATTTGATTTCGTGTTTGGACCATCTGGCTTCGCAGTTCTCCAAGATTTTTATAACTTGTACCTATGAAAAATGTTTTTACCTTATTTCTATTTTCAACAGCATTTATTAGGTCAGATGTTCTATTTTTGATATCATTCTGCTGCTGGGCGATGACTTTTACTTCCTGCCCGATTCCGCCCTCTCTATCAGCGACAGTCAAAAGACTCTGAACAAAAGTAGCCACCGCGCTTCGATGAGATTCAGCATTGAATTGTCCTTTGCTATTTTTAGTTTTGTCTTTTGCGCTATCTTTGGTCTCTACCGCATTTTGTTCTTGAGTCTGAATTTGAGTACTTTCCCCTTGATTTTTTACTGCGTTTTGTTCTTTAGTTTTTACGGCATTTCCAGCCTGATTGCCCTGAACCGTAGCTGCATCAGCTTGTCCAGCTTTAGTTCCCTGATTAGAGTTAGTGCTTACCGCTTGAGTCTGGGCGACCAAGCCAAACATCAAAAGAATTGCGACGAGTAATGTTTTTTTCATTGTTCTGTTTTTTAATAATTACCGGCTATATCATTATAGCAAAAAATCTTAATTTGCACTATTTAAACAACAGTTTTTTAATATTGCCATCAAAGTATTTATTTAAGTGCCACGAAAAAGGTAGTGCCTGAATTTTCCACTGATTCAAACCATACTTTCCCGCCATGCAACTCTATAATTTTTTTAGCGTAATAGAGACCCAGTCCAGTTCCGATGGAAGCATTTTTCTTGGCGTTTTCCGCCCGAAAAAACCCTCGGAAGATTTTATCTTCGTCTTCCTCGGCAATTCCGATGCCCTTGTCTTTTATGGAAAATACATGAAATTCATCTTCTTTTTTGTACCCCATCCTCACTTCCGACCCCTGACGCGAATATTTTATAGCATTATCAATAATATTAGACAAAGCTCTTTCCATCTTGCTGCTATCAAATTCTAAGATTAATTTATTCGGAAAACTTTCTTCGAAAATTATTTTTATGGATGATTTTTGAGCGGATAGTGCCAAATCATCAGCTATTTCTCTTATAAGCACGGCAACATCATCTTTGCGCGAAATTAATTTCCCCATCTCTGCCGCGGGAGATGCCAGCAAAAAATCATTGAGTGTATTAAGAAGATTGCGGCAAGTACTTTCAATAGAATTAATTATTAATATTTGTTTTTCAGTAAAGTTGTCGGATTCCCCGTGAAGCTTTTCAAATGACCAGAGGATGCCAGCTAAAGGAGACCTGATATCATGAGAGGCCATGGAAACCATTTCTGATTTGATTTCCATTATCTTTTCTTCTTTTCGTCCAATAAGCCAGCCGGTGATGATAAAGGCGATTAAGATTACTGTGGCGAAAATAGGAACGGATGAATATAGCCAGACGTTTTGCAAATAATTTCCCGCTTCGATGTCCATCCCGACTACCGCCGCCACTTCTTGCCCATCACTATCAAGAATTGGACTCAAAGCGGAAATCCATCTTCCCCATCGGTCAGCGAGCGGACCCTCCAAAAGAGATTTTCCGGAACCGAAAATTGCCTTGAATTCCGGACTGGCTTCGGGATACGCCTCTCCCGGCGGTGAATACCCCCCGGAATCAGGGTCTTCCGAATCGGCTATGAAATACACCTGATCGCCTTTCATTCCGGTCAGGTAGACAAACCGCACATCAGGATTGACTTTTTTTATGTTAATTAGTTTTTCCTTAACCGATATATACTGCGAATTATGCAAATCATTTTCATTTCCTTCCAGGGTAGAAATTTCATGAAGATCAAACGCCTTAGAAAGAGAATCCGAGCGTTTCAAAAGAGATTCTTTTTCAAAACTATTTATTTTCGAATAAACATAAAGCGTGGACAAAAAACCCAGGGCAAGCAAAATTATCACCATCGTCGGATAATACCATTTTCTTTTTATTTTTTGCCAAATTGGATAATTCATATTCTTCTTTTACTTTACCACCGGACAGGCAAAAAACCAAATCCCAAAAACACAAAAACAGCGTTTCATCGCTGTCCTTGTTATAGCTATCACAGTCTATTGCGATTAGTCCTAAAGTCTACCAGTGTGTGTACAAACACACCTACAGATTTTACAGCTCTGTTAGGCATTGGCGTTCCAGCCTAAGTTTTTTCGTAGAAAAAATTTTGGCTGGTCGACCGCCGTGATAATAACCATACTGCTCATCCTCCTCCAATGACGGATTCGGACTTCGCGAGCAATATTCTGGGTTATTATCGATTCTCCCCAGAAAGGAGGTGTTCGAGTTCAGTCAGACTTCGCAAAAAATCTTTGAATTTAAGCTGCAAATTATCAGTTGTAAAATAAAAAATTATTGTAAAATTACCTTGTATTTTTATAGTTTGGTTCTACTGCATAATTTGGAAAATTGCAAACCTATCTATGGATAAAGTTAACTACAATTTTTGTATCTTGCCCCCCTGGTTACTCCCATTCTTTCAATCAATTTCAAATCAACCAGGCGTGATAATGCCTGTTTGATGGTTGCCATTGGAATTGAGCCATTAAGAAGTTCACTAACCTCCGAAACACTTAGCGTATCACTTTGTTGAAATAACTGATAAATTGTCAGTTGTTTTTCTGAAAGCAATTTTTCTGGCTGGTCTTCTTCCATTATCGCTTTTGCTCTTTTTACTTGTTCCAAGAGAGCATCCAGGAAAAAATTGAGCCAAGGTGTTATATCCTCACTTTCTGTCTTATGTTTGGACTGCGTTTTTCGGAGAGCCAGATAATAATCAATCTTCTTTTCTTCAATTATTTCATCAAGTGATATATAGGGAACATAAGCATAGCCAGCCTTAAGAAGAAGTAAGGTTGTTAATGCTCTTGAAAGTCTTCCATTTCCATCACGGAAAGGATGGATTGCCAGAAATTCAAAAATAAAGTTTGCAATAAGAATAAGTAAATGAATTTCCCTCTTTTCTATTTGCTCGTTAAGCCAAAACAAAACATCGTCCATTTCCTTTTTTGTAATATATGGAGGTGTTGGGTCAAAAATAACCACTTCTGTGCCATCTTCTTTTCTCATTACTACCTTATTATCAGATGTCTTGTATTTTCCTTTATGTCCTTTGTCTTTTTCGGAAAAATTAAGAAGTATTTTATGAAAATGCAAAATCTGCCCCTCGGTAATTTTGAAGGTTTTCCAATTATCAAATATTCGACCGAGCAGATCCGCATATCCTGCCACTTCCTCCGCATCTCGCCCCTTAGGGGGTACTGATTTTAGACCACGCAAAAGTCTCGCCACTTCTTCATCAGACATTTGTGAGCCTTCAATACGAGTAGAAGCCCCCGTACTGGTAATAAGGACGCTTCTTTTAAGCCTGCCCAGCGTTTGAGGACTAAGTCTTAAGCTACCCCTCCACAAGCCCCTAAATTCGTCAATTTGGGTAATTTTATTGAGTATTTCATCAGTCAAATTGACTCTTTTTTTAAATCTGTTTTCCATATAGGTTTAGATATAACTTAACTATATCTAATTATATACGATTGTATCTAATTGTCAAGTGTCGGTTATCGTATATAATCAACTGCATACGATTATATACGATAATATTTAATCCCCTGCTTTTTTAAAAGAAGTGAAAAAAAACTAAAAATAGCGAGAAGAAAATGTCCCGTAGCCGCTAAAAACCATAATATTATGATCATTATTTATTTTTATCTTTTCTGTATGAAATAATATTTTTTATAGAAAGCGATAATAAGGATAAGATTTATAAGCGGCCAGAATATAAGATTAAAATACTGCTGAACCCATCCTAACGATTCCTCAGTGAAAAAAACCACCCGTTGCTTATTACCCCTGCCAATGATTCTCGCTTCGTGAGTTGCAAAATCAATAGAATCTTTACTGAGCGAAAGAGCTTCCGAGATTCTCATCCCAGTCCCAAGTAAAACTTCCACCAGAGTCCTAAATCTTAATCCATATAAGGGTTTTATATCAATGGATTCCCTAAATCTCTTAATCTCTTCTGAGGTAAAAAAACGACCTCTCTGCGAGGACGCTTGGGAATAGTTATTTGATCCGGATTGATTTGGAGCGGAGTGGAGTAGTGGTCACGATAATATTTCAGTAGTCCTTTGATAACCGCAAGACATACCCCCATAAACACCTCCGTATTTTCTCTTTCGTGCAATATCTGCTTTAGCTTATAGATGTGTTCCATCGTAAATTCATCCAGTCTTATATCGCCCACATCCCTAACGAAGCACTTTAGCCGAGACCGGTAACTAACGATAGAACTTTTCGCGAATCTGCGCTCCACTTGCAACCACGTCAGGTATTCCTCGGCCATGTCGCTTATTCTTTTTTTAGTTTTAGTGTTTTGTAACATCGCAAGGCGATGTTAGCTCTTGGGGCAACGAAGTCAACGAAAGTTATCCACTCCAGTGGGGAACGGAGGAAATAGCAAAAAACCGCCAGTTTTGGCGGTTCCTGCGACTATTCAAAGATGCGGTTTCAACTTCTGCTTGCCAAAATCAACTCCTTGAGCCTGCTGTCCATAGATTCATCAATTTGTAAATGTTTAGGAAAAATACTGTCATTTTCAACATCATTGCTCCCAAACGGTAAAATGAAAACATTGCCACTTTCAGGGTCTCTTCCAAAGACTACTTTTATTCCCTCGTTTTCAAACCTTTGGACTAATTCGTCTATGGGAGTAACAAAACCTGGAAATTCCTCGTCATTGGCTTTTAATTTTTGATAGCTTTCAGCATCAATGCCTGGGAAGGAGATGCTCTCCCTGCTTTCGCTAAGTTCTTTTGCTAAAGCGATAATTCTTTTCTTTCTATCCTCTTTTTCATTCTTAATCTCCGCTTCCGATTTTTTTATTGTATTGTCAGGTATTTCAAAACTTGGCATAATTTTATAGTTTTTAACGATTACTTTAGGCACCCATACATCCAACTTGTAATATTTCCATTTTTCACCCAGCGGATGGCTTTTTCTATTTCATATTGACTGACGACTTCATTTAGAGGTTCTCTGCCTTCAGGAACTTTGCCTGCATATATTTTTTCTAAAGCAGGCAGAGATTCCGAATCTGCCATTTGTCCCAATGCCCAGATAGCATCATTCTTTTCTTTAGGAGTAGCTTTTTTATCTTCCAATACTGCTACGAGAGCTGTCTGACATTTGCCTCCGTGTTTTTCTTTGGCAGAATTGCAGGTCTTGCGGACAGTATAAAAGAGACTGAAAAATCCGCTGGCAACTACCAGCACGGCAATGATTACTAAAGCTAAAATTATTTTCTTCATACGATTGGAAATTATTCCGTTGTCACTCCGTCAAATTCAGCGTCATTAGCCTCCGCTTCTTCCTTGGTAGCTCTCACTATGCCGTCTTTGTGATGAGCTGGAGAATAAATCGTATACATTTTCAAATCCTCGGTTTCGGAAGTATTGATGATATTGTGCTGGGCACCAGCGGGGACAACAATCGCCACACCATCTTTCAATTCATATTCATTGCCGTCAATAATGCATTTTCCCTCGCCTTTTTCAAATCTGAAAAACTGGTCGTTTTCTTCGTGAACTTCCATTCCGATTTCTTCTTTTGGCTTAAGACTCATAAGAACCAACTGGCTGTGTTTGCCAGTATAGAGCACCTTGCGAAAATTCCCGTTTTTCAAAGTCTCCTTTTCAATGTTGGCGTTAAATCCTTTCATATTGTTTTTTGTTAATGATTAAATGCGAGTAAATTATAGCATTATTTTTAATTTATTCGTATTTCATTTTCAATCTTGCCAGAACAATAGAGCAGACCAGCGGACTGACATTTGTCCAAAGGATAATCGGGTCTGGCTTGTATATGCCGTAAAGTATAATAAAAACAGATTGAAGAAATAAAATAGCCACGAAATAACCTGATAAGTCTGTTGTCTTTTTTGTTTTCCAGCTTTTATATACCTGGGGAAACAATCTGATGGTGTTGAGAATCCCGCTAAAAATACCGAAAAAGGTTATCATAATTTTTTATTTTTATTCTTCAATTCTTAACGCTTTGCCTTTAACAATCGCCTCGGCAATTTTAATTCTGGCGGAAGACAGAATCCGCTGAAAAGTGCTCTGGGAAGTATTCATTTTTTCTGAAGCCTCAACTTGTTCTAAATTATCATAGTCTTTAAGTTTAATTGCTTCCATTTCTTCCTTGGTCAAAATCACTTCTTCCAATTCATACATTGGAATGCCTTGGGGCTTGAAATAATGAGCCTTGGGCTTAAAGCGTAGTCGCTTACATAATTTTGGTCTTGTCATAAAATTTTCTTAGTTTACTTTATTATATCATCAAAAACAATCTTCTCCTTCCTTGCTAGCTAAAGAAGGAGAAAGACTGCTTCCGATGGAAATTATTTCTTTTCCAGTCCTTTCAGTTCTTCCTCCACCATTTGCATTTCTTGTTTCAAGTCTTCAATTTCTGATTTTAGCAACTCTTTTCTTTCATCTTTCGGCATTGCTTGGTATTTCCGATAGAACCAACCGCACATCGCTCTGCCATAGCCTCTGCCCATTCCTAAACCTGAACCAGCTCCTCTTCCGCAAGGACCCATTCCTCTGCCTGTACCAGAACCCATTCCCATTGGACCTGTTTTATCTCTATTTGGCATAATTATCACCTGCCTTTCTATTTTAGCTTTTTAGCTGAGTCTATATTATGAATATATACCCATTATATAATACGGTCAAGTGTTAAATATATTTCAAAGCGGAGCGGAGTAATAAATATTAAAAAGCCAAAAACTCCCTCTATTTTGGGACGATTCTAGGGAGTTATATGAATTAGCCAACGCAAAAAACACCATTTAAGGTGTTCTTGCTTTAAGCAAAGTAAATCACATTCTTTTGCGATTAGTCCCGAGTCTATGCATACCCTTGTACAAGAGGTATGGCTACTGATTATTTGGCTCAGTTAAGCCCTTGGCAGTTCTCCGATAGAATCGGAGTTCGACCGCCGGACAATACTCAATGCTTCCCATTACATCCTATGAGGGACATAACTGCTACTAAGAAACATTTCTAGACTATTGTCAAAATCTCCCTAGAAAGGAGGTGTTTGAGAACGAATAGACTCGCGAACTTTACCGCAATAAATTGAGAAGAAACTATCTCTATTTGGCTAAAAAAATAATTAGCTTTTCAAGGTGTCGCCATTGTAGCTTACTTGCAGTAATTAGCAAGTCAGTTATCCCCTATGCAATCTTACCCCACGGTGGCGCACACTATTTATCTTTTTCCGGATCATGAAAAGAGTCAGGACCTTATCGCAAATAAACTAGTTCCCTAAAATGAAATTAAACAAGTAGCCTGTGAAAATTATGCCAATTCCCACAACGCTCGCGAAAATGACAATCAGCTTCACTTTCATCACTTTTTTCAAAATCATAAACTCTGGAAGCGAAAGCGCCGTCACTGCCATCATGAAAGCCAGGCTTGTTCCCATGGCCACGCCTTTCTCAGTGAGCGCTCCGACCAGCGGAATGACTCCAGCTGCGTTGGAATAAAGTGGAATGCCAATGAGAGTGGCCAATGGCACAGCATACCATTTGTCGCTGCCGGCGTATTGCGCCAAAAAATCAGCTGGCACATAACCATGAATCCAAGCGCCCAGTCCGACTCCAATAACGATATACAGCCAGACTTTTTTCACGATGTCCAAAGTATAACTTTTGGCGTATTTGACTCTTTGTTTCCATTTTAATTCTGGAAGATCGATGTCTCTTCCGTTTCCGTTAAGCGCGAACTCTTCCACTAATGATCTCACATCCATCTTCTCAATAACCATGCCAGAGAATATCGCAATCAAAAGCCCGCTTATGATATAAATGAGAGCAATTTTCCAGCCGAACATCCCAAGGAGAAGCACCAACGCCACTTCATTGATCATTGGGGAAGCAACTAGAAAAGAAAAAGTAGTGCCTAAAGGGACTCCTGCCTGCACAAAACCTAAAAATAGTGGTACTGCTGAACATGAGCAAAATGGTGTGATGATCCCAAGGAGCGATGCTAAGATGTTTCCCACATATTTTTTTTCGTGCGAGAGAATGTTTCTGATTTTCTCGGGTGGAAGATATGAACGAACAATCGACACAATAAAGATTATCACAATCAAAAGCAAAATTATCTTAATAGTATCAAAGATGAAAAAATTAACTGCGCTGGCCAGCAACGTTTTAGGAATGATGTTAAAGATTGAATAAGTCAGCCAATCGGCGAATAGTTGAATGGGATAAAATATGTTCATAAGATTAGAAGCTATTAATTACAATGTTCGCATTTCAAATCCAGCCTTTGGGCTTCCTGTTGGGAAACTGCCTGAAGCGTGGCATGGTTGATGCGATATTTTTCTCGGAGCATCTTTTGAATAGAAACGATCATATTGATTCTTTGGGAGTCGTCAGACTGTCCGGTCATAAGGTGGGCGCTCAAAAAACGGTTGTCGGTATTGGTTTGCCAGATATGGAGATCATGCACTTCCTGAATGCCTTCTTCCGCCAGGAGTGATTTTTGCACTTCCAAAAAATCGACATCTGACGGTACCGAATCGAGAAGCATTTCCACCGACTCCATCACCAGAGAATAAATTTCTTTCAGCAGAAAAACGGAAATAATGAGTGAGAGTGCCGGATCAACCCAGTTCCAACCGGTAAAATAGATAATTAAGGCGGCGGCCAACACACCTAGAGAGAATATAGCGTCCTGAAAAGAGTGGAGCCAGGCACTTTTAAGATTGAGGTTTTTATGTGAATCTTTCTCCAGTATATAGGTCGCGATTCCGTTTCCGACTAATGCGACAACGGCGGCGATAAGCATCTGAAAACCCGCGACCGTTTCAGGATGGAGCAGTCTCCCCACCGCTTCGATGATGATGAATATCGTGACCGCAAGAAGTATGCCGCCGTTCGTGAAAGCGATGATCACTTCCGCTCTTTTGTAGCCGAAAGTTTTACTGTTGGTTTGTGGACGATCGGCCAGTTTCTCACCCCAGAAACTCAAGCCCATTGATCCAACATCCGTAAAATTATGGATGGCTTCGGATATGAGCGCCATACTGCGCGAAAGCAACCCGAAGATGATTTCAAACGCCACGATTATGATATTGAGTCCGATGGCAAATGCCAGGTTCTTAGTCGCCTCGCCTTTTTCTATTTCGGAATGTGAATGATTTTGATCCGCCATATGTTTAAATATGTTTAATGATTAGAAAATAAAAAATGACAAAATTGCTGTCCCTAGAATCGCCCAAACTGATTCTTTTTTGAGAATGAGCAACCAGACTATTGACAAGGCAAATATCAGCCAAGCCTGCCAGCTGATGAGCGATTTGAAAGCGAACTGCAGAGTGACCGCTATCAATAGCCCAATAAATCCCGACAAAAATCCTTTGACGATAACTTTTACGATTTTGAGGTTTTGCACCCGGCCGTGAATGTCGGCGAGAGCGATCATGGCGGCAAGCGACGGAGCAAAAATAGCCAGAGTAGCGAAAAGTGCTCCCAATATCCCCGCCACGCGGTAACCGATAAAAGTGGCGGTAATGAAAACCGGTCCGGGTGTTATCTGCCCGAGAGCAATACCATCTACAAACTGTTTGACCGTGAGCCAGCCATGCGCATCCACCACTTGATGTTGAATAAGAGGAATAGTAGTAAACCCGCCGCCAAAAGCCAAGCTGCCGATACCTAAAAATGCGGTGATAAGACTGCGCGTGTACGGTATAAACAAACCGGCTATAAAAATCAGTACCGCTAAAATAACAGGTGTAAAATCTTTGGCCGATAAAGATTCCCGTTTCAAAATATTCGGTTCGGCTAGCAATGCTTCTCCCTTCCTTGCTTTTTCGTCTTCAAATTCGCGGGTGAAATAAAAGAAAACAAAACCCAGAAAGCCGGCAATAAGAATCAGCCAGATGACATTTATGCCCAGAAAAAATACTCCAACAAAGGTTGCACAACTTATAATTAGTCCCTTAATATCTTTTCGGTCAAGATGCTTAAAAACCGATTTGCCCAGAATTAGTGTGGCATTGACGAGAAGGGCGACCACCAGCGCTCCCAGACCGGCGAAAAGCGCTTTGACGAAGGAGAGATTGCCAAAAGTGAAATAAGCCCAGGCCAGCACAGTGATGGCAATGGATGCCGGCAAAATAAACGCGAGCGGCGCCAAAATCCCGCCCCATAATTTTCGTAATTTGAAACCGGTATAGCCCATGAGACTCACGCCGGTCGCGCCAGGAAGAATTTGCGCCAGACTCAAAGCGTTCATAAATTCCTTTTCCGAAATCCATTCTTTTTTTTGGACAAAAGTTTTTTTCATCAACGCCAAAATCGCCGGACCGCCATAACCGATGGCGCCGATATAAAAAGTGGTTTTTAACAATTCGGGAAGTGTGGGTTTTTTCATAATCACGAAAAAAATTAAAATGATACTAAATTCAACCCTTTGGGTCCAATTCTTCTTTTCTCGCCTCCAGTTCCTCTTTCACTTTTGGAATTAGTTGAAAATCTCTGACTATCTTCTGGGCTTTTTCTCTAGTTTTTCCCTCTTCCGCAAAGCTGATAGCTTCGGCCGGGCAAAGATTGGCGCAAGTCTGGCAGGCTACCATGCAATTATTTGGACTAGCGACTTTTGACTTTTTGTTTTCATAGTCGAATTTGTACACGCCCCGTCCGCAAGAAGTGGCGCACATGCCGCAACCGACGCACTTATCTTCATTTATTTCCGGATTCCATTGGATTTCTTCCCGGTCAACGCCGTGAAATTTGGAAAACTTAGGGTCTTGTTTTTGTTGTTCATTCATAGTTTTAATTTTATAAATTGATTAAATATTTAACGAGATATTGGAGATAATAAATTCCTGTTATAAGAAAAATTGTCGCCACGCTATACCGCATCACTTTTTCAATCTTGCCCATGGCGTTATACATCTTGCCCACCTTTCCCACGCCGAAAGCCAGAATGAAAGCGAAAATAATGACGGGTAGTCCGGTACCGAGAGCGAACAAGGGCGGCAATAGCAGACTCTCGGCTGATTTGAGAACTAAGGGAATAAGTATCCCAAAAAACAACACTCCGGAGTAGGGGCAAAAGGCCAGGGCGAACAGCATCCCCAGAAGCATCGCACCCAGATAACCTTTGCTAGCCAGCCACTCTTTCATCTTTTCGATTTTTTCACTTTTTGATCCGAAATTGATTTTGATTATCCCAAACATTGTCAGGCTGATCAAGATCAAAACTATTCCCAAAACCTTGTCGCCCCAGCCTTGAAAAATCTTGGCGATTTCAAAAGAGGAGAGTCCGAAATAAATAAGCGTTGCCAGAAGCGTATAACTTATCGCTCGGCCCAGGGTATACATCAGTCCACTAATGAGGGTATACTTGGGAGTTTTTATATCTTTGGAAATGTAGGCAATGGCGGTAATGTTTGTTGCCAAAGGACAAGGACTGATGGAAGTCATCACGCCCAAAATAAAAGCAGAAAGCAACGGAAAATTATATTGATCGATTAAACTATTGAGAAATTCCATGCTGCTATTTGGTTAAAAAATAGAAAAAAATGCTCAAGATAATCAACGGACTTATCGGCATAACAACCTTTTGAAAAGGGAAAAAGGAATGACCGCCATTCTTGGCTTTGATCCGATAATACCAGATGCCGCCCAGGAAAAAGCCGACACTCCCGATGATAGTTCCCAAAAGCAACTTATCCATTCCCCACAAAGTGTTAAACGGATGTCCCATGATGCCCATCCAATACAGAGGCGCGACAATCAAAGCGTAGTATCCGACTACGGTGAGAATTTTTCTCCCCATGAAATGAAAGTTTTTCTTATCCATCCAGCTGATCGTCCACATGATCATGGAAACCGTCAGTCCACCTACCCAAAGTCCTGTTACCGTGTCATCAATTCCCAGCCAGCGGGAGAATCCTACGCCTGCTCCTACCGCCACGGTGCAAATCGGGCAGACCGCCTTGGCTGAACCGGCAATCAACATGGATGTAGCGGCAATCCCTATCGCCCAAATTTTACTATTGGTTTTCATTTAATTTTCAATTAAAAATCCTATTTTTTTATTTTATTTCTCCTGCGCGGACGCTTCGCTGCCGATCATTCCTTTTAATTTATTCTCAAGATAACTGATGAAGCCTGGCTCGTTGGATACCAATCGCCAGACTTGCGTATCTTCCTGGATATTGTCTTTTTCATTGATAATCGGATTAATGAAAAGAGCTGATCCAGTTGCTTTGAATTTAGTCGCCAGTTCCTTGTTTTCTGGCAAATCGATATTTATTTCCTTAAATTCAATTTTCCCCGATTTCAATTCTTCGGGAAATTTTTGTTCCACTGTTTCCTTGGCGAACTTTCCAATAGCAATACACGAAGAGCAACGTTGGGTGGCGTGAAAAAGAAAGACTTGGATTTTTTCCGCCGGTACGGTTGCTTGGTTTTGAGTTGCTGCGGAATTGCTTCCTTGAGCGTTGGTGTTTACAGTTGATTCACTTTTTTTATCCGGGCCGTAGCTTATGTAGATAAGAGCGACAGCCAGCGCTAAAGCTCCTCCATAAAGCAAATATGTACCTAATTTTTTCATATAATTGTTTTTGTTTTAATGATTATTTGGTAAGAATGGTTTTTATTTCAGAAACATCTGGTATTCTTCCAGTTGTTTCCACTTTTTCATCGATCACTAAGGCCGGCGTTCCCATGACGCCATAGCTCATGATGTCTTGGATTTCGGTGACTTTTTCCACTTGGGCTTCAATTTTCAATTCAGCCAAAGCTTGTTTGGTGTTGGCTTCCAGTCGTTGACAATTGGGACAACCGGAACCTAAAATTTTGATGACCATATTTTTTAGCGTGTTAATAATTATTTGATTACTTGATTGAAAATTTTTTTATATTCCCTGATGGTTTTTTTATTCAAATTGTAACGGATGAAATTTCCCTCTCTCTTTTCGGTCAGAAGACCGATATTTTTCAATTGTTTGAGATGATGGGAAGCTAGCTTGTCGGATATTCCCACCGCAGGGACTATTTCGCAAACACATTTCGAACCACTCCCAAGAACGCAGAGAATTTTCAGTCTGTTCGGATCAGCGATAGCGCGAAGAAAAAGGTATGTCTTGCCGACATCTTCCACTTCTTTGGATTTTTTAGCGCAGCATTTGAATTCCATAAAATTACTATTCTAATTTATATTAGAATAATATACCTATTGAAAAAGCTGTCAAGTCGATAAAAAAATCCCGCGTATTGCCAGAGTATACACGGGTCTGTCGATAAGATTGTTGGACGGTCGATACGATTCAATTTTTGAGATATTGCTCAATATTTGCCTGATGCTCTTCCAACGTTTTAGCGCAATGGATTTGCCTGTCGCGGTCATGGAGATAATACAGGCAATCGGTTTCAGCCGGATGCAGAACAGCTTCAATCGCGTCCAGGCCCGGGTTGTCGATCGGATAAGGCGGCAATCCCTTGTTTTTGTAAGTATTATATGGCGAGTCGATAGTTCTGATATCATCAGCCGTAACTGGCGCCCACCAACCCGCTCCAGTATTTCCCCGGGCATACTGGACAGTGGCATCGATTTCCAGATTCATATCACTATTCAGCCTGTTCCATAGTATTCCAGCAATCAGAGGCATATCGTCTTTCCCTCCGGCTTCCCGCTGAATAATGGAAGCTAGTTTGAGCCCGGTCGTCCATTTGATATTTTGCTGGGCAAACTGGGTGACATAAGGCGCGAATTTTTCATCGAAATTTCTGGTCATTCGGTTGGCCATATCCAATTCGCTGTCCGAAACCGGTATGAGGTAAGTATCCGGAAAATATGTGCCCTCAATATAATCTATCCTCATTTTGGTATATTCCGTATTCCATTTATCCAGTTCTTCATCGTTCCAGCCGAATGTCTCCGCCAGTTTTTCCCCAATCTGTTCTTTTCTTAGTCCTTCTGGAATCACCACCCACTTCATATCAGGAGCGGAAGTGAGTTTATCAGCAATTTGCCACGCACTCATATTTTTGGAAATATTGTAACCGCCAGATTCAATTTCTTTATGCTTGAGAAATAAGACTATTCTGAAAGCTGTTTTATTTCTGATAAGTCCTTGGGTTTTTATTTTATCCAAAGTCTGCGTATCAGTTTGATTGCGGTTAACAATAAAGACTTTCTTTTCTTCCTGTGATTGCGGTGCACTGAAAAGCAAGCGGTTCGCAAAAAACAGGCTTGCGATTATAGCCAAAGCCAGTCCGATAATAATACTTAATTTCTTTTTCTTCTCCATATTTTTATTTTCACACAATTGTCCGCCATAGTAAAAAGCGGAGGAATCAGCTCTTGCTTACTAAGATTAGTTCTTTGAGCCTGCTGTCCATAGATTCATCAATTTGCAAATGCTTAGGAAAGACGCTGTCGCTTTCAACATCATTGCTACCAAAAGGTAAAATAAAGACGTTGCCACTTTCAGGGTCATTTCCAAAAACTACTTTTATACCTTCTTTTTCAAATCTTTGAATCAAATCATCTATTGGCGTGCAGAGACCTTCCAGTTCCACATCATTGGCTTTTAATTTTGGATAGCTTTCAGGGTCAATCCCAGAAAAAGGAAGACTCTCCTTTATTTCACTAAGTTCTTTCGCTAAAGCTATAATCATTTTCTTTATATTCTCCCTTTCATTTTTAATTTCTGCTTTTTCCAAATAATGTTCAATGTTGGCTGCAGTAATTTCATCAGGAGCAATAGTGGTATTGTGACGAAGTCCTGCCATTACACTCTTCTCAATCCTAGTTTTATCTTTCACGCTTTCGATTACTCTAGCTAACTGCGAATTTTCATCGCCTTCCTCGCCTGGAGGATAAACCGTATCCATCTGTCCAGAAATGTAAGTAATGGGACATTTTGTATCTTTTATCTTTTCCAATAAATGTCCTTCTGATAGCCTGCTTACCTCCGATAATCTTTGAGAGCCTCTGCTTTTCGCAAAGGGACTTTCAGTTTTAGGAATACTCTTCCATATTTCCTTTTCATAATCCTTTTCACCTGAAAAAGCGGAACGGATACTATATTCGGCTGAAGTTTTTATTCCAGAACCGACAAATCTTCCACCAAGTGAAAATTTATTTTCTTTATCATTAACTCCTGCTGGATTCAGTAAAACCAAACTGGAAACTTTATCTGGATATTTTTGTGCAAAAGTCGCCATAATTTCACTACCCATAGAATGTCCGACAAGATGAACTTTTGTCCCTTCTTTTAATCATATTTGACTAACAAGCTGATTGATAACTTCGGCTTCATTATCAAAGTTATTGGTCTTGTAATAATTTTCAGACGGATTATCCGAATTACTGTATCCAGGGAGTGAAGGCATAATTACTTTTCTACCCTCGCAAGCTAGTGAAAATCCCAGTTCTGAAATTCCCTCCCATCCTGAACCAAACCCAGGCAATACCACAACTGCATCCCCATCCTTGTTTTCCTGAGATTCGACTGAAATAACTCTGTAATCAACATTCAATTTTTCTCCGTTAATTTCTACTGCGACATTTGTTTCTTCCTCAAGTTTCTTTCCGACTTCAGGAATAAAATCCTTCCTGTTTTCAAAAATCTTGTTAATGGACGGATTCTCAAAATTTGGCATATTTTTAATGTTAGTTTGTTATGCCTTAATTATAGCCGAAAATTACGATTTATAAAATAAAACAGGGACAGACTTTTTGAGCCTGCCCCTTGTGTAGCTTTAGCGTTTCGCTGAAAAGCCTTAACTGGTTTGCGGAACACCACCTTTAGTCTGAAGACTGGCGAGATAATCCCTCGCCTGTTTCATTCTATGGGCAGTTGAAGTGGGACTGTTGAGGATACTCTCCAGCGTAGGAGGGGTATTCGCAACACGCATCGCAATCTGCCAGGGCGTCTCCTCAATCTGCCCTGAAATGCGACCAAGAAGTTCAATCGCCTTGTCGTATTTCCCCTCCGCAAGACCTTTTTCGACCTCTTTGTATTCCTTGATTCTTTCTTCGGTTTCCGCTACTGCCTTTTCCATCTTTCGGCAGTAACGCCAGCCGAAACAGAAAAGTCCGTGTTTGTGACCCTGCATTTCTGCTTTTCGGTCACGGATGGCTCCTTCAGCCATTTCCCTGTTTGCCTCAAAACTCTTAAGAACCATCTTGACTACCTTGTCCATCACTTGCCTCCTTTCAGGTTTTTCGGTTTACTTTGCATCGTGAGTCAATGCCTCAACAATATCAACCCAGTAGGTGAAAATTGTCAGTAGGTCAAATGCCTGGGCCTTGCTGTCCACATTGTGACCATTGTATGTGATAACATCTGTGCCACTCCAATCTGAATCCAAGATGTTGCCACTTACTCCGAGACAGGCACAGTTTCCCTCAACAGCCATTGACCTCAGAAAAGCCGTGTCATCGAGAAACGTAGCACGAGCATATTTATATCCGATGATTTCTCGGATATGCTCTTCAAATCTGTGCTGGTTTTCAAAATGAAAATTTCTGGCTTTCTCGGCAAATCGTGCGTCAAGTTCAACCGAGAAAACGCAACTGCCAAGGCTTATGTCACTTCTGCGAGACCACCCCATTATTCTATACACTGGTTTCATTGTGAGCCTCCTATATATTTTACTGTTAAGTTACCATCCTGTTGATTTTCAATGATATAGGCAAAGCGACAGAAAGTCAATGATGGCGGAGTGGGGAACGGAGTATATAAAATTGCTGAAAAACCCTCCCTGGAATTGACTCATTTCCTGTCAAAGCCACGCAAAAAACACCATTTAAGGTGTTTTCGCAGAAATGCGTTCAGCAAAGTAAATAAGTATCACAACCTATTGCGATTCCCCAATCCCTTGCGAGATTAGGGCTGACAACCTACCGTTGCCAGAGTCCTTTTAGAGTCTATTCTGAGTGATTCATTGCTGAATCAATGCGTGTTCCTTGTATAAAAACACGGCTACGGAATTATTTAGCTCCGTTCGACTTAGCTGTTCTGTTATTGCTAACAGTCGACCAGCGGATAACTACCAATGCTCTCCATCATAGTTGATGACAACTATAACTTTTACTAGAGTGCATTTCTCGGTAGCTATCAAATTCTCCCTAGAAAGGAGGTGATTGTCGGTAAATTTTGGTTTATTGCTTATTTGAGATATAAATTACTCCCTAGAAATACTACTAAAATGGAAGTTTCTTTCTATTGTAGTTCTTTATTTATTGATAAAAAAACAGCCGGTCTCGATGAACCGGCTGGGGTTGGATTGTTTTCAAAATTGTTTGAATCAATGCCAGATTAGTACAATGGAACTCCCACCAATTCCTTGGCTTCGGCCACCGTTTGCTGAATTACCTTGCGCGCTCGCAAGCCACCATCGTGCATGACTTCATCTATATAGCTTGCGCCGAGGCCGATGATTTGCTCTCTTCGTTCATTGATCGGTCGGAGAATGTCGTTGACGACTTTAGCCAGAATCTCCTTGCATTCGATGCATCCGATTTCCCCGCTTTTGCATTCCCTGGTTATCCGCGTGATGTCGCCTACCGGTGTTTCCAACGCATGATGAAACGTAAAGATGTTGCATACGTCTGGGTTGCCCGGATCGTGCCTTTTGACCCGCTGAGGATCGGTAACCGCCACTTTGAGCTTTTTCCATACAGCATCAGGGCTGTCATCCAAATAGATGACGCTCGAAACTTCGCTCTTACTCATCTTGCCACGATTATCAAGGCCGGGCAGTCTGAGTCCTGCTCCTCCGAAAAACTTCGGCATGGGAAACAGTTCTCCGAACATATCGTTGAACTTTTTGGCCAATTCGCGAGCGAACTCCACATGAGGCGCTTGATCATCGCCAACCGGAACCAGTTCGGATTTGACGCAAAGAATATCGGCAGCCATGAGAATCGGATAGGTCAGCAGTCCGGCGTTCTCCGTGATGCCTGATTCGTTGAGCTTGTCTCGCTTCTCCTTGAAGTGAGGCATGATGGTCAAGAGATTCAGTGGCGCGATGCACGACAGAATCCAGGACAACTCAGTGATTTCCGGAACGCTGGATTGGGCATAAATCGTTGCCACTTTCGGGTCAAGCCCGCATGCCAGAAAATCGCGCACGATATCCTTGACACTTGCCCTCAACTCGGACGGATTGGTATGCGTCGTGAGTGTGTGCAGATTGGCGATGAAATAGAAACATTTCTTCGCCTCATCCCTGGAAAGCTCGACAAAATTTTTGAGCGCACCTACGTAATTACCCAGGTGCAATTTCCCTGTTGCTCTGATACCTGAAAGAACGATTTGTCTCTCCACTGTCAACCTCCTATGTTCCGTATGATAGTAATATTGACATCCATTATTAGGTCGGCATGAGACAATAATATGCCAACACTCGCCCATTTACAGTGTTCTACTTATTCAAGCGGATTTAATCCATTTTGTCAATTCAAATTTGGAAACACCCTTGTTAGTTGACAACCCTCATAGATTACTATAATCTCCAAATCAAGGAGTATTTACGTTCTTTAATTTTTTAATCCATCTAAAGGAGGCTTTGCATTTCATGCCAATAGGCCGAAATAGAGCGAAAATACGTAAAAACAACCCGACAAATCTGTCAAAAGGAGAATGACTATGCTCGCGCAAGCAACAAATTTTGGTCGGCTTTACTGCACCCGTTGTGATTTGACTTTCGGCGATGAACAACCCGATGAAAAGGGAAACGTTTGTTGCCCTCAATGTAACGATGTCATCAAGGGCGAAAATTGCAACATCGTACGCATCAGCAAGGAAAAGTGCAGATGCGCAAGTTGTGGGACTCAGTTCGGTGCTATTTCCACGGAAGCCACTCCTGCTAAGTGTCCTGCCTGCGGAAATCTCGAGGAAAACAGACATGCAGAGGTCTGCCTCGGAAGCAAGTCTAGACCTAGCTGGCAAAGCTCGACTGATGATACCAAAATCAGAGCGCAGATCCAGGCTTTTGCAGATCAGAACATCTGCTACGGCAAAGACAAGATTGTCGGCTTCCCCGGCACCATCCCTGAACCCATTGCAGTCGAGGTTTACAATCAATATCTCGATCGTCATCCCAACAATATCGGCATGCATACCAACAAGGACATGTGCGACTGCGAAATCGGCTTCGGCGGAACTCAAGCTGCCGAACGCGAAGTGATCGCTATGGCCGCAGATCTCATGAATGCCGACCCTCAAGAAGTTGATGGATACATAGCTTCCGGTGGAACCGAGGCCAATCTGGTCGGTTGCTGGATGGGTAGAGACGCCCATCGGCAAAAGCCTTGCGCCATCATCTGCTCTTACCTTACACACTATTCCGTGATCAAGGCCTCCAACGTACTGGGCATAGGAATCGAAGCTGGCGCCGATGGAAATGGTTTGCACCTTCTCGGTACCGATGACACTGGCCATCTTCTGCTTGATCAGTTTGAACAGAAGTTGCGCGAATTGGCAGACAAAGGTATTTCCAACATAATCGTGGTAGGAAATGCCGGAACGACTATGCTCGGCTCGGTAGACAACATCCCCGCCATGAATGACATCGTTGAGGAAACTAAAGCTCAGTACCCGGAAACCAATATTCACTTTCATGTGGATGCGGCATTCGGTGGCTTCGTAATCCCCTTTATCGATTGGTTGCCGGAAATCGGATTTTCAAATAAACGCGTCGACTCTATCACGATCGATGTTCATAAAATGGGGCTGGCGCCTTATGGTAGCGGTATCATTCTGGCACGTCGCGGCCTCTTCCAGAGAGTAAAGTCTATCGCCCCCTACATTCCCGGCAACGATTGCACTCTCTGCGGATCACGTTCGGGCACCATAGCTCTCAGTTGCTGGGCTGCCATGAAGAAAATCGGCAAGGAAGGTTACGAACACTTCGCCGACCGCTTGACTTCCATGGCTCACGGCATTCGGCTGAGACTGGAAAGCGCCGGGTTTCAGACTTTTCATAACGATATCAACATCGTCGCAGTGAAAGGCGAGATACCGGAAGCATTGCGCAATATCTATATCACGCATGTCCACGAAGGCTTTCCTGCTGACCTTTCGAATCCGCTCAACTCGGAAAAATCCACAGTCTGGAACATCGTCGTTATGAACCACACGACCATGGAATTAATTGACGAACTGGTCGCCAAACTGAAAGGTTAGGCGGGAGAGAAGCAGTTGGAATTAACAGAAAATAGACAGAGCAGGTTTTGCAGAAATTATGCAAAACCTGCTTTTTAATTTGTCTGGAAATAAAAAAACCTATCTATGATAAGATAGGGTGGCAGGCGTGGAGGGATTCGAACCCCCAACACTCGGATTTGGAGTCCGATGCTCTAGCCATTAGAGCTACACGCCCGCAATAAGGGTTTCGTTAAAAAGAAAGAACTTAGGACAAACATACACCGACATAGCGATGGATAACATTCGGATCAATGCATGATTCCTCGATATGGGGACAGATAGAATTTAGACACGCCTGAGATATTTCCTCATGGGTCTTTCCATCCTCTTGCATCTTTCTGACGTTACCATTGCACCAATGGACTATTTCTTGGCAATCTTCAGCCTGTTCAAGAGTCATAAGCACACCCTCCTGTATGTTATTGTTTAGTTCATTGATACTTTTTGTATTACTTATGGTAGCGTTTAATGCAATAATTGTCAATCGCTGGTTCCTATCAAGCTCGCTACCAATAGATTGACCTTTTTATTGTCGATTCTTTGCATGTAAGATTTTACATTAACCTCTTCTGTTTTATTTCCTTCCTTTAGAGAGGTACTTGCAATAGCTCCATTAGCATATTGGAAAAGATTTATTACATTATTTTCGTCTAAGCCACTTCCTACCAAAATCGGAAAATCACCGACAGTTTTTCTGATTTCTTTTAACTCATTAATATCCGGACTTTGCCCTGTCCACTTTCCAGTAATAATAATTGCATCAGATCTATTTTCCATAGCTAACTTCGCCGATGTCTTGATGTCGTATTTTGATAATAACTTCGCATGCTTTACGTGAATATCCGTAAATATGGCAACATTTTCTGCATCTATTGATTTTCTAAACTCAATAACCTTTTTAGCTTCCCCCTCAATTATCCCGTAATCCGTTTCTACTTTATCAACAAAGACCGGAATCCTTATAAACTGCAAATCTAAAATTTTAGCAATTGATAGTGCCGTTTTATAATCGTTCCATAAAACGCTTATTCCAACAGGCAACTTCGTATTGGCTCTTATTTTTTCTCCCAGATATGCCATGGAAGCAACCACTTCCGGATCAACAAATGTTTTATGGGGAATATCATAATTATTCTCAAAAATAATTCCGTCTGCTCCACCGTTCTCAAAAGCCTTGAGATCGCAAAGTGCGTTCTTAAGAGCTATTTTGAAGCCTGGAAAACCAGGATACCCTAGAAGCGGAGGAAAATGTACTGCTCCGATAATTATATTCCTATCTTTTTTGAATAGCTGCTTAATTTTGCTCATTATTTTTTGATGCTAAAAACTTTTCTGTTTCTTCGACAGCGAAGTTTCCACTTTTTGTTATATCATTAGTATGCATAAATTTAACCATAAAGCTAGCAAAAAAGGTATCCCCTGCTCCAATCGTATCTTTCGCAACTATTATTCTTTGGGGACTAAAGCTACGCTCCTTTTTCTTAAATAAAATTTTACATCCCTTATTACCATTGGTTATTATTAGCAGTTTATCTTTTTGACGTTCAATGATATCTTCCGGTATCAAATCAATTTCTTGCTGAGTTCCTTTCATGCAAAAAATATTATTCCAAAGAATCGATTTATAAATAGACCCGTCTTCTTTCGCCGCCCTGACATAACCCTGAACATCCAAAAATATTTCACCCTCTTTTGATAAGTCGCTTTTCAATATCCATTCATCACTTATAGTGGAAATCAAAATAAAATCATTTCGATTATTTTCAATAATAGCCTTTTTTATTATTTTACTTTCTATCGTTCCGCTTTCTCCTTTCTCTATTACCTGTATCTTTATTTGAATAGGCTCTCCGGTAAACAATCTATATTTAATATCATTTTTTTTAAAAACATTTTCAATAAAAAAAGCCGGGCCACCTTTTCGTTGGGAAATCAAATTATTATTAGAATAAATAAAATCTTTGGCAAATGTTGAATATATATCAATCATATCTGTACTTATTTAATAAAAACGAGGTGGACTAAAATGCAGTCCACCTCAAGTTGAGTCCTTTCGCCATATCTATGACAATTGAACTCTGAAATCTGCATACTCGGTGAGCTCCCTATTTTTCACTAGTATTGTAACACAGCCGAGCTGTTTTGTGGTTTTAATGTTTTCGATTCCATCATCCAGAAACGCCACTGATCTGCCGACTCTAAGCGCAGATTGCACAAAACCGAAGGCACTTGTATCTGGTTTTTGCGCAAAATTTCGTTCTCTCATTCCCACGATGGAGGAAAAAAGATCACGGATACCGAGAGAGCAAAGAATTGCATTTGCAAATTCTGAAACGTTATTGGTAAGAACGATCCGCTCCCCCTTGCAACTCAAGAGAATATTCCTCAAGTCAGGGCTATCGGATATTCCGTAATCCGACGGATTTACCTTGAGATAGGTAGCCCGGATGAATTCGTCTTCGTCTACACCTTCATTACGCATTGCGATAAGAGTATAGGAAGTCCGATACTTTCGTAAAATCTCCCTCCTTTTTGTCGTCGCCTGTTCGCGATTAAGCCCATAATATCTGGCTATAAAATCAATCATGAAAGATTCGACGACATTCTCGATTGGCCGTGTATCCCGATAAAGCGTACCGTCGTTATCAAAAACCCATAAGTCCGCATCGATTGCCGATAAATTATTACACCTCACCGATTTTCTCCCTATTGTTTTGTGGAGAGGGAGTGCGGTTCGCACCCCCTCATCCTTTTGGATTTTACAGCGGCACTTCCTGTCTAACGGACATCATCTTTTCGTATGCCTTACCACTTTTGAGAGTCTCTTCCGCTATCTTGTAACATTCTTTGAGATCTCTGGAAAAACCCGCCAGTTTGAAAAGTAATGCCGCATTAGCCAGGACTATTTTAATGCGAGACCCATTGATCTCTCCGCGAAGGATTTTCATCGAATAGTCGCCCTTACTTCCCAGCGGTACAATGTTCTCCAGCGATACAACATCCAGCCCGAAATCATTGGCATGAAGACAGTATTCATGGATTTCACCTTCCCTGAGTTCAGCCACCTGAGTCCCGCCGTCACAG
Organism: Parcubacteria group bacterium; assembly: GCA_041661275.1. Lineage (GTDB taxonomy): Bacteria > Patescibacteriota > Minisyncoccia > Moranbacterales > UBA2206 > JBAZUU01. The sequence goes on along the minus strand of JBAZUU010000006.1, from coordinate 8,680 downwards.
ACCGACACTTCATCGATGCCGTCATACTGGTCGCTGCTGATAAATCCCCGGATAAAGAAACCGTGCTCCAGATGGGTAATGCCCTTCCGGTTGAGGATTTGATAGACTTCCGCGGCCACTCTGGGAGGAACCAGATGGTTCATGCCCAGAATTTTTTTGGTCATGATTTTGGGATCAACAGGATTGGTGATCGGACCGATGATATCGTTCATGTGCGGAAGGAGCGCAATCTTGTGAGTCTGCATATGGATACTCTTATATCCTGTGTCACAGGCTTCAGTGTATCCAAACCCCAGCTTTTCCACGCACTTTTCAACAGCATCCCTAGAAGCGAAGTTGTTGATTCCGCAGATTTGCGCGATGAAATCGGAACTGCCATGCCTGCCCTTGTCCGCATTAGCCGGCGAACCATGCTTGCACATGATGATACCGGTCGCCGAAGCAATAAATGCTGCGATTGTGCTGACATTGGCGGTAACGATCAGGTCGCCACCCATTCCACAGTTGTCAATGGCGTAAGGGACTTTCGGTCGCAAAAATCCGTAGCGAGATTTGGCAATATCGTGTTCAAATACTGCCGCACATATTCCCGCCACTTGCTCTGCCGCACTTGTCGGAAGATCATGTTCATGAATTCTTGCATCTCGCTCATTCCATCTCCAACGATAGGTCGCTCCATTATGCAAAGCACACAGAGCGGCTATGCTTTGGATTTGGATCGTCTTATCAGCAGAATCAGCACAGCTTTCCAATGTCATCCGACCCAGGCAATACGCCTCCTCGTATGATAGGGGTACATTTTGATACGCATGATTCTTGAGAATGTGCTTGATATCAAACATATTTTTTCTCCTCTTTGCAATGAAGTATGAATTTCCTTAATATTTCAACTGCCATTGGACAATCCCTTATTCCCGCCATTACTCTTTCAAGTTTTTTTGCCTCATTATGTTCGTTATCAGCAATCAATCTTTTTATTCTTCCTTTTAGCAACTGTCTAAACATGGGCGGACTTAATTCTGGATGAAATTGAATCCCCCAACTTTTTCCTACTCTAAATGCCTGTATTGGTGAATGTTGGTTATGAGCAAGAATAATTGCGCCCTTAGGTAAGGAAACGACATGATCTAAATGACTCTCTTGAACAAATCCACCGTCAACAGAGTCACAAAACAATTTATCAGTTCGTGCATCTTCTGTTAGGAATATTTGCACTGATCCAATTTCCCGCCCCCGTTCGTTAGCTCTGACATCGCCACCGAGAGCATGGGCCAATGCCTGATGTCCATAGCAAACACCCAAAATAGGAATACAATTATAATATTGTCGAATAAAGTGGAATAAAGATTTCCCCCATTCTTTTTCACCATCCTCTATGACATGGTGGATAGACCCTGAAATTATAGCACCCAACATATTCATTTTTGGGAGCATAGACAGATCATTGCCCAATCCATTAATCCCCACGATCAAGTGATCGTCAATATTCACCGATTTTAAGCTTGCCTTAAAGATTTCAGTTATATTGAATGGGGGATCGTCTAATACATCAATTATAATAATTTTTCCTGTTTTCATGATTTGCTCTCCCTTTTCTCCTGCAGGTAGATTGTTTATTGCGTATCGTTTTTCAAAGAACTGAACTTGCTAGCATACAATAATCTAGCTAGGAGGTCAAATAAAAACCTCCCGTCTCTTTGCCCAAGCTAGAGCTTAGACAAAAGGACGAGAGGTTATCCCGTGGTACCACCTTTTTTGTCTCGATCTGTCTATTTTTGACGGATTAAAAAAATCCGTCAGCAAAACGGATTAAGACCACTTTACTGACTCAGTCTCCCGCTTAAGCAGGACGACATCAGCTTTCCCTTGATTACGGAGGATTGCCGGGCTCTCACTGATGCAAAAGCCACCTTTTCAAGGATATTATTCCTTAAAATCAGCTAGACCCAACCCTGGACATTATAATGCCAGGATCTAGCTATAGGTTTTAATTTCATTTCTAACAACTAGTCTTAGTATAACTAATTATAAACAATTGTCAAGCAAAAGAAATTAAACCCCATTTTTCCCTTTCTCCACAAGCGCTTTCACTCTTTCTGCCATTTCCTGAGGAATGGTTTGCGATTTGATAATGAAATCAGCCGCACCAAGTTTCTCAGCTCTGTCTCGATACTCCTTTTTATTCGTATTGGTAAAGACAACAACCGGAATATCTTTCGTGCTGCTGTCTTTTTTTAGCTTTTCCATTATATCCAGTCCGTTTTCATGTCGAAGCATTATATCCAAAAGTACAATGTCGGGTCTATCCAAAGCAACCATCCTCATAGCCTCATCAATAGTAGTGGCCGGGATAGTGAGAAGGCCTTTAATATTAAAGACTTGTTGAAAAAGGAAAAGCTGATCCGGATCATCTTCTACAAATAAAACTTTTATTATATCTGACATATATTTTTTACCCGCAGATACTCTCGCGGCGAGATATTACCGTAGTTCATATATTTCCGTCGTGCCTCCCGTTGACCTCGGATGGACGGAATAGTTCGCATCCAAGGCCAGCAGGAGCCACCGAACAAGTTAGTTAAAAATTTAATAAACAAAAAGCCCGCAAACGCCTACCACTAAAAGTGATAATTGTTTGCGGACTTTTTCTCAGACCTAAAATTGAGAAAGACTTCCTACTTCGACCATCTAAATACAGCGAAACTCCAGAAGAAGTAAGTCCTAATATTTTGTTTTCTAATTGTATTTTATCATTCCTCATAGGATTGTCAATGCCTTTCATTAAAATTTATTTTCACCTAGCAAAATTAGCTTATGGCCAAGCGGAAAATAATTCCGCTAAGCACATAAGCTAACGTTAGAAAGTGTTGTCTTCCACGGCCGCGCTTTCTTCGTTTATCTGAGCATTAACCACTCCTGCCGATTCGGCTTTCCCAAATCCATTTTCACCCATTTCATAGCCTTCCGGTGCTATATAGTAAACTTGAATAAATTTACCGGCCACATTTTGCTTAAATGAATGAACTTTTACCCTCTTGCCTATCCAGTTCGCAGTTTCTTCTCCGAAAGCATCCACCAAGGCATTGATGCTGGTCTGGTTGATACCCAAAACCAATTCCACGCCATTGGCAGTTTTGATTTCAAAAATGTTCTGTGAACCGAATTGAGTTTCCACAATCTTCCCCTCACTACCTATGGTAATTATGTCTCCTTCTTTGACATCTGTTCCTTTCTTGGCGAAAGGCATTCCCATGGTTTCCTTTTTCTGCAACTTCATTGTAATTCCACCTCCTCTCCAGATAAATCTGTCTTATCTTTAAAATTCAGATTATCCATAACTCTTCGGTGATTTCTTTCCAGCTCCTGAAAATTTGAGTTTCCAAGATAATGTAAGAGGGTGGTTCTGGCCGAGGCATGGTTTAAAAAATTCTGCACCACGCCCAAGGGAACATTATTCTTGTATAAAATCGTCGCGGCTGATTTCCGTAATAAATGAGGCCTGAGATTCTTCCTGAGTTTCAATTTTCTCCCAATCATCCGGAGACTTCTCTCGATGTCATTGCCCTGCCAAGGTTTAGGATGAGGCATGGCGGTTACGAATAGATTCTGGTGATTGTCTTTCCTCATATCCAGATATTTCTTAATCGCTTCCAATGATGATTTGTTGAATAAAATCGTATGAGGCTTATCGCCTTTTGTTCTGATATTGGCGGATCCATTTTCAAAATCGATATCGGCTATTTTCAAATTTCTTATTTCTGTCAACCGACAGCCGGTAGAAATTGAAGTTTCAAGATATGCTCTCATTCGACAACCAGTAATAGTTTTGTCGCTGGGGTAATTCATCAGTCTAGATAACTCTGATTCATTCAGAAACTCAACCTCTTTGACAGAAACCTTATATTTAGTAACCAGCGTATAATCCATCGCTTTTATGTTCTCTTTTTCTTTAATAAATTTCAGGAGTATCCTGAGCAACGTCAGGTGCTGATTCTTATATGTCGCGCTCAATCTTTCCTTTTTCTGGCTTGGCCGATTGAGAAATTGCTTATAGCCGGTAATCATCCGCGCATCCAGCTTCTTTATGTTTATATCTCCGAAGAATTGGATAATCCTTGGGCAAATCCTTTTGTATGTTTCTACGGAATTTTGAGACAGCGAACAATCCGCTTCGATATTCTCAAAAAGCCGGTCAAAACACTGGGATAAGATTAAATTGTCAGAGAAAATTGGAAACATAAAAAATACTCCTAGTGTTATCTAAGAGCATTGTGAACCAATATTATGTTTTAATCCTTGCTGTATGCCTAATTATTCCTATTTGACCTTTTTATTCCTTTTTGTGCCTAGCTTTTTATCTGGAAATAAATCGTCTATGGTAATATTTTCATCAAAACCCCTCTGCTTAAGCTCACCCAGGGTAATGGGATTTCTAAACTCAATCTCCTTATCGCTAACTTTTGGAAAAAATAGCTGCCTTGCATTTCTGGAAAACCGAAGATTTTTTACGACATCATCCAAACTTTTCAAAACCTCAACTGCACCCTCTAATTTATCATTTGCATCGACCATTAAAAGTCGATTGGGATGTTCATAAATATATGAGAAGACATTATCATTCTCCCGGTTAAACCGCGGCCGTGTAATACCCTTCCCATTAACACGGAGCACCCTATCGATATTATTATACTGCACCTCAAATACTATTTTATTTTTATTATACAATTCATCCTTATCTATGGTCAGGCCATCCAGCTTAAATGCATACTGGAGCATCCCTTTTCTTTTGACATCCAAGGACTGGTATAGATTTAAGGCCAGATCCAACAAAAAATCCTTATTCAGCAGGAATTTTTCTTTTAACGCATAAGAGCTAATGCCAGTTGGAAAGTTTTCGCCTTCAGGAAACATAAAAAAATCATCAAGGCTATCCTTGAGAATGCCAGAATCCAGCAGTAGAATCTTAAATTCCTCATAACCCTTTCTGCTATTATATTTTTCCTGTATTCGTTCTATAACTTCTTCTATGCTATTGGGATTTTCCATATTTTCTTCTATTTTAACAAAAATCTCCCCAGAATCATAGAAGCTAATATTTTAGAAAAGTTTGATGTGCTTGTTTCACCTTTTGCTTGTCAGCGAGGGATATATAATAATCAATTGAGGTCTGGAGTCGGCTGTGACCTAAAATCTCCTTTATAAATATGGCAGAGCAGTTATTCATCGCCATCGTAGTAGCTGCCGTATGCCTTAAAATATGCGGCGTGACCTTTTTGGAAATACCTGCAACCGACCGCTGGTGCTTGAAATACCGGCTCAAATCCTGATTGCGGAGCTGACGCGGTGATTTTCCGGTGGTTATAAAAAGAGATGGATTATTGTCCGTCCTTGTTTCTGAATATTTATTGATCCAGTATAGCGAATCTTCGTTGAAATATAGGACTCTTTCTTTCCCACCTTTACCGATTATCCTCGCTTCTTTTTCAATGGGAGAAATAGAGTCGCGATTGAGGCTTAGTGCTTCTGAGATGCGACAGGCGGAACCTAAGAGCGTTTCTACTAAAGCTCTAAAGCGCAATCCGCAGCTGGTATTAATATTGATACTGTTCCTGAACCGGTTGATTTCGTCCACTGTTAGATATATTATGTCTTTCCGTTTGCGTTTTGGAATAGTTATTGTGCCTGGGTCAATCTGAATAGGAATTTTCAGCTGATCTCTGGCGTAGAGCAGCAGCCCCTTGATGGCCGCCATCACCACTCCAGTAAAAACCTCTGAATTCTGCCTCTCATACAGAATGGATTTGAGTTTGAAAATGTGCTCTGAGGTAATATTTTTTATCTCCAAGTCACCTATATCGCGTACAATTCCTTTCAGCCGGGAGCAGTAGCTGATGATGGAACTTTTAGCAAATCGTCTTTCGACTTGTAGCCAGGTTAGAAATTCTTCAGTGGTATTTATTATTGTTTTTGGTTTCATATATGTATCTTATTGCTAATGTCAGTGACACATTAGCTTCGACACACACAAAGTCAATAAAAGTTATCCACTCCAGCGGGGAACGGAGTAAACCCAATTAAAATCTCCCTCCAATCAGACGTTTCTAGGCAGATACTGATTTTAGAAACACAAAAACAGCATTTTATTGCTGTCCTTGTTATAGTTATCACAGTCTTTTGCGATTAGTCCAAGAGCCTAGCGCAGGTTGTACAAAACCTACGGCTACAGAAGTTTTTAGCTCTGTTAAGCCTAGCTGTTTCCTTTTATCCGAGGACAAAAGGATCGACCAGCGAGATAGTAATCATACTGCTCATCCAATTCCCATGACAGGATTCGGACTTCACGAGCAATACTCTCGATTACCATCAAAATCTCCCTAGAAAGGAGGTGATCCATCCACAGGTTCCCCTACGGATGCCTTGTTACGACTTCACCCTTATCATCGATCCCACCCTGGTCCCTGCTTTGAAACAGGGCCTTCCGGTGTTACCGACTCTCTTGGTGTGACGGGCGATTATCTTCGTGAAACTACGAATTGATGTTCCCATCGCGCCTGCGGATTTCCCGCACGCGACGAGCTCTAATGCATTTTTTGTTTAAGATTATAGATTTTTCTTAATCCTGATTCTTTCAGATGATCCTTATTCATGACCATTTGAAGAATCTGACAAAAAATTTCAAAGTCACTATTCTTTGAGCGTAATCTCAAAGAATTACTTTTGAAAAACGGAATAATAATTTTTTCCAGGTCATTTCTGTTGGAGACTTCAAAGCGATAGCAATTTTGATGATTGGCTCGCTTATCTTTTTGAAAATAAACATTGCCGCAACCAAAGAATTTTTTTAAATCATAGAGTATTTTTTTGTCTTTCTCTATAAGTTTAAGAAAAAATCTTGGTTCTACTTTTGTCCGTCTTTGAACTATCTTCGCCGAATATGGATCTTTTACGTAAGCCGTAAAACTTCCCTCTCCGTCGACTAAGCCAACAATATAATCTGGACTTAATTTTTTCATATGCATTGAGTGAATCCTTCTCCATCTAAATTTTGCCAAGCAAAACCTTGATAGATACTACGATTCAGCTGACTTCTTACGCTGCGTAAGTTTCATTATACAATCTTATTATAACATAAAATTGCAACAACGTAAGATCTCCCGGGGTTATTCATATTTCTATTCCTAACATTCTGACTGGTTTTAGTCCGCATTTTCCCTTCGCTCACCACCTGGTCGAAGGTCAATGCTACCATTTTTTATGTCAGACTGCTATTTGCCTCCAGATCCTTCGCCATTATCCTCGCGGATAACGACTATCTTTCGGCTACGCTCTGATTGGGTATCAGAGGAGAAGATTTTAACTTCTTAGAAATGTAAACTGCCCGGCGCTTTTATTGTGAGTACAAGATCCGAGAACGTATTCACCGTGACATAGCTGATTCACGATTACTAGTGATTCCGGCTTCATGAGGTCGAGTTGCAGACCTCAATCCGAACTGAGACCGGTTTTTTGGGATTAGCTCCGTCTTACGACTTGGCAACCCTTTGTACCGGCCATTGTAGCACGTGTGTTGCCCAGGGCGTCAGAGGGCCACGCTGATTTGACGTCATCCCCGCCTTCCTCCCAGAACTTTGTTCGCAGACGAACAAAGTAAATTCCAAGATACAAGATACAAATTCCAAAAAAATTTCAAATTCCAATTATCCAAATCACAAACTTTTTAAAAAAATATGTTTGAAATTTGAATTTTGGTCATTGTGATTTGTTTGGTTATTGTTACTTGATTATTGGTTATTACTTTGCGCCTGTGCGCAAAGTTCTGGGCAGTCTCGTGTGACATATATAACACACGATGGGGGTTGCGCTCGTTTCCTGACTTAACAGAACACCTTACGGCACGAGCTGACGACAACCGTGCAGCACCTGTCTAGCACCCTCGAAGGCTTGTATGTTTCCATACAATGCAGCTAGGCTTCAAGCCCTGGTAAGGTTCCTCGCTTATTGTCGAATTAAACCACATGCTCCACCACTTGTGCGGATCCCCGTCTATTCCTTTGAGTTTTAGCCTTGCGGCCGTACTTCCCAGGCGGCATACTTAACGCGTTAGCTACGACACTAGGAGGGTCGATTCTCCTAATACCTAGTATGCATCGTTTAGGGCGTGGACTACTGGGGTATCTAATCCCATTCGCTACCCACGCTTTCGCGCCTCAGTGTCAGGAAAGTGCCAACCAGATGCCTTCGCCTTTGGTGTTCCATATGATATCAACGCATTTCACTGCTACACCATATGTTCCACTGGTCCCTCACTTCCTCTAGATATACCGTTTCAAACGCAGTTTCCGAGTTGAGCTCGGAGATTTGACGTCTGACTAATATATCCACCTACACGCTCTTTACGCCCAATAAATCCGGATAACGCTTGAGGTCTCTGTATTACCGCTACTGCTGGCACAGAGTTAGTAACCTCTTATTCATAAGGTACCGTCATTACATTCTTCCCTTATAAAAGCGGTTTACAACCCGAAGGCTGTCATCCCGCACGCGGCGTCGCACCATCAGACTTTCGTCCATTGTGGATTATTCTCGACTGCAGCCACCCGTAGGTGTTTGGGCAGTGTCTCAGTCCCAATGTTGGGGATCATGCTCTCACATCCCCTACCCGTCATAGCCTTGGTGAGCT
>JBAZUU010000005.1:0-77435 GCA_041661275.1 Parcubacteria group bacterium | reverse complement strand
CGCCTTTCGGCCTCGCCTTAGGCCCGGCTAACCCTGGGATGATCACCATTGCCCAGGAAACCTTAGACTTTCGGTGTGTGAGGATCTCACTCACATTGCGGTTACTCGTTCCAGCATTCTCACTTCCTTGCACTCCACGGTCGCTCACGCTTCCGCTTCAGCACGCAAGGAACGCTTCCCTACCGCTGCTCACATCTCGCTTCGCTCGAAGTTCGCACGCTGATTTTACGCTGATAAGTACGCTGATTTAACGCTGAAATTCAGCGTCATATCGGCGTTTTAATCCGCGTTCTATCCGCGTGCTCATATCGAATGAAATGAGATATGAGCAGCCCGCATCTTCGGTACTATGTTTAGCCCCGTTACATTTTCGGCGCGAAGTCTCTAGACTAGTGAGCTGTTACGCACTCTTTAAAGGATGGCTGCTTCTAAGCCAACCTCCTAGGTGTATAAGAAACTTCACTTCCTTTACCACTTAACATAGATTTTGGGACCTTAGATTGCGATCTGGGCTGTTGCCCTTTTGAGATCCGACCTTAGAGCCGGATTTCTGACTGTTCGGATAGTTACACAGGAATTCGGAGTTTGGTAGAGATGGCTACGGCAAGCCGCGCCAATCTCTTTCAGTAGCTCTACCTCCTGTGCATAGTTGTCCGAACGCTAGCCCTCAAGCTATTTCGGGAAGAACCAGCTATCGCCAAGCTCGATTGGAATTTCTCCTCTATTCACAAGTCATCCCCCAGAGTTGAACGACTGGTGGGTTCGGGCCTCCTTTAGGTTTTACCCTAAATTCACCCTGCTCATAAATAGCTCGCTTTGGCTTCGGGTCTAGTCCATACAGCTTATCGCCGGTTAAGGCTCGCTTTCACTTTGCCTCCATGATTATTCATCATTTAGACTAGCTATACAGAACTAACTCGCTGGATCGTTCTACAAAAAGCACGCAGTCATCCCGCCGAGGCGGGACTCCTACTCTTTGTTAGCATATGGTTTCAGATACTATTTCATCCCCCTCATCGGGGTGCTTTTCACCTTTCCCTCACGGTACTAGTTCGCTATCGATCATCAAAGATATTTAGCCTTGGAAGATAGTGCTCCCATCTTCAAACGGGATTTCACCGGTCCCGCCCTACTTGTTTTGAGACTTAGTTCTGTAATCTTGTTTTCGCCGACGGGGCTATCACCCTCTATGGCCGTCTTTTCCAAGACGTTTGGCTAACAAAATTACTAAAGACTCAAGGCTTCTCCCTTTTCGCTCGCCACTACTCGGGGAATCTCGCTCGACGCTACGCGTCGAATATTGATTTCTCTTCCTCCTGGTAATAAGATGTTTCAGTTCCCAGGGTTCGCTTCACTGCCCTATGAATTCAGACAGTGATACCCCGCCGAGGCGGGGTGCGTTATCGCATTCGGAAATCTCCGGATCAAAGGTTGCTCGTCACCTCCCCGAAGCTTATCGCAGACTGCTACGTCCTTCATCGCTCTTTGATGTCAAGGCATCCACCATACGCATTAAGTATTACCGCTCTTAATTTTATGCGCTTAAGTCCGCCATAAATTTCGAAGAAATTTGGGCGGATTTTGGCACATCGATTAGCAGTCAGTAATTTCTAAATTACCGACTGTGCATTACCTACACTCTGATATTATGTTGCAAACTAATATCAGAGGACTAACCGCTAATTTTTTAATTTTAATTCCGCTGACTATAAAATTTCAAAAATTGCAGTTAAGACCTGAATTGTTAAGGTTCGATAATGCGGAAAATGATTAGTACAATCAAAACTTGTACATACTGTTTCAGCATTAATTATAATGAATAATCCGCCAAGGGCGGATTTGTTTCTTGTGGCAAAATCAAAGATTTTGACAAGAAACAAAAAAACCGCTCGAAAGCGGGATTTGCACATTGAAAACGCAAAAAATTCACCCGCTGATTTCTATTAAGTTATTAGTTTCAAGTATCATTAATTGACCCTAAAATATTAACCAGAAATGGTACAATCAGAGGATTAGTTTATTACGCTCATACAGTTTAGCAAATATACAAAATGTGTCAAGGGCAAAAACCAGGTTTTAGGATTCATCCTAAAACCTGGTTTTAGGAAAGTTGTTACTTGTGATTTTCAGTGATTTCCTGTCGCACTTTTTTGAGAAGCGCTGCTGCTTCATCCTTGCCTCCCAGACCGAAAGCCAATCCGCCGGCCAGTGATAGCATCGCTACAATTCCGATAAAAATAGTGCTAACCAGAGACGAGGCTATTCCCAACTGGATAAGAGCCGCGAAGATTCCAAACACGATTATTGACCACTTGGAAATTGTCGCCAGCATTGTTGCTGAAACTACTCCGGCCGCGCGTGTCGAACCCTTGACGATATGATAAACAAAATTACCAACTAAAAACACTATGGCCAAAATGATGACCGCCACAACGACGTTCGGGATATAGAGAAGGATGCTATTCAGGAAAATAGTAACTTGAGTCAGTCCCAAAATATCAACGGAAGCCATCAGAAAAACCAACACCAAAAACCATTTGACCAGTCCTCCGATAAATTCAGAGATAGTATGATGAACTCCGATGTTATTTATTCTAACGCCCAGCCCCATCCGATCCATCGCCCTGTCCAGTCTCACCGTTTTCAGCGCTTTTTCCACCAGCTTTCCCAAAACTACCGCCACGATCCATCCGGCAATGAACACGAACAAAGCTCCGATGAGAATTGGAAGAAAGCCGATAACTTTTTGGCCCAGGTTGATCATGGACATTGTTATGGCATCTCCCCATGTATCTATTCCGCTCATATTATCACCTCGCTTTCTTTTTTATGTTTATTTCTTTTAATCTTTCCTAATTATATATCAAATTTAAAATAACGGCAACAAAACAAAACCGGGTTTTAGGATTCATCCTAAAACCCGGTTTTGGGAAAGTCTAAATTTTATTGTCCCGTAGTCTGATCGCCCGCCACTGTTCCCTGATCCTTTGTCAGTCCTAAGTTGGCCGGGGTGTTTTCAATTCCCGCTTCCACATTAGCAATCATTTTTTGCAGTTGTTTTTTCGTCTCGTCGTTGTTATCCGGCAGAAGCGCTATCACTTTGCTGTATTCATCTTTGGCTTCCGTCTTTTTCTTTTGCTTGTCGAGAAGCAGGCCGAGATAAAAATGACCATTGACATCTTTGCCATTTTGAGCAACGACGGCGCGATAGAGCTGTTCGGCATTTTTCAAATCATCTTCCTTGCCGCGTGTTTCCATTACACGAGCCAGACTCAAGATATAGTTAGTATTAGTCTCGGCGAGAGTCACCGCTTTTTTGCCAGATTCAATGGCCGCGTCATTGTCGCCCAGCGCGTTTTGAGTCAGAGACAAGTTATAGTATCCGTCCGGAAGATCAGCCTTTTCCTGGGTGGCTTTGGTAAACATATCTTTGGCTTCTTCCACCATCTGCTTTTTCTTGGTCGTATCCTGTTCGATGCCGGCCAGTGCCATTTTGATCTGTCCGATCTTGATATAGTAGGATGGATTATGCGGTTCCAGCTCCAACGCTTTTTTGTAGTTATCCACAGCCAGGTTATATGAATCCAGGACATAGTACCCGCCATTCTCATAAATTTGCGCCAATGTTTCTACTGAACCGACATCATTTTTGGCCATATCACGACCGATATTTGTCGCGGCAATGGAAGAGTTGAGATATTGTTTGATCTTTTCTACATCCCTTTCCTGTTCGCCTTTCAGTGCTTCGGTGTTGGCGAGAATCATATAGTACTGGCCAAGTTGCCCATAATAGCGTCCTTCCTGCGGATAGAATTTTATCGCAGTCGCCATATCAAGAAGAGATTCGTCGCGATTGACCGTAGCTATTCGTCCGGCACGGCCGGCATAAAAATCAGCTACATAGATCTTTCCTAAAAAGACAAAGAGAAATGCTACGCCGGCAGCAACCACCATAAAAATGAAGGCCAAGGCGAGCGCGAATTTTGGTGAAGCTTTGAGTGACAAATTCAGATATTTTTCCTCGCTATCATTTTCATGCACCGCCATAGCCAGAGCAATAATTCCAATAAGAGCGGTCATTATAAGGACAGTGCCCTCTGCTTTGGTACTGGCAACTCCCGTCAAAAGTATTACGGCCGCGGAGAAAAGACCAAGAGTCATAAGCTTGTTTTTTTCCTTGTTGCGGGCGAGAAGATAAAATCCGACTCCCAAAAATGAAAGTAGGACAATGATCAAAAAGAATGTTCCGATGATTCCAACGGTTGGAAGAGCTTCAAACAGAACTCCTGTTCCCTGGAGGAATCGCAGGTTATAGAACATATTATTATTGAAATCCTGCGGTCGATAGAGGGAAAAGTCATAACCAAATGTAGCCGGACCGGAACCCAGGATTGCTTTGTTTTCCAAAGTATTTTTGGCTACTGTCATCGACATATTCCAATCAAGCGGTTTCACCTCGGCAAAATTGATCTTGGCGATCGGCACTACACCAATCATTCGAATAGCCATGACCGCCACAAAAAGCACCATGGGCAGCCATGTCCAGGATGCCTTCGGCCTGACAATTTGCGCCAGGATAAAAACCAGGAAAACAACGACTCCTACAAAAAGAGCGAGCCATGGAACGAAATTATAAAGAGACAAAATCAAGACAAGACTAAGGGCTAAAGACAGAAGGAGGACAGTCAGAGTGACTTTTTTTGTAATTTTATTTATTGTGCTATTTTCCGCCAGTTTCAAGATAGCGACAGTGAGAAGTGGAATCATAGCCGAAATTATCATTGCTATTCCAAGGACAGATCCGCTCACACTGATTGGCGCGTATTGAGCGATGGAATCAGGCAAAAATTTGATATTCATTATGGCTAAAAAGGTCCAGAGACACACGACTACGCCGGAAATTATGACCGCGGAAAACATCAGACGAAAACGCCGGACATTGAAATTGGACATTATGAGATAGTAAGCAATGATAAGCGCGGTAATGTTCATAAATCCGCGGCTGGGATCGCCAAAAGCTCCCCAAAAACTGTGCCAGCGGTCAACGGAAAAAATTGTTGCGAGCATATAGGCCAGCCAGAAGCCCAAAATCGGCAGATCGAGCGGTGTGCGGCGGATCTTCATCTCGCCGGTTGTCACTCCTTTGGCCGCCCAGGCCACCAGACCTAAAATGAGCCAAATGTAGAAATAGATTTGTTTTTCAAAAACGATGCCCTGGAAAGTAAGGCCGGTGAAAAACAGCGGGAAGCCGAAAAAGAGCATGAACAAGCTGATGTTTATTATCCGGTCAAAAGATTTGACGACAAAAGTGTTGTCCTTTTTTTCCGGTTGCGGAACTCTGTTTTCCGGCGATCCGAACGATGGCGCGTTCATCATATGCCGGTCTTGTGGACTAATAATCCTCGACGCGTCGTTACTTCTCAAGTTGATGTTTATTGGTCTTTCCATATTATTTTATCCCCCACCACTTTTTTGCTTTTTTTCTTTTAAACTTTATCTGTCTTACTTAAAAGAAATTTGGCGATTTATTATTTTTTTATATTTTCTTTCGCGCCTTTGGCGCGAGCAAAAAAGTGGTGGGGGATGAATTTAATTAATTTTTTATTAAAATTTTTACCCTGTGGAGTAAATTTTGTTACGCAAAATTATTTTTTCCTTGGAAAAATAATCCACTGGGTGAACAATAAAAAAACAAAGCAAGTATGCTCCTTTTCCCCATTTTGTTTTGTGTTTTTTTCTCATTAAAGTATATCATAGTCTTTAAATTAGGCAAATTTAATAATCTTTGGAAAAATGAGACGTTTTTTTATTTCAATTTTTTAATGCTGGGATTTCCCATCAATGATTTCATCTGCGAAATCGCGCTTTCGTTCAGCTTTATCAGCCGCTCTTTTTGAGACAATTCGGCGCGGATATATTCCGCGTTAAGATTTTCGAGATTGGCCAGACAGACCAATTGCGTCACATCGGCATAATCCCTGATGTTTCCTGCCAGTTTTGGATTTTTATCCCGCCACTCCTTGGCCGTCATCCCAAATAAGGCTATATTCAAAACATCTGCTTCATTGGCGTAAATGATATTTTCTTGTGCCTTGCTAATTTTCCCGGGGATTAGATTCTCCTTGATCGCGTCAGTGTGGATGCGATAATTGATTTTTGTCAACATTCTTTTTACGTCCCAGCCAAGCGCCAACTTTTCATTTTCTTCGATTTTTAATCTCTGAAATTCTTTAATCAAATACAGTTTAAATTCCGCGCTAAGCCATGAACCAAACTCAAAAGCGATATCTTTGTGGGCGAAAGTTCCGCCGCCATACCTGCCTGATTTAGACCTGATGCCGATTGCATTTGTCGATTTTATCCATTTATCCGGAGACATTGAAAATGAATTGCTTCCTGCTTGATTTTTAAAGGTGTCGAATTCGGCACGGTTAAAATTATTATTATGCATTTGCTCCCATAATCCAATAAATTCCATAGTGTATCTTGCAGACATCCATTTTTGAACAACAAATCTTGGATCATCTGCATTTTTGCTTTTCGCCATATCAGTCAGACAAATAAAATCATTGTCTTTCCCGGAAAAAAAAGTTACTATCGTGCCTTTTATGTTTATTTCTTTTTTGCCTGCCTGCCGGTAGGCATGGTTTTTTGTCATAGTTTTAATTTTTACTTGTTTACAGTGATACTGTATCACTGTAATAATTTCCGGTCAAGTGGACTGCTCATCTCACGATTTCGGTGGGCTCATTTCTCACGACTTCCGCATAAATTGGCAACTTCCCTTGTAATCGTGATATAAAACCACCAAAATTTTGACTCCTTTCCGACGGTTATTTTATGATAAACCAGTCGAAATTTATGTCGCCCTCGGGGGTGGCTTTTTTGATTTTCACCTTAAAACTAACGCCCGGAACGATGTCTTCATAGAACAAAACTTTGTCGAAAGTATCGCCTCTCGGGGTGATGGAAATCTTGGCCGAGTCACTGGCGTTCGGGGTCAGGATTCTCACTTCGGTTTCCCCGGCTTTGATCGTTCCTTTGCCGGAACTGTCCGTGCCTATCTCGATGGACGCGCCGGCTACGTTGCCGGTGGCGACGATGTCTTTGGCATAAATGGTATTGAGCGCTTCGATATCTTTGGCGGTGATTTTGCCGTCGAGAATGTCAATATTGCCGAGAGCGTTTTTGGTCACCATAGCTTTCGGGTCAAAGACTTTGGCGAAATCGATGAGGGTTTGATTTTCTTCTTCAATGAGAGCCATCTGATCTTGCAATTGTTTTATGGCTGAATTATGGCTGATTTGGCCTGATTTTAGGCTATCCAGGTCGTTTTGCAGCTGGCTGATGTCCGATGTATGGGTATCGATGTTTTGTCCGATGAGCGTGATTTTGTCGCTCGTTGAAAGATTGATGTCGCCTAATTGATTTTGCAGAGACGCGAAATTTTGGGTTTGCAAGGATTGCAGATTGGTAATTTGTCCCTCTTGCTCTTGAATGGCTTTCACAAGTACCGGCATCATGCCGATAGTGTTCAGTTCTTTGTATCCGTTGGCGTCAGTGATGACCAACTGCGGCATAACCGCTTCCACGTCCTGGGCGATGAAGCCGAGGGTTTTTTGAGTGCTGTCTTTTTGGTTCTTCCAATCGAACTCTACCGGTTTCAAACTCAAGACGGTGTCGAGGCCATAGTCCATGGCGGTTATGTTCTTTTTGAGGCGCGCGTCCGATGTGCACGTTAGAACTCCTCCGGCTCCAAAAGCGCAGCTGGAATTGTCAGAGGCATTGGCAAATCTGGCGACAGGTCCCGTGCCAGCAACGATGACATCAAGTTTGTAGAGGGGGTTTGTCGTCCCGATGCCGACATTGCCTGTGCTATTGATTCTTAACCCTTCAATATAGGTACCGGCATTTTGTCTTACTTGGAAAGCCAGTGAAGTTGCATTGTTGATATTTTCGCTAAGAGCCGTAATCTGAGCAATCTGGTTAGATGAACCATTATTACTTGAATTAAAAAGTGTTAATGATGCAAACTGGTCTGTACCGCCTGAATTATGAATATTACGAATTTTTAGGCCACCAGTATTGAGAGCTGTTGGCGAATAAGAGGAAGTAACCGCCGTGTCAATTTCCAGTTTCGCCCCCGGACTCGTCGTCCCGATGCCGACATTGCCGTTATTTAATACCGTAACTAGCGAAGCGTTGTTTGAGTCAGAGAGAGTCATTACGCTCGCAGAACTGTCCGCTGTGGAACCTTTTACCACAAACCGCGACAATGGCGTCGTTGTCCCGATGCCCACGTTGCCGCTGGTTGCTTGTATCGTTATATTTTCCCCTCCGTTAACACCCAAGCCTAAATCATTAGTACCACCAGATGTTGTTATTCTGGCGGTTGTGCCATTAAAAGTTAACCGCCCAATACCCGATGTATCACCCCAAGTAATAGGCAAGCCACCATTGCCATAAAAAGTTGCCAGGCTTCTGAAAATTGACGTGCCATTCACATCCAACTTCGCCCCTGGCCCCGTCGTACCAATGCCGACGTTGCCGCCGTTTGGATTTAACAACAAATCATAATTCGAACCTAGATTAGTTGAATCAGTTGCCTGAAGCCATGACCCTCCTCCTGAACCTTTTCCTATATCCAAAACCGTTGACCCGGCACTTGGAGTTGAACCGATTCTCAATCTCAGCCCGGTGCTCTGAGTGCTTCCGCTTGTAGCGGGTGAGGCGGGATTTCCAGAACCAGCCAGATGTAATAGTGCCACTGGCCCCGTCGTCCCAATGCCGACGTTGCCGTTCTTTAAAGTTAAAACATCTGCCCACGTATCTGCAGCTGTGGGAGTTTGTAAAGTAATTCTCGCATCAGCAAAACCTGCTCCATCAAACACAGACATTATTCTACCTGAAGTGTAAGGACCGCCATTTGTTGGCGTCCGCGTCAAAAATTTAATACCCGCAGAACCAGCCGCATTATTTGTAATAGATACTAAAGAAGTTGTTAAGTCAGCGGCACTTCCGAATACAGATAAAAGCTGCCCCGGACTCGTCGTCCCGATGCCGACGTTGCCGTTTGATTGTTGAACATAGACCTGTCCAGAATTAAAGTTAAAATTTCCTGTAGAATCGACTAGTAGTCTTTGTGTCCCAGTTCTAGTTGCAGTTCCAGCTCCAGTATAGATTTGCACGGTAGATGCCGCATTTAACGCCGCATCGCCACCGCCAATATACACATTATTCGCTGTGCTCGACGTAAATCCAGTAATCAGTGCTGTGCCTTCCGGTTCGGCTACGATGTCATATTGATGTTGGGCGATAGATAGACCCTTGTTAGTCGTTGCTGTTTTGTTCCCAGCTCCCATAATAACGCCAACTACATCCAATTTAGACGCTGGTGCCGTCGTCCCGATGCCGACGTTGCTCGCAAAATAGGCCGTGCTTCCCACTCCCAGAGTGCCGGAGAGTTGAAGTTGGTAAGTTGGATTGGTGAGTCCTATCCCCACATAAGTCCCCGTATCATAAACCAAAGAATTTCCAATTGTTCCTGCTCCGGTGAATTTTGGGATATAGTTTTGCGTGCCTGTTCCGATGACAATGTTGGAAGTGGCGATTTGGAAATATGTGTCGTCATGGCCATCCAGTTGATCAGCGTTAAGATTGGTAACTTTGGTGGTGGAAGCCACTACAAAAGGGGCGGTGCCGGTGACGACGGTGGAAGTCAGTTGTCCGGAAAGTCCGAGAGTGCCGACGACTTCCAGTTTGTACCCCGGATTCGTCGTCCCGATGCCTATATTCCCCCCGGTTTCATAGATGACTGACGAATTGCCCAGCACGTTATCGGCTGTGAATTTGGAAATATAGTTTTGGGTACCAGTAATCGTTCCGCCCGCGCCGACCGTGGCAATTGCCCGGTTTCCGATATACATCGTGGTTGAAGAGGCGCCGGTGGAACCGATGGATATGAAATTGTCGCTGGAGTTGGCGCCCAAGAAAAGCCCGCCGGAAATATATGTATTGTGGGCGTAGATGCCGCCAAAATATGCTTTTTTATCTTTATCTTCGCCGTCCAAAATCTTCTTTTCCTCTACCTCGGTCAGTTGCGCGCCGGTTTTTTCATCGATCAAATGTCCCGCCACGAAGTTGTGAGTCCCTTCCACTTCAATGTCCCAAACCTGCTCCACGCCGACCGATTCGATGGAAACGATCTCATCCCAAAGGATATCGCCCTCACCACTTTCGATTATTTCGTCATGTCCAGAAACCAGATTATAGTTTTCCTGGTGCATATCAAAGACGCCGGATCGCGGGACGGCGATTTTCATTCCGACTTCCAGATCAGTTACTTTGAGCCATTTTCTTAAATTGTCTTTGACGGCTGTCGACATGTTATTGTTGAGATTTATTGATTTCTATAAACTTTTTCCACGACCTTTGAAGATTTAAAACTTTGCGGCGGATGTAGAGATATTTTTTGATTTGTTCATCAAACTGTTCCCACTCGATGCCCGTTTCGCTGATGTCTCTGGCTTGTTCCACATATACTATCAGTTTGTTGCAGTTCATCATGGTTTTTTCCAGACGCGCCAGACACTCCAGGCTCGATCCGAAGCGCAAGGAATGGGCTTCGGCGATAAGATGCGGCAATCCCAGAGCTGTCGGCAAAAGAGCTTCGATTATCATTTTATTAGCTTCTCCTGATAATTTAGCCTTCTTGCCTTTTCCAATTATTCCAGGAACAAGAGTTTTAGCCACGAACACCGACGCTTCCAAAGATTTCTGATATACTTCCAAGTCCTGGAAACTCTTCACGGGCTTCTTCGGTTGATAGCTATTTCGTTGGAATTGATTGGGAAACATTTTTTTTGATTATTTTATCTCTATATTATTCTTTTCGTTTATATTCGACCGTTTATAAACTTTTTTACTTTGACTATTGCCCGAATTTTTTCATGAACTGTCTTTGGGCGGCCCGTTGCCGAGATTGATCAGGCCTTTGGCAACAAGTCTCTTTGCACCTATAGACCCCGCCCGAATAGATTCAAACTTATCATCCCGCCGATTCATAAAATATTCCCCTTCAATCGTTTTCACTTTTTTTCTTCTGCGGCCGGGCTTGTAGACAGCGTGGAGCGGGAAAAATTCGAAATAATCTTTTTCATCGAACCAAGCGCATTTGAAATTGAAAAGCCGAAGGCCGGTGAGGCGCGAAAGCGCGAGAGCATAGAGTACCAGCTGTTCCACCGGCCTTTCTTTTTCCGCTTTCGGTTTATAGTCCAGAATATGAATGAGCCCGTTTCGCAATTGCAAGATGTCGATGTGGCCGGTGATTAATTTCGGAATATTTTCGGGATTTATTTCTTTCAGCAGTTCGTCTTCGCCTTTGGCATTTTTCTTCGACTGTTTTTTGTCCGGTTTGGAATAGAGCTTAAATCCGAGCTGGGTTTGCATGTGGGCAATGTCTTCGGCGCGGATATAGACTGGCACTTCGGTGGCAACAGTTACAGAGTCGTTTATCAGCATGAATTTTTGGAGAGCTTCATGGCGGTCGCGGTTTTTGCCCACCGATTCCAAAACGAATTTGGCCAGACGAGTGGCGTAGTTTTCTTTTCCGCGGACGATCATTTCCTTCTTTGAAAAGAATAGTGGAGCCTCCGATGCTCGAAGACCGGTTTGGAAATATTGATGCGGACATTCTCCGGCCACTGATTCCAGAAATTCGGCCATCGGCTTGTATTTGCCGTGCCGGATGTCTTCCATAATCATCATGGCCATCTTCGCCCGGTGATAGCGGAAACGATAGAGCTGGCGGTGAGCCAAGGTGGTGGTTTCGATGAAATCTTTGGGGCGGAAGCTGGCCAAAGCGTATTTTCGCAGCCTTTCGAAGCGGCAAAGAGGGGCGAATTGGGCGATCCAGTTGGAGACGGTTGTGGCGGAAATTGCGCTTTCCTGTTTCCCAATACTGCCGCTTTGTGGTATAATGTTTATGCCGTGGGCCTGATTTGGTATGGATCCAGGATTATCACCCACGGATCCCGGGGTTCGATTCCCCGCAGGTCCACGGCCATTGATGAAATTATCCGCAATCCCTGACTTGACAGATTTTTCATATCTGGTAGTATTATACATAGGTGATAATCCTGGAATCTGTACCAAGTTGGTATTCGTCAAAGAATCGGTGTCAAAAGCCGATTTTTTGTTTTCCTCTTTTTGTGATACAATATTTTGGTCGGCAACTTGCTGGCTGGTGGAGGTAGGGGTATTTTCCCTTGCTATGCCCTCAGAAACCGTCTCACTATTCGAGATGGTTTTTTGATCCGTCCCGCTGCCGACATTGCCAGTAGTTGCCAGCGAGTCCCCCGTCCCATTCGCCTCTTTGTCCCTAATTCTTCCCAACGCATCACAAACTTTCTCCAAAGAATATCCAAGATTATATAAACTAATAGCATTCAAGATAGTACTCAAAGGATAGCGTTTGCCTTTGACCGCTTTCGGGGTAAAAGTGCGTTCGCAGGCCTTACATACATATAGCTGGACAATCTCCAATTTTTTCTTTCTGGTTCCGCGCTTGGAAAAGTCTTTGCTCTGACAATATGGACAAGATACTTCCAGAACGCTTCCTTCCAATGGTTGATTTTCTGAATTTTCACTTCCGGTCACTTCGCTTATTTTTTCCTGGATACCTTGTTCGGAGATGGTCGGTTCGGAAGAATTTTTTATATTTTCTTGTGTATTATCATTGCCATTTGACGAATCTTCTTTTTTGTTGGTATAATTATCATCACAATAATCATTAACTTTACCACTATGACTATCGCTATCAATAAATACATCATTGCCAACCCGGCCATCTGCCACGGCAAGCCCACTTTCAAGGGCACTCGCGTTATGGTCTGGCAGGTTTTGGATATGCTTGCCGCCGGCGAAACTTCCGCCGAAATTATCCGGGACTTCCCCTCTTTGACTAAGCGACATATCAGCGCCGCTTTGCGCTATGCTTCTACCATTACTCAAAAAAACTATGTCATTATCAACACCAACCAAGCCACGTCTCTTGCTTGACGAAAACGTGCGAGCGGAACTGTTTAAGTTGCTTCGTTCGGAAAAATGGGATGTCAAAAAATCTCCCAGTGGTTCTTCTGATAAATTTTTATCTTCACTCTCCATGAAGGAGAAACGTGTTTTCGTGACCAATGATTCGGATTTTTGCGAATATAGGGCGTCGCGAGTTTTTTCCGTTGTCTGGCTTCGCATTCCGCAGAATGACGCAGAAACGTTGCTTTCTTCCTTTTCTAAATTATTGTCTTCTCTTTCAGAAAAAGATTTCCGCGGAAAATTGATTGTTTTGGGTTCCGCTGACTGGAAAATTCTTCCATTGGGTTGTGAGATGGAATGATCCTCGTTTAATGATACTCCTTCAACTTTCTCCAAAACCGGATTTCCGGTTTTTTTGTCGTTTTTAACGGCTTCCATCTCACGATTTTCGAGGGGTGTTTTCTCACGACTATTGGAAATTTCAGCCTCTCCTCTTCCATTCGTGATAAAAATTCCGCTCAATTTTTTCACTTTTTCGACCAAATTTTTGAACACCGAGCCCTTCTTTTTTCGCATTGAATTTTGCAGTTGAACAAGATACGGATGGTTGGCGGTGGTGCGGATGACCCGACCGGATTTGGTCTTCAGCTCGAATATTTCCTTTTCGCCCATATCCATGAGCCCTTTGATTTTTCGGTAAACGGCCTCATTTGTGCCCTCATCAAGGGTCAAAACCTCATCACCGGGCAAAATATCGCGAATAGGGCAGAATAGATAGTCCCATTCAACTCCGTTTTCGTCTATTTCGGTGGCAGGATTAAGTTCGTCATCCTCATCTTCGCCAAGAGCGTTTTTTCGGCGGCGGCGACGTCGGCGGATTGGAAGAAGAGTGTCACCGGTCATGCAGTGACCGTTGACGTGTAATTTTTGAAGGGGGTTCGTCGTCCCGATGCCGACGTTGCCGTTCGTATCTATAATGCCTTTATCAACTCCGTTAATACGAAATGCCAACGCGCTATTAGTTCTCGTGCCGAAATACATTCTGGTGTTTGGCTCATCATAACCAACTACAAAACCAACAAGTCCACCGCTCCTATCAACCCTGAATAAATCATTAGTGCTGGTGCCACCATAAGCTCCATTGACATGTAAAGGACTGCCCGGACTCGTCGTCCCGATGCCGACGTTGCCGCTATTGTTAATTACCATTTGCACCGATGGCGTAGTATTCCCGGTCATGAACACTATATCTCGCGCCACTGAAGTTCTTGGTTGCAATACTAAATTACCTACGCCGTTATAAGGATAACTTCCGCCCGTGGCATTAGTATTTATAATGTACGAGCTGACATCGTTTGACGGAGCAACTGTTCTTGAATTATTACCATTTAAGACTAGTCCCGAATTTCCGCTACCAATTCCATTTGTAGCAATAGCAAAATCACCAGTAATATCTAATTTAACGCTCGGACTCGTCGTCCCGATGCCGACGTTGCCGTTGCTTGTGATTCTCATTACATCAGCATTGTTAGTTTTGAGAGACAGTGCGAATGAGTTAGTTGTCCCGAACCACACGCCATTTGTTGCCCCACTATCCAGCCCTGTCCCCATAGCTGCATATACTGCCCCATCTAAACGACCAAAACCTATTAAGCTCTGAACTGTAGCATCGGAAATACCTCGCACATCTAACTTAGCTCCCGTCGGCCCCGTCGTTCCGATGCCGACGTTGCCTGCTATTGAGCTATTACCCGTTCCTGAAACCGTGAGAGTACCTGTTTGTACAACATTTCCAGTAGAGCCAGTAATTTTCCAAACGGGCGTGGTAAATGTGCTACCACCGGCTACTGTAGAAGGTACAAATTCAAGTGCTCCGGCGTATGTGAAATTTTGCCCTATCATCCAGTTAGTAACAGAATTGGAACCAGTTAACTGAATTGAAGACCAAGCGTTTGTTGTGGCTCCACCCCCAAGAACGAGATTTCCCGCTCCGGTTGTACCTGACCTTATAGTTCCACTTACATCCAACTTATAAGCTGGATTCGTCGTCCCGATGCCGACATTGCCTTGATTTGTTACGATGAGTCCTGTCCCTGTTGCTCCGCTTATGTTGGCAGCGAAAGACGTGTCAAGAGAATCAATTCCCACCACTTGGAGTCGTGCCGTTGGGCCGGTGGAGCCGATGCCGACGTTGCCGTTCCCATCTATTCGCATCTTTTCTGCCATAGTCGAACCAACTCCATAATTACTAAATCTCAAAGAATACATTCCTGAAGAATCCCTAACATTTTCAATTCGTCCTGTTGGAACCCCTGTCGTGAAGGCCATAAAATCCATACCCACACCAGTACCATTACTAGCTGCGTCGTTGTTTTGAAGATTTAACGGATAAGTAATTGTGCCAGCACTTGTTTTTGCAATATGAAGCAGATAACTAGGACTCGTCGTCCCGATGCCGACGTTGCCTGCGTTTGTAATTAACATTCCTAAAGTTGGCGTTCCACTTTGCTTATTAACCCGAAGTCCTAAACCCCAATCCGCATCCAGTATAGTGTCCGCTCCAGTCCCACCAGAATAGCCAAAGTTACTTTGAAGAATAGAAAGCTTACCGGTTGTTCCAGCCGTACCCCCATTTCTTTCAAACCTAGCTTGGTCGGTTGAACCGGTGGTATAAGCATGCAACACTGCCCCTGGCCCCGTCGTCCCGATGCCGACGTTGCCATCTGTCAAAACTGTAATTTTAGGGGTAGTTAGCCCAAAAGAATTGGATAGCACCCAGGCGTCAGAATTAGTCCCATCTATGCCGACTGACCAAACATTAGCATCATTATCAGTGGCCAGAAACGCTTTGCTGTCCGCTCCTGTCGCTTCTAATCTTATGGAAGCAAGAATTCCATCCGTACCTTGCACATGTAATTTATAGCCTGGCGCCGTCGTCCCGATGCCGACGTTGCCTTGATTTGTTACGATGAGTCCTGTACCCGTTGCTCCACCTATATTGGCGGCGAAAGACGTGTCAAGAGAATCAATTCCCACCACTTGGAGTCGTGCCGTTGGGCCGGTGGAGCCGATGCCGACGTATGTTCCGGTATCATATATAAGAGAATTTCCCAGAGTGTTTCCGGAAACGCCGAATTTGGAAATATAATTTTGCGTTCCGCTAATATTGGCCGCTGTCAGATAATAGTTGCCGTGTTGTCCGTCGAGCAAATCAGCGTTCAGGTCAGTGTTAACCGTACCGTTGGAAACGGGAACATTGCCGCTGGCGTTTCCGGCATGGTAGCTGTCAAATAAATCAGCATTGAGATTTGTCACTAGTGTAGTTGAAGAAACCGCAAAGGGAGCGGTGCCGGTGGAAAGAGTGGTGATGAATTGATTGGTAGTTTTGATCGATCCTCCAAAAACATCTAGAGAGGCGCCGGGATTGGTCGTGCCGATTCCTAAATTTCCATTAATATAGGTATTGTGGGCGATAATGCCGTTAGCGACGAAGTTGTGAGTGCCTTCGACTTCGATGTCCCAAACCTGCTCGGAAGGAAGAATTTCAATGCGAGCGATGCGAACGAATTTTATTTTCGTCAAGTCATCATCAGCTACCGCTATTTCATCTTCTTCTGAAAGCTCCGCTACCTTTGTCCAAACAGTATTTTGTGGTATAATATTTGAGTCATGGGGGTGGCTTGGTGCGGACTCGGACTTGTCATTCCAGAGTCCGGGGGTTCGATTCCCCTCACCTCCACGACCCTCGTGGTTATCCACAATTTGCGACAGCGACAGCGACTTGACATATTTTTCGTTTCTGTTAGTATTACCGTATAGGAATGACAAGTCCGAGCTTCGCACCAGGTTGGTGCTCGCCAAGGAATCCGCATTTATTGCGGATTTTTTGCTTTCTTTTACTAAATAAGGATGATTTCCAGTTGTCCGTATCATTCGCCCATCAACAGTTGTGATTTTGAAAATCGGCTTCACTCCCATATCCAAAAGTCCCTTGATTTTAGCCGGAACGAGTTTTCCGGTTTTTTCGTCGAGAGACATGGCGTATTCTCCGCCTTTGACCGCGTCAAACCGTATCGTCCCCATTTGTTTCGTTTCCGGGTTCCAAACAGAAAGCCGGGCATCACCGGTGATGCAATGCCCTTCTACATGCAACTTTTGCAAAGGATTCGTCGTCCCGATGCCAACGTTGCCCGCGAAATAATTATTGCCGGCGCCGCTTATTGTCACATTCCCCGCCGCTGTCACATCGCCATCTTCGTCCACCAAAAATCTCTGCGCGCCGCCGACGCCAACTCCCAAAAGCGGCGCATTGGCGATGGCGTTGGTCGGATTGATAAGAACGGCTGATTGAGCGAAAGCGGTCGAGATCGGTTCATAGGTGAAGATGGCTTGTCCGGAAGTACTCATGCCGGAGGTGTTGATATTGGCCACATAGATATTATTGAAACGATGCGTCCCGTCGCCGAGATTTATGGACACGTCAGTGAACGGCAAAATCGAACCGGCCAGAGTCAACCCGCCGTCCGCGCGAAAATCGGTGTTAGCGTTGCCGATATTCACGATCAGATAATTTTGCATATCCAAATTGCCAGAGAGAGTAGTCGCTCCGGCCGCGATCGTTCCAACACCGGTCAGATTTCCCGAATTAAAATTCCAGGAACCAGTGAGATTGCCGTCGGTGATGGTGTTGGTTCCCAGATTAACAGTGGTAATGTTGGCGGTAGCAATGGTGGCTGTTGTAACGTTGTTTATCGTTGTCGCGGAAAGCGTAGTGATTGATCCTGTCGGCGCGGAAAGATTGCCGCCAAGCGTCACCTGCCCGTTTCCCGTTTGCGTTATCGTGCCGTTGGTGGAAAACAAAACATTGCCCGACGTAACCGTCAGGCCGTTTTGAAAAGTCATGAGACCGGAACTGATCTGCGTGCCGGACACCGACAAATTTCCACCGACAATAATATCTTCGCTGGTAGTCAGTTCTTTTATTTCCAATTCGGCATTTTTTTTAATATCTTTTCCGGTAATAGAATGATCCTCTATTTTTCGAGAATTGATGGCTCCAGCGGCGATTCTAAATTTTCCGTTTCTTTTTATTTTCAAATCACCCGCCAAATTATCATTGCCGTCTTTTTTAATTTTGAGAGCCAAAAGAATTTCATCGATGGTCACATTTTCCTGAACGCCGGTAGAATATTTTTGCGCCAAATTTTTTCCGGTTTCCGATCCAAATCCGGAAGCGGTTCCATTTTCATTATTGGAATTTTCCGGACTCAAAGTTTCCACTCCCAGAATTTCCGGTTGGCTATTTTTTTCTCCCCCGAAATTTATTTTGGAAAAGTATGGCGAGGCGCAAACAAAAAGAAGAAAGATGAGACTCACGAAAAACGACAGAGATTTTCCTTCGAGAGCCGAGAAAGAATTGTCGCCTTCATTTTCCTCGTTGGCTTTTTCTTTGGCGATGATTTTTCTTTCAATCAGATTGAGCCGGGTGGAAATCCCCAGGACAAAATTTTTGGCGGTTCTGATCGAACGCACCAAAAAAATCTTACTGTCGCCCTTGGCGTTTTCCAACTTCTCTTTCATCGCCCCCACGTATTTTGATTGGGCGTCCGCGTCCCAAAAATTCAATCCGCCACCCTTACCGTTGGTCACATTTTCTTTGGCAAATTTTTTCACCCACTCTCTTTTGGTCACCCAGTTGCGTCCGATCTTTTTTCCTTTCAATTTTCCCTGGCGGCAAAGGATGCCAAAATAGCCGGGAGTGTACCCGAAAAGTTCCGATGCTTCGTGAAGAGAAATATAGGCCTTGGTTTCTCTTTTTTTGTTTTCGTTTTTTGTTTCAACCATTGTTTCCGTTGCCCCCATTAGCGATATCCGACATTTGTTTTATCTAAGACATACATCGTTCATTTTAACTATAAATATTATACCATTTTTTTAGCTGTCAAACGAATAGTTATCCACAAGGGATGATATTTATTGATACTAGTAGATATTAAAAAATACCGGCCTGGCCAGTATCAATAAATATCGATAAGTATCCACCAGTATCTACTAATATCAACAAGTATCTCTCTTCGCCCGATAAATCGAAGATATAAAATTTTGCAGCTTTATTGATGCTTTATTTGAAGTTTCTTTATATTCTTTGTACTTTTCAGCGGTAATCTTCTTTCTTTCAAGTAGCAATTCGATCCAATAGTCATTTGCCTCGGCCAGTGAAGCTCGTGATATGTATAAAAACTTGATTTTATCAAGAAAATGGTACCGATTGTATCCCTCAACAATATTAGCCCCGAAAGAATCCGTAGCTCTAACAAACTGGTCGCCCATAATTTTCTTGTCTTGCCAGCTTAATTTTTCATAAGTATCCCAGGCGATCATCGAAAGCTCTCTGGCTAGTTTATATAATTCCAGATCTTGAACTTTTATATATTTTTTTGTTTCCATATTGATAGTATCAAAAAATATCCATTAGTATCTATCAACATCCTTACCCCTCATCCGATATTCCCATCAATCAAGCCATAAATCGGATATTATTTTTCCTGGACAATATCCCATTTGTATATTTGATCCATCACTTTTCCGGCTTGCACATCGTCCCCAATTCCGATCTTTTTAAGATCGACCGCGTAGCGGCGGATTTTGATCTGCTCTGGCATAGGCGAGATATTTTTTATGCCTTGAGAAATTTTTTCTACCGGGTGCAAAAGTAGTTCCGCCTGCTTGTCTGTGAGATCCATTTTCAAAATCAGAAATCCGGCTTTTTCCGAGTCGGAAAAATCCCGCTCGCCCGGTAGAATGACCACGATATCTCCCCGTTCATAACAGCCACTCGCCTTTTCCGGAGGACACTTGGACGACTCGATCTCGACCATCAATTTGTGCGTGGTCACTGTCCCAATCTTCGCCGCGTCAGAAAGTGACATATCGGGATTATTAGGATCGGTTTTATTCTTATACCACCGGAAACCGCCACAACCGATGGCGGCAATGATCAAGACTACCAAAATCCATCTGGCCACTTTTGATCTTTTTAATAATTTTCTTGATTCGTCAAAAGTTATGAGGATGAGGTTCTTGAGGATGGTGAGGATGAGTTTGAAAATACGCATAGGTTTAGAAATTATCAATGATCAATTTACAATGATCAATGAATTTTCAATTAATTAATTTTCATTTTATTTTTACTATCAATGGTATTGACAATCTTTTGAAAAATCATGGTCAGCTCTTGGCATTCTTTCCATAATATTCTAGCTTTTTCTTTTTGGTTTTTGTCGAGGCAATCAGATGAAATTCTCAGCCAGTATTTTGTTTCCTGAGCTTCTTTTTTGCAGATAAATATTTTGTTTCTAAAATCTTTTCTGGAACTGGCATTATTCGCTTCGCAGTAATTTGCTCCGATACTCGTTCCTGAACGAACCAACTGATTTATAACTGGCTTCATCACCAGTTCTTTTTCAAGTTTTTTACAAAACTGTATTACTTCTGAACCGAACTTTGCCGTTCGCTCCTCCAGATCAAATTTGTTTGAAAATTGTGTCATTGCAAAATTGTAAATTTATTGAAAATTGATCATTGGTTTATTGATAATTGTTCAGCAGATTATTTAAATATTACATTCTTCCCAAAATTGACGTTACTCTTGATTTCTATTGTCACATTATTATTCTCATCAGCCCCGATGTCCCACTTGCCAGGGGTGCGAGTCTGTCCGTCGATGTCGGTGGAAAAAGCATAGTACGCATCACCCAACAAATCCACGCCGAGATTAATAGCAGAAGCATTATTATTGTTAGCCAGGTGAAAATCTCCATTAGCTGAATCAATAAAATTAAACGTGGCGTTGATTATGTTTCCCGCTATATCGCCTGACACACCCGTGGGAACCGTGTTATCGCTGGAAGTATTGTTAGTAGAACCGGAAGAAAAGTTACTATTAGTATAAAATCCGTCCCCGCTTACACCGGGATTGGCAATATTATTTCTGGCTATTTCCGAATAACCACTGCTCACGATATAACAATTAGTAGCGCATCCACTGGCAGTGTTGTTATAAAGAACGCCGTAAAGTCCGTCGATATACACATTATACGCATGGTTATATAAAATATTATTAGCGATAATGGAATAATCTCCGTTGGTCGAATTACGGCTTGATATGCCATGTGAGCTGCCGCTGGAATTTCCGCGAATTATGGAGTTTAATATTTTCGCGTAATTGGCGTTAAAATAAACACCAGATTGAGACCAAGCGCTTCCGTGCATATATATTTGCAATCCATTAATCTCCGTATGGCCCGTTTCAATATCTATTCCGTTGGCAGTATCGGATGGCTGCAAGTCAATACTATATTTGTCACTGTTCCATTTCCCGCTATGCCTTTGTGAAGCGTTGGCTTCACTAGTTGTATTATTGGAAGTGTAGACTTTTATGTAATTAGGCGCTGCCGTTGCGTATCCACTGATTGTTACCGCTGTCGTATCCGCGCCGGAGTCATAATAGCAAGGAATATTTAAAACATAGTTATTCATTTTGAGGTCCGCCGTTCCCAGAAGAGTCGGCGCGCTGCCACTAGTCCCGATCGCCTGATTGAGAGAACTGAACGCGTGAGCGATTGATGTTACGCTGGCATCCGTCACTTGCGCCGCCATTCCGCCTATCGCGTTTTGACAACTCCAAACTAGATTTGAAGTTTTGCCGGAAATGTAGCACGACCCTCCGGTATAAGTGATGACATCTCCCACTCCCATATTGGCCGCCGTCTGACCAACATTAAGTGTAGCGGTGAAACCGCTAACGGTGACAGTTGGAGCGGAACCACCGGCGCCCAATGTTCTATGGTCGGAAGTATTTTGCCCGACGGAATA
Source organism: Parcubacteria group bacterium (assembly GCA_041661275.1). Lineage (GTDB taxonomy): Bacteria > Patescibacteriota > Minisyncoccia > Moranbacterales > UBA2206 > JBAZUU01. The sequence goes on along the minus strand of JBAZUU010000005.1, from coordinate 55,529 downwards.
ATATATATGCGTCGCTCCTTCATCAGCGCCGATGTCCCATAGATCGAGAGTCGGACGAGTATGGCCATTGATGTCAATGGAAAAAGCCAGATTGGCATCAGCCGACAAACTGGTTCCCGATTCGCGAGCCGCCGTGTCAGAAGCCGCCAGATGAAAATCTTTGTTGGCAGTATCAACAAAATTTACTGTCGTAGCCAGGCCGCTTCGATATGAAGCCGAAAATCCGGTGGTATCCCCGGCCACATCAGAAATATTATAGTCCATACCGGATGCCCCTGAAACATTGTCACTGTATCCATCAGGACAAGACTGGGTAATATTATTTTTCAAAACAGAATAGGGTCCATTGCCATTGAATCCGACAGTAGTATTGATGATGGTGTTATTGTAGACGTAATGGCTGCCAAGTCCGGCACTGGCGTAAATAAACATGCCGTTATCAGAAGATCCGCTATAGTTATATATTATATTGTTATATATTTTCCCCGTAACGACCGTATTAAAATACATAATTATTCCGCTTGAACTGGTTGTACCGGTGCCGTCAATAATATTAGACGCTACATAAGCTGTTCCTGAACCTGAATCATTGCCATCAATTCTAATTCCGTTATTGTTAGATCCCGAGGTTTTTATCTGTAAGCCTTCTATTTTGAGATTGTCTATTGTTACATATACCCCGTTGTCATTCGCAGGCGCGAGTCTGTATTTTGCGTCATCCCATTTTCCCTCATGCCTTTGGGAAAAATTGGCTTCGGTGGAAGTGTCGGATGGCGTAAATATTCTGATATAATTAGCCGCTCCGGTCGTATAGTCACTTGTCGTGCTAGCCGCGGTCGTATCGACAGCCGAGTCGTAATAGCAGGCAATATTTAAAATTACGCCAGCCGTCACTAGATTCGCATTGCCAAGAGTGGTATCGGCAGCAGCCAGCGCGCCATTGAGCGTGGAAAAAGTGTGTTTGATGGAATTGACCGGCATGGTCGTGCCGACACCCAGATAATCACCGACAACTGATTTGACAGTCCAGACAATGGAAGAAGTTTTTCCGCTAATATAGGCTTTCGTGTATGGCGCGGTGCCATATTCAATATAGTCGCCCACACCCATATTGCCCGTTTGAGCGACAGAAAGAGTTCCATTACCGGAAGAATCAATAGTCAAAGTCGGTGAACCGTTTTTGAGATCTCCCGTGTTCTGCCCGACAGAATAATAAACATCAACTAGTCGCTCATCCGCGCCGATGTCCCAGGTGCTGGCGCCAGTCGGACGAGTTTGCCCATCGATGTCGGTGGTGAAAGTGGCAGAGAGATCCACTCCGGAGTTTTTGGCAGACGTGTCTGCTCCGGACAAGTGAAAATTGTCGTTACCAGAATCAACAAAACTGACTGTCTGATTGCGGCAGCTATGTCCGCCGCAATCAGTCACACCGGAATTGGGTGACGTATCATCGGAAGAAATATTATTTGCGGTAGTGAATGCCGCTCCCTGATTATAAAGAATGACGTAGGCCGTGCCTCCCACAGCCAGATTATTTTTTACATATAAATCGTCAGAATAATAAGTCTCAAGCCCATAGGTATTGTCAACTAATGTATTGTTGTAGATATATACAGTGCCGTATCCATTGCCACCGTTATCATAACAATATATACCGAAACGGAAATTATAAATAATATTATTATAGACATTCACCGGCTCATCAAACTGTCCTATACTAATACCCCCTGAATCATTGTCATAAGTGGCCGCTCCGTCCATGATGTTATCCTCTATGTCCGCGTTGGAACTATTCACTTCTATAGCGATAGTATTGTAAGTGCCTGATCCGCCTCGCTTCAGCTGCAAGCCGATTATTCTCACGTATTGATCCTGTATAGCGATAGCATCTCCCTGTGGATAGACAGGAGCGCTAATATTATATTTCGTATCACTCCACACTCCATCATGCCTCTGATTAGTGTTGGCTTCTGTCACCACATCGGTGGGTGTATAAACTTTTATATAACGCGTCGCGTCAGTCGTATAGCCGTTAATAGTCACTTCTCCCGTATCCCCGCCTGAATCGTAGTAACAAGGAATATTCAGAACCACGTCAGCCGTGGTCAAATTGGCAGTATTTAAATGACTAGCATCTGGCGCTGATCCCCCTATTCCGATAGCCGCTTTGAGTGAAGCGAAAGCATGAGTGATGGAAGTGACTGATGTTCCAGCTGCCACTTGCGGCGCCGTTCCGCCAGTTGCATTAGTGCAACTCCAAACAGTCTGCGAGGTTTTTCCACTCAGAAAACACGAACCGCCGGAATAGGTGATAACATCCCCCACTCCCATATTGGCCGCCGTTTGTCCCACTGAAAGCGTAGCGGTGAAACCGCTAACGGAAATAGTTGGCGAACCGGTTTTATGGTCGTCGGTGTTTTGACCAACAGAATAAAAAACATTGCTTGTGGCAGAAGCAGAGTGGGCAAACAGGATGCCGGTGAATATTAAGATGGAAAATATTAATTTTGTTCTCATATATGGCCGCGGATTTGACGCGGATAATTACGCAGATTTTACGCAGATTTTTTGTTTCTTGCAGAGTCGTATATCACCCGTTTAATAGCCAGTTCCGTTGGCGAGAAATTAATAAGAAACCCTAACTTATATTGCGATCCCTTTAAATATTTCCAAAATTGGTCGATGTCGCCTTTAGTTATAAATGGCTTGCATTTCAATTCTATTATTATTTTACTATCAACTATAATATCGGGTATATAACTTCCTACCTTAACACCTTTAAAAAATATATCAATTCTTTTCTGTGTTTCTATATTTAACCCCTTGCTTTTTAAGGCAACCTGTAATGAGTTATCCACTACTTTTTCCTTGAACGCGCCGCCAAATTCATTCCACACCTCAAAACAAGCGCCCCTGATTAAATATGATTCTTGCCGATATAACAATTTATCTTCACTCATAATTTATCCGCGTTAAATCAGCGTTGCCATCCGCGTAATATCCGCGGTCATTTTTCCTCCACAATAAACCAATCCACCTTCACCTCCTTCTCCACCGGCTTGCTGACTAAAATTTTCATTCCATTTCTAATAACCACTTCCATGCCGGAATTATTTTTATTTTTTTGCCTCCTATTTTTCTTTCCTCTTCTTGATTTTCCGTTATTATCAGTCCCACCTTAAGATTGAACTTTTCCATCGCTTCCAGAAGGCCAGCTACTTCTCTTTGGACTACTTTCGGGTCAGACAAACTTTGTGTCACCTGGATAGCCTCGATTATTCTCAAACCTTTCCTGATTACAAAATCACATTCTTTTTTCCCCTTGTAATAAAAACTGTCGCGATTCCTTCTTTTTAGCTCTATAAAAACCACGTTCTCCATATTTCTCCCGGTATTTTCAGAAAATTTAAACGCTATCGCATTGGCTATCCCCGTATCGACAGCGTATACTTTTCTGTCATTGATAATTTGTTTTTTTATTGAATAATCAAATTTAAAAAGAGAGAAAAAGAGATATGCTTCCTCAAAAAAATCAACATAATTCTTGACTGTCGTAACACTCTTGACACCCACCATGGCGCGTACGTTGTTAAAACTCATGGGCAGTGTCATATTAGACAAGAGATACAGGGCAATTTCCCGAAAAGTTTTCGTTTCTCGTATTTTAAACCTGACGATAAGATCCTTGATGAGAATATCCTGGTATAATTGTTCCAACTCCTTTTTATTTTTACCGGTAACAACTTCGGGAAATCCTCCATACTCAAGATAGTTATTAAAGTATTTTGCTAATATACTTCTCTCTCTGGTATCATACAAGCCTTTGCGTGAAAATTTTTCATACCTCAGAAACTCATTGAAACTAAAAGGATATAGCTCCATTTTTAAATGCCTTCCGGAAAGAGTTGTCGCAAGCTCACTACTCAGAAGCTTGGCGTTACTTCCGGTTATAAAAATTTTCTTGCCATCCTCAAAAAGCCGGCGAACAAATTTTTCCCAACCATACACATTTTGGATTTCATCAAAGAAGAAATATTTATGGTCACCGTACAATTCCAAAAACGCCTCATACAGAGCATTTAGGTCACTGGCCTTAAAATCAAGCAAACGTTCGTCCTCAAAGTTGAAATAATAGAAATTAGAGAAATTTTTTGAAATTTGTTTAAGCAAGGTGGATTTTCCACTTCTCCTGATACCGCTAATGACGCTTATTTTTTTCGACTCAACAAAACCCTCCGGAACATTTCGAGGAATTATTTCCACTTTTTTTTCAAAGCTCTTTCTTTGCTCCAATAGGACTGATTTTATCGTATTTTTATCCATTTCTAATGCATACTAATACTATTTTTTATACATTACTAATGTATATTATTTATAGAATTCTGTCAATTATTCGCTTATATTCGTTTTGTTAAATTCCTATTTTTCTTCTATTATAAACCAATCAATTTTAATATCTTTCTCCACCACTTTGCTGACGTGAATAATAAAGCCGGTATAATTTCCTTCCCCATCAAGTTTCTTTTCCGTCCAAACCGAACCCCCCGCGTCCCCTTGCGGAGTGATGAATATCTTAGATGTAGCCGTGACAGCGGTAGTCAAAACCTCTACTGATTTTCCATTGTTGCCCGGATATTTATCATCAATTCCGTCCAGATTTTCATCTGTATATATATGTATAGCCTCTGTGCCAATAGTTCTCGCTGTCTCGTCTGCCACTTTGACCGTGAAAGCGCCAGCCACAACACCATCTGCCACAAGAGAGCCGCCTAAAATATTGACATTGCCATACGCGTCTTTATATACCAACTTGTCCGTTTCGAGCACCGCGGCAAAATCAATGACCGCTTTGTATTTTTCTTCCAGCATCGCCATCTGTTGTTCAAGATTAGTAACTTTTGTTTCCAGTGTCGCAATCTTAGTTTCATCGGTAGTTTGTTTGGTTGAAATCTGGCTTAGGCTGGCTCCGACCACATTTATTTTTTCATCAATAGAAACATCTTTGTTGTTTAGAGTCGCCAGCATTTGTTCCTGTTCACTGTTCACTGCCTGTTCGCCGATGAGGCGAGTTCCTTGTTCATTGATCATTGTCTGTTGTTCCTGAATCGCTTTCGCCAAAACCGGAATCATGCCGATAGTGTTCAGCTCTTTGTATCCTTCCGCGTCAGTGATAACCAGTTGAGGCATGACACCTTCCACATCCTGGGCGATAAAGCCAATGGTTTTTGTGGTGCCGTCCGACTGATATTTCCAATTGTATTCCACCGGACGCAAGCTCAAGACAGCGTCAAGACCGTATCCGGAGTCAGCGATATTTTTTTTGAGGTTCACGTCAGACGTGCATGTGATTGTTCCTCCGTCTGCCACTGAACAGCCGGAAGTATTGTTACTGGTAAACCGGGCGATAATCCCCGTTCCGCTTCCTTTGACGTCGAGAGCATAAGCCGGCGCAGTCGTGCCGATTCCCACCAGCCCATTGGCATCAATGGTCATAGCGGTAACTGCGCTGGCATCACCAACTGTCACATTAGTTGCAGTCGCTCTAAACATTTCTACGCCACCGGCGGAAATATTGAAAATATCCGCGCCAGCCGACCAGAGGCCGGTATTGGTGTCCGAGCCGAAATATAGCGATGGTTGAGATGTCCCAATTCCGAGAGGGATAGAAACATAACCGGAGGAAGTGACCTGAAATTGCGATGAACTGCCGACAGAAAAAAGTGAAAGTGGATCCGTTGTCCCTACTCCCACGTTTCCACCAGTTTCAAAAAGTACGGAATTACCTAAAGTGTTGGTACTCGTATATCTCGTAATATATCCGTCCGTTCCCGTTCCGGACAACCCGCCAATGCCGGAAACTGAATCGCATTTCCACACCTGGGCGACACTGTCCCAACTTAACACTTGAGTGTTAGAACAGCCGTGAAGAAGGCCTAACTGGTTCGATGCTCCGACAAACTCCAGGCCAGAATTAGAAGAAGTGGTTGGTGAAGTTGTTCCGACATTAAGAAGATTTATCGATATTGTTCCACTATCGACGATCGGTCCGCCAGTCAGTCCGTTTCCGGTTGCCACGCTCGTTACTGTTCCGATGCCACCGGTACCGCCCATTATTGTTGCCCAAGAAAGAGCACCTACTCCATCAACTTTCAAATATTGTCCGGCTGCTCCGGTTCCGGCCGGAAGAATATAATTAATATCCATCGTCTGGTTCCCGCCGGAAAAAATTGTGTAGTATTGCAGATTGCTCGCGGCAATTCCCAATGTTCCGCTGATGGAAAGTTTTTGAAGTGGATTTGTCGTCCCAATGCCGACATATCCGGAATTAAGAATGGTCATTGCTTTTATTGCTCCGTTGTTGCCGACATTGAAATTCATTCCAATACCGGTAGTGGCATTGCCGGAAGTAGCTTGAAGGGTGAGAGTATCAGTTGGTCCCGTACCGCCGATAAGAGTTTGTCCGTTGGCGCGGCCAGCCAGGAGAGCGTATTGCGTGTGCGCGTCACCCGTTGTGAGATTAGCCAAAGAATTATGATCCACTCCCGCCGGCAGGACTACGCCGGAAATTTCCTGTCCGATGATGGAAAAGTTAATTGAAGCCGAATCCAAAATAGTAGCTGACGCGTGTCCGACAGTTCCGGAATCGGTATTGCATTCCAATTGTCCGGAAGCGTTGAAGGTACACAGTTTTCCCTCGCCCATAGCTCCTTCCCGAAGGGAAATAGTATCACCGACTCTTTGCAAAAATGTTCCGCCCACTCCCAAGTTGGTGTCATCAGAAATATCAATTTGCCCCAAAGTGATAACCTGGGTAGCCAAAGAAAGATAATCGTGGGTGGCCGTGTCAAGCGTAACCGAGTTGTGCATCGCCGAATAAGCGCTGTTCCAATTAGTGCTTGTTCCGCCAGTGGCAGTGATGACGCCATTGACGTCAAGGGCGGTTCCGGGATCGGTTTTTCCGATGCCCAACATTCCCCCGGTTTCATAGATGACGGAATTGGTCAGAGTATTGGAATCTTGAAGCTTGGGAATATAGTTAGAAGCAGTGCCACTCGTATCCACCGCTCCCGCTCCGGACACATCTTTCCAGGTAAAGTGTTGGGTAGCATTATCATAAGTCAGGACATAGTTGGAAACATCCGGACTATTGGTTGAATTAAGATCTGTTGGTAAAATGGTGCCATCAGTGATTTCGGTAGTATCGATAGCCGTGCCAAGGGCGGCGGCGATAGTAATTGTGCCTGAACCTTCAGCAATGGATATGCCAGTACCATCTGTAATAGTAGAAACTTCATATCCACCAGAAGCATTACCGATAAGAATCTGTCCAGAAGCTGGCGTGGTGCCAGTTCCTGTTCCGCCGTTATTAACAGCAAGAATCCCTGTCACCTGCGTAGTGCCGATGTTGATTTGTCCGGCCGTGATGACTTGCGAGCCATCAATTGAAAGATAACCAAGACCAGCAAGAGTAACAGAGTTGTGCAGTTCCGAATCTCTGGCAATCGTTGAGTCTATTGTTACCGCTCCGACCGCTACATCAAAATCAGTGTCGGAAAAAGAAGCCACACCCTTGGCAAGAGTGGTAGCGTCAGAAATAGAACCGGTAAGAGCGTTGACTGCCAGAGTAAGGGTAAGCGGACTTGATCCGGAAGCGGAAGTCAGGCGATAGGTAAAAGCGTTATTCCAATCGGTAGAGCTGCCTCCCGTTGCAGTGATGACGCCGTTAACATCGAGCGCTGTTCCGGGATCAGTTTTTCCAATTCCGACTCTTCCAGTAGAACTGTCGAGGAATAATATTTCTTGAGCGGAATTGGAATTATAGAATCTAAAATCCCGATTGTCAGCCGCGCCATAAAGATTGAGGCTGGTATTTTCCGTGATTGTCCCGCCCAATTTGAATTCCGTTGCTGCCAGGGTTAGTCCTGATCCGGCAGTATAGGCCACTCCGCTTGGATCGGTATTGCACACCAATCGGTTGTTAGCCAAATCATATGTGCAAAGCTTGCCGTCAGCCAGAGCTCCTTGCTTGAAAGAAAATTCCGTGCCAACCAGTTGAAGCAAATTTCCGGCCGCCGCGGTATAGGCCGTTCCGGTTGCTGCTGCCCAAGTCGGAACTCCGCCTGCCACCGTCAGCACTTTCCCGTCAGCGCCGACAGGAAGTTTCGCAAGAGTTGCCGCGGCGCTGGCATAAAGCATATCGCCGACAGCATATGAGGCAACGCCCGTTCCGCCATTGGCTACTGGTAGAATTCCGGTAACATTCGATGTCAGGTCGATCTGTTTTAGCGTCAGTTTCATTCCGGAAGCAGTGATATATTTTTGTCCGCTGACAGTAATTTTTCCGGTAGATAATCTTGAGTCATTAGCTAGTACCAGTTTCTTTCCGGAAGTTCCTGTCGGAAGACTGGTAATATCTACTTTGCCACCGACACCTAATTTCAAAATATTTCCTTCGGCTGTTCCGACAGTCGCGCCGCCAACCGAAAAAGAATCGAGAGCCAGAGGAACAGCGCCAATCCTTTTTCGCGGAATCATCTCCGAATCAGTTCCTATTTTTATCCCGACATAAAATTCTCCGCTTGAAAAATTAACAGTTGTCGGAAGTGGCGTGACCGTTCCGGGAAACGCGTGAAGGATGCCGTTGTAGATAGTCACTTTTTGCGTCTCCTGCCAAAGCGGCGTTCCCTCAGTTGCCGTATTGTCAGTCCGATCAGTTTGATAGAGAGAAAAACGAACATCATATTCTCCATTGGCAATTATTTTATTTTCGTTGTTAAGGATAACGGCCGACACGTCCAATTTTCTCGGAGTGCTTACGGTGCCAGCCACTTGCGCGAAAGAAAAATCAAAAAGAAGACTGGCCATTTCCAAAGACACCGCGAGAGCGAAAATGATTCTGATTATTTTATTTTGGAAATTAATTTTCATTTTAATTTGTCATTTTCATTTTCCTCCTCTCCCTCCGGGAGAGGATGTCAGCCAAATTTTTTCTTAAAAATTTAGGCTGACAGGAGAGGGAACATTTTAGGCGGACTCGTAAGCTTCCTAAGCGACGCAAGAAACTCACTTCTTGATCGCCCAACCGAAAATTTCATTTATCTGATTAGAAATCAAATCAAAAACAGAAACCGGTTTCGACGCGGTGAACAGCCCATAGAAATCCGAACTGACTTCCGCGCCCCAATGGTCTTTGCCTTTCACCTGATAGACATACGACGTCCGCGGATCGATCCCGGTCAGAACTACGGCATGGTTAAATCCGAAAGAATTTTCTTTCAGCACTTTTGGATCCTGTCCGTTGTTTTTGGAAAAATCCAGTTCCGACATAGCGAGCTTGTTCGTCTTCCAGGAAACCACCAGCTTAACTTCTTCTTGCGAGTTAGCATTATTTTTTTTGCCGGTGATGAACGATTCCGATTTTACATCCGTTATTTCAAGCGGCGCATTTTCTTCGGCGGAAGCTAAAACTATTCCCACTCCCATACTGACATTTTGCGCTTTGAAATTTTCCGATGCCAGAACCACTCCTGATTTTTTTTGAGCTTCTGTGTCAGCAGCAGTAGTTTCGCCCGCGACAATTCCCAAAACTTTTTCTTCCGGATTTTCGGATGTTAAATTATTTCCATTTTCGTTCACGATGACTTCTGACGGCGTTTCATTGACGAGGGCGATTTTTTCCGCTTGGTTATTTTTTTGCGCCGCGTAATATTTCACCGAATAAACTGAAAAGAAAATTATCGGGATAAAAATTACAACCAATGAAACACCAGCCAGCATTTGCACCAAGTTTTTGGAAAAGATTTTTTCTGATTTTTTTTCTCCCGCCACTTCCAGCAAAGCGTCTCTAAAAACTTCCTTCTCGTCGTTGCTGCTTTTCTTCTCATCGGAATTTTCGAATGGAAATTCTGACCTCGTAAGAATCCTAAGCGACCTAAGTGACTCAAGGTTCGACAGAGTCTCGTCAGTCTCAACGCCTTCTCCAATTTCCTCGCTCGCGCCAACCTTCTCCTCTCCGCTCCTCCCAAGCGCCAACTCTAAAAAGGTACACAACCATTCTTCGGTTGTGTACCAGTTGCGCCCGATCTTTTGCGCCTGCAATTTTCCTTTCCGGGCGGAAAGGTTCAGGTGTTCAGGAGTATATCCGGACCTTTTTGCGGCCTCGGAAAGTGGGATGAATTTCACGTCTATTTCGTTTTTGATTTTTGCTTTATTGAGAGCCATTTTTTGTGTTTTTTTGACTGGATAAACCTGCTTAAATTATATCATTTTTCACCCTTGCCAACAACACAAATTTATGACTTATCCACAGCTCAAAAATCGGCAAATTTTTATTGAAAATTTATAGTTTAAAAAATTATTTGATATCAAATATTATTATTTTCTATCAAATATGCCCTTCATTCAAGCCAAAATATCGTATTTGATAAAATAAGAAAAAAATGAACTCGAGAATTGACTAAGTCAATTCTCGAGTTCTCGTAAGAAACTTAAGTGACGCAAGAAACTCCGGAGCCGAAACGTTGAAAAAATTGTGCTACAATAAACTCATGCAACCATACAAAAAACTTTTTACATACTAGTTTTCGGTTATCATTTATGATCGCACAGTGGAATTTTGCGACCGGGAAATTCGCAGCTGGAAGTTGAAAGAACAGATGAACGGAGCGGCTAGAAGCGGCAAACAAAATATCGTGGAAGGTTCAGATAATTTGACAACATCCTTGAAACTTTGTACTGGTCTCACTGGAGTCGCCAAAAGTTCGATTGAAGAATTGATCGGAGACCTGGAAGATTTTTTGCGTCAAAGAAATTTGAAACAATGGAACAAAAATGATCCGCGCGTAACTGCGTTGCGAGCGAAGTCCGCAACGCTCGTAAGAAACTTAAGCAACCTAAGAAACCCAGAGTTTCTGAAAACACTCCCGCTCCCTCAAGACCCTGAAGACGCCGCTAACTTTCTTCTCACCCTTTGTCATCAGGCAACTTATCTTCTTAATCGTCAGGTTGAATCTCTGAAAAAGAAACACGAACAAGAAGGAGGTCTGACCGAAGAGTTATATCGAAAAAGAATTGAATTTCGAAAAAAATCCGGAAGCAAGTTTTGAAGAAAAAATTAAACCCGGAAAACTCTTGAACTAAAAAAGTTTTGACTATTAGTCAAAACTTTTTTAGTTCTCGAAAGCAACCCAAGAAACGAAAGAAGCTCGGCAAACTCCTTCCAACAAAAAAAGCTTTCCGCAAAGGAAAGCTTCATTCGCTCGCGCGACCCTAAACGTCAAGATTCTTCACACTCCTCGCCCTCGCTTGGATGAATCGTCGACGCGGTTCTACTTCTGTCCCCATAAGAACATCGAACATCTTGTCTGCCGCTTCGGCATCATTGATGGTCACTTGCATCATCAGTCGGCTTCCTGGATCCATTGTCGTTTCCCAAAGTTGAGTCGGATTCATTTCTCCAAGACCTTTGTAACGTTGGATATTTATTCCAAATACCTTTTCTCCCACTTCACTTTCTGATTCGGTATCGGTTTCCATAATAATTTCTTCATCTCCCCTATTTCCCTTCTTTCCCTTATCTCCAACGTTGCCCTTACTTTGCATCTCCGCCACTTCTCTATTCTTCTGTTCATCAGTATAGACATAGCGAATCTCTTTTCCTTTCTGCAAACGGTAAAGCGGAGGTTGCGCGATATAGATATGTCCTTCACGGATAAGCTTTTCAAAATAGCGATAGAAAAATGTCAGAAGCAGTGTTCTGATATGAGAACCGTCCACATCGGCATCGGCCATGATAATTATTTTATGATAACGAAGACGCCCAATGTCGAAACTATCGCTGATGCCAGTTCCAAGAGCGATAATGATCGGCTTCAAGGTATCTGATTTTACCACTTTGTCGAGCGTTGTTTTTTCTACGTTTACCAATTTTCCACGAAGTGGCAAGATAGCCTGAAACATTCTGTCGCGCCCTTGTTTTGCCGAGCCACCGGCGCTATCGCCCTCAACGATATATAGTTCGGATTTTGACGCGTCGCGCGATGTGCAGTCAGCCAGCTTCCCCGGAAGTGTCATTCCTTCTAGAGCCCCTTTTCTGATGACCGCATCTTTGGCCGCGCGGGCAGCGAGGCGCGCTTTGGCTGTCAGAAGACATTTATTAAGGATTGCCTTGGCGTTATGCGGATGATGTTCCAGATATTCAGCCAACGCTTCGGCAGTAACGCTCGAAACTATTCCGCGCATTTCTCCATTTCCCAGTTTTGATTTGGTCTGCCCTTCAAATTGTGGGTTTTTCAGTTTCACCGAAATCACCGCAGTAAGCCCTTCTGCCAGATCTTCGGACGTAAAACTGCCATCTTTTTCTTTCAGAAAATTGTTTTTCTTGGCATAAGCGTTGAGTACTCGCGTTAATGCCGCCCGAAATCCGGCTTCGTGCATTCCGCCTTCCGGCGTGAAAATATTGTTGGCAAAAGAAAATACGTGCTCCTTATATCCATCGGTATATTGCAAGGCGATTTCTACTTCGCTATCTTCTAATTTTTTCTCCACATAAAATGGCATTTCGTTCTTCACTTCCTTGCCGCGATTGAGAAATTTGACATATGAGATCACTCCGCCGTCAAAAAGAAACCCATAGGCGCGTTTTTTATCTTCTTCGCGTTCATCGTAAATTTTTATATTCACTCCCTTGGTCAGATAGGCTTGCTGGCGGAGATAGCCCAGAATTTTTTCCCAGGAATAGTTTATCTCCGGAAAAATCTTTGAATCAGCTTTGAAAGAAACCTTAAATCCGGTTTCCTTGGCTTTACCGACAACTTTTGGATCTTTTGACTTAGGTTTTCCCCTTTCAAAATCCATGGCATAAATTTTTCCGTCTCTTTTCACTTCCGCGTGAAGCCATTCGGAAAGAGCGTTAACCACTGACACTCCGACACCATGAAGTCCTCCGGAAATCTTATACCCATTTCCACCAAATTTTCCTCCGGCGTGAAGGACGGTCAAGACCGTTTCCAAAGTTGATTTTTTGGTCTGAGGATGTTTTTCTACTGGAATTCCCCGCCCATCATCTTCGATCTCGATTACGTTGTCCGGAAGCAGCTTCACTTTAACATTCTTGCAATATCCGGCCATTGCTTCATCGATAGCATTATTGACCACTTCCCAGATCAAATGATGGAGCCCTTCAGTGGATGTGCCACCGATATACATACCCGGACGCTTTCTGACCGGTTCCAACCCTTCCAAAACCTGGATGGATTTGGCGGTATAATCGCCATTATCTTTTTTCGGTTCTTTGTCTTTTGGCATAAATTATTTCCTTTTCGTAAGTTACTTAAGTATCATAAGAAACTAAACAAATTAATTTCTACTTAGAAAATACAACTCTACTAAAAAAACAGCAGCAACTACTAGAAGTCCGTCCCACCATACAAGCATACGAAAACTTTGAAGGATGAGAAGCGCAATAGTAAGAAGTGCCAGAAGCATTCCTTGCCGCATACTTAGCCTGGCGTTTTTTCCAGCAGAATCCTCGCCTAAGGTTTTTCGTCGGATAAACAACATGACGAGGCTAAAAAATCCGGTCAAAAACAGCCCTAAAATTAAATAAAAAATTGCCTTTCCTTGCCAGCCATAATCATCAGGTCCAATATAATTGATAATTAAAACTAATGACGCAAGGGATAACAAAGACAAGAGCCTCCCGATCCAAATATAGGCTTTGAGTGTCATATTTTATGTTTATCCCTCACCAATTTTTGTAAAGTCTTTTATTTCAGCTAATTAAAGCCGTCAGGCGAATTTGTTTTCCTGTTTTTCCCTCGGATAACCCCTCCTGAAATTGGTGTAGGGATCGATATTACCTGTTAATTATAGTCTTTTTTTCGGATATTTGCAAGCCTTTTTGGCATCAAAAAATAGCCTAAACACGGGCTATTTCAATGATTTTGCGGGAGCGAAGGGACTCGAACCCTCGACCTATTGCGTGACAGGCAATCGCTCTAACCAACTGAGCTACGCCCCCAATTATTATTTAATTTTGTAGCAGGGAAGAGACTCGAACTCTTGACCCCGGCCTTATGAGTGCCGTGCTCTAACCAACTGAGCTACCCTGCCTCACCCAATGCCTCTATCCACCCTAAAATCTGATAAAGTAAGTACTTACTCTTAGCGATTCTGATTGAGAGCGTTCCGTAGTGTTCGTTAAAATTCTCATAAATCTTCTTATTTTTCACCTTAATAAGGGTAGGTTTTCTAAACTGATTTGTAGGAACTTTGGTTATTTTTGACCAATATTTAATTATGTCATCCGATCTATTCTTGTGGATTCCGTTAACATTTACATACATCTGAAATTCATCATCCTTAATATTCAATGACTCTCTGAACCATTTCATAATGAGCTTTATCACAAATGGATCGGAATTATATAACCGAACATTGGAACAATTTTTCGCTCCTTCTCCCCAATAAAGCGATAACCCCGCAATGAATAACTCTCTTTTCGTCAGAATTGGAATATCTTTTTTTGCCCTTAATAAACATTCTTCAATTTTTTTCTTCTTCCTCTGCTTTTGAATTTCTACTCCGATCATTCTACCCTTGTAACTTCCCCTGACCATTTGGTCATGCAGGATTTTAATCTGCTTTTTGGACAACTGAATATCGGAACACCAGCGACTAACAGAGCTTTTCGAAACCTTAAGCCTTCTCGAGATTTCGTTTATACTTAGTCCCTTTTTTCTTAAATCGCGAGCTAAAAGTTGTTCCTTTGATTTTGACATAAAACCTACCGTATATGTTATGCATTAATTATACGGCTAGTTCGAAAATATATCAACTTCAATGTTGCGGGGGCCGGATTTGAACCGGCGACCTCGTGGTTATGAGCCACGCGAGCTACCAGACTGCTCCACCCCGCTATGTTTTCAAGCTAAACTTAAATTTACTCATAGTCATTGTACTGCGAGTTACTCCCGCCTTGGCGGGACTCCACCCCGCTATATATATAAATACAAAGACTGCTCTCTATTTTATCCGTAAAATCCTGCTTTGTCAATCCAGCACCCCATGATAGCGTAAAAATTCTTCAAAAGGCGCTAAGATTTCGTACGCTTCTTCTTTGGTTGGATGGAAACTCTCATCATGGATAATCCTGTTTCTTTCCAAATGAGAGTTTTTTATATCCGCCATATTCTCTATCTGTCCGTCCGGAATGGCGTTTAGCATCTCATCGATCGGAATCTCTTTTTTGGCAAACGGCGCTCCGGCATACATTCGTCGAATAAGGTTCGCTATTATGTCGTCAGCAGAAATTATGGCTACTTTTATTTTATTATTTTCTCCTGTTTCTATTTCTTCTCTTAATTTTTTCCATCGCATCGCCAATTTTTGCCGCGGCTTTTTTCTTAGAAACTCCTTAGGAACGTTCATACCAAGCCGCGTATCGCGGACATCCCCGCCCAATCCCCGTTGAAAAAGAAAAAGAATGATGTCGACAAAAATCACCGCCACATATATTCCAATGATAAACTTGATAACCGAAAAAGTCGTCGAGTTATAGAAATACAAAAGCGAATTAGTTACGTCCGCCATAATATTGCCGGAAGTGTCCATATTTTTTATTTTATATTAAATAAACGACTGAGAAATCAAAAAATTTTGAGAAATTACTGTTTGAGAATCTGAATTTTCTCCAAAAATTTCCTGTGGCAGCCTTTGATTGAGGGAAATTTTTGGCTAGAAAATTCATGATTCGAGTTCAATTTCGAGAAAATTTTTGATTTCTCAGACGGATACGTTCTCCCACGCGTGCGCCGCGCGCAACAAATTTTCTTCATCAAACCATTTCCCCATAAGTTGGAATCCGATAGGCAATTTCTTGCCTTCTAATTCTACCACGCCTGCTGGAACGGAAATAGCCGGTACGCCGGTGATGTTGGCAGGAACCGTAAAAATATCTTCCAAATACATGACTAACGGATCGTCTATTTTTTCTCCAATCTTAAACGCCGGGCCAGTCGTCGTCGGAGTCAGGATAAGATCTACTTCATTAAATATTCTTTCAAAGTCTTTCCTGATAAGCGCGCGGACTTTTTGCGCCCGGACATAATACGCTTCATAATATCCGGATGACAGCGCGTAAGTCCCCAGCATTATTCTTCTTTTCGCTTCAGCGCCTAACCCATATTTCCTGGTATCCAAATATGTTTCCAGAAGAGTTTTCGGCATATTTCCCCAATCCCCCTTATCTCCCCGATCTCCAACAGAATCCTTTGCATCGTTTACTCTCAATCCGTATTTCACTCCGTCAAATCTCGCCAAATTCGAGCTGACTTCTGAAGGCTGGATTATGTAGTAAGCCGGCAAGGCATATTTATTATACGGCAATTCAATTTCAACAATTTCCGCTCCCAATTTTTTATATTTTTCTATCACCTCTTCCATAACTTTTCTAACGTCCTCTTTCAACTCTTTCAGATATTCTTTCACCACTCCGATTTTCATTCCCCTCACAACTCCTGTCAGATAGTCTTCATATTTTTTGTCACTGGAATGCGCGGAAGTGGCGTCATTTTTATCCTGCCCGGAAATAGCCGAAAGGATAATGGCCGCGTCTTCAACTGTTTTTGCGATAGGACCAATACAATCAAAACTTGATGCGGCCGCGATGAGGCCATAGCGTGACACCCGACCGTAAGTTGGTTTTAGCCCAACTGTTCCGCAAAGTGACGATGGTTGCCTGATCGAACCGCCAGTATCTGTTCCCAGCGTCCACACTGCCATATCAGCCGCAATAGCCGCCGCTGATCCTCCGGAAGTTCCGCCTGGCACTCGAGTCAGGTCGTGTGGATTTTTTGTCGGGCCATAGGCGCTGTTTTCTGTGCTCGATCCCATGGCAAACTCATCACAATTGGTTTTGCCCAAAATGACCGCGCCTAAACTTCTCAGATTTTTTACCGCCGTTGCGTCATACGGAGCGATATAGTTGTCCAGTATTTTCGATCCGGCAGTAGTGCGTACACCTTCAGTGCAAATAACATCCTTTATCGCGCCTGGAATACCCTCGAGTAGTTCTATTTTCTCACCCCGCGCAATTTTTTCATCCACTTTTTTGGCCTGTTCCATGGCCAGGTCTTTTGTAAGTGTCAGGTATGCAAATATATCTTTGTCTTTTTTTTCAATCGCGTCAAAATACTGCTGTGTCAATTCAACAGAAGTAATTTTGCCGTTTATTAATTTTTCGTGTAGCTCTCTAATCATTTTTTCTCCCGCCCAAGTTTTGTCTGCAAAATTTGGGCGGGTCGTAAGTAACCTAAGAGTCCTAAGAATCCTACAAAACGCTCTTCACCTTGTCATATCCATCCTTTTCCTCTGGAAACAATTCCTTGATTCCGCTAGTATTATCAAATTCATGAGTTTTATCCTTCCGCGTGATATTTTCCATCCCCGTAATATGCCCTATTGCCTCAACATTCTCAATATCCACTTCTTTCAACTGCTCTATCCAGTCCAAAATAGACGACAAATCAGTCGAAAACTTTTCGATCTCTTTTTTGTCCAGTCCAATCCTCGCCAGTTCCGCGATATGTTTTACTTCATCTTTCGAGATCATAATCCTTCTCTCGCCTAAGTTTTTGCGAAGCAAAAATTTTGGCGAGTCGTAAGCAACTTAAGTAACCTAAGAAACCAAGGAAACCTCAAAAAACTCAACCACCAATCATCTTCCGAAATTCCTCCTCCCCAATCACCTTCACTCCTAACTCTTTCGCTTTTTGAAACTTCGATCCCGGACTTTTTCCAACAAGCAAATAGTCAGTTTTTCTGCTGACCGATGAGGAAACGTCTCCTCCTGCTTTTCTAATCATATCTTTTGCCTCGTCTCTTGTAAAGGACGCGAGCTCGCCCGTAAGCACAAACGTCTTGCCGGCAAGTTTTGCATTTTGTGCTTGATGTTTTGTATCTGGCATCAAAATTTTCACACCCGATTCCTCCATTTTTTTCAAAATTTCCAAATTATTTTTGTCAGAAAACCACCCGACCAGGCTTTCGGCCGATTTTTCCCCGATACCTTTCACACTCATCCAATCCTCCCGCGAAAGTTTTCTGAAACTTTCGCCTAAGCTTCCTAAGCGACCTAAGCGACCCACTTCAAGATTTTCCAAATTCCGCGCAATCAAAACCCCTGTTTCCTCGCCAACAAATCTTATCCCCAGCGCGAACAAAAATTTCTCCAACGAAATCTCCCTGCTATCCCTGATCGCCCCAATCAAATTATCTGCCGATTTTTCAGCAAAGCGTTCCAGCGGCTCTAAATCTCCCTTGGTAAGCGCAAAAATATCTGCCACATTTGTTATTAATCCCTCGTTCATCAGTTGCTCCACGATTCTTTCGCCCATTCCGTCAATATTAAAACCTTTTTTCGACACAAAATGAATGACCTTTTCTTTCTCCACTGCAAAACATTTTGGATTCAAACAATATGTCGCCGCGCTAAGCTCACCAACCTCCCCCTCCTTCTTACCTCCTTTACCTCCTTGAACGATGCGACTCACTTCTCCGCCACAAATTGGACATTTCTTCGGCATATGGAATTCTTTTTCATGTCCCGATCGAAGATTCTTGATCACTTCCACCACTTCCGGAATAACATCGCCCGCTTTTTGAATGACCACCGTGTCGCCAATTTTTAGACCCAATCTTTTTATTTCATCTTCATTATGTAATGTCGCCCGCGACACTCTTGAACCGGCCACAACTACTGGCCGAAGATAAGCCACGGGAGTAAGCGCGCCTGTCCGCCCCACCTGTACTTTTATATCCTCAATGACCGTAGTCACTTTCTCTGCCGGGAATTTATACGCCACTCCCCACCTTGGTGATTTCCCCGTATAGCCCAAGGCCTTCTGGATTTCCACGGAGTTTATTTTGATAACCACTCCATCAATCCCATAATCTTCCTTGTCCTTCTTCTTCGCCCACTCTTCATAAAACTCTTGTATCTCGGAAACATTTTTGCACAATTCATGATGCGGATTGACCATAAACCCCAATTTTTTCAGCAGTTCCAACTCATCCATCTGTGTATTCGGCTCTCCAATTTCCCTAATTTTTTCTCGATTTTCCCCAATTTCCCCTCTCTCCCCAATCTCCAGCGCATCCAAGTCGTAGATAAACGAATCCAATTTTCTGGATGCCGCCACTTTCGGATCAAGCTGACGAATTGAACCCGCTGCTGCGTTCCGGGAATTGGCAAAAAGCGCCTCGCCCTTAATTTTTCGAGTTTTATTAATTCGCGCGAGTTCCGATTTTGACAGCCAGCACTCACCAACCACCACGCAATCGACTGGATAATTTAATTTCAACGGCACGCTATATATCGTTTTTATATTCTCCGTTACATCTTCCCCGATCACTCCGTCACCCCGAGTCGCCGCCCGAATCAAATATCCATTTTCATAAGTCAAAATTATTTTCAGCCCATCGATCTTCACCTCACACACATATTCCATCTTGGAAAAGCTTGGCTTTGAGGAATTTTTGGAAAGGTTTGGCCTTGAGGAATCGCGGACTAAAGTCCGCGAGGAAAAGGCCGAACCTTGGGCAGAAAAATCAACTTTTTCTACCATCCTCTTCACCTTCTCATCCCACTTCTTCAACCCTTCAAAATCAAAGACGTCATCAAACGACCATTGCCGCACTTGATGACGAACTTTTTGGAATTTTGAAAGTGGTTTTCCTCCAATTCTTTGGGTCGGCGAATCAGGCTGGCGCAAATCTGGATATTTTTCCTCCAAATCGCGCAATTCGGACATTAAGGAATCGTAAATCTCATCCGTCACGTCCGGCCGATCAAGAACATGATATTCATACCTCTGCTTATTTATCTCCGAAACAAGCCTTTTTACGCGTTTTTTTACCTCGTTTTTGTCATTAACCATGAATAAATTATATCATATATTAATACAAAAAACAGGCCAAACCAGGCCTGTTTGCAAAGATCGCGGAAATTTATCCATTACCAGCCGCAATTTTTTGTTCCGCTCGGAGCATCTGCATCACAACTTGTCGTATCGCAAAAAGAACCAAATACAACACCGTTGCTACCGGCAGATTCATCCGTAATACAGCCTACGGCGTATGAATTTTTTGCATTATCAAAAACTTGCTTGGCCCACTTTTTACAATCATCTATTTGCCAATTCATCGGAACCGGTAAATAATCAGCAAATGATTTATCGGGAAGACCATTTCCATTCCAAGTGGCGCAAATTTTACTGCTTTTCACTGCCGCCACTGCCGCTTCGATCGCTCTCGATTCTTGATTGGCTCCCACACCTACTGATTTAATGGAAGTTATTTCATTTTTTGATTTTCCAGCATCGCCTGAACAACTCAATTCAATATTATCTTTATCAAAAAATTTTACAGTATATCCCGTATATGTACCAGGTAAATTTCCGCATACATCACCAACTGTGGCGCTGGTGCCTCCGGTAATCTCATTCATCGCCTCTTCCACGCCCGTATCGGCGTTTTGGAAAGCCAGATTGGATTTTCCCGATCCCAAAGAAGCGTTCCTCTGTTTTATCGCCGCCAAAGATACGGCTAACGCGGTAACAAGGATAATACTCAAAGTTATGAGCGTTACTGCCAGAATAGATGCTTTGTGTTTCACAAATTTTGTCCGCGAGCTTGGCGAGTGGAAACAAAATTTAGTGTCCCGCACCAATTCGCAGTTATATTAATTTTTTATTTAAAACTTAGCTGTTAGGCGAATTCGCACACTACTCCTTAGGCCATATCTGCGCCATATTGGAATTGGTGCGGGATTACTCATTATTTTTTATTGCAAAATATCCTCATAATCTCTGAATGAAATCGATGTCTGCAGAGTCTCTTCCATGTCCGTCCCGTCTCCCATCGTCATCCGGATAGTCGCCCGACCGATTGAATAAGGGGGGGTTGTTCTGTTTGTTTCAAATGGTATAAAAAAATTGCCGGTAATATTTACTGAAGTTAAATCACTGTAAGAATAAGAAGTGGCAGTAGTTTTACAAGTAAGCTTATTGGGGTCAGTTACGTCTGCATCGGGATAAATTCGATCCACCCCAAGTTTTTTCTTGGTGTTATCAAACTGATAGCTGATACATTTGCCTTGTGAATTGTTATACATAAAAATATTAGTGGAGTCGCCCTTAGTCAGTTTACTCATCCTGATATCTTTGGCCATCATTTCCATTGCCGACCGGCCTTCCTCCAGGTTTTTTTGCATTTCCTTGTTTCTTTCGGAAGTTTTCATCCCGGTCAAAAATATTTGTCCGACAGCCAAAGCAATGATAGCGGAAATCGCCACGACCAAAATCATTTCCACCAGCGAAAACCCTTTGTAACGTTTTTTATTTTCAAAAATTTTTTCCATAGAGTCCTGAGAAACTTAATTTACTTAAGAAACATTCGCATGCGCGCTTTTGCGTACTAATTCCATCTGGTTAGGTGAACTTCGACATAAGCGCAACCTTTGGCCGCCGTACATTTGGTAGCCAGCGTGCCGTCAGCAGGAAAATCAGACGACATGTCCCCTTTCCAAATTACTGTAACGGTAACAGCAGTATCGTTGGTCGGATCGCTGGCAGTACCGTCGCCGCTATATTGGATAGCTACTCTTCTCTTAAATTTGCTACCCGAGCCGGTAACATAAAACTTGTTACTTAAATTCAGATTAAAATTCTTTTCAGCGCCACAAAAAAGCCTGGGGCTATTTTTGTCTATACTGCATAGATTAGTTGTCGACGGAAATCTGGGTGCTTCAAAAGCTTCTAACCCTAAGGCAAAATTATTATCCCGCAGGTTTCTCACCAGTTCCACGCCTTCCTGCGCCAAAAGGACAGCCGTAATATTGTCGCGATCTTCAAAGGTATTTTTCATCGTGCTGGAAAGCAGATCGACAGTCACCAGAAGTCCGACCGTGATCAAAAACAAGGCGATGATTGCTTCCACCAGATAAAACCCATGGTATTTTTTGTTTTTGATTATTTTTTTCATTGGTTTTTACTCTCCTATCGTAACCAGTCCTGAACCGCTGACGGACACGTTTTTATTTATGCTTCCGACAGTCAGGCCGATATCCACCGATCCGCTAAATTCACCCCCTGCGTTATGAGCCCGGGCATTGGGAACGGTGAAATATATATCTGTGCCGGAAGTCGCTGTTATTCCGTTGGACAGCGCTTTTTCATCTAATTTTCCCGAAGAACCATTTCTATAATGGCAATAATCGGAATCGGTGTTGGTTTCGTCACAAGTTTTTCCGCTTTTCTGATAATTGTAATAAATTCGATATTTGTCAGTCGCTGTAAAATATACCCCATATCCACAGGGCGTTGTTCCGCTTTGGGTTTTTCCCTGAAGGGCATAGGCTTTGGCCAGAGTTATCTCTGACGCCACTTCTTTTTGCGCCGCCTCCACTTTTGACGCTGTTCTCGTTTCACTCATGGAAACTACGGCTATGACCGCCAAAATTCCCATGATGCTCATGGTAATAACCAGTTCGACCAGCGTCACTCCGGAAGCATTTCTTCTAAAAAATTTCTTTCTCATTTTTAGTAAGCGCTGAATAAATTAAAATACCAGATCGTGATCGGGCTATAGGCAAAAACGGCAATGGCTGTCCCGATAATCAAAAATGGGGCAAAGGGCACCTGGCTTTTCATATTTTTCTTTTTCATAGCGATAAGAGTGATACCATAAATCGATCCCAGAAAAAAAGCCAGAAATAGTCCCAGGAAAATCTTTGGCCAGCCGGCAAAAAGCCCGAGAAGAATAACGAGATAGGCATCTCCCATCCCCATCCATCTCTCTTTGGAAAGCGTAACCAGTAGAAAGAAAAAAAGAAATGCTAAAAAAGCCGCCAGCGCTCCGGAATAAATGTTTAGTTCCAAAATGTCAAAAAAAGTATCTTTTTGCGTCCAGTCAAAAATGAGGCCGAAGGCGACGACAAAACCGATGGCCGGCCACAAAATTATGCCGGGAATTTCCATATAGAGATAATCGTAGACCAAAATGGCGATGAGCAGGGAAAATGTTACCAAGTAATAGAAAGTAATCGTCCAGGTGGCCGGATCAAAAACGGAAAAAAAACGAGAAGCAACCAGTGCGAAAACAATGGCCGTTATTATTTCTACGATCGGATACTGCCAGGAAATTTTCTGGCGGCACTGGCGACATTGGGCGCCAAGAATAATGAAACTCAAAACCGGAATATTGTCATACCAGTCAATTTTCTTTTTGCATTTTGGACAATATGACCGCCCTAAAAGTGAATCTTCAATTTTCGTCCTGAAAACCAGAACATTCAAAAAACTGCCAATAATGAGTCCGAGAATTGCAAACAATATAATAATCATTTTTGTTTTTTCATTTAATCCTAAGTAACCTAAGCCACTTAAGGTTCTTATATCAAACTATTAAAATCCCTCTTTTTGGCATCCTTGATCAGTACACCAGATATGCTGATCGGTTGTGGTGTTATTGATTCCATAACAAAATTTCTTATTAGTCCAGTCCCCGCCACAAGTGCCGTCAGCATAATTACACACATTAGATCCGGTAGGATGAGTCGTTCCGGAATAATTTACCTTGCACCAGTAAAAATCACCACCATAACTCCAACCGGTGCTTGTTATATCCGGCCAGCTGGAAAGTTCGACGGCGCTAGCGCTATTTAAACAAATATCACTTCCCGACGCGCCAATATTAATTCTGGTTTTTGCGTCCGAAGTACCCTTGGTCAGACACTTATACGCCAGCGGCGCGACACTCGTCATTGACTGGAGAACCGAAGACGCCTGGGCTTTTTGTCTTCCCGCCGAAAGACTTATCGTAACAATGGACGCCAAAATCCCCATAACGGCAATAGCAGTCATCAGCTCAATAAGCGTAACGCCTTTTTTGTTTTTTCTCTTCGTTTTCATCTGTCCAAATTATACCATAAAATAGAAGAATGAAAAACAATGATATGCACAAATTAGATTAAACATGTCCAAAGAAACCAATTATCCCAGTATTATCTTACCTACGCCACGAAACCACGATAATTATCCTTGTTTATTACTTCAAATGAAGATTGTGGATAACTTTCTATAAATTTTTTCGGATACGGCGCAGTTTCTTTTTTCCATTTGAATTCATAAGCATGAAAAATTCCATCATATTCCTCAATGAGATCCAGTTCTTTTTGATCATAGGTGCGCCAAAAATATCTGTTGGCAAACATCGACCGATAGGAACATTTTTTTAGTCGCTCGATAAAAAGAAAATTCTCCCACAGCGCGCCCACATCATTACGAAGCGTCACGTCATTGAATTGCGAGAGTAAAGCGTTGCGCACTCCAGTATCGTAAAAATAATATTTTCTTTTATCACGTATTTCATTGCGCAAATTGCGCTTCAAAGCTGAAAGAGAAATAATTACAAACCCTTTCTCCAATATATCAAGATATTTTTCGATGGTACGTACATTGGCGCTCAACTGTTGCGCCAGTTCATTCAGCGACACCTCGCTTCCCACTTGAAGCGCGAGCAATTTTACCAAATCAACAAGTGTACGTGATTTTTTCACATCGTCAAGCGCTAGAACATCCTTCAAAAGATAAGCGTCAACGATTTCGTTGAGGAGCGTCTCCTTTTCATGTTTCGTCTTCGCGAGATATACGTCCGGGTAGGTTCCATATATGAGAAATTCTTTCAGCCTGCCTTCAAGATCAAAAGTATTATATATCTTGGCAAGTTCCACTTGCGCGAACGGAAACAAAGTTATTGTTTTTTTTCTTCCCACGAGCGGTTCTCCGATCTGATTAAACAATTCAAAGCTTGATGACCCTGTCACTACGACTTTTATCTTCGGCACCTGATCGATGATAATTTTTAGTCCCATCCCAATATTAGGAATTTGTTGCGCTTCGTCAATCGCTATCAACTCGTTGTTTCCAACATATTCTTTGATTTTTTCAAAATCATTTGAGCTAAGCACTTCCTGAACTCGAATATTTTCTCCGGAGTCAAAACGATATCTTAATGATGTGTTATCGAGCAGTTCCTTAAGCAGTGTCGTTTTTCCGACCCTTCTCGGCCCATAAATAATAAGCACTTTGTTTGACTCTAATAATGGCTCAGGAGGGCTAAAAAAGCGTTTAATCATAAATTTGTGTATTATCAATACATACTTTTTAGTTAATCTATGTACTAATTATACACAAATCATCATGTTCTGTCAAATTTTTGTCCTTTCTTCTACAAAAAATAGCTTCTCTAAGGCAAAAACCAAAACCGCCCCAAATTGCGGGACGGCTGGAAAATATATAATTTTTCTATTTTTGAACCTGATTATTGGTTCGCCGCAAAAACGCAAAAAGGTATCTGGCCACTTTTATCTCTCTTTATAGAGCAGTTAGCAACCAGTTCCGGTAAAACTTACACCTATTCCTTCTGCTATCCATTGCGCCGAGCAGTTCGGAGCAGAAGCCCCAAATGCTGTAGTAAGAGCAACTGTTCCAGCAGCGGCTCCACAAATCGTGTTTATATTAGCCACTGTTAGTGTGGGTACAAAAGCTGTATCAGTAGAAGTAATAACAGCTCTATCGGCAGCGACCTTGTCACATTCCATAACAACTGCGGCTCCCATACTTGACGCGATAGATTTTGCCTTTGCAACATTGGCTCTGGTTCTCGCGCTACTCAAGCTCACTAAAACGATCGAAGCCAGAATTCCGATGATCGCGATAACGATCAAAAGTTCAATCAGGGTAAACCCTTTCTTTTTTTTCTTTTTTGTTTTCTTTTTAGCCATAATACACCTCGCTTTCTATATAAATATTTAGTTACTATTTTATCTTTAATGAATTTTATTTGCTTGCCGATTTTCAAATCAATCAGCAAGCATAAAAATTTTTAAGTTAAATTAGCATCCGGTAAAAGAAGTGACCCCGGTTTCTGTAAAAGTAGCGCCCGTACAATTCAAGGCTCCGGTAGCTGCCGTTGGAGCCGCAGTGCCTGCGAGTGCTCCGTCAGCACAGGTCGTTATAGTCGACGTTAATGATGGAGGATCAGTAGGCTGTGTCTGATTGACAGTGTCATCACAATAGATAACATAGGCCGCAACCAAACTTGAAACTGCTGACTTAAATTCTGCATCCTTGGCCTTTTGTCTCGCGCTACTCAAGCTCACTAAAACGATCGAAGCCAGAATTCCGATGATCGCGATAACGATCAAAAGTTCAATCAGGGTAAACCCTTTCTTTTTTTTCTTTTTTGTTTTCTTTTTAGCCATAATACACCTCGCTTTCTAGTTTTTTATTTTTATTTTTCTATCTTAATCAACTATCTTTTATTTTATTTGGCTGGCCACGTTATATATCGGCAACAAAATGGCAATCGCCATAAACCCGACCGCGAAACCAATAACTACCATCAAAATCGGTTCGATGAGTGTTGACAAATTTTTTGTCGTTATCTCCGTTTCCTGGTCATAAAATCGAGCAACGTGAGTCAGCACTGAGTCTATCTGCCCCGATTCTTCGCCGATCTTCACCATATTCGCCACGACAGGCGGGATAAGAGAGCTTTTTTTCAGAGTGTCGCTCATTGATCCTCCAACTTTCACCTGTTCGGCCGTCTTTAAAAGCAAATCTTCATAGAGCGAATTATTGATAACCGTGCTAACCACAGTAAGAGCGCGAATAATGGGAATGCCGCCCACAAGAAGCACGGAGAGGTTTTCTGCAAATCGGGCGATATATATTCCTCTGAAAACATTTCCCACAAGCGGCAGTTTCAGCTTTATATAATCCCATTCTTTTTTGCCATCAGGAGTTTTCAGATAATAGAGAATGCCACCGATAAATCCGATAATCATTATTGCCGCCGCCCACCAGTAGGAAGACATGAAGTCTCCGATTCCAATCACCAGCTTGGTGTACCAGGGCACTTCCACATTCATGCTTTTTATCATTTCCGTCAGTTTGGGCAAGATGAAAGAGATGGTTATAAATCCGATAATGAAAAAGACAAAAAGGATGACACCCGGATATATCAAGGCGCTTCTGACCCGGCTGGTCAGGTTGTAGTTTTTTTCTATATTATCCGCCACATATTCCACTGATTTTTTCAGATTTCCGGACGTTTCACCGGCTCGGATTATATTGATTGCCAGATTGGAAAAAACATCCTTGTGGCGCGTCATAGCATCAGAAAGAGACATTCCGTCATCTATATCATTGACCACTTCAGCGATTACTTTGCTGAAATAGCGATTGACTGATTGCTCACCAATGGCGGTAAGCGAAACGATGATTGGCACCCGAGCTTCGATGAGAATGGCTAACTGCCTGAAAAAAATCATCTGTTCCTTGTCCGTCACCCGATCGTAATATTTCAGAAAAAGCTTGGTGAAAAAATCGCCTTCTCTTTCGGAAGCCAGCTTCATGGGAAAAAGTCCATTCTTTTGAAGGATGGAAAGAGCGGCATCCGAACTGGCCGCGTCTATCGTGCCTTCCTTTATTTCTCCTGCTTGTGTTTTAGCTTTAAAATTATATCGCATTTGCCAATTTTGTCTGCGAGCGAAGCGAGTAGCTACAAAATTGAGCATCCCGCACCAATTCGCAAAACTAATTTATTTTTATTTCGATGTCAAGCCGCAGGCGAATCCGAGCACTAATCTCTATACTTCACTAATCTTTGTCGGAATTGGTGCTGGGATTATACCGTCTGTTTTTATTATACCACAAAAAATTGATATTTCCCAAGAGAGCTGGTCAGAATTTAAGAAGCGACTGAAAACTTTTCGGATCTTTGGCATAGGCCATAGCGGCATCAACCGAAATCACTCCGCGTTTTACCAGATTGGTCAGCGACCGATCGAGAGTTATCATTCCGCTTCCCGAGCTGGTTTCAATGACATTGTCCATCTGATACGACTTATTCTCCCGGATGAGATTTTCAATAGCATGGTTCTTTATCATTATCTCCACCGCCGGGATTCTTCCGCCGTCAACCTGTGGAACGAGCCTCTGCGACACTACTCCCAAAAGAACATTGGCCAGTTGCGACCGGATCTGGTTTTGCTGGTGCGCCGGAAAAACATCAACAATACGATCGATAGTCTGCGCTGAATCGTTGGTGTGGAGAGTAGCTAAAATCAGATGCCCTGTTTCCGCCGCCGTCATTGCTGTGGAGATCGTATCCAGATCGCGCATCTCACCGATAAGGACAATGTTGGCGTCTTCGCGAAAAACTGATTTCAGCGCCGCCTGAAAAGAACGGCTATCCTGATAAATTTCCCTTTGATTGATGATGCATCTATCCTGTTCATAGACATATTCTATCGGATCTTCGATGGTTATGATGTGCTTTTCCTGGTTATGATTTATGTCATTAATGAGAGCGGCGAGACTGGTTGATTTTCCATGCCCTACCGGACCGACGATCAAAAGAAGTCCTTGGGAAAACTTGGTAAATTCATAAAGTCCTTCCGGCATATTCAGTTCCTGAAGCGTCCTGATTTCTTTGGGAATGAGCCGGAAAGCGATGCTAACATATCCTTGCTGGAAAAAAGCGTTAACGCGAAAACGAGCTTTGTCTTCGAAATTATACGAAAAATCCATCTGGCCTTCTTTCAAAAATTTTGCTTTGGCTTCATCTCCCATAATCACCTCGCTTATCGCTTTGGTGTCCGGCGGAGCAAGAACGCTATCCTCTTTAAAAGGAATTAATTTTCCGTCAACCCGAAAAGTGGGATATCTTCCCACGACAAGATGGAGGTCGGACGCTCCTTCCTGCGCCACCATGCGGAGTAAATTTTTTATCCTTTGTTCGGCGTGAACTGTGCTCATTTTTTATTTTAAATATTTGTTTATCTTTTCCAAAACTTCTGACGGAGTAAAATGGGATTTAATGAGATAGTCGTTCGCCCCCAACGCCAATCCCTCATCTACTTCTTCTTTCTGGCTCAAGTTGGTGAGAAGTATAATCGGAACGCTTTTCATCTGTTCCATCATTCTCACCTTTTTCAAAACTTCAAGTCCGTCCACATAAGGCATAATGATGTCCAGAAGAATCAGATCCGGCCTTTCTTTTTCCAGTTTTTTCAAGGCTTCCATGCCATTGGCGGCGGTGCTTACTTTAAAACCTTCCTGAGTAAGCTTGGTGTGATAGATATCCATCACAAACGAATCGTCTTCGACTATAAGGATTTTTTTCGCCATATTTTTTTACCCTGTTAAGTAAATTTTGCTTTGCAAAATTTATTTTTGAAGAAAAAATTACTTAACAGGGTGAATTTAGAAACTATTATTCGTTCTCCACTACCGGAGCGATATTACCCTCCGTTACCCTTTCCACTTCTTCAACAGTGGTAAGGCCTTTTATTATTTTCAAAAGTCCGTCTTGTTTTATGGTTAGAATTCCCATAGCATCCCGTTCTTTTGTCAGCAAATCCTCGTTTCCTCTTTTTTCCACGATAATATCCTTCATTTTGTCTGAAATCGGCACGGCTTCAAAGATCGCTACTCGACCCTTGAGCCCTTTTCCGCCACACTTATCACATCCCTTTCCGTGAAAAAAAGACAGTCTGTCAGTCATTTTTATCCCATATTTTTCCAGTTCCTTCGGGGATATTCTTTTTATTTCTTCCGTAATCTTTTGTCTTACCGCGTCAGGAACCTGTTTTTCCTCCTTGCAATCCTCGCAGATCTTTCGCACGAGCCTCTGCGCCATCACTAATCGCAAAGATGATGAGAGCAAAAATGGTTCTATGCCCATATCGATCAGCCGCGGAATGGCGCCGATGGCCGTATTGGTGTGCAGCGTGGAAAACATCAGGTGCCCGGTGAGCGCGACGTGTACCGCCAGCTCGGCCGTTTCCGAATCGCGTATTTCTCCCACCATTATAACATTGGGGTCTTGTCGCAATACAGAACGCAAACCGTTAGCAAAGGTATAACCGATTTCCGGCTTTATCTGACTTTGGTTCAGGCCTTCTATATAATATTCTATCGGATCTTCCAGTGTTATTATATTTCTTTCTTCGCTGTTTAGTATTTTTAAAAGCGCGTAGAGAGTGGTTGATTTTCCGCTTCCGGTCGGACCGGTCATAAGAATCATTCCGTATGTTTCCTTGAGAGCCAGTCTGGTATTTTCCAGCGCCGTTCCGGAGAACCCTAATTTTTCCACGCTGGATACGCCTTCTTCTTTATCCAAAATTCGCATCACTATCTTCTCTCCCTCGATAACCGGGAGCGAAGAAACACGAAAATCGATATTATTACCATTAAAATTCAACCTGAACCGCCCATCTTGCGGTTTCCTTTTTTCATCTATTTTCAGATTAGCCAGAATTTTTATCCGTGAAATTATGGCCGGCCCGATTTCTTTTGGAAGAAGCAGACTGATGTGCAGAACTCCATCTACTCGATAACGCACTCGAAAATCCTCTTCCATCGGTTCGATATGAATATCGCTAGCCTTTCCTTCGATAGCATGACTGATTATCACCTGCACTAATTTTGCCACCGGAGCATCTTTCAGCTCTTCTCTTCTTTTGTCGCTTTTTTTTCCATCATCAACCTCTATCAGCACATCGTCTTTCAGGGAAGCCACAGCGCTTTTTATCACCGCCCCCGGACCGGAATAAAATTTGAATATTTCTTCCAAAACTTCCTCCGAGACCTGGAAAGCTTCTATTTCCAATTTTTCCTTTTCCGCCACAAATCGCAAAGCATTAAGCGCGTCTAAATCCTGGGGATCAGCCATCGCCACCTTCACCACATTTCCCTTCCTCTCAAAAGCGACTATTTTATATTTTTTTGCCACCTCTTCCGGAATGAGGCCGATGACATCCTCTTTTATCTTCTCCGGCGCTTCGTCCAGCCTGGCAATTGTATTTTTTTTCTTGCTCAAAACCGGCTGCCCCTCGTTTCCGGGATCAGCTTTTTCTGCCACGTCTGACGCGACATCAGAGACACTTTTTTTATCAGAATCATTTCCGGATGGTAAGTTCATTATTTTTCTTTCTTATTCTTGATTTTTAGGGAATAAACGGATTAGTCCTTCCGGCCTGATCAATGCTCATTTTCAAAACATCGACGCTTTTCTTGTCCCGAATTTCCTGAGCCACTTTCATATCAAAACTGGTTTGTGAAAAGATAGGATTGTTCATGCTGACTGTCTGGCTGAACTTTTTAAGGACGTCAAAACTCAAAATCATATCCGCTTTCAGACTGTCGGTAGGAGCGGCTTTTTTTCCATCAGCCCCCGGTGTTTCATTGGCCGCGATCTCAAGCGTCTTGAAGCTATTATACCGCTTGAGCTTATACACCTTGTCCAAAACATTTTTTATTTTTTCATAGTTTCCAACGACAGAAAATTCCACATTATAGTTTTTGGCCTTGACGGTAACATCCTCTGTGGCAGATGGATTTCCTCCAGAAACATCAACTACAGGATTACCCGACATATCAGTCGGTACCTCCTGCTGGACGACGGTTTCGGGTTTTACGGAAAGTTTGACAACCGAAAGCCCTTCGTTGCTGGCGATAAAATTGAGATTGTCTATTATTTCCTCTTCTTTCAGCTCGTCCGGAATGTAGGTCGCGATGGTATCCTGATCAACCTTGTTGCTTCCCAGTTGAGCCACCATCCGGGAAACATTTTCCGCTTTCTTCTGGGCATCATCCAGATTATTTTTTTCACTGGTCAACTTATCTCTCTTTTCTTTCCATCCATCAACTCCGTTGGTATAGGCCGGATAAACCAGCCAGACCATAAGGGCGATGCAGGAAACGATGATCAGCGGTGGAAGAAGAATTTTAACTTTCATAGTTTTGTTTTATTCGTATGTGCGCGTTCGTAGTGCGCGTTCGCATACTTTATTTTAATGTTAAATTAACCTTGAATTCCACCTTTCCTGTTTCAGCTACAAAAGTAGTCTCACCGCCCGAAGCATCGGAAAAATAAGTTGATTTTTTGAAATTAAGTATCTGTTTGGCCGCCAGATTGTAGTTGTCCCCTATGCAGGTAAGAACTATGGTTCCGGCCTTTTGGTCAAACTCGTATCCCTTAAGATATACCCCGGGAATGATCGACTTTTCGATTTCCAGAAGACTTCCTCTGATATCCCTGCCTTCACTCGCCATTTTCTTGGCGGCTGTCAGACGGTTTTGAAAATCAACTACCGTTATCGGATTTCCCTGGGAAAGATTTTTATACTTTGTGCTGAACTCCGTCTGGATCGCTTCCGTATCTTTGGTCATTTGCTGACCCCAGACAATTTCCACTCCATAGAGGACAAGAATCAGAACCAGAACGACAATAAGCGCGACGAGTCCGCCCTGACCCACGCTAAGATCAACTTTTTCCCTCACCTCGCCCGTACTCAAATTTATGTTAGCCATATTTTTTTATTATTTATTTATTTTTAATTTGTTCCATTTCCTTAATGGCCAGACCGACAGAAACAGAAAACTTTGTTCCCATATCTCTTATCGCCGGCTCCAATTTTTTGTCAAAACTCACGCGACCGAACGGATTGCCTACTATAGTTTTGATTTTCAACACCTGCGTCAGATACTGGCAAAGCCCGGCAAGTTTCGCCGTTCCTCCTGAAAGGATGACGCTGTCGATTTTTAGTTTTTGCCCGTCTTTGGAATAGGCGTTTGTTATCCGGATAATCTCATTGGAAATGAGTTCCAGCGCCGGAAACTTGATATATGAATCAGCGGCAAAAAAATCTTTTCCGCTTATCTTCAGTTTTTCCGCCCTCTCTTCAGTCACTGACATCGACTTGGCAATGATTTTGGTAATATCTTCTCCTCCGGCATCGATATTTCTGTTAGCCCTGATTATTCCTTTTTCCACCAGAAGGATATTGCAAACTCTCGAACCAATGTCAGCAATGATGAAGTTTCCCGGATCGTTGCCAATAAGCGACCTGACTATGGAAAAACCTTCTATTTCAATTGAGTCCAGCTTCAGTCCTGAATCAGTTATCATTTTTTCATATCTGATGACTTTGTTTCGGGAAGCCGCCACCAGAAGCACTTGCGTTTTTCCGTCGGGCAATTCCTTATTTCCCGGATCGACTTGATTTATGATATCCCAACTTAAAACTACTTCGTCGAGCGACGTGGGAACATATTTATGAGCTTCAAACCGCACTGCTTGTTCCATATCCTCTTTGGCCATTGGCGGGAATTCAATAAGGGTGATGAGCCCGCCAAAAGCCGGGATGGAAACGCAGGCCTTTCTGCCTTTCATCCCCGACTCTTTTATCATCTTCTTGATATATTCCGGCAAAATTGTTTCGTATAGCTGGGAGTTGTTTTCGTCTCGCTGGAAATATCCGTCAAAAGACACCCAAGCATAATTGGAAAGTACGGGTTTTCCGGAATCGTTTCTCATTTCAACCAGCTTAATAGCGGAAGTTCCAATATCAACGCCAACAAAGACGTTTTTTCCAAAACTTAATCCAAACATTTTCTAATTGTTTTTATTTTTTTATCCCCTCACCAATTCTTGAAAAAACTTCCCCATTCAACCAACTGAAGCCGCTAGGCGACTTCGTCTTCTGATTTTCTCCCTGGAAAATCTTTCGCGGAATTGGTGAGAGGACAAGTCGTGCTTTGATTATACCACATTTTATCAAGCGCCACTACTTTTGAGAAAAACAAAAGTTATCCACACCCTATAAATAGTAACTTTCAAATCCTCCTCTCCCCTTGGGAGAGGATGTCAGCCTGAATTTTTCTTAAAATTCTGGCTGACAGGAGAGGGACGGGCTTATGATATAATTTCAACAATGATTATTTCTTCCATTAAAAAATTATTTTTAGATACCCTCTTTCCTATCTCTTGCTTATCTTGCAATAAAGACGATGAGTGGTTCTGCCATAAATGTCTGGAAAAGATAAAATTATTATCAGAACAAGTTTGTCCTTATTGCGAAAAGATTATTACTGACGCAGGTCAGATATGCGTACACTGCAAGGAAAAGTTCCTGTCAAAAAACGCCATTATTCCCCTGGATAATCTTATTATTGCTACCTCTTATCGGGAAAATATTGTTTCACGACTCGTTCACACTTATAAATATAATTTTGTCAGCGATCTTTCGGTTCCTTTGGGGAAAATTATTATAAAATCCATCTTAAAAAACAATCTTCCTCTTCCCGATCTCATTATTCCTGTTCCGCTTCACCGGCGACGTCTTCGTTGGCGCGGATTCAACCAGTCAGAACTTTTGGCTCGTTATCTAAGCGAAAATCTAACGCCCGGCATGAGCATCCCCATTTCTGACAATATTATCATCAGAAATCATTACACTAAACCGCAAATGAAGATAAAAAACTATCAGGAAAGACAAAAAAACCTTCAAAACGCTTTTTCTTTTTCGAAAACATTCACCTTCTTAACCTCTCTCAACATCCTTCTTGTCGACGACATCGCTACCACCGGCTCGACACTTTTTGAATGTGGAAAAATACTGAAAAAACACGGCGCCAAAAAAGTCTTTGGAATAGTCATCGCCAGACAGGAAATAAATTAATTTGCGGACTACTAAATTATGAAATACAATTAAATTATCAAAAAAACCTATGGCTGATTTTGAAAAAATATTAGAACGGACAAAAGAGATCGCTAAAGAAGCTTTTGGAAATGAGCCGTATACCGATGGACAGATTAGCGGATCATTTAGAAAAGCCGCCCGAGAACATTTTCTGGAAGAATCTTCTTATCCTTCTTTCGAAAGAGACGCGAAGAAAGAGTTGAAAAATCTGACTGAAAAAAAAGAACCAAAATTTTTTTCTGAACGGACAAAAGAAAGAATGAAACGGGAATCAGCGGGAAGGACGTGGATGGAAAAAATTAGCTAACAAACAAAAAGCTCTCCTGGCGAGAGTCTTTTTTTGTTTGTCGGGCTGCCGAGAATCGAACTCGGATTACACGAACCCGAATCGTGCGTAATACCACTATACCACAGCCCGCTATGAGTAGTTCTTTCAAATCCTCCTCGCCCGTCCGCCGGCTGGCGGAGCGGGAGAGGATGTCAGCCTAAATTTTTCTGAAAATTTATGGCTGACAGGAGAGGGTTAAACTATATAAAAAATCTTCTTATTTTTTATCCACTTCAAAAATTCCTTTTTTAATTTTTCTGGCAAAACATTCATTGATTCAATTCTATTAAAAGAAAACCAACCAAATTCCATATGGTCTTCTAAAACTTCTAATTTATCATCATTAATTTCCGCTTCAAAAACCAGATTGATTTCCTGATGTTCTCCCATAAACTGAAAAGTATTTTCGCAAATTCCGATAAAATTTATATTTTCCAATTCTTTGCCAATTTCTTCTTTCAACTCTCTTTTCAAAGCATCCTCAACTTTTTCTCCGTATTCCACATGCCCACCAGGGAAAAAATAATTATCTTTGGATTTAACCTTACACAGCAAGACCTCTCCCTCTTTTACAATGAACGCTCTTGAAATTATTTCGATATTTTTTGACATATTTTTTTATTAGTCGGAGCGCCGAGAATCGAACTCGGACTACAAGACCCCCAGCCTTGCGTACTACCACTATACTACGCTCCGCGAAAACTACCTTCCTTATTCTCCTCTCCCGAAGGGAGAGGATGTCAGCCTAAATTTTTCTGAAAATTTATGGCTGACAGGAGAGGGAAAAACTATTAACAACTTCTAAAACAATTTTAATATCAATAAGAAATTATAGCAATAAAACAAGGCGTCCATTCGGGCGCCCATTGAAACTGTTTAATTATCTCCTCCCCTTGTCGCAATATGCGATTCTCTTTTTTTGCATTGCGGCTCTCCCATTCCGTTCAGTCGGCACTCAATATACCCGATCACCGCCTCATATGATTTTCCGGGATCAGCGGTGATAAGATCGTTGAATTCCGTCCTGAATTTGTCCTTACTGCTCCGTCCTTCAATAGTGCTGTCCAAAACCAACCAGCC
This sequence comes from Parcubacteria group bacterium, assembly GCA_041661275.1. Lineage (GTDB taxonomy): Bacteria > Patescibacteriota > Minisyncoccia > Moranbacterales > UBA2206 > JBAZUU01. Next base: position 19,509 of record JBAZUU010000005.1, on the reverse strand, counting down.
GTCTCCTTTCCATAACATATTGTATGAGACATCAAACGGTTTTTCCCAGCCGGAAAGATGCAGCTTGCCATTGATATTGACAGTGCCGTTGAGTCCTTCGCTTCTTTTCCGTGGCATATCCGCATAACAGGTTTTGGACGATTTTGCCAGCTCGTCCAGAGGCCCGTTATACAGGCAAAAATATTTTTGGAACCTTATTTCAAATTCTTTTTGTTGCTCGGGCAGCAATTTTTTTCCCAGTCTCCCGAGCGCGTTCAATCCAAGTCCGGGAACATCAAAAAACTTGAGAACTATCCTCCGCACCACCTCTCGACGGCCTTCAGGGGTCGGCTCTTTGTTTATGAGCTCTGACCCGTTTCCGAATACCCTCTCCATAAATTTTCCGGGATCCTCCACTTCCTGGGAGAGCGCCGGTTTCTGGAGAAAGATAAAAAAACAAAGTGCTAATATTGCAAAGAACTTCATAACACGCCCTCCTTTCTTTGTTGTGATATCTGCTTGGCGGAAGCGGAAGGATTCGAACCTTCGGTACCGTTTCCGGTACTGCAGTTTTTCGCGATCCCGCACCATTTTTCATTTTTTGCGGAAGAGGTGAGATTCGAACTCACGGTACCCTTTCGGATACGACAGTTTTCAAGACTGTTCCCTTAAACCACTCGGGCACTCTTCCAATAAAAAACTTAAAAAGACTCGACTTTAAATGAAAAATGGTGCGGGACAAGCTGTCGCCTTCAGCCACTCGGCCACGCTTCCCAGTATTGGAAGCGGAGAAGGAGGGATTCGAACCCTCGATACGGTTTAACCCGTATAGCAGATTAGCAATCTGCCGCACTAAGCCAGGCTATGCGACTTCTCCAGTTAATCTAATTATACAATTAACCAATACTATATCCAAATCCTGATTTTGTAAACCTGAATGGTTGTGCTAATATTTCATTATGCCCGGTAGTGAAATTTTGACTGGCCTTTGGCCAAAAAAATATTACTGACGGGCAAATATTAAAATAATTCCAAGTATTATATCGAGAAATTTGATTTAAATAACATCAGAGTCAAAATTCTATTACCGGGTATGTATATCGAACACGACGACCCAAGAAGAAAAGTAAAAAAGGAAAGGCAGATAGATAACTTTCTCGCCCCAAAACCGGAAGCGCAAGAAGAGGAACTCTTGGAATCTCCTCATGATTTTCAGATTTCTGAACACTCGACTGACGTTCTTGCTCACTGGCGAGCGCCGGAATATGAGGTTTTTGAGCGCGACAAAAAGTGGTATGTCGTTGTCACCCTGATTCTTGTCGGCATTGTCGCTTGGGCGCTCTATTCCAACAGCCCTGTCATGGCTATCACTTTTATCCTTATCGGAATAGTCGGCTATCTCCACATCAATCAGGAACCGCGCATCATTGATTTTATGATCACTACCGAAGGCGTCGTTGCGAGACGTGAAATTTACGAATTTGACAATTTGGAATCTTTTTGGATTTTCTATGAACCGGAAGGTTTGAAATCGGCTTGCCTCCATACCAAAAGCGGTATTATGCCCTATATCCACATTCCCATCCACGAAGAAGATCCTGTCCACATCCGCCAGATACTTCTCGAATTTTTGCCGGAAGAAAAAAAAGAACCAGGATTGGTCGAAACAATGGAGAGACTTTTGAAGATATGACTCAGTTCCTAAAAATGAGGAGGGAAAAATGTGCTGGCGAGATAACTTATCCATAAACAAAGGCTATTACCGACACGCCACCCGCTCTAAGCATCGCTATGGCGAAAAATTGGTATGCTTTAAAATTGATCCTGAAAATATTATACTTATTTTTAGAGCATCGGCCTCTGTCTGGAAACCGCCAGAGGAAAGAAGCGCGTATGATTCCTGCCCCTGGCCACGTCGATAATAATCGATTTTTCAAAAATAAACTCAAAAAACGCGTCCGATCTCAGGCGCGTTTTAAAATTTAGTGTCCTTGGGAGGAATCGAACCTCCGACCTTCTGGACCGCAACCAGACGCTCTATCCACTGAGCTACAAGGACAATAAAACTTATTTGTACTTTATTCATAGTACTTTATACTATCTATATGGTCAATCTAGATACACTATTAAAGTCCATCCCTAAAATCACCCCCAAATATGTCAAAGTTCTGGAAAAATTGGGGCTTTTGACTGTGCAGGATCTGCTTCTGTATTTCCCCTTCCGTTATGATGATTTTTCACGCATAGTGGAAATTGATGAAAAATACATCGGCGCTGTCATAACAGTCGAAGGCAAAGTAGAAAAAGCCAGAAATAACCGGATTTTCAGAAGAAGAATGACGGTGCAAGAAGTGACGATTACCGACAAAAATGGCACACCACTCAAACTCGCTTGGTTCAATCAACCATATATTTTGGAAGGACTATCGATTGGCTCTGGTATTCGCGTTTCAGGAAAATTGGAACAAAAAGGAAAACATTTTTCCATGACTAGTCCTGCTTGGGAAAAATCCGGACGCGACGCGACTAACACTGGCCGACTCGTTCCGGTGTATTCTGAAACAACCGGCATCAGTTCTAAATGGATTCGCTGGCAACTGAAACCGCTTTTATATCTCGCCAAAGATTTGCCGGATGTTTTGCCACATGAGATCAGACAGAAATTTAATCTTTATGATATCTATACTGCCATCACTCAAATTCATTTTCCCGATTCCAAAGAAAAACTGATCCGCGCCCAAAAAAGATTCGCTTTCCAGGAAATGTTCCTGGTTCAACTGAAATCCTTGCAGGTGAAACATCAATGGGAAGATAATAATTCTATTGCCATTAATTTCGATGAAAAATTGATCAAAAACTTTGTGGAAAAATTGCCATTTACTTTGACCGACGCCCAAAGAAAATCCTCCTTTGAAATTTTGAAAGATTTGGAAAAACCGAAACCGATGAACCGGCTTTTGGAAGGTGATGTCGGGAGCGGAAAAACAGTAGTGGCCGCTATGGCAACGCTCCAGGCAATATCCTCTGGCTATCAAGTGGCCATTATGGCACCGACTGAAGTCCTCGCCAGGCAACATTTCGAAAGCTTTTGTGAGTTGTTTAAGGATTATGATTTTAATGTTGCACTGCTGACAAATTCTTATAAAATAATTTGTGAATTTAACCAAGAACCCTCTCCTGTCCGCCAAAATTTTAAGAAAAATTTAGGCGGACATCCTCTCCCAAAGGGAGAGGAGGAAGAAAAGAATTTCCACCTCTCCCCTCGGGAGAGGTCGAGCCAGTCTGCTGGATCGGGAGAGGGCACCCCATTAGACTCGATAAACTTTAAGACCATTGCTCGTAATAAATTATTAGAAAATATAAAATCTGGAAAAATCAACCTCATTATTGGCACGCACGCATTGATCCAAAAAGACGTTAAATTCAAAAATTTAGCCTTGGTTATCATCGACGAACAACACCGTTTTGGCGTCGCCCAACGAGCGTTTTTGCAGCAGGAAACTATGAGCATTTCTGATGGGAACAATAAAATTATTCCACATTTACTTACTATGACGGCCACTCCTATTCCCAGAAGTCTGGCTATCGCTTTCTTTGGTTCACTAGATTTATCAATTCTCGACGAAATGCCCAAAAATAGAAAGCCAATCAGCACAAAAATTGTTCCGCCAACAGGCAGAAAAGAAGTTTATAATTTTATAAGGAACGAGATTAATTCTGGCCGGCAAATCTTTGTCATTTTCCCACTAGTAGAAGAATCGAAAGCTTTGAGTGAAGTAAAAGCCGCCACCAAAGAACATAAAAAACTGCAGGAAATATTTCCGGAATTCCAAATTGGCCTCATGCACGGCAGATTAAAGGCCAAAGAAAAAGAAGAAGTAATGCGGGATTTTAAGGATAAAAAATCACAAATTCTTGTTTCTACATCTGTCGTAGAAGTAGGCATAGATGTTCCCAATGCGACCATTATGATCATTGAAAACGCCGAACGATTTGGTCTTTCCCAACTCCATCAGTTTCGTGGACGAGTCGGCCGCAGCGAGCATCAATCATATTGTTTTCTTTTCACTGGCGCAGGAAAGGGGTCAGGTACCTTTTTTGCTACAAAAAAGGTACCTGACCCCCTAAAACGCCTCAAAGCCCTTGAAAAAACCAATGACGGATTTGAAATATCCAAAATCGATCTGGAACTGCGCGGCCCGGGACAATTTTTCGGCACCATCCAATCGGGTCTTCCTGATATCGCTATGGAAAACCTGACCAATGTAAAACTCATCAAATTCGCCCGCGAAGAAGCGCAGACTATCCTAAAAGATGATCCTCAATTAAAAAAGCACCCCGCTCTGCGAGATGCCCTTCGAAAGTTTTCGGAAAAGATTCATTTGGAATAGTATTTCACTTTTTAATGATATCTCCGTCGTTACACTTCTCTCGGTTTCTTTTCGTTCCAAGGATAAGGATCCCTATACGGCTTTTCCCGCTCCTCTTGTTCCTCCTGAATACGTTCACCTCTTTGCTTAAAAAGATACTTGAAGAGAGAGTCTTTTATATCACTCAGACTGGCTTCATATGATATATTGAAGCCCTTAACGATGAGTCCGTCCGCCGGATCTCGGAAACCCCTGGTCAGCGAGACCGTGATTTTGCCGCGCGCGACAACCACGAAAGCATCCACATTTCCCACATCGACCGCTTCCGCATCCTCCTTCTTCCAGTCGGAAAAAATCTCCTTTATTTTTGAATCGCTGGAAGATGCCACAATCGCAAAGCCGTCTCTGGTGAAACAAACGGCTTCGTCTTTGTCGTTATGGTCGATATACACCAAAAACACAATTGCCAATACCAACAAAACAAAAAGCAGGACTCTCTTCATGGATCACCTCAATTTTAAAGGAATGGTTTTTATTCGCTCTTTTCCAATATCGCTTTGTTATACACTTCTAGCATCTTTTTGGCGCAAATGCAACTGGTAAAATTTTCCCGGGCGATTTTTTTGGATGCTTCGCCGAATTTCTGACGCAAATTTTTATCAGCAATTAATTTTTCTACTGCTTCTGCAAATTCTTTTTTATTTTCCGAAACCAAAAATCCATTAATATTGTTTTTTATGAGGCTACTGGTTCCGGTAGCATTCACCGCTACAACAGGCAAACCGGAAAACATCGCCTCAGTCATGACCATCCCTTGAGTTTCTGATTTTGAACCGTAAACGAATATATTCCCGGCCGCGAAATAGTTAGCAATATTTTTATTCTCTATTTCTCCGGTAAGGATTATTTTCTCCGCGATGCCTTCTTTCTCAGCTAATTTTATTATTTCCTGGGAAAGATATCCTCCGCCAACTATTAATAACTTAATTCCATATCCTCCCCTCCCTTCAGGAGAGGATTCTTTATTGTTTTTTAAAATATTCTTGACCGCATTAATCACAAATAAAATATTTTTTTCCGCCGTAAGGCGAGAGACCAGAAGAAGAAGTGTTTCATCATCTTTAATTCCATATTTATTCCTGACTAAATTTTTGTCGGCGTTTTTGAAATTTTCTTCAATTACTCCAGTCGCTATCGGAACAATATTTTTATTTTTCACGCCCCATCTTTGGAGAATTGGAATAATAGAATCTGTCGGAACAATCACTGCGTCAGCCTGGTTAGCAAATTTGACCGCACGCCGAATTATAAATCCGGCCGCAATTTTGGGCGGAACAAACGGCACAAAATTCACATATTTGTCATAAAGCGTATGCCAGGTGAAAACTAGTGGGATTTTTTTCTTTTTCGCCCATCTGATTGCCGCCGATCCAAGAAGATTTGGATGCTGGGAATGAATAATGTCGAGATTTAAATTTTTCAATATTCTTCTCATTTTCCAGGAATATGGGATAGGCAGAGGAAAACGGAATTTAAATTCAATATCAATTGAAGGATAACGAAAAACATTTGGATTTTCATCAATATATCCTGGCCAACGAGGGGCGAAAATAAAAACCTGATGACCCAGGCGCTCAAAATCACGGCGAAAAGTTTCGATGGAAGTCGAAACTCCATAAGGATTGGGAAGATAATTATTGGTAAAAATCCCTATTTTCATAAAGAATTCAGAAAATCGAGTATGTCTTCAAAGACATTCTCATTTTTGATGTCCGATATAAAAGTATGATAAGCCCGTTTAATATATTTTTTTTGCTTAACTGTTGAGCCGATGCTGGTATAAATATGCTCACAACTGTTTCGAGAGACTATATGATCGCTGGTTGACTGCATAATAAGGCAAGGTTGATGGACTTTAATAAGGTTTTTTCTGGCTTCCTTCACTAATCTAAAAGTTTCAATAGCACTTTCAACTGGATATGACTGGTAAGCAATCAAACGAGTGATTGTAGTGGAAAGCCCAAACGTTGGTGGATAAAACTTTTTTGTATATTTTCTGAAAAGTCCGGTGATTTTGGCAAACATCGTCATTATTCTTTCCAACTTTATTTTGTATGGCATCGCCATAAGAATCAAGCCGGAAACGTCCGATTTTTTTTGGGCAAGAAGCACACTCAGACTCGCGCCGATAGAAGTTCCGGCTATATATACTTTCTCGTGATTTTTTTTGAGTTCATCATATGCCGTTTCAACATCAGCCAACCAGTCGTTCCATCTCACTCCTTCCAGATCGGTTGATACCGTTCCGTGGCCTTTGAGCATCGGGCCATAAGTCGTATACCCATTTTCATTGAGGAATATTCCGAGACGCCTGACTTCATACGGCGTTGAAGTCCAGCCATGGATAAGCAAAACTGCCTTTCCATTATCGCCTTGAAAAAGAAAGGGTTTGTTCACCAGATGTAATTCTTCCTTATACAGAAGTTCCGGATCAGCAAATAAAACACTCTTTACCTTGTTGTAAAGTCTTTTGACCATATATTCCTATATTAGGTTATATCCCGCAGATTGCAAGCAAAACATATGATTTATACGATTTTTAGCCGCTTTCCGACGCGATGAAGGATAAAAAAAGCCCGCGCAGGAAACAGCGTCCCGCACGGACATTTACCACTTAATTATTTCGGTAGATTTGAAAATGGCGGCACATATATCGAATATTTTTCCGCCACGCCAGTGCAATGGATAGCAATAGCACTTAAAAAATAGATAGCTATCCACGAATAAGCGGCCATCGCAAAGCAACCCAAAGCCACAGGACTTTCCGGATCAGACATTGGGCCTTCTTTAGTGTGTTTGTCAAAAAACCACAGGGCAATAGCAAACAGGACAATTCCTATTATCGCTATCGTCACCCAACAACCAACATTAGCCGTCAAATATTGCTTCATGTCTTGTCCTCCTATAGAGTCCCGTTTAATTTTTCACGAACTATTCCTCATTCCCATTTTCCTCCAAAAGTTTTTTCGCTTTTTTGTTTTTGTAAATAGTAATCACCACAAAAGTAATGATGGCCACAACAAAAATTATCCAACCGATGTATTTTATATAAACATGGATCTCGCGCCAGAGATAGCCATAGAAATAGCCCATAAAGATCAGAAATCCGCTCCAGACAACGCCGCCCAAAAAAGAATTTTTGACAAATTTTTTGAAATCCATCTTCACAATTCCCGCCGCCACAAAAGTCGCCCAGCAAAGTCCGGTAGTGGATTTCACCGCGAAAATTGTTTTGCCGCCATGAAGCGTGAAATATTTTTCCATCCTTGTCACCAATTTTTCTGTTATCCCCATGTACCGGCCAAAACCCCGCACAAAATTCAGCCCATATTTATATCCAAGGCCATAAAGCAAAACGTCCCCTATCATATCTCCGGCAATCGATAGAATGAGAACTATCCAAACATTGAAAGCGCCGAGACTGGCCATAATAGCCGCTAGCAAGGTCGCTATCGGCCCCTCAATGATCATAAGAGGCAACATAATGGCATAGCCATAATGATGCAAAAATTGGAAGATTTGTTGTCCGGTCTGTTCCATAATATACATAGATTATATCAAAAAATGCGGCTTCCCGCATCTTTTGTAGTAGTAGACTACTTGCTCATTAGTTGGAACCAGATTATCACGGAATTTAAACAATGGCAACAGTTAAAGATGGAATTCGCTATGATTTAATCCGCGGTGCTATTCATTTTTCAACAAAAAGAAAAGTCCCAAGTGGTGCAATGACCACGAGGGACTTTTTTGTTGAGGTGGAATTGTATTCTCATTTCAAATCTAGATTATACTCCACCTTGATTGTTCCATTGGGAACGTGAATGGCATATTCCCAACTTGTGCCTCCTGGGAATATTCTGACCCACCAGTAAACCCAGGTTGGATAATGTTTTTCCTTTCCCGCCTTTGCCATATAGGCGTCTTTTCTATCCTCTTCGTAAATCACGGCACTTTCGGCAGGCAGTTTGCCAAATTGTTTCCCACCGTCAGGAGTTTTGTAATAAAACTTATAAAACTGATGGGAACCGATACTGCCCGAAGCAAGGAAGAAATTGCCTTGCATTTCACTGGTGCTACCAAGGGCTACCAGCTCCACCCTGTCAAACTCTATGTCGTAGGTCGTTTGGGGAACAATGACGGAAAAGAATGCTGAAAGCAACATTCCGCCAAATGCTCCTATGAGGCACCCCAGAACGACCAGAAGAGGTTTGAGAAATTTAATGTCCTCGTCTTTACACACCTTTTTCCAGAAGATGTAGCCGCCGATAATGGTGCAGATCGCCAGGAGTATCATTTTCTTTTTCCTTTCATTTTGTTGTTCAGATCAGTCAATTTATTCCGCAAGGAATACATATACCGAATAGTCTCTTTGATTTCCAGATTTCTACCCATTTCAACGATTGAATCGGAAAAGCGTTCCACTTCCCATTCATACCACTGAATGAGTTTGTCCAGCTCGGAAATTGCTTCGGAAATTTCACTGTCGTTCAACGCCTTTAAGCCATTGTCACAGACAGATACAGCCTCTTTGTAGAGATCACCTCTCGGCCTAATTCTAAACAGCTTATGATACCATCTGACTTTGGAACGATCGGGATAATCACGAAGAAGTTCTTCGTAATCTTTGCGAAAATCCAAAAAGAAACTTCTAGCTTCAACTATTATATCCATCATTTTCAGATCTCCTTTGTGTAAAGAACAATTTCCATCATCCAAATCCACCATAAACTGATAGATTCAGAAATGGAGAGGAAAGGCTTTTGAAGTCTCTCCTCTCTAATTCAATACGTTTGTAACGGATTCTATTCAAAGAAATAGCCGAGAAAGGTTCGTTTTTCTTTAAGCCATTCAATGGCTCTTTTCTGGGCGTGTCTCATTGGGGGTTTGAAAATATTTCCTAATGGTGGTCTGGCCTCAAATATCACTGGACAGTTCGTCTTTTCGGCCAAGGCTTTCAGCATTTTAGGATTGACCGGGTATTTCACGTGAATGAGTCGGATGTTATGGCCGACTTCGTCCAGCAGTCTTACCCAATCCTCGGTAACTGGCGGTTGTCCGTGACGTCCAGAGCGAATCACGTGTTTGGTATCCCATACCAGTCCGTGAGGATAGTTGGCATAAACGCCAGTTTCCAAATCCAACTCGGGGTGCATTTCCATTACGCCGACGTGAATGACATCGTGGGTGATAAACATTGATGTCCTTTGGAAATATCGGAACATCATTTCCGCCCGGCGTTCCGTGGCTGCACATTTGCCGAAAAGAAGCCAGTCGTGAAAGAGAGGATTTTCCTCTCCCGCCAAGTGCAGATGGCGAAGAATCGCTTTGCAGAGTGATCCGCAATTCCAGGCCAGTTCAAAGGAAATGATCTGATCAGGAGACGCTTCCGTGAATGTCAGCGGATCCCATCCGCGCAATGGCAATATCTGCAAGCCAGAAAAGCCTGCGTTATGCGCCATAATTGTGGCGCGTGCCAATCCATTTCTTCCTAAACTCCAAGGAAGCATACAAACCACGCTTACTCCGATTTTTCGGTTCATTATTAAACTCCTTTTGTTGAATTGAAATGGACTGTGTTGCAAGTTGTTTTAAATAGGCCAAAATACAGGGTCGCTTGTAACAAATGAGCATATCACAAAAAATGTTGATTGTCCAGCGCTTGTTTCTAAAATTTCTTAAAAGTTCCAACTGTCCCCTAAGGTAGCAAAAAACAAGGCTTGAATTAGCCTCGTTTTTGCGTGTAGCGCTACGGGGATTCGAACCCCGGTTAACGGATTGAAAACCCGCTGTCCTGACCCCTAGACGATAGCGCCGTAACATAAAACAAAGTGCCTAAGGCACATCATATCAACAAAAAAATATTAGCATATAGTTTATAAAAAATCAATACCAATTTCGTTTGACTCGTCGAATATATTTGATACAATCGAACCATGGCTAAAAAATAATTATGAATATTTCTAATTTTATGACAAGCTTTTATATCTTTGGAATGTTGGTGGTTATCGCTCTTCTGCTTATTGTTTTTATCGCCAAAAAAAAGGATTAGCTGGAACTGCGAATTACAAAAATCCTTAAGCTTAGCTTAAGGATTTTTCATTTTAGATCGTCTAATTCCACCGACAATTTATCTTTAGCGCGTTTTATAAGCGTTCCGACGGTATTGACCGGCTTTCCCAAGATCTCGGAAATTTCTTCATAGGACTTGTCAGAATAATAACGCAGAACCAGAACTTGTCGATATTTGAAAGGCAATTTTTTAATAGCGTCGTCCACTTCCTTACTGGTTTCTTTTCTGATCCAGGATTCATGGGCATTGTCTTCAGCGCTGGCCGAGTCTATTTTGTCTTTCACGCTGGTAATGCTTTCGATGGAAACAAAGCGCTTCAGGGATTTTCTTTTTATATGATTGACCGCTTCGTTATGCGCGATGCGATATATCCAGGAAGAAAATTTGCGACTGGTGTCATAACTTTCAATGTTGCGATAGCTTTTGATAAAAACATTTTGCAGAAGATCTTCCGCCTCATCTTTATCCCCGATCAAACGGTAAAGATAGGCAAAAAGTTTGCCTTGATAACGAACCGTTATCTCCTTAAAAAGATCAGGATTATTTTTGATCATTTTCACCAGTTCGTTGTCAGTTAGGCTGGTAATTTGTGAATTATTAGAGCCATCCGATGTTGGTAAAAAAATATTTTTTTCTTTTTGGGTTGGCATAAAATTTTCAGCCATTTCTATTATCTTATATCTATTATGATGCCCCATCGGATGATAGTCAAAGCGACAATATGCGCTTGTCTTCATATTATAGCTGCTTATAGGTTTTATTTTCCGGTTACCTTATTTTTGCAATATCTGCCGCCTTTAGCTATAGTTAAACTATGATTATTTTAGGCATAGAAACATCATGCGATGAGACAGCGGCCGCCATAATTTCCGCGAATTTCAAAGGAATCTCAGTGCTGTCAAATGTCGTTTCTTCTCAAATAGCACTTCATTCAAAATGGGGTGGTGTTGTGCCTAATTTGGCGGCCAGAGAACACTTGAAAAATATTTTGCCAGTGATAAAAAGAGCGCTGAAAACTGCCAGGGTTACTCCGGAAAAAATTGATCTTATTGCTGTTACCGCAGGTCCAGGCCTCATCCCCGCCCTTCTCATCGGCGTCAATTCCGCCAAGACCCTTTCTTATTCTTGGGGAAAACCCTTAATCGGTATTCATCATATTGAAGGACATATATACGCCAACTTCGTTGGCAAAAATCAAAAATCAGGAATAAAATTTCCACTTCTCTGTCTTGTAGTTTCTGGCGGACATACGCAATTGGTGTTGATGAAAAAACATCTTAATTATGAAATAGTCGGGCAGACTCTGGATGACGCGGCCGGTGAAGCCTTTGACAAAGTAGCGAGAATTTTGGGACTCGATTACCCAGGCGGTCCAATTATTTCAAAAACAGCCAATTCCTATAAGCTAAAAGCTAACAACTATAAGCTAGCCATGCCTCGTCCGATGATTAATTCTAAGAATTTTGACTTCTCTTTCTCTGGCCTGAAAACCGCCGTTTTGTATGAAACCAAAAAGCATCCTGAACTAATTAAGAATAAAGATTATGTATCCGCTATGTGCCATGAGTTTCAGCAAGCGGTTATTGACGTTTTAATCTCTAAAACTATACGAGCGGCCAGGAGATATAGACCCAAAACCATAATGATTGCCGGCGGAGTATCAGCCAACATCGAATTGCGCCGTCAATTGGGCGAAAAAATAGATACGGAACTAAAAAATACTTCGTACGTTATTCCCGATATGACTTACTCCGTTGACAATGCCGCTATGATCGCTACGGCTGGACATTTTCGGTATCAGTCACAAAAGAATAAAAAAATACTATCTTCTAATTGGAAAAAATTGGAAGCCGACGCTAATTTAAGATTAAAATAATAATTACATTAATTATTGAGCGAGGATACTTTTTATTTTTTGCATAGATTTCTCGTCCTAAAGTGAAATATAAACTGTTCGAAGAAATCCGCGCAAAAAATAAAAATGTATCCGAGCGAAATTTATGCCTCCTATTAAATCACTATTTCTGGGAATTTTAGCCGCTCTCTTCGCCTTGTTTTTTGAACTTTCTTTTTCACTCTTTTTCCCGGAAGAAAAGCAAGTCGTTTTCTTTGCTCATTTCAGTATTTTCCTCATCCTATCAGCGTTGGTTGAAGAAACTGTCAAATACGCCGTAATTTACAAAAGCTTCTCTGTTCTGGAAAAAAGACGGTCAATAATTTTCGGCGGGTTTTTGGTGGGTCTGGGTTTTTCCGCTGCAGAACTTTCTCTCAACTATTACGGCAAGATAAACCTGATAAGTGTTCCTTTTTATTTTCTTTTAGGAATGATATCCGTCCATATTTTCACTTCTATTTTTGCCGCGATGGTTATATCCAAAAAACAAAACCGATATTTCATGGCAACCCGAGTTCTCATTTTCAACTCGGTTATCCATATTCTATACAACCTGGCAGTGATATATCTGCTATAATGATGCTGAAACCTTGCCAAAAAGTTCACTCCGGACTATAATGCAATTAGCCTTAATTCATCCCCCACCACTTTTTCACTCGCACCTTTGGTGCGAAAGAAAAAAGTGAAAAAGTGGTGGGGGATAAACATTAAATTTTGAAAAATATTATGGTAAAAGTCAAAAGATCATTTTTGGAAAAATTAACCGGAGCCAGAGATATGGAAAATGATATTTATGAAACTGAACAGCCCATAGACACTAACCGTCTGGAACCTTCCAGAAATTTATACGTGGATGAAAGAGAAACGGAAGTTTACGCTTCTCCGCCAGTGAGACCAAATGTCAATGTCCGGGACGAAAATTTCTCCCGTTCTTCCGACGATTCTGAGGGACAATTGACAATCGATGTCTATCAGACCGACAGTGATATCGTCATAAAGTCTACCATTGCCGGAGTGAAGCCGGAAGATCTGGATGTCAGCATCAATAACGATATGATCACTATTCGCGGGGAAAGAAAACAGGATGAACAGATCACCGGCGAAAATTATTATTACCAGGAATGTTATTGGGGTGGCTTTTCCCGATCAGTCATTTTGCCGATTGATATTGTCCCTGACAAAGTGGAAGCGTCGATGAAAAACGGAATTTTGACCATCCGCATGCCGAAAGCCAATAATACCAGGACAAAAAAAATCCAAGTCAGAGGTTTCTAGATTTGGAGACTGGTTTATTAGAAAAGAAATTAGCTTTAGAAAGAGAAAATCAGAAAAAGGTTTTCTTTTTTTGATCATATTAATGCCGGTTGATTAAGTCAACTTTCTGGTATATTCTTAATATATGATTGGAAAAGGATTTCACAAATTCCTTGTTTTGTTGGTATGTCTTTTGACATTGCCATTATCTACCCAAGCTAAAGATGTATCCGGTTCGATGGTTTCCGTAACTGCCAGCCTGCCTAATGCTGTCAGTATTTCCGTAAAAGACACAACTTATACCGCCACCAAAGATGAGATAAAAAAATGGCTGGAAGAATCCACGTCGCTGGTTTATAATCCGCAATATTTTTCAGAAATAGAAAATTCTAATTTTTGCGGATACAAAAAATCGCTCTTTTGCGCTCTCTCATTTGAACCGTCAAAAAAAATTCATATTCAAAAAAAATCAGTCGTAAGAATAAACGAAGATTCAATTGGCAGCTATGTCGCGGCGCTGGCGCTGAAGGTTAATAAAAATCCGGAGGATGCCAAGCTAAAGGTAGCGGCTGGAAAAGTGTCAGAATTTTCTTCCGGAACCAAGGGAATCGAACTGGACGAGGCAAAAAGCGCTGAAATGCTGATGAATTATATTATCGGAGCGGATTTTAAAAAACCGCTAAATCTTCCATATAAAGAATCCGACCCGAAAATTTCCAATGTTGATTCAATTGACGCGCTGGGGGTGAGCGATCTTATCGGGGAGGGCCGTTCTAATTTTCGAGGCTCGCCTAAAAACAGAATTTTCAATATCAATGTCGCTACCAACCGGTTTAACGGTGTCCTGATAAAACCCGGGGAAGATTTTTCTTTTGTGAAAGTTCTGGGGGAAGTGGACGGCGACCATGGCTATCTGCCAGAGCTCGTTATTAAAAAAGATAAAACGGAACCGGAATTTGGCGGTGGAATTTGTCAGGTTTCCACTACTGCTTTCCGTGCGGCGCTCAACTCCGGCTTGAAAATTACCGCCAGACGCAATCACGCTTATCCGGTGCAATATTATAATCCGCAAGGGATGGACGCGACAGTTTATGTCCCCCGTCCGGATTTGCGGTTTATGAATAATACTCCGAAATATATTTTGATCCAGACCAGAATTGAGGGAACAGAACTGATATTCGATTTTTATGGAACCAATGATGGAAGAAAGGTAGAGCTTAATGGTCCCAAAATAATTGAACGCAATCCTGACGGCTCGATGAAAACGACGCTCGGGCAAAAAGTTACGGACACCAATGGAAAGATAATCATCGATGATACTTTTAACAGTAACTATGACTCCCCTTCCAAATATCCCCATCCCGGAACAACTTCTGATGTCCTCACTCAAAAACCCAACGGCTGGTCGGACAAAGAATGGTCCACCTATAAAAAACAGCATGGAATATAATTTATCCCCCACCACTTTTTTTGTTTTTAATATTTTTTACACTCTTAATGCAAGTAAAAAAGTGGTGGGAGACAAGTTGACTGTCGGCATTATTCTTGGTAATATATTTCTATTGCCAAAAGGCAATTTTATATTGCGCCCATAGCTCAGCTGGTAGAGCAGTTGCCTCTTAAGCAAACGGTCCCAGGTTCGAATCCTGGTGGGCGCACTACTTTTTACAATTTTAAGCGCCGGTAGCTCAGTGGATAGAGCAGAAGGTTTCTAACCTTTTGGTCGCAGGTTCGATTCCTGCTCGGCGCACTGGAAAAAAATTTAATATGGCGGTCATCGTCTAACGGTTAAGACATCGGTTTGTGGTACCGAGAATCTGGGTCCGACTCCCAGTGACCGCCCGGATTTTAAATTTAATGATGCGCCCTTAGCTCAATGGATAGAGTACTTGGCTTCGGACCAAGGGGTTGCAGGTTCGACTCCTGCAGGGCGCACCACAGAGGACTTCGCGATTTTTCGGTCGTCAAAGCCGAAGAGTGCGCGCCGCGCGCCAAAGCGCGGCGCGCCAGGATTTCAGAGGCGAAATCAAAAGGCGGAGCGAAATTCCAGGAGGCGGTTTTTTCGGAAATCAGGCGGTTCGTTCCAATTTTTTGCGCAAAATTAGCAATCTCTTCCAGAGATTGCTCCGAGGCGATTTTTCCTGCGTATTTAAGGTCGTTTATGAATTCTCTCATTGGTTCGATCCACCCGCTCATCTGCTTTCGCAGAAGCGACTCCTGCTCATTCTTGAGGGCAGTTTTTTGTTGCACCAATTCTTCTTTTTTGCGTCGATAGCTTTCTTCGTCAATGAGATTATCCAGATATCCTTCCAATAGTTTGTCTAATTTTTTCTGAATCAAAATAATTTTCTTTTTATTCGCTTCTGCGAAAGCTCCTGCTAATTGAGCTTGTGATTTTTCTTCTTGCTCCAATTTAATTTTCATATTTTCTATCCATTCAGAGGGCAAAGCAATTGTTTGCATTTTTTCGACAATCTTCTGTTTCAATTCTGGCTCCTGAATATATTTTTCGGCGCAAGCCCCATGTTTTCTAGTGCAACGATAATAGCGGTATATTCCGCCATGACCTTTGGCAAATTGAGCCGTTATCATGGCTCCGCAGGAACAGCGAAAAAGTCCGACGAACGGGAAATTATGACGCTTTTTGCTTTTTCTCGGCTTGCGC
The DNA here is from genome assembly GCA_041661275.1 of Parcubacteria group bacterium. Classification (GTDB taxonomy): domain Bacteria; phylum Patescibacteriota; class Minisyncoccia; order Moranbacterales; family UBA2206; genus JBAZUU01. The sequence goes on along the minus strand of JBAZUU010000005.1, from coordinate 3,217 downwards.
CGATTTTTCAATGTTTCCTGCACTTTGGCAAACAATTGCTTTGAGATGAGCGGTTGGAATTTGCCTTCATAAACTTCTCCTTTCCAGGGCATTATGCCCATGTAAAGTTTAGCGGTCAGAAAATGTTCAATAGCGCCATTAGATTTCATTTTACCGCTGCCAAGCGCGGCGAGGCGATTTGAAATTGATTTTAAGGTATGTTTGCCGGTGGTAAATTCTTCGTATATAGTTTTCACTATTTTCGCTTTTTTAGGGTCAGGGACAATATTCCTTAATCGGTGATCATAAATATACCCGAAAGGTTTTTGTCCGGGCCATTCGCCTCGCCGCAACTTGGCGCGGTTCCCTCGCCGAACATTCTCGGACAGATTGTCCACATAATATTTGGCGTTTGAGAGTCCGATAGCCAAGAAAAATTTACCACTGGGATTGTTTTCGAATGCAAAAGTGGGAAATTTCAGGTCGGATAATTTTCCGGTGTCCAAAAGATAAATCATTTTTCCTCCGTCAATTGAATTTCTGGACAATCTGTCCGGATGCCACGCTAAAATTCCTATCGGATGAGGAAGACCGCTTTCGATTTTTTGAAGCATACTGTTAAAAATTTCTCGTCCTGGAGTTTTGGCTGTTTTCTTTTCGACGAATGTTTCGATTATTTCTAAACTTTCCTTTTCGGCAAATTCTTTTAGTTCCGTCAGTTGCGCTTCCAAACTCAAGACTTGGCGGTCTTCCTCATCCGTGCTTTTTCTGATGTAGAGAAAATATCTTGTTGGTTGTGATAATGTATTCATATTTTTATTTTGGCGTGGCAAAAGAATGTTCGGTGAGGGAGAGGAAAAATCGCCTCAATCCCGCAAAGCGGGATTATTTTGCTCCAAAAATTGGAAATGAAAATTTTTGAACCATAAATTTTCAAAAAGTTTTATCTCGCCTTTGGCGAGGACGAACCGCCTGATTTCCGGAAAAACCGCCTCCTGGAATTTCGCTCCGCCTTTTGATTTCGCCTCTGAAATCCTGGCGCGCCGCGCTTTGGCGCGCGGCGCGCACTCTTCGGCTTTGACGACCGAAAAATCGCGAAGTCCTCTGTGGTGCGCAATCTTTGACCATGCTCGAACCTTTTTCGAAAAACTTTAGCCCTGCCGCCTACGCGCGCGATTTCGCCGCAAGTTCTCTCCCACGAGAACTTGCGTGCCAACACTCGAAAAATTTTCTCTACTTTTCGGATTTTTTATGGGCGGCCGATTTTAAATCAAAAATGAAAAGAAAATTTTTCAGTCTTGGCAGTCCGGTTTCTTTTCCGAAAGAACCGGACGCGAAATCGCGCGGTCTCGGCGGGCGGTGGCGGAATTTATTTTATTTTCAAATTTACCTTTTTTTATTATGAAATATAAATAACAGCTTTAATATTTTCTATTTTTCTAGAATTATTGTATAATTTAGTCATGAACAGCACAAGAATTGCCATTTTTAAAGGTAAAGCGGTAAGAAAAATAATTCATAATAGCGAATGGTGGTTTTCAATTATTGATGTCATTGATATTTTAACAAATAGTGACCGACCAAGGAAGTATTGGAGCGATTTGAAAAAAAAGATGATTGACGAGGGATATTCTGAAGTGTCCGAAAAAATCGGACAGTTGAAAATGGAAGCGCCAGACGGAAAAATGCGTGAAACTGATTGCGCCAATACTGAAACTATGCTCCGAATTATCCAATCCATTCCCTCTCCTAAAGCCGAACCATTTAAGCGTTGGTTGGCTAAGGTTGGCTATGAAAGAGTTCAAGAAATTGAAGATCCGGAATTGGCGGCTCAGAGAGCGCGAGCGATTTATCGAGCGAAAGGATATCCTGAAGCATGGATTGAAAAAAGAATGCGAGGCATTGAGGTGAGAGAAACTCTTACCAACGAATGGAAAAATCGTGGAGCAAGGGAAAATATCGAATTTGCCATTTTAACAAACGAAATTTTGAAAGGTGCTTTCGATATGACGGCAGATGAATATAAAAAGTTCAAGGGACTAAAACGAGAAAATCTTCGTGATCATATGGATGACATAGAATTGATTTTGACTATGTTAGGAGAAGCAACAACCACAAAATTTCATCGCGACAGAAATTCAAAGGGATTAGACTTTCTCAAAAGAGATGCAAAAGACGGAGGAGGCGTAGCTGGCCGGACGAGAAAAGATATTGAGCACAAATCTGGCAAATCGGTAACCTCAAAAAATAATTTTTTATCTTCTGGAAAAAGAAAAAGGATTAATAATAAGTTACTCCGCAAGTTGTCCGATTAATGAGAACTTATTGCGCACTTTTCTAATTCTTCAGGAGTGATTATTTCTTTATCTCGCAGTTTTTCTAATTTGGAATAGTCATATGTAATAAAATCATATTTTGAAACAAATTCTAGCCAATATTCAGGTATTGTATCTCTGATATCTTCGTATATTTTAAAAGCTTGTTTTTTAAACTGATCAGTTAATTTATTAGCCATTGGACAATCCTCATAATCAAGAAAAATTTTAAATTTATCTGTTGGATGACCAATTAAGACGGGATAAAGCATGCAGCGTATTATTTTGCAATTCGGCTTTTCAAGAGTACACCGATAATCATTATCCAGGAACGGACAAGTTCCTGCTTTTTGAATATACAATTCAGAATTTTCAGATATTTTAACAAGATTACAATACTTTTTTACAAAGTCCTTAAAATTAATTTTTAACTTCCCTGCAATAAATTCTACCTCTCCTGGCAAATATAGACTCAGATTATTTTTTTCACATCTCCCTCCACATTCATCGCATAAATCAAACATCATTCCGTCAAATTCTTCATGAATTTTTTCAAAATTTATTGGCGTTTTTTGCATATTTTTTTATTAGCAAATTAACTTTTCCAGTAATATTGCCAATAAAAAAAGGACAACCCTACTGGTTGTCACGCCCAACTAGACAGGTTATGCCCAATTGTTTTAAGTAAGGTTGCCCTATTTCTAGGCACAACCCTACCTTTGCTTAAAAAGCAAAGCCTATTTAGTTGAACGTGACATCAATAGAATATCACTAAATTCATAAAAAAACAACTCTCAGTATTGTCCAATACAAGAAAGTACCCAAATGAGTTTCCGTTCCAATACAAAATGAGCCCGAAAAGGCTCACTTGGTAGGAAGGCAAGTCATATTCATAATTGGAGGTATGAACATCAATATGAATG
>JBAZUU010000004.1:0-144462 GCA_041661275.1 Parcubacteria group bacterium | reverse complement strand
GAAAAACCCCCGCCTGGGCGAGGGTTGTTTTTATTTGGAAAGTTTATAATTATTTTACAATCATAAACTCAATATTTTCCTGATTATCAACCAGCCTGGCGTATACCAGAACAATTTCTTTATCAGGATATTTAACGGATAACTTAGCTTTTGCCTTTTTCAATTCCTCTTCATGGAACTTCTGCTCTACGGCTTCATCACCATTGAATTTCTGCGACCCTCCATAAGCGCCGCAATCCTGATGATTGACTATAATTATCCTTTTGGCATGATGCAGGTAGCACGGAACATTGACACATTGTATCGCCAAATCACTATCAATATTTACGCAATCATTGATGGCCTTGGCTGCTCCTGGAAGTTTTGGGAAATCGTAATGAGGGATTCCCAATCCTTCCTGGAAATTTTCCACAAATTGCATTGTCTCTCGCCAGAAACGGAAATCGATACAACATAATACAACTGCATCACAAGAGTGAGCCCCTTTGTACCTGAATGGAATTTTCATATTTTTCCTTTGTTAAGGTTAACGATTAAAGAACACGGGCATTTTTATTCTAAACTCATTCCTCTCTTTGTATAGTGTTTCCTGGCCACCCGAATTCTCGCCGCGTGTTTTTGAATGGCTGCCGCCACGCGCGCGTATTCTTCCGAATCCATACTCACTGCTTCGGTCTTTAATTTTTCTGCCCTAGCTTTCGCTTCTTCGGCACGTTTGAGATCAATTTCCTCCGCTCTTTCAGCTGTATCGGCCAACACGATGAGTTCATTTTTATCAAACTCAATAAACCCACCAGAAGTAGACATCAAAACTTCCTGGCCATCCTTTTTGACCATTATTTCTCCGGGTTTAAGACTGGCAATATAGCTTTGGTGGTTTGGCAAAATCGTCACTTCCCCGTCCGTAACTGGAAGAGTCGCTTGAGTCACGATGTCTTCAAAGACAGTACACTCTGGTGTGACTATTTTAAATTTTATTGAGAGTTCTGACATTAATCCAATAATTTTCAATTTTCAATTTTCAATTTTCAAACAATTTTTAATTTAATAATTTTTCAATTTATTAAACGTTTGAAAATTTAGTCATTGAATCATTGGAAATTGTTTAGAAATTAGAAATTGAAAATTAGAAATTCGAAGTTAAAAAGTTTACTTTTTTACTTCGTCGATAGAGCCTTTCATGTAGAAATCTTGTTCCGGCGTATCATCCATTTCTCCGTCGAGTATCATCTTGAATCCTTTCACCGTATCTTCCAGCTTCACATATTTTCCAGCGCTGCCGGTGAATTGTTCCGCCACAAAGAATGGTTGCGAGAGGAATTTCTGAATTTTCCGCGCGCGCGCCACAGTCACCCGGTCATCATCAGAAAGTTCTTCCATACCGAGAATTGCAATGATATCTTGCAGATCTTTATATCTTTGCAAAACCACCTGCACTCTTCGCGCCACGTCATAGTGTTCTTGTCCGACAATTTTTGGATCCAAAATTGTGGAAGATGAATCCAATGGATCGATGGCCGGATAAATTCCCAGTTCTGTGAGCGCGCGGGAAAGCACAACAGTCGAATCGATGTGACCGAAAGTGGTGGCTGGCGCTGGATCAGTCAGGTCGTCTGCCGGAACATAAATGGCTTGCACCGATGTAATTGAACCTTTCTTGGTGGAAGTGATCCTTTCCTGGAGTCTTCCCATTTCTTCCGCCAATGTCGGCTGATATCCCACCGCTGATGGAATGCGTCCCAAAAGTGCGGACACTTCCGAGCCGGCTTGAGTGAAACGGAAAATGTTATCGATAAACAAAAGTACGTCTTTGCCTTGGTCATCACGGAAATATTCAGCCATCGTGAGGCCGGAAAGTGCCACACGTTGTCTGGCTCCTGGCGGTTCATTCATCTGCCCAAATACCAAAGCGGTCTTATCCAATACTTTTGAATCTTTCATTTCATGATAAAGATCATTTCCTTCTCTTGTTCTTTCACCAACTCCCGCAAAAACCGAATATCCTCCGTGAACGGCCGCAATGTTACGGATGAGCTCCTGCATAGTCACTGTTTTTCCCACACCCGCGCCACCGAATAGCCCCACTTTTCCACCTTTCACAAACGGACAAATGAGATCGATGACTTTTATTCCTGTTTCATACACTTCCGCTGCCGTTGATTGTTCAGAAAATTTCGGCGCGTCGCGATGGATCGGATCTTTTCTTTCGGCTTTAACTTCGTCTTTTATTCCATCAATCGGCTCACCAAGAAGATTAAACATCCGTCCCAGCGTCCCTTCCCCCACCGGCACCGCAATCGGCGCGCCAGTATCCGTCACTTCCATTCCGCGTTTCAGTCCATCGGTCGTTCCCATTGCCACCGCCCTAACCTTGTTCCCGCCAGTATGCTGGTGAGTTTCGAGAGTCAGTTTCTGACTCTCGCCCGCCGAAGAGGCGGGCAACTTAACTTCCAACGCGTTATAAATTTTCGGAAGTTCTCCAAAAAATTCTACGTCTACGACTGGTCCGATGACTTGTAATACTTTTCCTGTGCCTGCCCCGTTAGATTTTTCCATATTATTTTGCATAAATTTAATAAAATTACTCGTTTAGTTTATATCGACCCCGCCCTGTACGGCCACAAAAAATCTTTACGGGGTTTTTCATAAAATTAATATTAGATTTGATAAACTATTTTAACTTTAACGTCTTCCTCCTCTCCCTTCGGAAGAGGATGTCCCGCCAAGGCGGGACAGGAGAGGGCTCTTAATTAAATTCACTGAATTATATATTTTCTTCTGTTTCATTAAGCACCCTCTCTGTCACGATAAGAATCGTGACATCTCTCCCAAAGGGAGAGAGGGAAACCTTTTTACTTCTTGAATTCCAATCCCCAAATACTTTTTGCTAAATATTAGAGGATTAGGATTTAAGAGCTTGACCATATTAACTATTTATGCAATTATCTTATGTTGCGGCAGAAATGGAGATTTTTATGAAACTTAAAGATGGTTCTTTTATGCTCGGCTCTGGATTAGCCACTATTTGTTTTTTTACAGTAATGCTCTCACAGTTAAACCTGATACGGGATTTCACCAATCTGGATATGGTAACTTCTCTTGTCTGTTTGGGCATGCTTTATTTAGGAGGATTATTATTTGCAGAGGGGCTTGCCACAATCTTGAAAAAATAACCAACCAGACGCCGCAAACAAAAAGCCTACCTTCCGAAATCCGGATCGTATGGCTTTTTTATTTTCCTATAAAAGTACGACCACTGATTATCTCTGATTAACACTGATGACACGTGATTTTAAAATTCAGTGAAATCATTTTAATCATGTGCTAATCAGTGGTTCTGACTATTCTATCGCCGCCGCTCCCGCTGATATCTCTGCTATCTCCTGCGTTATCTTTGATTGTCTGATTTGGTTATACATAAGCGTCAGTCCATCAACCATTTCACCCGCCGCGTCTGTCGCGTTTCGCATAGCGAGCATCCGAGCTGATTCTTTGGAGGCGTTGGATTCCTGGATAGCGTGATATATCTGCATCTCAATGAGCCGCGGGAAAATATGCGTCAAAACTTCCATCGGACTTGGTTCAATCTTATATTCCACTTTCGGTTCAGTGAGACCAAATTCTTTGGCGTGCTGGTCAATTTCCGCCAATTGCTTTTCAATATCGATTTTTGATACCGGCAGAACCTGACGGATCTTGGTCTCTTGGTTGATAGCGGAAATAAAGTCAGTATAGACGATCACTACCTTGTCATATGTTTTTTTCAGATATTCTTCCATAATAATATTAGCCAGAGGCCTCACTTCTTCGGGTTTGGGATGATATGCCAGACCCGGAAAAGTGGCAATGATGTTCCCGCCGAGTTTTCGCACCATATTGTCGCCTTTTTTTCCGATAGTGATATATTCTATTTTTAGCTCTTCATTGGACACTTTGGAAACTATCGCTTTCTCGCCCATCCTGTTTATTTTGAGTCTTTCGGGATTGGCCAATTCATATTTCAACTTTCTGGCGAGATTTGTATTATACGCGCCGCAAAGTCCTCGATTGGTGGAAATGACTACCATCAAAATACTTTTCACTTCCCGCACAGAAAGAAGTCCTTCGCCATACTGCTCAAACGCCCGCGCCAAGTTGGTGAGAACTCTCCAAGCACTGTGCGCATACGGCCTAATGGCCATAACCGCACCAGTTGCCCGCCTCATTTTGGCAGCCGAAACCATCTCCATGGCTTTCGTAATCTTTCGAGTGGAGTTAATGGATTTTATACGCCTTCTGATTTCTTTGGTGTTGTTAGACATAAACTTAAAAATTTCTAAACCTACGATGTCCGTCATTCTGAGCGGAATGAGACCTTTGGTCGAATGCAGTCGAAGAATCTACTAATTAATATTACTAGTGCTATTAGCAAGCAGATCCTTCGACTTCGTCCCAATAAGAATTGGGACTTCGCTCAGGATGACGTACAGTGAGACTATCGATTATTTTGGTATACTTCTTTAAACTCTCTTATCGCCTTCTCTAACGCCACTATTACTTCATCCGACAATTCTTTCTTTTCAGCGATTAATTTCAAAACATCTTTTTGCGAGCCGTGCATATATTTATGAAAATCTTTTTCCCAATCCTTCACTTTGGCCACGTCAACATCATCCAAAAATCCCTGGGTTACGGCATAAATGATCGCTACTTGATTTTCAACCGCCATCGGTTCATATTGGTCTTGTTTCAAAACTTCCGTTGTTCTTTTTCCTCGCTCGATCGTCAGTCTCGTTTTTTCATCCAAATCCGATCCGAACTGGGCAAAGGCTTCCAGTTCCCTATATTGCGCCATATCAAGCTTTAATTTTCCAGCCACTTTTTTCATCGCTTTTATTTGCGCGTCCGATCCTACTCGCGAAACAGAAATTCCAACGTTGAGAGCCGGACGGACACCTTTGTAAAAGAGATCAGCTTCGAGATATATTTGTCCGTCTGTAATGGAAATTACGTTGGTTGGAATGTAAGCAGAAACGTCTCCGGCTTGGGTTTCAATGATTGGAAGAGCGGTCAATGATCCGCCGCCAAAATCTTTGTTGAGTTTGGCGCTCCTTTCAAGTAGTCGGGAGTGCAAATAGAAAATATCTCCGGGATATGCTTCACGTCCTGGCGGTCGTCGAAGGATCAATGATATTTGACGATAGCTCCAAGCGTGGCGGGAAAGATCATCGTAAACGACCAAAACATCTTTTCCCTGATCCATAAAATATTCTCCGAGCGCGCAACCGGAATATGGAGCAATATATGAAAGCGGTGCCGGGTCGGAAGCTCCCGCTAAAACCACAGTGGTATATTCCATAGCGCCATGTTTTTCCAGTTCCGCTACAATGCGCGCCACTTTTGATTCTTTTTGCCCGATAGCAACGTATATGCAAATCATATTTTGCCCTTTCTGATTAATAATCGTATCAATAGCAATAGCTGTTTTTCCAGTCTGTCTGTCGCCGATGATCAATTCCCGTTGTCCTCGTCCGATCGGAATCATGGCGTCAATGGCTTTTATTCCGGTCTGCACCGGTTGATGCACCTTCTGGCGGGTAATAACGCCTGGCGCGATTTTTTCAATGGGATAATCTTTTTCACTTTTTATGTCGCCTTTTCCATCAAGTGGTTGACCAAGTGGATTGATGACGCGACCAATGAAATTTTCGCCAACCGGAACAGACAAAATTTTCCCAGTCGATTTCACCGTATCGCCTTCCTTAATGCCAGTATAATCGCCAAGCACCATCGCACCCACGCGATCTTCTTCGAGGTTCAAAGCCACGCCGATCTGGCCATTAGAAAACTCAAGCATTTCCGACGCCATCGCATCAGAAAGTCCCGTGATCCTCGCCACACCGTCTCCGATTTCGGAAACTGTTCCGACTTTTTCGGTCTTGGCCGTGGTCTCAAATCCTTTGATTTGTTTTTTCAACTGGTCAATTATATAGTCTTTGTTCATGATATTAAATATTTTAATTTGTTACATTCTAAATTATTTCGCGTCTTCCTCCTCTCCCTTCGGGAGAGGATGTCAGCCAAATTTTTTCTTAAAAATTTAGGCTGACAGGAGAGGGCTCTTTGTTAAACTCTCGATAATATATATTTTTTCCGTCTTACCAAGCACCCTCTCTGTCACGATAGGAATCGTGACATCTCTCCCAAAGGGAGAGAGGGATACTTTTTTCTTTCTTAAATACTAATTACTATTTATTGCTTATTTAAGCCAATATTCGGTAATCAGCATTCAAGGGCTTGATTTTTAGGCTGAAACATGTTAAAATCATCAGTCATACAAAGCTCTAGTTACTCTGGTTTGAACTCACAATATTGGAGAAATAAAATGACTGGGCTTAGAGCAAAAATGACTAGCTGGTATGAGTTCCTTCGTAAAAAGTATTCGTTCGAGCCTGTTTGCGGCTTCTGGATTTTTCTGGAGGTGGCGAGAGAGAAGTATGTTCCCTACAGCATCATGGGAACAAATTACTCTCCAGCCCAGACAATGGCAATAGTTCGCGCAATGCGTAGTGCCGGATTGATTCATTGTCTGTTTATTTCGAGAGTTCGTTGGCCTGAGTGTTTTCCTAAAAAGTATTTGTTCAATGTATACTTAGTATGGCCTGAATTTGCAAATTCCGATTGGATTCCTTAATATCACGCTATCCACCGTAACCCTGCTAAAATTCCGATTGAACATGCCATCCTCTCCTTATTACAGCCGCCACCTTTCGCTCACGCGAATCGTGGCGGTTTTATTTTTCCAAAGAACAACCACTGATTATCTCTGATTAACACTGACGACACATGATTTTAATTCAGTGGAATCACGTGCCCTCACGTGCCAATCAGTGGTTCAGACTTTTTTCTAATTCTTCTAATTGTCTTTTTATGCTCCCATCCATCACCTCATCCCCTATTCTGATTATTATTCCACCTTTTATATTTCTATCAACCTTATTATGAATCACTACTTTTTCCGCCTTATATTTTTCTTTAATAAAACTCTTAATCTTACTTTCCAAACTTTCACTAATTTTTTCGCGAGTCGTTACTTCCGCCTCCACAATTCCATTCTCCGCGTTATGAATTTCCTGAAATTTTTTGATGATACTATCCAGCATTCGCATCTGGCCATTTTTGTATATTTCTTTTAGAAAATTAGAAATAATCTCATCAATTTCCTGATGTTTTTTGTCGACTGTCAATTCGTATAATGTTTTGGCGTATTGCGTAGGAGTAGCTTTCATATTCTTAAATCTTCCTCCTCTCCCTTCGGGAGAGGATGTCAGCCTGAATTTTTCTTAAAATTCTGGCTGACAGGAGAGGGCTCTTAATTAAATTCACTAAAATATATAATTCTTCTGTTTTGCCAAGTACCCTCTCTGTCACGATAAGAATCGTGACATCTCTCCCAAAGGGAGAGAGGGAAACACTTTTTATTTTATCGCTTGTTCAATCAGTTCTTTATCCTTGCTTCTATCCATCTTTTCTCCAATTATCTTCTCTGTCGCCGCAACTACCAATCCCGCGATTTCTGATTTTACTTCCGCTATCATCTTTCCTTTTTCCTGTTCGATAGATTTTTGCGCGTCAGTGATCATTTTTTCCGTCTGCTTCTTGGCTTCCACGGAAATATTGTCCGCTTCTTTTTTGGCTGATTCTTCTGCCCGTTTAATTATTTCCTGTGATTCCATCTTCGCCTTTTTCAGTATTTCTTTTTCGGAAATTGACACTTCTTCCAATTTTTTTCTGGCTTCATCAGCGTCTTTCACTCCCTTTTCAATCTTATTTGTCCGGTCGTTTAAGGTTTTCAGGATCGGCTTATAGGCAAATTTCCAAAGAACAAAAAGGACGATGGCGAAGTTGACCATTTGCGCAAGAAGCAACTGCCACTGGATATGAAATGTTGATATTAGTTCATCCATAAATTTCATAATAACCAAGATACAAGATGCAATAACCAAACAAATTTCAATAAACAATTACCAAATACTCAAACGGTTTGATTATTGGAATTTAGTTTTTGAAAATTGTTTGTATCTTGTACCTTGTTTCTTGTATCTTTTTTACTTTTCTTATTTTTTCAAATAATCTTATATTGCCCCACCTAAATGAGGCAACTAAAATTATTTGATAGAGAAAGCGATAACGAGCGCATAAATTGCGATCGCTTCGGCAAAGGCGGCGGCCAGAAGCATAGGCACCAGAATTTTTCCAGCTGCTTCCGGATTTCGTCCGATAGCTTCCATCGCTTTGGCGCCGATCCGTCCGATGGCCAGGCCCGGTCCGATCGAACCGATGCCGATAGCCAGGGCTTTGGCTAGCATTGTGAGATCCATATTATTTATTGTTTATTTGCTAAGTCGACTGGGTAATTATTTTTAGAGTCGCTTAGAAAATAAATTATTAATTATACAATCCCGTCATCCTGAGCGGAGTGAATCCGCTTTAGCGGATGAACGAAGTCGAAGGATCTACTCAATAATATAACCAGTGCACCTATTTAGTAGATTCCTCGACTCGCACTCGTTCTACTCGTGCTCGCTCGGAATGACGGTTTGAGCGAAATCTAATGTCCTTCCTCGTGAGATTCCATCGCTATCGTCATAAAAACCAGAGTTAGTAATGAAAAAATGAGCGCCTGGATGAGCCCAACGATTATCTCCAAAAACATAAACGGCAACGGCAGGAAAAAAGCGAAAAGTGCCATCATCGAAGCCAGAAGCACTTCGCCGGCAAAAATATTGCCAAACAATCGGAACGACAGCGAGGCGACCTTGGCGATCTCTCCGATGAACTCCACTATCCCCACAAATGCTTTGATGGGATTGACCAACACCACTGAAACATCGTTTTTTATTTTTCCCGGAATTTCCGCCAAAGCTTTCAGATTCACGAATTTATTCAAATGTCCCCAGGCGCCAACAGTAATCACTCCTACGACATGAGAACCGATAACGGCAATGAGCGCCAGAGCTAACGTCGTGTTTATATCCGCTGTTCCGCCACGGAAAAACGGGATGAACAAATTATGTCCACCTTCCGATTCCACAAATCCGATCGTTCCCATTCCCGGCAAAAGTCCCAACCAATTGTTGACAAGGATGAATAAAAAAAGCGCCAATGTGATAGGCAGCAATTTTTCGGATTTCTTCCGGTCGGAAGTTATAGAGTCAGCGAGTGTCAGAGCTTGTTCCAAAATTATTTCGAACAAATTCTGAATTCCGCGAGGGATCTTCTTTATCTTCTTCCCGACGAGAATAAAAAAAATGACCAAAATCAGGACGGCCATCCAACTATTGATCAGAGAATTAGTGATGGTAAAACCACCGATATGCGCCACAGGTTCGGCAAAAAGTGTTGTTTCGGTAGTGATTTCTGTGCTTCCGGAAATATTTGGTTGTTCAATATGTTCAGCCATAAAAAATATAATAACCAATGACCAAGTAACAAGATACAAATAAAATTCAATACCCAATTGTTCAAAACTCAATCTGCTTGATTATTTGATTATTGTAATTTGGAATTTGTTTGGTTATTGTTTCTTGTTTCTTGTTTCTTGTTTTTAACTTCCTTTTCCTCTATCCTCTTCATCTCCCTCAAACTATCTCTGACTATCCCAAACATCGACAGGAAGAACGCCACTCCGACTGTGACCAGAAACAACCACGGCTCGGTGCCATATTTCCTGTCCAGCCATTTGCCCAAAATTACTCCCAGAAGTACCGGCCCGATTATCCATCCGGAAAGTTTTGTGAAAAGCACTAACCCCGACTGCCACCATGGAGCCCTCTTTGTATCTTTCTTATCTGTTTCCATAATCAATTTAATTTGTATGTGCGCTTTCGTCCCGCCTTGGCGGGATTCGCATACGTGCAACCACCTTTAATTGTGGAGGAGAAGTGGAAAAAAGTCAACCCTGAAAAATTCTTTTCAGAAAAAACAACAGGGACTGCATTGCAACGCAAAGAGTCCCTTAAAAAAGTTTTAAGACCTGCCGGTTCTGGCTCGAATTTTGACACATCCGGTATAGCAATAACTGACAGCGCTTAAGATTCCCAAAGCCGCCGCGACTTCCAAAACCGGCCTTGCAGAATTAACCCATTCTAAAATAAGCATTGTACAGCCAGTGCATTGAGCGCCAAATTTCCATTTGCCAAAAATGTTGGCCTGAACACGTTCTTCGATAAAGTAAGACATTAATCCGGCGCCAACCAAGGTAATGAGATCAGCAACAACTATAACTACAATTGTCCAAAACATTACAGAAAACTCAGGATCATTTCGCCAAAACCATCCATAGCCAATAAAAATTGAGTCATTTAAAACCTTGTCGGTAATAGGATCGATCCGACAGCCCCAAATAGAAAATTGTTTCCGGTACCGCGCCAATGCTCCATCCAGGATGTCTGTTAGCCATGCCAGAATATATAGCATATTAGCTACCAATCGCACTGGATAAAAAAACAGGAAAAAAGTTACCAGAAATCCCAGTGGCACTCGCGACCAGCTCAAGTGGTCTGGTTTTATCTCGGCAGGAATTATTCTGAGAAACGGAATTATGACCCGCTCCCAGTAATTCCTAACGGAATAGAACCACATGGATACCATGCTTCCTATCGAAATTACTGTTGCGTACATAACTCCCCTTTCGTTTTCCAAAGAACCATCAACTCACCAAAAAAGACCAGTTTTTCTGGCCTTATTCTAGCTTGCTTTTGAAAATTTAGCAACTAAATCAGGAAAAGTTTTTTGGCGTTTTGGGTGGTGACATTTTCCGCTTCACTCACATCAATATTTTTTATCTCCGCGATCTTTTGGGCAACAAATTTAACGTAAATTGGTTCATTTCTTTCGCCTCGATGAGGAACTGGCGTGAGCCATGGACAATCAGTTTCTACTAGTATATTTTCCAGATTTATTTCGCGAATCACTTTGTCATAATCACGGGCATATGTGATGACGCCGTTAAATGCGATGAGAAATCCAAGTTTATTAAATTCGTGGGCATAGCTCAATCTTCCGAGATACGAATGCATCACGCCCCGCAGTTTTTCACCATATTTTTTCTTTTCTTCCGTCAAAATTTCCAAAACGTCCTTGTAAGCATTGCGACAATGGACAACTAGCGGCAGATCCAGCTCTACTGCTAATTTTATTTCTTCTCGAAAAGTTTCCATCTGTATTTCCTTGTTTTCTTCACCATAATGATAATCCAGTCCGCACTCGCCAATGGCCACCACCTTTTTGCTTTTGGCTAGCTCCCGATATTTTTGGGCATCAAATTTTTCCACCACTGATTTGAATTTTATCCCCTCTTCTTCGTAATCATATTCGACCAGATGACTCGGATGAAGACCGATAACGGCCCAAACGCCAGTTTCATATTTTTCCGCCATTTCTACCGCTCTTTTTGACGTAGAAAATTGTGAGCCAATATTAATAACTCCGACATTCTCATCGGAGCATTTCTTTAATATTTCATCCGCGTCATCCTTAAACGCGGAAAAATTCACATGAGCGTGAGTGTCAACAAGTTTTAACTTATCCATGAATTTTTCTATATTCAACTCTTTTTTTATAGAGGCCTTCATTAAACCCACCTTCTCTCATGTGTTTTTCATTAAGCGATGAAATCAATTTATCAAGAAGATAATTTTCCTGGTTAATGAGGGTAATCATCAAATTAACAGCTTTTGTGAGATCTTGCGGGAGATTAGGGAAATTGGGTTGATCGGGAAGAGTTGGAGTCGCTTTAATAATTCCCCATATCTCCCCTATTTCCCCGATCTCCAAATTCGCTTTTTCCTTATTCCAAATCTCAATCTTTTTCTGCCTGGCAAAAGAAAGGTAATCCTTCAAAAGTTCTTCAAAAGAACCTCGAGAAACGCCTGTGAGCTTGATATACCCGGCCAGACTTTGTTGCTTGTTTCCTTCTGCGGTATTTTGCATTCCCGACCTTGCCGCCTGATCCATTTGATCTTTGGTTCGGGAAAATCTCGAGATATGCAATTCAGTAAATTCAACTGTTAAATCGTAAATTGGCACACTCAACTTATAAGCCAGCAGATATTCATAACCTGCTTTTTTGTTTTGGTTGCAGTATTCCATTTTTATTTTATCCTTTGAAACAACGGCTTTGTTTTTTTATTTTTCAAAGCCTCCTTAATTTTCTCCGAAGTTTCAGGCATAAAAGGGGAAATTAAATCAGAAATTAAGTCTAGATCGGCAAGAAGTTTCTCCATAACTTCTTTAAATTTATTTTCATTGGTTTTTTTAAGCTCCCATGGCTTATTGTCATCTATAAATTTATTATTTTTCCTTATTAAGTGATCCCAGATTCTATCAATCGCTTTATCCAGCCATAAACTTTCTATAAATCCCTTGTTCCATACGAGAGGATCATATTCGCTTTTCTTTATTTCAATGTTAAATCCCTCACAAAGTTTTAAAATTCTACTAACTAAGTTTCCTATTCCATTTGCTAGATCTGAATTATACTTCTCAGCTAGCCTCTCCATCGTCACATCAACATCAGTTCCAAAGGTTCCTGCACTTAATAATAAATATCTGGTACCGTCAGTCCCAAATTTATCTAACATTTCGTCAATGGAGATTGTATTCCCCAAAGTTTTACTCATCTTTTTTCCAGAAGATAAAATATGACCATGAGTAAACAGAATTTTTGGTAATTCTATTCCGAGATGCAAAAGAATCGCCGGCCAAACTGTCGCATGGACGCGAAGAATGTCTTTTCCAATCAATTGCACATCTGCTGGCCAAAATTCGGGAATATTCTTTTCATCACCATCCCAACCAAGACCCGTCAGATAATTTAAGAATGCATCAACCCAAACATAAGTTGTATGATTCTCATCAAAAGGAAGTGGAATCCCCCAGGAAACATTTTTCCGCGAAACTGAAACATCGCGCAATTCTTGATTTTTAAGAAAGGATAAAATTTCCTTTTTATATTTTTCCGGAGTTATTTTGAACTCGTCGCTTTCAATTTTTTGAATTAACTCCTTCTGGATATCAGTCAATTTCAAAAGATAGCTTTCTTCTTTTAGAAGTTCCGGAACAGTTCCATGATCTGGGCATTTTCCATCGACCAGATCCGACTCGTTTTTAAATTGTTCACAACCAACACAATATAGCCCTTCGTATTCGCCTTTATATATTGCACCTTTATCAAAAAGTGTCTGCAAAACTTTTTGCACCGCTTTTTTGTGTTTTTCATCGGTTGTCCGGATAAAATTATCATATTTTATATCCAATTTTTTCCAAAGATCCTTAAATTCGCCAACGATTTCATCAGTAAATTCCTGTGGATTTTTTCCCGCAGACTCTGCAACTTTCTGGATTTTTTGTCCATGCTCATCAGTTCCAGTAAGAAAAAAAACATTTTTACCTCCCAGCTGTTGACGATAAAACCGCGCCATCGCGTCCGCCGCAATAGTCGTATAAGCATGCCCGATATGTGGCTTGGCATTGACGTAATATATCGGAGTGGTGATATAAAATTTATTTTCCATATTTAATAAACAATAATTACAAACTCTCCCTTCACTTTTCCCTTATTTTCCTCAAAATATCTCAAAATATCTTCCGCGCTGCCGCGAATGACTTCTTCGAACATTTTTGTCAGTTCGCGACCCAAAATAATGTTACGAGATTGTTTCGCTTCGCTCGCAATGACAGATAATAATTCTAAATTTTTTATCAATCGATGCGGGGATTCATAATATATCACCGGAATATCATACGACAATAATTTTTTGAAATATGTTTCCCGGCCTTTTTTATGCGGTGGAAAACCTAAAAATACAAATTGGGTCAGATCAATTCCAGAAACAGACACGAGAGTCGTGAGAGCGGAAACTCCTGGGATTGGCATAACAGCAAAACCTTCGGCCAGAACTTTTTCCGCGAGCGTATTCCCCGGATCAGATATTCCTGGTGTTCCGGCATCTGTGACAAAAGCCACATCTTTACCGGAGCCGAGCTCCGACAAGATATATTCAAAATTGGCTTGCGGCTTTCGCGCGCCGCTTCCACTGGATTTATAGAAAGATCTTGTTTCAGCAGTAATATTATATTTATCTAGAAGTCTTTTTGTTACCCGCGTATCCTCACAAAAAATTAAATCGACCTCTTTTAAAGTCCAAACAGCCCTGAATGTGATATCCTCCAAGTTGCCAATAGGTGTCGCGACGATGTATAATATACCAGTATGCATATAATTAGTTTATCGTAGTTACAATAAAAACTCAAACCACCACCGTCATCCTGAGCGAAGTCCAATTCTTATTGGACGTAGTCGAAGGATCTGCTATAAATTATCACTAGTGCTAATATTTGGCAGATTCTTCGACTGCATCTCGTCCTAAACGGACTCGATTCCGCTCAGAATGACGACTATTTTATGATTCTACCTACTCATGCTCTGGTCGGAGCAGTTATCGGAAAAAATGTATCAAATCCATGGCTTATAATAATCCTGTCGCTAACTATGCATTACGCAATGGATAGTTTGAGGCACGGCGACTATTGGGATGACCGGAAAAATAACATGAGGAGTTCTGCCTGGAAAGTCCTTCTGGATTTTATGGCCGCTATGGCCATCACCGCTTCTCTGGTTTATCTTTTTATGAATTATGACGGAATTTCTAACAATATTCTTTTGGGAGTCACTTTCTCGCTCCTTCCTGACCTTTTTACTTTTCTCTATAAGGTTTTTCCCGAAAATCCTGTTTTTATAAAACTCCGGGATTTTAATTATTTCGCCCATCGCTATAACAAAATTCCCAAAAACTCCAAGCTCCGGGAATGGAGCTTTCGTAATTTTGCCAATGACTTCATAATTTCCGTCGCGGCTATTATAATACTTTTTATAAAATAAAACTTAGACATCAAATGTCTAAGTCGAATATCAAACCTGCACAAACTGCCTACGCTGTCTCTTTTTCGTTTTTATTGTCCATAATGTCTCTGATGAAAAGTCCGATGGCGGTGGCTATGGGAATAGAAAGGATAACTCCCAGCACTCCAGCTATTTTCGCTCCGATAAGAAGAGCGAGGATTATCGCGATAGGATTCAGACCCACCGCTTTTTTCATGACAACAGGAATAACCACATTACCTTCGACTTGTTGGGCGATGAGATAAACTAAAAATGCTAAAAAGCCAGTTGTCGGAGAAATCATAAATCCCAAAATGACACCGGGAATACCGGAAATAATCGGCCCGACATAAGGAATGACTTCCATCAGACCGGCAAAAATTCCTAAAATTAACGCGTACGGAACGCCAACCAAATATAACCCGATGGAATCCATAACAAAAATAACAAACATCACAAAAAGTTGTCCCAGAAGCCACTTGCCAATTTTGTTTTTTATCCGCTCTGAAATATTAATAGCATATTCCTGATGTTTTTTGGGCGTAACGGAAGTGATGAAATTTTTGATACCGTTTTCTTCCACTGACATATAGAAAGCCAGAGAAAAAATAATAACGACGGAAAGCAGACCAGAGAAAATTCCAAGAGTTTTGGAAAATATATTTTGAGTAATGCCGGATACTCCACTGCCAAGATCGCCCAGGATCTGGCTAGTTCCCAGATTAATATGGTTGATCTCAATAAAATTATTGATCGGCCCTAACGAGTCTTTGAAGTTTTGGGAATACTGCGCGAAGTTTTGCGACAATTCCTGAAATTGTTTGACCATTGGCGGAACCAGGAAAGAAACAGCCACGCTAATAACAGCCAGTATGACTATATATAATCCTAAAACCGTGACCGAGCGGGGAATTTTTTTCTTTTGCAAAAAGTCCACCGCTGGCTCCATAGCGGAAACCAGAATGACCGAGATAAAAAGAAGCACGATTACTTCGCGCACTAAATATAAAAACCAAAGAGCCAGGATTATGAGAATAGTCCTGAAAACAATTCCGGTAGAAATGTTTATTGATCTATTGGACATTATTTTCTAAAAGTTTCTTAAATTTGCCGCCGTTACTATGCGGCCCGATGACCGCCAGATTATATTTATTATTCTTAAATATGTCTTTCGCTACCCTAAGAATATCAGAAGTTTTCACCCTGTCAAAATGCTTGAAGATCTCTTCTGTTGTCATTATTTCTTTTTTCATCGTTTCTTGCCCGGCAAAGAACATTGCCACTTCATCTGACTCTTCCATACCCATGACCGTTTTTCCTTTGACATAATCCTTGGCTCTTTGCAGCTCTTTTTCACTGACGCCGAATTTGGCCATCTTTTTGAATTCTTTGACTATCGTTGAGATAGCCAGGTCAAGATTTTTGTGCTCCACACCAGCTTGTACTGACAAATATCCAGTGTCGTGATGAGATTCTACGGTCGAGCGGACATAATAGGCCAGTCCCCGCTTTTCCCTGATTTCGACAAAAAGACGACTCGACATATTGCCGCCCAGGATTATCGAAAGAAGCGAAAGGGCAAATCGATGTGGCGAAAAAATATCATAGGCTCTCGTGCCCAGAATGAAATGGGTCTGGTCGGTTTTTTTGAATTTTATTTTTACTTGCGGTTCTTTTTGGGTATCTTTAAATTTCACGATACGCGGTTTTTCTCCCTTGCCCATTTCTCCGAAATATTTCTTAATTTTTTTGATCGTCGCTTTTTCATTAAATTTTCCAGCTATTGTTATCACCGTATCATTGGCCATATAGAAACGACCCATATAGTCCACGAGGTCTTTCCTCTTCATTTTTAGCAAAGTATATTTATAGCCGATGATCTCCCGCCCCAACGGATTTTTTCCATACATCAGATTTTCAAAAGTATCACCGACGTTCGCCGTAGGTGTGTCTTCATACATATTAAGTTCTTGCAAAATCGTGCCGCGCTCCTTGTTGATTTCCTTTTCTTCTAATTTGGAATTGAGATACATATCAGCCACCACATCAAGCGCTCGATCCAAATGTCGCGCATCCACTTTCACATAGTAGGCCGTTCTATCTTTTCCGGTGAAGGCATTAAATTCTCCACCAACGCTATCTAATTCTGTTGAAATATCAAGTGTGGTTGGACGCTTTTCTGTTCCCTTGAAAAACATATGTTCAATGAAATGAGAAATCCCCGCCTCTATATCTTTTTCATAGCGGGAGCCAACACCAACCATAACAATCACTGTCACTGTTTGTGTACCACCAGACATGGGGATAGTGATAAGCCGCAGCCCATTTTTGAGTGTAGTTTTTTTATGTTTCATAATTATTTTTTCTTATTTCTGCTAACTCTAATGAGTCCTCCAAACGGCACGATTTCCATTCCCTTTTTTTCTAATTTATCCAAAAACAAATTCATGCCCAAAGAATCAGATGAAATATGCCCAGACACAACGACATTGATATGCGCCTCTTCAGCCGCTTTCCGGTGATCTTCGCTCTGATGCATGGAAATGATTGTTCCCACACCAGCATTGGCCATTGCTTGATAGATTTCTTTTGACCCGTCTGTTCCTCCGGCAAATTCTGATACTACAACTCGTCCACAGCGATTATTTTTAGCGCCCGAAAAAAGCATTGGCCCACTTCCTTGTTTTGTTGCTTCTTGATATTCCGGAATTTCCATAAGCGCTTTCAAAATATCTTTCACATATCTTGGTTGGGCTTTTTTGATTTTTTCTAAAACAAATTGCGCAGCAAAATTATCTCCTGGTGTATGAATATTGATAAGACTAATCTTCATAACTCTGGCTGCATCTACCGGTTCATAATGATTAATGGGGTTTATTCCGCGTGCCACCTCGGAAATTCTCTTGTGAATTAGTTTTTCGGCAATAGCAATTGGCACACCAACTTTTTCCATCTGATCCACTTGATAGTTCATAACATCATCAAGTCCAGCCAAGGCCAGTCCAACCGGATGATGATTGATGATGAGATCTGCATGTAGTTCTTCGGCAATATAGATCGATCCAGGCGTCACATCAATCGACGCAAAAATTCTTTTAATATTTTTTTTGCCAGAATCAAAATGAATTCGCGTATCAGAATATGGATTAGTCAATTTTTCTTTGTCGAAATATTGTTTTTCGTCTTTCGGCAAAGCGTCATATTCTTCCTTTTTCAATTTCAAATATTCGGCAATTTCCTTTTTTGACCGAAAATCGCTCTTCATGCCCATTTCTAAGGCCAGTTTATAAATTTCTTGAATAGTCATAGAGTTTTTCATTATCCCTCTCTCCCTCCGGGAGAGATGTCACGATTCCTATCGTGACAGAGAGGGCACATTATTGTTGGTTATATTAATAATACCACACTTCAGCCTACTATATTTTGGCTCAATTGGCAAGAAAAGTAGGCTCTATAATAATTAGTGTGGTGGATAAGTTTAAAAATTATTTTTGTTAAGCCATTTAACGAGGTTTTACACTGGACCATATAAGCTCGTCATCCTGAGCGAAGTGATTCCGCGTTAGCGGAAGAACGCAGTCGAAGGATCTACTCAATAATATTGCCTGGTTTAGCCATAAAGTAGATTCTTCGACTTCATCTCGTCCTAAACGGACTCGATTCCGCTCAGAATGACGGTTAAAAAGCACACACTAAATATTAAAGAGCCGAAAAGTAGAGACGCCATGGCAGGGCGTCTCTATAAAAGATATTCAATTTTTCAAAAAATTATTCAGCTAGTTTCTCTTCTAAATACTTTTCCAGCTCATTAATCTTTATTCTTTCCTGCTTCATACTATCTCTATCACGAACCGTGACAGAATTATCAGTCAGAGTGTCAAAATCTACCGTCACACAATATGGCGTGCCGATCTCGTCCTGACGACGATAACGCTTGCCGATAGATTGCGTGTCATCATATTCAGCCATAAAAGATAATTTCAGATCATTCCAGATGTCTTTGGCTACTTTTTGCAATTCTTCTTTTTTAGAAAGTGGCAAAACAGCTACCTTCACTGGAGCCAGGCGCTTATCAAATTTCAAAACTACTCTCGTTTCTCCGTTTACTTCCTCTTCCGTGTAGGAATGATCTATGAACATATATAGCAAGCGGTTGAGCCCAACGGAAGTTTCCATGATGTGCGGAGTGAATCGTTCCTGGGTCTTTTCATCAAAATAACTTAGATCTACACCAGAAAACTTTGAGTGTTGAGAAAGATCCCAATCTCCTCTGGCATGAATTCCTTCCACTTCTTTGAATCCGCCAAGAGAGCTAAAATCAAATTCGATGTCATAAGCTTCCGAAGCATAGTGAGCTAATTTTTCGTGCTTATACCAGCGCAATTCATCTTTTCCAATTCCATATTCCAAATACCATTCCCAGCGAGTTTCTTTCCATTCGTCATATTTTTCTTTCATGATAGACGGATGCAAGAAATATTGCATTTCCATCTGCTCAAATTCCCTTGTTCGCAGGATAAATTGGCGAGCCACAATTTCATTTCTAAAAGCTTTTCCTACTTGGGCAATTCCGAACGGCAATTTCATATGCAATGAATCTACTGTATTTTTATATTCCAAATATATTCCACCGCACGTTTCCGGACGAAGATAGACGACATTTTCTTCTTTGAGTTCGTCTGTCGGCGAACCAACATTTGATTTCACCATCAAAGAAAAAGTTTTGGCCGGAGTCAGGTCAGTTGAGCCGCAAACCGGACACTTCAATTTTTTTTCTTCTCGTAATTTATCCAACTGTTCATTCAAAAATTCTAATGTCGCTTTGTCAGCGCTAATTCCAAATTCTTCTAAAATATGGTCGGCGCGAAAACGGTTTTTGCATTTTCGACAATCCACTTGTGGGTCGTTGAACCCTCCGACATGACCTGACGCTACCCACGTTGTCGGATGCATAAAGATAGCCGAATCTAGACCGACAACATCATCTCGAAACTGAACCATATGCTTCCACCAGGCATTGGCAATATTATTCTTGAGGAGAATTCCGTAATGGCCATAATCATAAATAGCCGCCAGTCCTCCATAAATTTCGGAAGATGGATAGACAAACCCTCTTCTCTTGCACAACGACACAATTTTTTCCATAGTTAGATCTTTTTTACTCATAATATTTTGCTTTAAATATAATGAAATATACCGCGGATTCGGCTTTTAGTCAATGTTTTGAAATAAAAAAACAAGCCCCGGGAATGAGCTTGTGATGCAGGTGTAAGATTGCTTATTCTGAATAGAAATTATTATCCCCGGGGATTGGGCGTGAGAGACCTTTTGGTCTCTCGAAAGAGCTAAGGCCGGTCTCTAGCTTTCATTTTGCCCCCTTTAAAGTGGAGCGGGTTCCGTCCGATCCGGTCGTTATATTAACGCCGGGCGCTGGGCATTATACTCACCAGCTACGTCGGTTGATGTTTGAATATCTTGGATGTCGGTCAAAACACCCTAGGAAAAGCCGGAAGTCTGCATTCCACCCCTCCATGATTAGAGACACCGCTTTTTGGTTTATTTATACACGAAAAAATACTTTTTGTCAATGTTGAAAAACGCCGACTGTGGACAACTTTTCTAACCGATTTTTCTGATAATATTCCCCTTTTCCAAAAGCTTATTAAATTTTATATAAAAAGTTTTGTCCGTTCCACCGTGCGCCTCGGTTACTTTTTTTCCCTCAAAGTTTAACACCTCCTTAATTTTTATCCTAAAATTTCCAGAAGGCGTAATTGCCTCCAATTTATCTTTTTTAAATAGAGTATTGTGCACCCTGACCGAATTTCCCTTATTTCCCTCATTTTCCCAATCTCCAATAATTTCTCCCACAAAACTAAAATCAGCGATTCTCATCCGGTCAGAAAAATCATGCGGTGGTTCAGCGCCTAACAAAAATCCTTTGGAATATCCGCGGTTAGTCAATTTATCCAGTTCCTTTTTTTGCTCGGAAATTATTTTTTGTACAGACGCAAAATTTTGCGTCTCTACTGTGTCAATCACCTTTCTATACGCTCGCGTTACCACCGCAACATAATATACGCTTTTCGCCCGCCCTTCAATTTTGAGACTGGTTACGCCGACATCAATCAGATCTTTCACGTGTTCTATGAGATTCATGTCATAGCTATTGAAAAAATACGTCCCGTGCTGATCCTCTTCAATATTCATTTCATATCTTTTCTGATCATCTCTTATCCTTAACTCTTTTTTGTTCATTGATCCTTGATCACTGTTCACTGCCCCATATTTCCACCGGCAAGGTTGCGAACAATCTCCAAGATTCGCACTGCGGCTTGTCATCCATTTGGAAAGAATGCATCGTCCGGAATAGCTCATACACATCGCCCCATGAACAAAATATTCCAGTTCGATATTTGGCACTTTTTTTCTGATTTCTTTTATTTCAGAAAGTGTCACTTCCCGCGCTAAAATTATCCTTTTTACTCCCTGCTCTTTCCAAAATTTTACCGCCTGCCAGTTTGTAGTATTGGCTTGCGTAGAAAGATGGATGTCCACGTGCGGCAAATGTTTTTTCACTAGGCTCATTATTCCCGGATCGCTTACAATCACGCCATCAATTTTCAGTGGATGTAAAAACTTCAAATGCCTTTCAATTGCTAGCATATGCCTGTTGTGGGCATAGATATTTAGCGTTACATAAACTTTTTTCTTTTTCGCATGCGCGTATTCCACGCCTTCTTTCAAAGTTTTTTCGCTGAATTTATTTATCCGCGCCCGCAGTGAAAAATCCGGCACGCCAAAATAGATAGCATCCGCGCCGTATTCTATGGCGTATTTTAATTTATCCAAATCTCCTGCCGGAGCCAGAAGTTCGATATGTTTCATATAAACTTAAATTTAAATCACTTATATAAAAAGAGCAAGGGAAATCCTTGCTCCTTTTGTTTTTTGATACTACTTTTATTTTATTTTTTTATACGACTCCACCATTTTTTTGACCCCTTCCCTATAACTTTCATTGGAAGCGGAAAAGGATATTTGCGTTCCGTCAGTCAACTCGACCACGGTTTCGATGGTTCTGCCGGTAGAATCGGTCATATCGTTGGCATTAACTGTATATTCTTTTCCGTCAATGGTAATTTTTTCCGTAGATTTTTTTATCTTCGTATCCGATCCCATGCCGGTGCGTCCGCAAATGACATAAGCGTATCCCTTGTTCACTGGCGCTGAAATAAGCACGGAATCTTTTTTCTGGCTAAAGCTGACACAGACTTGTCCGGTAACTTTCGCGAAAGCCTGATCAAAGGTCATCCCCGAATCCGGTGATAACCCCAAATCGCTTTTTTTAGCTTCCGTTATGGTCATTCCCTGCGGATATTTTATTTCATATTTATATTTATCACTGGTATACGTCAGCCATCCGGCATATTTATCAACTGCTTCCGGAACTACTACCGGTGTTTCAGGAATAATTGGCTTTGGCGTTTCACTGACTGCACTTTCCACCGGTTTTTGCGTTTGAACTACTGCCTCCGGAGAAACACTTGGAGCTTCCGCTTTTTTTACCACCAATACGTAGGCTAGAACCACGGTTAAAATTACAATAACTATGATAAGTCCGGCCACCACTCCTTTTTGGTTCACCCCGTTAGAACTGTCCATATTTTTTGTTTTTTTATGTTCCCCGTTTTAATTTCAAAAACAGAAAGTTCTAACGGGGTTCATTTTTTTGTTTTTTATATTATGCTTATATATTAGCAACAATAATACTTTTTTTCTATCCTACTTATCCACATCGCTTCTTATCTTTTCCATAAGATCCATATAAAATTTCAAATTGTGAATCGATGCCAGTCGCATCGCTAGTGGTTCTTTCATCTGGAACATATGGCGGAGATAGCTGCGTGTATGGTTCTGGCATAACATACAATCACACTTAGAGTCAACCGGAGAAAAATCATCTTTAAATTTCCCGTTATTAATATTTATGGTTTTTCCGTCACTGATAAAAAGCCTCCCGTGTCTTCCTTCTCTCGTTGGAATGACACAATCAAACATATCCCAGCCGTATCCCACGCATTTCATGATATCCTCCGGCGTACCGATGCCAAGCGCGAACCGCAAGGAATCTTCCGGAATGAAGCTGGCGGTTTCCCGAACCACTTCTTCCATAAATTTTCCATCAGAATCAACATGCCGCGCGCCAAAACCATAACCGTCAAATCCGATTTTTACCAGTTCTTCGGCACAATATTTGCGCAAGTCCAGATGCTCCCCGCCCTGGATCACGCCAAAAATAAGCGGCCGGTCTTTTTCACTAATTTTACGTTTTTCTAGTTGCTTTTCATATTCAACTTTACACCGTTTTGCCCAGGCGATTGTTCGATCCACCGCCTTGGCAATTTTTTCTTTCGGATAACTGTTCGGCGGGGGATCATCCAGAACCACCATCATATCCACTCCGAGATCAAATTGGATTTGAATCGCATATTCTGGAGAAATTTTATGGATAGAACCGTCCAAGGGTGAGTGAAAAATAACTTCCTTGTCCGTAATTTTCCCCATTTTGGGATTTTTATGAATAAGAGAAAAAACCTGATAACCTCCGGAATCAGAAAGCAACGGATGCGGCCAGTTCATAAATTTGTGAATTCCGCTTGCTTTTTTTATAGTTTCCATTCCCGGCTGGAGATATAGATGATACGTGTTGACCACCATCGGCTCGACACCAATCTGTTCCAGATCATTCTTATCCATCGATCGCATAAACCCGCGCGTCGCGTCCGGCATAAAAAACGGCGTCTGAATTTCGCCGTGCATTGTCTTTATTATTTTTTTTCTTTTATCTTCTTTCATATATCAAGAGGGATAATTTTTTATTTTATAAAAAATTCCTGTTTGAGGGCTCAGATTTTCTCTAAAATTTTTGCGCTTCAGCCGTTGACCGTAGCAAAAATTTTAGCTAGAAAATTTAGAGCCCGAGTTAATTTTTTGTAAAATGAAAATTATCCCGACCCCCTACTCCACCCTCTCTTTCGAATCCAAGCTACTGTCTTCCTCAAGATGGGTTGTTTTTCCTTCAGCCGTCGCTGAAATTTCATCTCCCGTAAAAGCATCCTTGGCTTTGAAAGTTGATGGTTTCAGAATGTCTATCAATTTATCCTTTTGGTCGGGCGAAGGCATAATTTTTATCTGGAAAGAAACTTCTTTGGGACTTGACAGCACGCCAGTTCCAGCGCTCATATTGCCTATTTCCCAAACGACAGTATTGTCTCGCTGGTTATATGTGATGTTCGCGCCTTCCGGATATACTATTCCTGTCGCTGTCGCCCAGGTGGGCAATACTGCTTCCACCCTGGCGTTATTCACGTCATTGTTAATATTTGACGCTATCCAATGGATGGCATACGTTGTTTCCTGGCCTACTTTAGGAGGAACCGGCCCGGAGTTAGTAATATTAGAGTCTTTATGAAATCCTTTGACAGCTAGAAACAGCTTGGAATTAAGCTTCACATCAATTTTATTTCCGGAGATAATTTTATTCGTGGAAATAGACGTGGGGATGTCAGGACTATCAATCTTCACGATACTGGAAATGACAAAATTTTTATCGTTCGTACTCGCCACCGGAATAGATTCTTTTACTTTCACAGTAAACTCAACTCTTCCGCCAGCGCCTGGTTCGATCCCGGCCAGTTCCGGATGATCAGACGCTTTCCAGGTAATAGTTTTGCTATTGGCGTCAAAATGTCCGCCGCTTGCTTCAAGCGAGCTATAATCCAGAACCGGACTGTCAATTCTGTCTGTCAGAATCAGATTTTTGAGCCCTATTTCACTTGTATTTTTATAATCTATGCCGAAGCGCAAAAGATCGCCCGCGTTAGCATTGAGACTGGTCAGGTCATTCACTGTCTGCGTTATAGCAATGGCCGAGCCGACAATTCTGGTGTCAGCGCTTCCTTCATTGAAACTGACAAAGCTCCCTTTTTCCGTAGAACCGACGTACACTTTAAGACTCTTTACTTCATCGGTATTTCCTTCCAGTTTTCCAATTACCGTTAATTTTCCAGTTTGACCCGGAGAAAGCAATCCGACATACCAGATATTATTTCCTTCAAAACTTTTCGGAGAAGATGTGGAAAAAGTGAATCTGCCAGGATAATCGATCTTTATTTTTATATCATTGAGATCCGTTTCTCCATCGTTTTTGAAACTGACCATATAGCCTATCTCGTCTCCGCTGGCCAAAGTTTGTGGTCCTGCGACTTCCAGAGTTATCGGTGAAGTGACAACATTTATCCCCAACTGTTTTTCACTGGTATAACGCAAACTGTAGCTTCCCGGGTTATATAACAATTGGGCTTTCAGATAAACCAGAGCGCCTTTTGGGCTATAGATTCTTCCGCTAAAAGTTACTTTTCCCGTCCCGTGACCGGCAATTGTGCCAAGAGAATATGTTCCATTGGTCGGGCTTTCTTCGACAAAATTGGTATTGTCTTCCGGCTTGAAATCTCCCGGATAAGTAATTTTCAGTTGGGCATTTTTCAATTCTGCCCGATTATCATTTTTATAACTGATC
Source organism: Parcubacteria group bacterium (assembly GCA_041661275.1). Lineage (GTDB taxonomy): Bacteria > Patescibacteriota > Minisyncoccia > Moranbacterales > UBA2206 > JBAZUU01. The sequence continues at coordinate 118,957 of JBAZUU010000004.1, read as the reverse complement.
TCATAGGTCAGAAATTTACCGCTGTCCGTCCGATCCGCTCCGGTTATCGACACCGTCACTCGATCGGCTGAAAAGGAAGACAGCCGGATAAAATAGGCTATCATGATGATAAAAATAACCGCCAGAATTCCGCCTAAAACGTAAGCGCCTTTTTTGATAGCCACTTTTTCTTTGACGCCAAGTCCCATTTCTTTTTTTGCCCAAAGATCGCCGGAAGAATCCTGCGTTTGCCCAGAAATTGCGTGATGCGGGTCGTAAGAACTTTTGTCATGTTCCGACAGGTTCTTTTCCTGTTCTTTTTGATATAGTTTTCTTTTGATATCAGATAGCGACATTTTTGTATTTGATTAAGTACTTTTATAATAGACGATTTTGAGTGTTTTATCAAACCAGAGACGTCCGTCATTCTGAGCGGAATGATCCCGCGAAGCGGGAGAATGCAGTCGAAGAATCTACTAATTAATACTACTCGTGCTATTAGCAAGCAGATCCTTCGACTACGTCCAATAAGAATTGGACTTCGCTCAGGATGACGGCTAAAAAATTTCAAATTTCCTATCCCACTATCCACCTCACCATCTCCCCCGCTATCGCTTCCGTATTTTTTATATCTGCTCTGGAAGCGGATATTTTGGCAAAATTTTCCAACTTATTCCCCAAAAATATCCGGATCAATTTTATAGTAGCGCTTTCAATTCTTACTTTCTTCGCGCTAAAATCGGCACACCCGGAGCAAACTACTCCTCCGGACGGCGCGCTGAAAAAGTTGTTTTCTGGTCTGAGTCTGGTTCCGCATCTGACGCAGTTTTCCATATTAAGCCCGTAACCGGCAGCTTCAAGCAGTTTAAATATAAATCCGAGAGTGACAATCTCTATCTTCTCTTTTTCCTTGCCTTTTTCTGCCAGTTCTTCCAGTATTTTTAGATAAGTCAAAAGAAGCGCGAAGACTTTTTCGTCTTTTTCTTCGTTGGTAATTATTTTTTCTAAAATCCCAAAAACATAGAAAACCTTGTTCAGATATTCATAATCGGATTTCAAGCGCGAAAAATTATCAAGGACAATAGCTCCGGTAATTTTCCCTAGACCTTTTGTACGGGAAACATATATTTCGGCGCTAGTCACCGGCTCAATACTTCCCGCCAGTTTAGCATTGGGATTTCTTGTTCCCTTTCCAATCACCCGTATCTTTCCCGCTTCCAGTGTATAGATATTATAAATCCGATCAACTTCCGCGATATCGATCTTGGACAAAATTATGCCGTTATATTTATAGTCCATATATCAATTCTATAATAGAAAAAGGCAAAAAGAAAAGGGAGGAAAGCCTTCGATCTTTCTCCCTTTCTAGGCAGGCATTTTTGCCTACGCCTTTTTGTATTCCACACTTTTTTTCCTCCTTTCTTTTTGGGCTTTTTTGGACGCTCCATGGCATCCAAAAACCCAAAGAAGAAAGAGTCCGAATCCCAGCAGTGGGGAAACCAGCACAAGAAATGATACCCAGCTCCAACTATCACTGCTACCCGTTGTTTTCATCTCCCTTTCCTTTGCGTTTACAGTTAGAGAAACAGAGTCACTCCTTTCCGAGCGCCTCCTTGATTTTGCCCAGAAGATCAGACAAAAGAAATGGCTTCTTTATGATACCGAAAGCACCTAACGCTAAGGCGCTTTCTCTTTCTTTTTTGGTAGCTTCGCCGGTCATCATGATGACCGGTATGCCTGGATGATTAGACCGAACGTATTCCAATACATCCAACCCGCTTTTCCCCGGCATATTGATGTCGGAAACCACTAGGTCGATCTCACTAGAGCCGATGATTTTTATTCCCTCCTGTCCATTAGTAGCAAGGGCTGTTTCAAAGCCCCTCGATTTTAGGAATTTACTTATGATGAAACTAAGTCCTTCTTCATCATCGATCACAAGAATTTTCATGATTATATCCCCTTTGTGTTCAAAGAACGGTTCACTCCAATCAAAAATGCCAATCTCGAGTGATTGGCATTTTATACCTTATACAGTTTTAAGTCAATCTTTATTCCTGCGTATGATCAACCGGCAAAGTTCCGCTTTTCACTTTCTTTTTCAGCATCCAGAGATAAATAAAATAGCTAGCAACAGCAATTATTATTGAACCATACAAAAACCACTGATATTCCCGACATTTGTCCCTAAAATACCAGAAAGTGACAGCCGCAACAGTCCAGACGAGACCGAATTTCCAAACCATTTTTTCGGCTTTATAATTATTCTGCAAGTATTTCAGAAGTATCAAGGCATAAGCCAAGATGGCGACTATCCATATCCATTGCGGCCAGCTCTGACAAGTTGTTTCTGCTCCCAATTGCGCCCCCTGATTTTCAGCGCCTTCTTCCGGCGTAGAAACTCCGGCCACTTCTTCCGGGGGCTTCTCACCAGAAACAACTTTTGGCAAGGGCGTTCCTCCGCCCGGAACTTCATCTGATTCAAACCCTAAATCTATGTCAAAATCAGAACTAAGCTCCTGATATTCATTGCCGGCGTCAGAATCGAAACGAAGTTTTATTTTATAATCTTCCGATTCTCCCGCGTCCAATCGATCGATAAATATCCTGTCACCATCCGCTTCATCCAAAGTTATTCTGTCACCGACTCCGCCCAGCATATATTTATTGTCAGCCTCTCTTATGACATACAAATGAATTTTTTTGGTTAGATCGGAATTATCAGTAATATCAAAAGTGGCGTAAACATCAATCACTTCAGAACCATCACTGGTATTCTTGACATTCACCGTATGGCTATCGGTCCATCCCGGATATATATTGTCTTCACTGAACATATGGTCATGCACTCCGCTGACATCGAGAGAAACCGCCGCTTGAGCCGCCCCTGCAAAGCCAAAAAGAATCGAGAAGAAAAAAGCGTATGTGATGATTTTTATTTTTCTACCTAACATAAATTAATATAATTTATTTTAAAATAATCAAAAACTTCCGAAACAACAGCGTCCACTTTTGGCGCTTCTTCTTTGGGTTTTTCCTCGATTTTAGGTTCTTCTTTAGGCTTTTCTTCGACTTTAGGATCTTCCTTTGGCACTTCCTTCACTTCCACTTTCTTTTCTTCCGGAATAGTTTTTTCTTCCGGTTTTATTTCCTCTTTCGGCGCCGGAGCAACCTCAACAGCAGGCGCATCTTCCACTTTTTTATCCTTTTCTTCCAAGGGAGCGGCTACCTCTTCTTTTTTTATATCCGCTTTTCCACCTGCCGGCGTTGTTTTCCCGCCTCGCGTCGACGTAGCGTCTTCGCGAGTCGAGGCGGGTTCTGTTTTCACATCTGTAGCTTCTTTTTCCTTCATTGTTTCCACTGCCGGGCTGACGGTTTTCATTTTTTCCCACATTGCATCGGTCATTTCAATGTCTTTTTTCTTGTTTACCATCCCCAGATATTTCAAAAATTCTCCCTGGCAGATATTTTCCTTGCTTTCTTTTCGCATTTTACCGTCAAAGCAAGCGTTTGCTGTTTGCGTCAGAAACGCCTCTTTTTCTTCCGGCTTCAATTCATTTTTTTCTCCAGGCGTTACATCCGGATCTATCCAAACCCCGACACCATCAGGAAACCTGGCAAAAGATTTGCCTTCGGGAATTGTTCCGGTATAGCTGTGGCTGTCAATCAATGTTCCGACACCGAATAAGCCGCTATACAGTTTCACGGTATCGCCACCACTATTATTAAGATAGGATTTATTGAGATAAACAACGAGATAACCACCGGCTGAAACAGTCGTTCCGCCCGTATCAGTATTGGCCGAACTTATCATTACGCCACCGGAATCCGTAGAATCATAAATATACCAGCCATTGACTCCGACATCCGATCCGCTTTTGTTATATAATTCCACCCATTCGCCACTTTCCGAACCAGAAGGATGGGGCACAAATTCATTGAGAACTATGTCTGATGACGGAATATCTGTCGTGGAAGCAGGGATGGTGAATGAATATTCACTGGAGCAAACCTGATTTCCGCCCACGTCGCGGCTCACGGCGCGATAATGATATGTAGTGCCGGCCAAAAGATTTTTAAGTGTCACTTCATGGTTAGTATTGTCAGCCACTGCGTCAACAGGAGTATTATGGTTCGCGTATCCGGTGCAATCCGCGCGAGTGACTGTGTCATAAACCACGTTGGAAGTGGTGTTTTCGCTGGTGCTCCAGGAAACACTAACTTTAGCCATCTCATCGTTGGTCTGGCCTTTGGTATCCAGCGGATTAGTATTTGCTACGCCCGTTATCACCGGATCCCAATCACCAGTCGTGATATTGTTGCCATCGAGTTCTTCTTCGTCCACCCAGCCCGCGGTTGGATTCGCAAAATCTGTCTGCCAGGCGGTAAAGACGAACTTAAAATTGCAACTCAATCCCTCCAAACTATTGGGCGACCCTGTCGGCAAGGTAACAGTAAAATCCCAATCGTCATCATTTCCTGAATTCAAAGTCCCGCCGCTCACAGTAAAATCAAGGAGATCGTCATTATATACCGTCGCGCCGCCCTGTTTTGCTTCCAGTTGGAGCGCGTCGCAAAGAGCGTCGCTTCCGCTCACTTTTTCAAATTCCACTTTATATTTGAAATTTTCACCTCCGACATTATCAATATTGGCGTCCCGGCTGACGCTGTCTCCCGGAACCATTCCAGCAGCCGTCAAAGCCACTTCCAGTCCCGATTGAGTGGAAGAAACTTCCGCATTCAAGCTGGAAGCGGAAAAAGAATTGCCACTAGTCGTTTCGTTATCCTGATAGTCAGCATAAACAAAAACAGGAGAAACAACAGCCAACAACATCGCGCAAACAACCGTTATTAATTCCGCATATTTATTTTTTTTATTCCTCCTGTTCATTACCTTTAGTTTTATTTTTTTTCTCTCTGATTGTTTTTTTGACTTTCAACGCCTCTTCTACTATAAACCAAAGGGCTGGAATGATAATTAGCAGAACCAGTCCTGTTTTCGTTTTGACAAAAGCGATAATATATCCGAAATACGGAACCGCGAATATTACTTTTCCCAAAACCAAATTTTTCCTGGCCAGGAACAAATCATCCGTATTATTGGCATCGCCCTTGGTTTTGTATAATATATTTTCTCCTTCGCCTGTCACTTCTGTGATTCTGTGGGTGATGATCTCTTTTTTGCTTCGGGCAAAAGTAATGATTTCGCCTTTTTGATAATCCGCCTGCTTTTTGTCGACTACGATACTTCCTGTTTTCAAAGTCGGCTGCATCGATCCGGACTGGATAATATATAGCCCGTAATGGAATTTTGGCAAAAATCTGGCAGCCAAAAGAAACAGGACAATGGCAATGGCCAGAGTGACAAATATGTTTTGGGTGATATAGTACGCTTTTTTCATAATTTAGTCCGCTTTGAAAACCCAAACCGACCCACAGTCGTCATTGAGTTTCCCAAGCAGACGCGAGAAAATCTTCCCGCGTCAAAAATAACCAGGACTATATCTGAGTTAAGTTGAAATTAACATCAAATGTAGAGCTGTCAGTCATAAAGATATTGTCTGCAAAAGGAGTAACTGAATTATCTACGGTATATGTCATTTGAACACTGGCAGTAACGCCAGCGGCCACAGTTCCTATGGTAGTAGTACCGCTAAGAGTATTCAGATACGCCTCGGGAATAGTAGTTTCATATGTGCCATCTCCGTTTAAATCAGCAATAAAACCTACCTTTACGTGACCCGAAAGTTCTCCTAGCCCCGCTCCGGGCGTACCACAAGTAAGGTCATTTCCTTCTGCTGGGTTAGATTCTGGCTCCACGCAACCATTTTCATTATCAACTAATCCAGTGACTGTATAAGTCAAGGTTCCATTGACAGTATTGCTATCATTTTTAGCTGTCATAGCAGCACTGCTTCCTGTTTGCCCGGGATGAACATTAGCAATAGTCAGGGGGACACTTGCTAATACCAAATCCAACTTGTCAGCTGTAATACTGTTTCCAGTACTGGTTTCAGTATCACTCCACAGAGCATAAGATCCATATCCTGCCACAGCTCCGACAGCAACAATGGCCGCTAAGCTTAATATAATTTTTTTCATAGTTTATTTATTCTAGTTAATTACTAATTAATTTCCAGACGCTCTGGGCGGCCTGACACCCTCGACCATTACTTGCCCCGTTGAATTCCGCGAAGCGGACTATTCAACCGGGGTTGGCTTTAAAAAAATTTAAACCCTCCTCCTCTTTGGGCTCCTCCGATCGGAGGAATTAAATTTTGCTCTTTAAAATTCGTAATTCGTAGAGAACAACAAAAAAAGCCAACCGCTATTCACTAAACAAATAATGAACGCCGGCTGGCCTTCTTAAATAAAAATATCCTTTTCATCAAGAATATATCCATATCTATTATTCAACTGTATTTTACGATTTAACCCCTTTTCCCTCCTTTTATCTTTTTTCCTTTTTGAAAAATATTTTATTTTCCCTCATCTGCTTTTTTATTCTATCAGCCGGCAAAAAAAATGCAAGGAAAGTTATCCACATTTTGGCTTGACAAAGCCAAATATTATGACATAAAAAAACAACCCCTCAAAATACTGGGTTGTTTTTTAAAGTTTCTGACTCTTAGTAAGCCCCGTACCCGGTTGGACTGGCATGTGCGAACCAAAAATGTCCCGGCCCATAACTTGGGTCATGCCCCTGATCCATAATAGTCGCGAATTGTCCCCATATTCCGTATGCTCCATCAGGTATCAGGCTTGGATTTGCAACATAATCGCCGACCCAGACTATTTTATAATGCCAAACAGCGCCGGAACCACCTTTCACTTTTCCATTCCATTCATTATTCTCCCAGGCATTGTATGGTCCCTTGGACCAGCCCTCTGCATTTCCCCTATCCCATTCAGCGTTCCATTTCATAACTAGTTTATCTTTGGCATACGCTCCAAGATAATCAGCAGGCAATCCTTTTGCCAAAGACCAGGACTCTCCTGTGCCGTTAAAAATTCTGGCAGTATCATTATAGCCATATTGGTCAAATCTGCCTGCCGCAAAAGCCGGCATTGCAAAGAAGGCAAAAAATGCGAAAATACCAAGACTTCCTCCAATAAGTATTTTTTTCATGTATATTATTCTAGTAATTATTAATTAGTTCAGGCATTTTGGGTAGCCTAAGTAACTGTTCAACATCTTTTCAACAAAACTCTCACGAAACACAGAACCATCATTTGTAAACTTGAATTAAGTTTTCTTTCGCAATTTTTCCATAATCTCCGACATTTTTCCAACCAAGAGAAACTTCTTTCCACCACCCATCTTTTCGGAATAACTTTGAATGTATGCAATTCATTTCTTTTAGCAATTTCTGTTTCCGCTTTCAAAATCTTCTTCACTTTTTCGGCAAACGGTTTGCCTGTGTAACCGCCGTCGGCCAGTATTTTCTTCACCTTCGACAGGTGTTTTTTGTTTGTCTCAAAAGCCTTAATGGCTCCATCTCTGTCAGTCACATCAGCTGTCGTAATGGTAACTGCGTGCGGTAATCCATTGGTGTCCACGACAATATGCCGCTTAATACCGGATACTTTTTTGCCTGCGTCATAGCCTTTCTGTCTCGCTGATTCAGTATTTTTCACGCTTTGGGCATCAACGATACCCAAGCTCGTTTTGCATAATCTCCCATTTCTCAAGCGTTCGTCGCTGACCAATTTTTTTTAAGACCTCCTCCAATACGCTGGGGGTGTTTTTGTTTTCCTTCCGGCTCCAGAGAGAAAAGTAATGATGGACGGTGCGCCATTTGGGAAAATCCGATGGCAACATTCGCCATTGGCAGCCGGATTTCAGCAGGTACAGCAGGGCGCAGAACACGTCATACTGGTCGATGGTTCTCGGCCTTGTTTTCTTGCAGGCCGTATCGAGAATCGGTCTGATTTTTTCAAATTGCTCGCGAGTGACATCGCTTGGATACATTTTTCTTTGCATAGTTTTGTGTTTTTTTGTTTTAACAAAGCTCTGCAAAGAAGTATATATCAAAGAAAAGATGTTGAACAGTTACTAACACCCTCGACCTTTATCCCTTCCCACTTTATTTTCTTAATAACCAAGCATTAAATCATCAGTAAACTTGTCATTGAGCGCAGGAATCTGATGATTGGAAGTATCGATGGGCACGAATTTTTTAGCATAGCTATAGGCTTCTTCCACCGCAACTTTACCGTCAATTCCGTTAGGCGCAAACATGTTATAACCATCTGCCAAGCCATTATACATCCCATCTACGTTAAAAAAGTGAGCAAACGATCCTTCTCCAAGCATATTGCTTTCCCCTCCCAAATAATATGTATAGGAATACTGATTTTCGGCGCTGGACATCACCACTTCCCGACCGGTTCCTTGCAGATAACTGGCCAGCCCACCGGCATGGCAAGTGTCAAAAATAAACACAATGCGATTAGTGGCTAAACTGCCAAACCAATTCTGGAGATAGCCGTCCCAAATGACTTCTCGCGAATCATATGGCAGATTATACAGAGCCAGACCTACATTCAACCGGTCGCCATTTTTGAAAAGATTTCTGTTGGAAGTGGCTGAATGTCCGCTGAAAAAGAAAACTACTTCGTCTCCAGCTTTGGCATTGGCTAAAATATAATCTTTGGCTGATTGGATCGCAGCAAAATTGGCATCAGCATCACTGAAACGCCAGATAGTCGAATTTGTATCATTATATCCATATTTATCTTTCAGTGTCAGTTCCATATTAGCCGCATCGGCATCAGCGCATAAACTATTTGGGTAGTTGGCTGTTGTTTTTAGAGAATCGATGCATAAATCATTAGCGGTTCCCGCATAATTGCTCAGTCCGACCAAAATGGCATATTTTTTGGCGCCCAGCGCCAGAGGCGTTCCCAAAACTCCGGTCGCTCCTTCAACTGTCACCGGCGGTGGAGTAGGCTTGCCTTTTGAACCTTTTTCTCCTAAAGCTCGTTGCTCTTTGGAAAGAATCAACTTCTTTTCGATTTTCAGGTCATCAACTTTGATAGGCCTGGAAAAATCTATTCCATTTTTTTCTACTCCCGCTGCCGCACCCGACGCGCCCAAAAGAAACACCAGAGCAAGACCAGACACTACGATTTTTTTCATTTTTTATTTGTTATTTATTATTTAATTATTATAGCACACAATAGTAAAAAACTCTAAATTGGCAATTTGGCTAGACAAAGCCAAGATTTGTGGTTTAATCCAAGTTTTATATCTGCTTGTTGACTGGAAGCATAAACTGTGCTAATGTGTTATATTAAGAACATGGTTCGTTAACAACTCAAAACCTGCCTCTCTTTCAGTTTTTTTGCAAAAAAGATTGAAAGAGGGGTGGGATGAATTATTTGAAACCAATCATTACTTTTCATCAAAAGGAGGGATGAAATGATCACATTAATTTCCAAGAATGGAGAACTTAAGTGTTATTTTGTGCCCTACTGGGTGAAAATCATAATTTTTGTAACACTGGTTGGCCTGCTTTTTTTAATTCTTCCATGGGTGGTTCATGCAACAGGAACTGAAATATCAACAATGCCTGTTGAAAAACAGGTCGTCAGCGATTTCATTAACGCTTTCGAGCCTATCGGTTTGGCATTAAAATTGGCAGTGAATAAGCTAATATCCATACTGCCAAATGTCCTGCTCACACTGATGGTTCTCACCGCAATTTCCCTTTCGATCTATTTCAGTAACCGAAAAAAAGAAAGTGATCCCGTAGGTATCTACGAGCTCCAGGACTTTGAAACTTTCGGCCGAAAAATGGACGAGGAAAATCGTACTCTGGAGGAAGCGGAAGCAAAAGAGAATTGCAACGTCTTGCGACTTTCGCAAAGGGTTGTAACAAAACTTACTGTTCTCATCTGCTTTCTTTTCCTGGCGACACCGATTCTTGCTCAAACACAGGATAGCTACGACGACCGCGAAAGACGCGCAGTTATTCTCTTTGAAGATACTGGGGATATGATACTGTGGACCTTTAACAAAAAATCCCCGGTTATCAAAAAATGCTTTATCCCTCTCCAGTGGGATAAGGAGGATAGAAAATTTCTTGAGGGAAAGGTAGTAACGTATTCCCTCGCGGTAAAAATATTCAAGGGCGAAGCGATATACTTTGCCCTTCCGCGCTCGGACGAACCGGCAGTCCAAGCATTATTGGAGATGCTGGAGCCGCTCTGAACCCACCCCCCCCCCGTTCGCTTCTTGGCGAATGGGGGTTTGTTTTTTATAATATTTTTCCCAATCAAAAATCCCGAACAAGTCGGGAGTTTTGATAGGGTTCTCAATTTCATTTGAGATAAGACAAGGACTCTTGTCTTTTATTTTTTGTTTTCTCGCCTCTCCGGCGAGTCTGCCGATGAGGCAGATAGTCTGTCAACTTTCGTCGAAGACTTTTTTGTTATTTTTTTGTGTTTGTTTTGATTGTGAAATCTAACATAAGCTAGATTCCACAAGTCAACCCCCTATCACGATATGTATTCGCATGTGCCCTTTCGTAGTGGGCCATTCGCATACTACGATATCAAAATCCGGTCATGTTTTATTAATACTTCGTGGTCGGCATACACTTTTCGACGCAACTCATCGCAAATCATAATCTCATGCGCGGCTACTGTGAGAAATGAAGCTGAGGCCAGAACGATTGAAGCAAGCATTAAGAAGACGGCGAGAAGGCTCATGTAGTTATACATAGCAGGACTATTGGCGTTGAACTTGTCCAATATATTTCTCGTCCAACTGGAATTGCTTTTGGTTCCTGGAATTTCATTTTTCAATTTCTCTTCGGTAAAGTCTTTCACCGACAAAACTTGCGGGGTTATCTTCACGCCGTCCTTGACCAATCCCTCATCCTTGTGCGCGGAAAAGTTTTCCCCTTCTTTTGAAACGTCTCCGGCGGCGCTGGCCAAGGTTCCAAATTCCTGAACGGCAATTATTCCCAACTGTCCATTGACCTCCCCCGCTCCGACCGCAACTCCAATTTCCTGATAGTTGGGATTCAAAATATTTTTTCGGTGAGTCGGACTTTTCATCCAGGCGTCCTGCTGATCTTCGGCGCGCATAAAATTGATAGCCAGATTTTCTCCCGCGTACTTATAGTCATAACTATTTTTTTCATACCAGAACCACGGATTGACTCCCTTGGGAGACGTGTGGGCAAAATAATTATTCTTCACCATGTCTTCCAATTTGTCCGCCGCGATCTTGTCCAATTTTTGATTTTCATCCAAGGTGGCTACGCCATTTTTTTGTCGAGCTTCATTCACCAACTCTAAAACATTAGCAATATTTATTTCTTTAGCCAGGGCAGGATATGACAAATATGAAAACATTATGACAACTGCCACTGATAGTTTGAGTATTTTTATTTTCCTATTATTTTTTTTCATTTTGGCAATAATTAACTCTGGGTTATTGTTCCCCCAGAAAATACTTAAAACGGGCCTACACCCGTTTCTTGCCCCGTGGTTCCGTTGCGGAACTTTACAGGGTTATGGCTCCCGCGAGCAACTTCTTTAACTTTCTATATCCATTATAGCACGTCTAAAAGAAAAAATCAAGCTTGAACACGCATTTTTTTCTATTTTTTATTTCTTCCAAAACCGCCCTATATTTTTGTCAAGGGGAAATAAAAAAAGCTCCCGCAGAAAATTTCTCCACGAGAGACTTTTGAAGATACTCTGCCAAAAAATAAATCTTTAGTCGGCAGGCTCTTCTGAAGAAGAAATGATCACGCCCCGCCTCCGTTCCTCGGCCTCAACCAGACGGATTGATACGAGAGCCATGCATCGGCAAAGGCCAAACGCAAGACCCAACCCTGTTATCCAAACGCCCAGAAGCAATAATCCCATATCGCCCCCTTTCGCATACGGGAAAAACGTTCACCGTCTCTTTGTTTTTCTTAAAGGTTTGGCGCGTCACGGAAACGACGAGAAACCAGACAAAAACACCGAGTGCGATTAATAGTACTGTCATTCCCCTCCCTCCCTGTCAGACTTCCGATCTCCCCTTTTTTCGGAGGAGATCGTTGATGACTATAATAACCAACGTCGCAACCAGAAGAAACGCGACAAACACCTCTTCCGGAGCAGTGTCAATCCATTCACACACAGAAATAAATTGTCTCATGACGCTCCCCTTTCGCATTCGGAAAAATTAGGCGCCGATGTCATCCAGAAACATTCTCTTTTTGATATGCTCCCAGTCAATTTCAATAGGTGTCACCTCCTTGCTGGACTCAGGAGTCTTTCCTGTTTCTTCCCTATCCACATCTGAAGAATTGGCGGAAGCCATCTTTTTCGGAAAATCCAGTATCTTAGCCATAAATAGCTCCTTTCGGGACATAGAGGTTGGGTTATGTATTTTTGGTTCGTTTTATATAAATAAGAACTTTTTCCCCCTCAATATTAAATTCCTTTTCCAGATCGGATTGATCCGGTTTATTATTTTGTAAAGAATCAGCCAGAGTTTCCTTGGCGATCAGATCGCCAAATTTCTCGAAAACCACTGACCAACCAGCATAGCATACTTTTATCCGGTTGTCAACATCATACCCGGCCTCTTTTCGCATCTCCTGAATATGCCGGATTATCTCCCGCGCCACACCTTCCAGCCTAAGTTCTTCGGTGATCTCAATATTTAAACCAACGCTAATTTCCCCAATCTCCCCGATTATCCAGCTTTCCCCTTCTTTGACTTTTTCCACCATCTCAACCTTCTTCACATTCATTTCTTCACGGATGATTTCCAAAAGTTCTTTATGAGAAAGCTCCAAATTGGCAATCAAAAATTTTTCCAATGGCTGTCTGACTTTTATTTTCGCCATCGCGCGAAGTTGCAAGCCTTGTGTGATAATGTCTCTCACTTTTGCCATCTCTTCATTTAATTTTTCATCAATCAATTTTTCATCGGCCACCGGAAAATCCTGGAGGTGTACGGAACAAAAATTTTTGTTCCCTGCGTCTGATAAATTCCGAAATATCTCCTCCGCGATGAACGGCGTGAATGGCGCCATCAGTTTTGAAAGCGTCACCAAAACATAATGCAAAGTTTCATAGGCTTCTTTTTTATCGGAGTCGGACTCCGACTTCCAAAATCTCCTTCTGGAACGCCTGATATACCAATTGGAAAGATTGTCGATAAATTTTGGAAACAGCCTCGCTGCTCTGGTCAACTCATAATTTTCCATATTTTCATTAACATCTTTAATGAGCGTTTGTAATTCAGAAACTATCCAGCGGTCTAAAATATTTCGGCTTCCTAAAACCGGGTTTTGGGATTCATCCCAAAACCCGGTTTTAGGATCAGGATTCCATTTGTCGACGTTGGCATAAAGCACAAAAAACGAATATGAATTCCACATCATGCGAAACATTCCTTTAAAGATAGCTTCCAGATCTTTATCGAGAAAATTTAGATTCTCCCCTTCCATAAGAGAAGATTGCATCAAATAAAATCTGAAAGAATCTGCTCCATATTTATCAAGAAGGACATTAGGATCAGTAAAATTTCCTTGCGACTTTGACATTTTTTTTCCGTCGCTTCCAGCAATCGTCCCGGTCGTTACTGCGTTTATAAAACTGGGTTTTTCAAAAAGTCCGACCGACAAAACGTGAAGAGTATAAAACCAGCCTCGCGTCTGGGCGATATATTCGGATATAAATTGTGCCGGAAATCTTTTTTCAAATATCTCTTTGTTTTCGAAAGGATAATGAAATTCTGCAAAAGGCATCGATCCTGATTCTACCCAACAATCAAACACATCTAAAACTCTTTTCATCTTGCCTTTGCATTTTTCACAGTCAAAAGTTATCTCGTCAATAAATGGCCTGTGATAATCATCGAGCTTTTTTCCAGAAAGTTTTTCCAGCTCATCGTATGATCCAACAATTTCTATTTCTTTACATTTTTCACATTCCCAAATAGGCATCGGGTTTCCCCAATATCGGGAGCGTGAAACATTCCAATCTGGCGCGTTTTCCAAGCCGTTCAAAAATCTTCCATGTTTCAAATGTTCTGGATGCCAGTTAATATTTTCGTTTTCGCTTATCAACTCATCTTTAAACTCTGATACTTTTATAAACCAGGCTGGTTGAGCCTTATAAATTAATTTCGCGTCACATCGATAGCAATGTGGATAAGAGTGAGTGATGTTTTCTTTTTTGAATAACAATCCTTTTTCATGGATATACCCAACAACCTTAAAATTAGCATCCCAAACATTCATTCCTTTCCACTGCCCTTCCGTGAATTGCCCTTCATCGTCAACATTTTCAATTAGAGGCAAGTTATTTTTCTTTCTCGCTTGAAAGTCATCTTCCCCATAAGCTGGCGCTAAATGAACTATCCCTGTTCCATCTTCAATATTCACAAAATCTCCCGCCACCACACGGTACCCATTTTCGATATTATGAGGAAAAATCGGATCATATTCCTTTCCAATCAGATCCTTTCCATCAAACTCGCTGATAAGTTCATAATCATCTTCCGGAATTACTTTATCTATAAGGTCTTTGGCTATAATATATTTTTCTTTGTCATATCTTACTTCTACATATTTTATTTTTTCTCCAACAGCGAGTGCAACATTAGCTAACAGTGTCCAGGGAGTTGTTGTCCAGACTAAAAAGTAAGTTCCTGGATTATCTTTTAAGCCAATTTTCACATAAATCGAAACATCTTTATCCATCTTGTAGGAATTGTCCATAGCAATCTCGAAATTAGAAAGTGGTGTAGCACAATGCGGACAGTATAACGAAATTCTTGAATCCTTATAAACCAGTCCTTTTTTATCCAACTCCTTAAACCCCCACCAAACTGATTCCATAAAAGTTGAATCCATGGTTTTATAGGAATTATCAAAATCCACCCAACGTCCAATTCTTCGGATAGTTTTTTTCCACTCATCGGCAAATTGAAGAACTGTGTTTTTTGCTTCTTCATTAAATTTAGAAATATTTTCCTCGATTTCTTTCTTGCCCTTATAACCTAATTTTTTCTCGACAATATTTTCGATTGGCAAACCGTGGGTATCCCATCCCCATCTTCGCGGAACATTATATCCCTTCATTGTCCAAAAGCGAGGAACAACATCTTTTGAGGTTGAAGCTAAAAGATGCCCGTGATGCGGAAGGCCAGTGGCAAATGGTGGTCCATCATAAAAAGAATACAAAGGCGCATCCTTTCTATTCTCTAAAGACTTTTCAAATATTTTATTTTCCTCCCAAAATTTCAAAACGTCTTCCTCCATCTTTGGAAGATTCATTTTAGGATCAATCTTCTTATACATTTTTATAAACTTCAAGAGTTTCTTTCGCCGTCTTTTTCCAATCAAATTTTTCCACCTGATGGAAACCAAGTTGTCGCAGGTCATAGCGCAATTTGTCATCTCCTGCTAATTTAACCATAGCATCAGCGATTTCCTGGGTGTTTAGCGGATTGACGAGAACCGCCGCATCTCCGGCTAGTTCCGGAATGGAAGAAACGCCCGAAACGATGGCTGGCGTGCCGGTAGCAAAAGCTTCAAGAACAGTTGTGCCAAATCCTTCATAAAGTGAAGGCATCACGAAAAAATCGGCGTTTTTGAAAAGCGGCACAAGCTCATCGCCGATTATATAACCGGTAAAAATTACGTCTTTGGCGATACCGAGATCTTTTACTATTTGCCGATATTCTTTCCCAAGCCAACCTTTCTTTCCGGCAATGACCAATTTATAATCACAACTCCCACTTCCCTTACCACATTTCTCTTTAAATATTTTATAAGCCTCAAAAAGTCTCGTCAGATTTTTCACCGGCTCAAGAGTTCCCAAAAACAGAATATATTTTTTGCCGTCATTAATCCCATATTTTTCCAAAACTTTTTCCCGGCTGACCTTTGATTCTTCGAGTAGGCGCTTATCAAAACCGGAATAAATGACTCTTATCTTATCCTCGTTGCATCCAAAAATGTCACACAGATCTTTTTTGGTGGAATTGGAAACGGCAATAATTTTGTCGGCTTTGGATACCATAAGGTTCATTGTCGCTTTGTATTTTGCTACTTTGAAGCTCGGAAAGATATCCGGCACTTTGTATGAAGCCAGATCATGCACAGTAACGATAGTTTTTCCGCGATAGCTGGTCGGGATCCGGCTTGATGGAGAAGTGGAATGAATAACATCCAATTTTTCTCGCGCGAGTGTCGCCATGCCCAAAATTTCATTGTAGGCTCCGGGCAGATATTTTTTATAATCAGAAAACGGGTAGAATTTTATTTTCACATTGAGCTTGGTGAATTTTTTGACGTCTTTTTCCCGAACGCGAAAATCAAAAAACAAAACATATTCGTTTTCAGAATCGATCTCCAGAAGATGACGGATCAACTGGTAGGTATAATGCCCTACCCCGATCGCCTCGCCTTTTTCCGGATTCAGTATAGTCCTTGCATCGATACCGATCCTCATACATTTAGTGATTTATAATTAGATAAATCTTTACTAATTACGATTCTCATACTAATATACTAATTTTTTATTCGTAATTGGTATATTCGTACAAAATTAGTAATTAGTAAAGAGCTACATTTTTTCCGGCGCCTCCACTCCCATCAACTCCAATACTTCAGCTAGTACTATCTTAACAGCATTCACCAGGTTTAGTCTAGCGCGTGTCAGTTCACTATTCTTTTCGTCCAGCACTTTGCAAGCACCATAGAACGAATGGAACTTATCGGCCAGTTTCATAGCGTAAAATGGCAGCCTGTGCACTTCATAACTTTGGGAAATTTCTTCGAGAAGCGCTGGAAATTTGGAAAGTTCACGGATGAGGCCTATCTCTTTTTCGTGGGTCAGAAGCTCGGCAGAATTTTTCTTATCGAATTTGAAATTGAGAGTCTTGGCCTTTTTGAGGATTGAAGATATTCTGGCGTGAGCATACTGGACATAATAGACCGGATTTTTGTCTGATTGAACTTTCGCTAAATTAATATCGAAATTGATGTGATTGGTCGATGAATAGGAAAGGAAGATAAACCGCACCGCGTCTTTTCCTACTTCATCGATGAGATCATCAAGGGCAAAATATGTCCCCTTTCTTTTGGACATTTTTACCTCCACTCCATTTTCAACCACTTTGACAATTTGCGTCAGGATATAATCAACTTTTATTTTTGCACCTAATACTTTTTCCGTAAAATTTTTCACTACTTCCGCCTCTTTGTGATGGTCGGCGCCTTGGATATTAATTAGTTTATTATATCCCCTATCTGCTTTTTCTTTATGATAAGCAAAATCGGTAGCAATGTATGTTTTTTTGCCATCGGATTTCACTAGCACTCGATCTTTGTCATCACCAAACTGGATAGATTTATACCAAAGCGCGCCTTCTTTTTCATAGGTCAATCCCTTTTCTTCAATAAATTTTATTATTTCTCCTACTTTATCTTTTTCGTGCAACTCATCTTTTTCACTGTACCAACTGTCGAATTTTATTCCCGCTTTTTTGCATGTCGGTTTGATATATTCTTGAATAATTTTATGCGCCGCCCAATGGCCGATTTCCAACGGGTTGGTTATTTTTTTATCCATTTTCTCCGTAAGAATTTTGATATAGTCGCCGGAATATTGCGCTTCACTGTCGCCTAAAACTGAATGACCCAGAATTTCGATCTGATTGCCCCAGTCATTGATATAGAATTCCCTCTCTGTTTTATAGCCGGTTTTCTCTAAAACACGCGCCAAAGTGTCGCCCAGTGGCCCTCCTCGGGCATTTCCGATGTGAATTGGACCTGTTGGATTGGATGAAATGAACTCCAAAAGCACCTTTTGACCCTTTCCGAGGTCATTTTCGCCGAATTTCTTGCCATATTCTGCGATTTGAGCCACTATTTTCTGCAAATACTTCGTTTTTAGGGTAACATTGATGTACCCCGGAGCGACAATATCCACATTTTTTATTACATTGGACTTGATGTTTTCTTTTATAGCCGCCGCTATTTCCAAGGGGTTTTTCTTGATAATTTTAGCCAAAACCATAGCAATATTGGTGGTAAAATCGCCAAATTGCTCGTCACGAGGATAATCTACTTCAATTTCAGGCATTTCAGAAATATCCCAGTTTTCTTGGGTTTTTGTTTCGTTTAAAGATTTTTTTAAGACTTTTTTTATCTCTTCCTTCATAGTTACATATTATCCCAATTAAACGCAAAAATCAACAAAACAGTCCGTCATCCTGAGCGTAGTGAGGATTTTATCCGAACGAAGTCGAAGGATCTACTCAAAAATACCACTAGTAATATTATTTGGCAGATTCTTCGACTTCATCTCGTCCTAACGGACTCGATTCCGCTCAGAATGACGGGCAGAAGAGACTCTCTTAAGATTGCAGGGTCTAAAGCTCTTCCTATGTATCTCACAAGCTCCATGCTTTTTTATCATTTCCATATGCAATTTCGTCCCATATCCCTTATGAGAAGCAAAATTATACTTCGGATATTTATCGTGCATTTTTTTCATCATCCGATCCCGCGTCACTTTGGCAATGATCGAAGCCGCCGAAATTGATTTCACAATATTGTCGCCGTTAACAATCGCTTTTTGTTCATAACTGCAATTGGGAATAACTTTATTGCCATCGACCAACACTATCATCTTATTCATCCTAACATCGGATGTTAGGAAGGTAAGCGCTTTTTTCATAGAAAGATACGTCGCTTCCAAAATATTTATCCTATCGATTGTTTTGTGGTCACAGATTCCAATACCGACATGGAAATGCTCGTGTATAAAATCATATAATTCTTCCCGCTGCTTTTCAGAAAGCTTTTTACTATCCTTTATTGACTCAAATCGCTTTGGAGGCTCGGCCTCCATAATGGAGGCCGAGCCTCCATTCCTATAACAAACCGCGCAAGCCACTACTGGCCCCGCCAACGGCCCCCGTCCTGCCTCATCTATGCCAATAACAAAATCGTATCCATTGTCCAGATATTTTTGTTCAGTTTTTAGTATTTTTGATATTGACTGTTTTTTCATACAGTAGTAAAATAATATGGTGCCTGCCCCGCACTAATTCAAGAAATAGACTTTGAAGTTATCCGATTTTAAGCCGCAGGCGATTCCGTGGTAAAAATTATATGTTTATTATATTTTACTCGGAATTAGTGCGGGGTTCGTAAAGTTCTTTGGTTATTATTTCTCAATCTATCTTATCATGAGAGATAGATTTAGAAAAAACAACAAATCTCGAGAAAAATAAAAAGCAAAAAAGAAGACCGGTAAACCCGGGTCTTTTTTGTTATAATATTGTATGCTACTATATATCCATAACTATCCTGCAAATCCCAAAGGGCAACCTGGGCTATGAGGATAAAAAAAGTATGGTGGTAATATATTATTCAGAGAAATTTTTTTAGACTACTTTAACAGGTGGTTTTTATTATTTCCAATTTTATCGTCATCTCGAGCGAGCTCGACCATAGGGAGAGCGAGTCGAGAGATCTACTTAATAATATTACTAGTAAACCCATTTGGCAGATTCCTCGACTCGCACTTCATTTCATTCGTGCTCGCTCGGAATGACGGATAAGTCAAAATAATAAAATTATTATGCCTCCCAAATTCACCCATCTCCACGTCCACTCCCACTACTCCCTCCTCGATGGTCTTGCCAAAATCGACGACCTACTTAATCGCGCCAAAGAACTGGGAATGGATTCGCTCGCTATCACCGATCACGGCGTTCTTTATGGCGCTATCGAGTTTTTTATCAAAGCCAAAGAAAAAGGGATAAAACCGATTATCGGTTGCGAATTTTATCTCACTGCCGGAGACTATAAAAGCCACAATAATACTGCGGAAGACAAAACTCGCTATCACCTGATCTTGCTTTGCAAAAATGAAAAGGGCTACAAGAACCTCATGAAACTGATTTCTATCGCCCATCTGGAAGGATTCTATTACAAACCTCGCATCAATAAGGAATTACTAAGAAAACATTCCGAAGGTCTCATCGGTCTTAGCGCTTGCGCGGAAGGCGAAGTGCCGGCCGCGGCCATTTCCGGCGATATGGAAAAAGCGGAAAGGCTGGCGAAAGAATACGACGAAATTTTTGGCCACGGTAATTTTTATCTGGAGATCCAGCATCATCCTAATTTCCCGCGACAGAAAATTGCCAATGACGCGCTCAAAAAAATTTCCAAAAAACTGGATATCCCTTTGGTCGCTACTAATGATATCCATTATGTGAATAGCGGTGATAATTCTATCCAGGATATTTTGCTTTGCATCCAAACTAACCGCAAAGTGCAGGAAGACAACCGGATGAATTTGATGGCTTTTGAACTTTGGCTCAAGAGTCCGGAAGAAATGTATGAACATTTTAAGGACGTTCCGGAAGCATTAGAAAACACCCAAAAAATTGTCGAGGCATGTAATTTGGAAATCAAACTCGGAGAAACCCAGCTCCCCCACTTCGATGTGCCGGATGGATACAATGCCGAATCATATCTCAGAAAACTGACAGAAGAAGGTTTGCATAAAAAATTTGGCGAAAATCCCGGCGAAGAATATTTAAAAAGAATGGAATATGAACTGGACATCATCCAAAAAACCGGATTTGCGTCATACTTTTTGATCGTTCAGGATTTCGTCAATTGGGCGAAAGATCAGGGAATAGTTGTGGGACCGGGACGCGGATCAGCCGCAGGAAGTTTCGTTTCATATCTCATCGGAATCACCAACATCGACCCGGTCAAATATGACCTTCTTTTTGAAAGATTTTTGAACCCGGAAAGAATATCTATGCCGGATGTTGATATGGACTTCGCTGACGATCGCCGGGATGAAGTGTTGGATTATGTCAGGGAAAAATATGGCAACGATCACGTGGCGCAGATCATCACTTTTGGAACAATGGCTGCGCGAGCCGCTATCCGTGACGCTGGCCGGGCGCTTGGCCTCCCTTATGATTTTTGCGACAAAACGGCCAAGCTCATTCCGATGTTTTCTGGAATTGAAGATGCCCTCAAAAACGTCAAGGAATTTTCTGACCTTTATGGTTCCGGAGAAGACGCTAAAAAATTGATCGATTCAGCCAAGCGTCTGGAAGGAGTGGCTCGCCATGCGTCAATGCATGCGTGTGGCGTGGTGATCACCCGCGAGCCAGTGGTGGAATATACCCCCTTACAAAAAATTATCGGAAAAGAATCAGGAGCTGTCACGCAATATTCCTCTTCCACAAAATATAGTTTTATAGAAAAGATTGGGCTTCTGAAAATGGATTTTTTGGGACTGAAAAACCTGACCATCATTCAAAATACTTTGCGAATTTTGAAAAAAACCAAAGGCGTGGAAATCAATATTGATGATATTCCGGCTGATGATCCTAAAGCCTTCAAGCTTTTGCAAGATGCCCGAACAACCGGCGTGTTTCAGTTGGAAAGTTCCGGTATGAAAAGATACTTAAAATTATTAAAACCAAACGTTTTTGAAGACATTATTGCTATGGTGGCTCTCTACCGCCCGGGACCGATGGATTGGATCCCCGACTTTATCGCCAGAAAACATGGCGAGCGTCAGATAAGATATCTTCATCCATTGCTTGAGCCAATCTTGGGAAAAACCTACGGCGTAGCTGTCTATCAGGAACAAGTGATGCAGATAGCGCAATCGATGGCTGGATTTTCCCTTGGTGAAGCGGATGTTCTCCGAAAAGCGATGGGCAAAAAAGTTTTCGCTCTCATTCAGGAAGAGCGGGCTAAATTTATCGATGGATGTTTACGTCAGGGAATTTCCAGTGTCATCGCTGAAGAGGTTTTTTCTTTTATCGAACCGTTCGCCGGATACGGTTTTAATCGTTCGCACGCTGCCTGTTATGCACTCATCGGATATCAAACCGCCTATCTCAAAGCTCATTATCCGGCGGAATTTATGGCCGCTCTTCTCACTTCCGACCAGGACGACATCGATCGCGTAGCCATTGAAATTGCCGAGGTCCGGGAAATGGGCATTGAAGTCCTACCACCGAACATCAATGAAAGTTTTGAAGAATTCGCTGTTATTATTGACCCGACTGATAAAAAAGAAAGGATCCGCTTTGGACTCAATGCTGTCAAAAACGTCGGGCATACAATTGCGCATGAAGTTGTTGAAGAGAGAAAAAGAAACGGGAAGTTTAAAAGTATCACTGACCTTATCGAGCGCGTCCATCACAAAGATCTGAATAAAAAATCCATTGAAGCTCTGGCCAAAGTCGGCGCGCTTGATGATCTGGGCGAAAGAAATCAAATTATAACTTCGATAGAAATGATCCTGGCTCATTCCAAAAATCTTGAGCGTATCAAAAATAGTTCGCAAGCCAGCCTTTTTGGAGAAGAGGAAATAAATCTGCCGCAAATTACGTTGGCCAGCGCTCCAGAAGCAACCGCCAAACAAAAATTGACCTGGGAAAAAGAACTTTTGGGACTCTACATCAGCGACCACCCAGTCAAAGATTATCAGGACTATTTTAACAAGGTAGCAACAAACATCAGAAATATCAATCAGTCTAGTGTCGGCCAAAATGTCAGTGTCGGCGGAATTATTTCCAAAATAAAAAAAATATATACCAAAAGCCAGCAAATGATGTGTTTCGTTACCATTGAGAGTGTCGATTCCAGCATTGAACTTCTTGTTTTTCCAAAAGTCCTGGAACGTCTTGGTTCAGTTTTCGAAGAAGAAAAGATCATCATCGCCAGTGGCCGCGTTTCCGACAAGGATGGGAATTTCAAGATCCTGGTAGACAACGCCAAAATAGTCGACCAAAAAGAAGTGGAAAATATGAAAAGAATTATGGCCACCCAAAAAAGAAATACTCCTTCAAAACCCCTTCTCCCTTCGGGAGAAGGGGCCTGCCAAAATTTTTCTGAAAATTTACGGCAGGCGGATGAGGGACAAACTATCCATAATCCTAAATTATTTATTACTCTTCCTGCGGAATGCGGCCAAGAATCGATCAAGAAACTTTCTCAATTCTTCGACTCCTGCGATCGTGGGGCGATGAAAGTAATTTTGGAAATAAATAATTCCAAACTGGAAACTCCCTATTGCATCAAAAAACTGGATGATATCCAGGAAAAAATCAAAGCCGTTCTACCGGAAGGAAAAGTGACAATTTTATAGCTTCCTCACTTCCTTCCTCAAAGCTTTACAATCTTTTATGGTCTTTTCCACCAATTGCCAAAATCGCGATGAATGATTAAACTCTCCTAAATGACAAAGCTCATGGACAATTACATAGTCAGCCAGATATTCTGGCAAAAAAACAATTTTATAATTAAAGCTTAGGTTGCCATTCTTCGAACAACTTCCCCACCTGGTCTTTTGATTACGAATGGAAATTTTGGAATAACTAAAACCATAAATCTGATTAAAATAATATACACGCTTGAGAGCCAGCGCTAAAGCTTCATTTTTGTATCTTCCATAATCAACCGGATCATTTTTCCAAAGAACCTTATTTTCCAAGCCCTCAAAGTATTCGATCTTTTTCAAGATCCATCCGGCCTTTTCTATGATAAAATTCTCCAACACATCAGTGGAATATCTTCGGGGAAGAGTCGCCGTCAGAGATCCGTCGCAATTGATAGTCAGCCGCATCCGCCGAGCACGTTTACTGCGTCGCAAATTATAGTTTATCTCTTTGTCTTCCAATTTAATTTTTTCCAGAGTCGTTATCATAATACTGCATGAGTCATATAATTATAAAGGATATAAAAAAAGCTGGCCAGCGACCATATCGGCTTGCTACGACCAGCTTTATGGGACTATAAATATTTTATTTCTTATACCCTGGAAGCGGAACTAGATCTTGAATACCATCACCATTAAGATCATTAGGCGAAGGCAACGGAACCAGATCGGGAATACCGTCGCCATTTTTGTCATTTGCCGAAGGCAAAGGTGCAAGGTCCGGAACGCCATCACCATCTTTGTCATTGGGATTGACTGAAGAATTATTGTTTTTGGAAGAATCTGTCTGATTTCCCGTCCCATCTTCTGAGCTCGTACTATCCGATTCCAATTTTATTCTCCACGGCTTATCGCCACCGGATTCTGAAATGTTCACTCCTGGAGGCAAAGTCATACCATGAAAGCTTTGTCCGCCTGGCATAGCGCTTTTCACCATATCATTTATCTGTTTCAGTTGCTCTCCTTGTTTTCCTCCTAAATCATCCAAGTCACTACTAAATTTAATTATTGCTCCTTTCTCCCCCAGATTTTTCAGTAAAGTAGCTTTAAATTCCATCGGCTTTCCGGTAGTACCCGAGTCACTCCAGCCGGGAGAAAAGTTGCGGTTATAATTCCACACTAATTGGCCGTCATCGATAATTTTTCCTCTGGCAGTCTGTGACGGACCAGAAGCGCTAGAAGTATAAGAAATCGGCACGACCTTCACTGAAAACGTCTGTCCTTCATTCACTCCTTCCAAGGAAAAAGTGGTGCGGTTAACACTATTTGATTTTCCCGTCACACCCTTCATTGGAATATCAAGGAGATAATAGTCAGCTCCGACACTTTCTTCCTTGAAAACACGTGAGTCATTGGTAAAGGTGGCTGTGTAGAAAGAATCTACCTGCCAGCTTGTCTGCCAGCCGAAAGCGCCTGGCTTGGCAAATGAGGTCGTTTTTCCGTTGGTCACTGCCATAGTCTTATGATCCATTTGCTGCTTATAGAATCCCTGCGCCAAATTTATATCAACATTGGCATTTATATTATCAGTTTGTTTGATGACATATACATTATCTTTTTTCTTTTCTCCGCACTCGTTGTCCACGGCTTTGGAATATTTTTCAGCCAATGTTTCAAAACCGAGACACTGCATCATTTGTGTGCCATTAAAAAAGTCCATCGTGGCTGGTGTGTTTTTTATATCCCAGAAATTCTTGGCCGCTTTTCTCTCTTTGCAAAAATCACTGATAACTTTGTTAGTCAGCTCATCAGCATTCTCCCAGGCCTTTTTCCAACTGGCATCATTTATCTTGGCCGCTTCTCCGGTTTGTTGGTCAATTTGAATTTTCATCAGCTCCGCCCGGATAGCATTGCTCATAGATACATTTTCCGCATCCTGAAACTTCGAAGGACAGGCGCTGGCCAATCCCCCACCAACAGTGCTGGCGTGCGTCAGAACTGTGGCATATTGATTATTTCCCAGATCAATTGTCGGCAAGAATTCCCATTTTTTTGTGTCCTCATGCCAATAGCCGATAGCAAAACATCCTTCCGGTGCCTTATTTAGAGTCATTTTGAAAGTGATTGGCTTTGGAAAATCTCCACTTGGCTCCAACTTGAACATTCCACCGACCGCATCTTTTGGCCAGTCTTTTTTAGCAATCGGATCGAGAGTCAAATTCGTTTTTCCATCCCCTGTTATTATCTCCGCCACACTGTCATCGGTCTTTATTTTTAGAGCGGACACAACGCTTTGACTTGTTTGAGAACCAGAAAAAAGCGCCAGGGGATTTTTTAGATCAAAAGCTGGAAAAAGTGTTCTTATTATTACAAAAACAATAATAGCCAGGACTATTATTGCCGCGAATAGAACAATTATTAATCCTGCCGATCCCCTTCTATTTGAAGGCAGCGCACTGTTTTGATTTTTCATGTTATTTTTATTTATATTTCTTAAACTTTTGCGTTTGGCTATGGAGAGACGCTTTCGTAGGCGCTTAGCATTTTCCGATATAGATCAACCTTGCTATACTGTCGGGATTAAGTATTCTAAAATATTATCGCGCCGAAGCGCGTATCGACAGAGACGAACGCAAAAGTTTACACCCTGATCAAGGCTGCAAAATTCCCTCCGTCTTCCCATCAATCGAAATTACTACGTTTTTCACAGTCGGGAATTGTTTCAACGTTTGAGTTATCTGCGCGACTATTATAGAAGTTCGGCATGATCCACCCACTCCATTTCCCAGCTCCGAACTGAAATCGGCTTTGGCTACGCCATTCACTACAGAAACACTATTTACTTTTACCCCCAGGCTTATACTGGTAAAATATCCGCCGCCTTTTTCTTCCTCTGTTATGCCGCCCAAAAGTTCCTCGAGCGCCGCCTTGGCCACTGCCTTGGTTTTTGGAACAACTCTTTCCACTTCATAAACTTTTTCACAATTTTGCGACTCCGGATCAAAATAGAGGCTGCTGAAAAATAATTTTATTTTCATGCCGGTAACTTTTCCGAGCGTTACCGGTATCCTTATCTCTTTCGCGCTTCCCTGACCCGAAGGATCATTAGCAGCCAAAATTAAATCCGCTGTAGCGGATGTTGGAGCTGAAAATTCTAAAATCGCTCTAAAAGGAACAAAATCTGTCGTCATCCATTCGCCAAGCGCTTTAGCTTGCGTTTCGGCAATTACTTTTCCGTTTTTATCAACTAATTTTACCGGCAGTTCCCCTTCAAAAAACCAATTTCCTTTCGCCTCACCAATAATTTCTATGGGACTATTGATGGTATCGCCTGGCATCGGCTGCGTCACTTTCACATCATTCCCTGCCGCATCGGAAGTTGGATTTTCTGAATTATTTTTTTCCTGAACGTTGACACTTTCATCGATACTTTTATTTTTTTCACAAGGCAATGCCGGTTTGAAAGAGGACGGGTTGCCGTGCTTCACCCATTCGCCGTTTTGACAGATCCAATTGTCTTCTGAACCACTCAAAATCCGCGCGCCCAACATCACCACTCCTGCCACAAGGATAATAATGATTATTAACGTTAAGGTTGTTTTTGTGTTCATTGTTTTATTTTTATCCCCTACCACTTTTTCTCTTGCGCGAAAGCGCGAAAAGAAAGTGATAAAATTTTAATAAATTACTAATTTATTAAATAAGATTGACAAGAGTTAAATAAAAAAAAGCGAAAAAGTGGTGGGGGATGAATTACCTAAATTATACCATAAATTTGTGGATTTGAAAATAAAAAGGAGCAGACAACTGCCTGCTCCCGAATTGTTTCATATTGGTGTCCTCCCTTAAAATAAAGAACTAGTAGCATCCATAGCTCATGATTGCCTCCGCCTGTTCCGGAGTGATTATGCCCATCATTTCCAATTGAGCGGTAATATACCCCACTCTTCGATCAACCTCATCGACCCTCATTCCGAATTTTTCGGGTGTCTTGATTTTCTCCAATGTATCCAGAGTGGTCTCTAAATCGATGCCGTAACCTTTCCAGACCACAGAGAACCGGGAATTCTCAACTATCACCTGTAGATTTGTTATTTTCAGAAAAATAACACCTTGTAAACCATTGCTCTTTGCCTGCATCATCTCCATAGGTCATCCTTATTTAGAGTATTGGAAAAAACTACTTCACTTCATAGTTAACTCCGATTTCCACTATCATCTCCTGATTCCCTGATGGAATTTCCGGAGAGACACTGGCTCCTCCTCTGTCATTTTTAGCGGCTGATAGCATACTGCCTTCCGCCACAGGTTGCGCTCCTCCCATTCCCCCTGCTTCATTCTCATACCAACCGGTAATTTTTTTCGGCTTCACTCCAGCCGCTTTGAAAAGTTCATCAGCCTTGCTCTTGGCATCCTGGATAGCTTTCACTCGCGCCTGCTGCTTGATAGAATTCAGATCAGAAACTCCAAAATTGATACTGTTTATATTATTCACTCCCGCCCCATTGGCCGCCGCGACCACTTGACTGACTAATTCTTTATTTTTATCAATATTTTTTACTTTCACAGCCAAGCTTTGTCGGGCATCATATCCGGAAACAAAATCTCTTCCCTGATTATAGTCATAACTGGGACTTAAATTATAGTCTCGGGTTTTTATGTCCTCTTCCGGAATTCCTGCCGCTTTTACTGCCGCCACGACCTTGGTCATTTTTTCATTAAGTTGTTTCAAGGCAATTTCCGCCGTCGGCGCTTTATCGACTTGTATCCCCAAATTTATATTAGCCTCATCTGGTTGATAAGACACCTTCCCTTGGCCAGTGACAGAAACCTGGCTTTGATAATCATTAACAAACCAGTCGCGAAGAATAGAAGCAATGATAATTCCAGACAAAAGCACCATTCCGAGGATAATGAGGACGTATTTTTTGTCGAAATTGTGACAGCACGAGTTTTCTTGTTCCATATGTTTTTTGTTAGTAATTTTCTTTATCTTATCACACTATTTTGTTTTTGAAAATTGACTTTTTTCCAGTTTTTATGTATGTTATATAGTGACAACTAAATGAGGCGTTGACGCGGCCTAACCATCCGCCGAACCTCCGGTGTAAGTTAACGATATAACTTAAAGAGTAGTTCGACATATGTCGGGCAATTTGGGTGGAACCACGAGGTAAGTAATTAATTACGTAATTATTTACGTAAATAAAAAGAGCCCCGTCCCAAGAATTTGTTTTTTGAGAATTGCTATTCTCGACAAATTTTTGAGACGGGGTTTTGCCGTTTATGGGTATTCGTAATGTTCAGCGCGAGATCGATAGTCTTGATCGGAGAATGAAAAGTTAATTATTTTCGTATCTATCTGCAGACCTGCATCTCCACACTCCGGACAGATGTTTTCCCCCTGATCAAATCTGAGCTGAACATTGCCCCCAACAGGACAGTCCGGAAAATCCACGCGCACCTCTCGAGGAGTCATAGAAATTAACCCCTTGCATCCAGACTTAGGACATTTGACCAGAATAAACAGTTGACTATCTTGGATCTCATCAAGATCGTAACCAATATCAGCTCCTCCGCACATAAGCCTTCCTCCTCGTATAGTCTTTACAGATTAGGATCATTAATAGATTCGCAAACACTTAAAAAACTTAATATTTGGAACTAATTAAAATTATTTAACAAAAAAGCATATATGTCAAGAAAAACCACACCCAACAATTTAGAAACTCTTCGACACAGCGCGTCCCACGTCTTGGCCGCGGCGGTTTTGGAAATGTTTCCCGAAGCGAAACTGGCCATTGGTCCGGCCATTGAAAACGGATTCTATTATGACTTTGATCTGCCAAGAACTTTGATTCCGGAAGATTTGGAAATTTTGGAAGAAAAGATGAAAGCTATCATCAAAGCCGATCATCCATTTGAACGGGCGGAAATTTCCATTGCCGAAGCCATAAAAAAATTCGAAGAAGCTGACCAAGTTTATAAAGTTGAACTTATTTCTGATCTGGAAAAAGCTGGCGAGAAAAAAGTTTCCGTTTATAAATCTGGCCATCTCGTTGACCTTTGCGCCGGCCCGCATGTGGAATCTACTGGAAAAATTAATCCAGAAAGTTTTAAACTCACCAAGATTTCTGGCGCCTATTGGCGAGGTGATGAAAAAAACAAAATGCTCCAGCGGATCTATGGCGTCGCTTTTGAGAATAAAAAAGAACTGGACGCGTATCTAAAGATGCTGGAAGAAGCGGAAAAAAGAGATCATAGGAAATTAGGAAAAGAACTGGATTTATTTCATATTGATGAAGTAGTTGGACTTGGCCTTCCCCTTTGGCATCCAAAGGGCGCTATTCTTTGGCGAGTTATTGAAGATTTTTGGTATGCCGAGCATTTAAAAAATGGTTATGAGCTTGTTCGCTCTCCACATATCGGAAACCGGACTCTTTGGGAAACTTCTGGCCATTGGGGTTTCTATAACGAAAGCATGTATCCTCCAATGGAAGTTGGTCAGACTTTGAGAGATAGCCAGGAAGGGAAAAAAGCTAAAGCGCCAGAACAGTTTCTCCTAAAACCAATGAACTGCCCCTTCCACATTCAAATTTTTAATTCTAACCTGCACTCTTATCGGGAGCTCCCCTTTCGCTGGGCAGAATGTGGCACAGTGTATCGCTATGAGAAAAAAGGCGAACTCTCTGGATTAACTCGGGTGCGAGGCTTTACCCAAGATGATGCTCATATAATTTGCCGGGTTGACCAGGTCAAACAGGAACTTGAAAAAGTGGTAGATTTTATTTTGTTCATTTATAAATCTTTTGGATTCGCGATAGATGATGTTAATGTTTATCTTTCAGTTCGAGATCCTAAAAATGAAAAATATGCCGGAACAGAAGATGGGTGGAAATTCACAGAAAAAGTTTTAGAAGAAGTTGCAAAAGAAAAGAAATTAAACATAACTAAAGATGTGGGCGGCGCGGTATTTTATGGGCCAAAATTAGATTTTAAGGTAAAGGATGCAATCGGACGGGAATGGCAATGTTCAACACTGCAATTCGACTTTAATATGCCCGAACAATTTGCTATGAGCTTTATTAATGAGAAAGGAGAAAAAGAAAAACCTTATATGCTACATCGAGCACTATTTGGATCTTTTGAAAGATTTATTGGTGTTCTCATTGAACACTACGCCGGCGCGTTTCCGCTTTGGCTATCCCCAGTGCAAGTGATGATCATTCCAGTTTCCGAAAAGTTTAATAAATATGGCGAAAAGATACTGGCGGAACTGAAGGAAAATAATATACGCGCAGAAATAAACAAAGATGACGAATCTCTCGGCAAACGCATCCGCGAAGCGGAAAAGCAAAAAATTCCGTATATGATTGTGGTGGGAGAAAAGGAAGAAAAGGATGGCACAGTTGCCGTGAGAACGCGAGGACAAAAAGAGCAAGAGGTTTTGAAAGTAGATGAATTTGTGGAAAAAATTAGAAAAGAAATTGACGAAAAAAAATAACCTAGAAAAAATACTAGGGCTGCACAATTCGCAGCCCTTTTTATTATCTGTTTTAAAAACTCAAAGAACTTATTTTACTTAAAAAATAATTCTGAGTCTGGCTGAACTTCCCTCAAGATAAACGCTGTTACATGCACAGAAACCCAGCGTAAACCCCAAACCTTTGCGGCAGGCACCCTTTTCTCATAAGCGATATCAACCAGATTATCGCTAAGCCCTAATCCGCGAGTCGGACATGTGAGATAAAGAGTAGACCTATCCAGCCGTGCATGCGTAGCATATTCGGCGGTCGTTTGACCTGCGATATCTACTCGTAATAATGTTCCTCCTTCTGATAAAATCTCTCTTATGCTTTTGACCGTCATAACAGATCTCCTTGATTTTCAGTCCAAAATCCCAACCGGCGGTGAATGCCTTGTCCAGCCGTTTTTTCCGTGAGCCATCCCATCCTCAATGGGCCGAGATGATCCATTAGGGCCTTCCATATAGAGACCCCTGTCGCTTGTTTGGAAAACGAAGTAATATACGCCTCTCCTTTCCCAAATTTCTCTCTCTTTGGGAGTGATTTCTTCACCTCGTTCCATGGCCATCCTCCTTGATAATTCGTTAATATTTTAGTATCCTAATGGATACCACTTTACCCACAAGAACTTCTATGAAATATTACATCAAAACTTTCGGCTGTCAAATGAATGAAAGCGATTCCGAGCGAATTGCTGGGTTTCTAGAAACGCATAGAATTAAACCAACCAAAGATATAAACCAGGCCAACTTGGTGATTTTCAATACTTGCGGCGTGCGTCAGTCGGCGGAAAATAGGGTTTATGGACTTGTGCATAATCTACGAAAATCAAACCCAAAAATTACTATCATCCTCACCGGCTGCCTTGCCGACAGAAAAGACGTGCAAAGAAGATTAGAAGATAAGGTTGATTTATTCTGTAATATAAATAATTTTCCGGAAAAATTAAAACCTCTCTTAGTCCGTCATCCTGAGCGAAGTTCCGATTCTTATCGGAACGTAGTCGAAGGATCTACTAAAAAATATAACCAGAAAACCCAAAAGGCAGATTCTTCGGCTACATTCCCCCGCCAAGGGCGGGGTCATTCCGCTCAGAATGACGGTTCTTATTTGGATATTATTCCAAAATACATTAACAACAATAAAGTGTACGTGCCGATAATGACCGGCTGTAACAACTTCTGCTCCTATTGCGTCGTCCCCTACGCCAGAGGTAGAGAGATTTCGAGACCCGTAGAAGATATTATCAAAGAAATAAAATCGCTGACAAAAAATGACTGCAAAGAAATAACTCTTCTCGGACAGAACGTTAATAGTTATAACTATGAGTTTAAAAATTCAAAATTAGGAAATTTAAAATTGATTAAAAATTTAAAATTAAAAATTAAAAATTCTGTCACTGTAGACTTTCCGAAACTCTTGGATTACCTTGCCAAATCAAACCCTCAAATTCGCTTCAAGTTTTTAACCTCTCACCCCAAAGATTTTTCTAACGAACTGATAAAAGTTATTGCCAAAAACAAAAATATTTCCCGAGAGATCCATTTGCCTGTCCAGGCTGGAAGCGACAAGATTCTCAAGGCCATGAACCGACCATACACGCAAAAGTATTATCTGAATCTCATTAAAAAGATAAAAAAAATAATTCCAGAAGCCGAATTTACTACTGACATAATCGTCGGCTTCCCGGGTGAAGCCAAAAAGGATTTCTCCGAGTCAATAAAAGTTTTCAAAACTGTCAGCTACAATGAAGCATATATCAATAAATATTCTCCCCGCCCCGATACTGCCGCGTGGAAGATGAAAGAAACGGTCGATTTGCCGGAAAAGAAAAGGAGAGAAAAAGTCTTAAGAGAGTTAATAAGATATGGAAGGAAATAATAAGATAATCGTCATCCTCGGCTCCACATCTTCCGGAAAATCGGATGTGGCAATTCGACTTGCCAAAAAATTCAACGGTGAAATTATTTCCGCTGACTCAAGACAAATCTATCGCGGACTGGATATTGGAACAGGTAAGATTACTAAAGCTGAACAGAAGCTAGCTAAACATTATATGATTGATATCGTCAGTCCGCGAACAAATTACAACGCCGCTAAATTTAAAAAAGATGCCGAAAAGATTATTAAGGATATCCTGAAACGTGGGAAATTGCCCATTATCTGTGGAGGCACTGGCTTTTGGATAAAAGCCATTGTTGATAATGTAATCTACCCGGAAGTAAAACCTGATTGGAAATTACGTAATTATTTACGTAATTATTCGGCGGAAAAATTATTCACAATGCTAAAAAAACTAGATCCCCAGCGAGCCAAAAGTATTGACGCCAAAAACAAAGTACGGTTAATAAGAGCCATAGAAATTTGTAAGACGTTAGGTAAGGTTCCCTCTCCCCATTCGACTTCGTCGAATGACCCTCTCCCGAAGGGAGAGGGTGGAAGAAGAAATTCCTCCTCTCCCCTCGGGAGAGGATGTCGCGTCTTCGCGACAGGAGAGGGTTCTAAATTAAAACCACGTAATTATAACTTTCTCCAGATCGGCATCAATCTCCCCAAAGAAAAACTCCACCAAAACATTGAAAAACGTCTTCGAAAAAGATTCGCGAAAGGAATGATAAGGGAAGTGGAAAATTTACATTCCAAAGAAAAACTGTCCTGGAAAAAAATAGAAAGCTTTGGTCTTGGATACTTTTTGATTCCTAAGTATCTCAGAGGTGAGATCGCAACCAAGGAGGAACTATTTCAAAAAATACTCCGAGCTGAAAAAGACTATGCCAAACGGCAGATGACGTGGTTCAGAAAAGATACGCGTATAAAATGGATTGACGAGTATAAAAAGACAGAATCGGAAATAAATAAATTTTTGAAAAAATAAAGGGCAATATGATAGGTTGGACTATCATACGCCCAAACCGCGTTGCGGTTAATCACTGATACCCTGGCCGATACAAAATTGACTTCGCAAAAAACAGCTTTTCCAAAAACAAATTTTGCACGCGTCCAGATTGCAAAGATTTATCACTTTTCCATCTTCCAGGCTAACCTCAACTATGATTGCCGGCTTTATTTTTCCGCAAATCAGGCAACGTGTACTGTGACCATTTTCAATGACATTACTTATATGCTTTCTTCTCATAAAACCTCCCTTTTTTTGTAAAAGGACGAAAAAAAAATCCCCTCTCGGGGTTTTATCGGAAAACTATAAAAATTGTTTTAATCGCTAGTGGATATTTCTTTCGCTTCCTGTAGCTTTTCATATTTTAACCATCATAGCACTCTATAGAAAACTCGTCAACTGTATAAATTTTAGTCCCGAGGCTTGGCCCGGGACTTTTTTGACGACATCGCCTAGTATTGATCCTTGGGAATGCAGGAGCTCCTTGCCATGACGCATTCATCATGGGTTATGATGTGAACACTGCACTTCCCGCAACTCCCCTTGTCACACAGGATTGGACCAAGGTGACTATCACACTTGATACATAAGCAGTCACCCTCGCTCCCTGTCCCTTCCCCTCTTTTCTGACAAACCGTCATTACGCATCCCCTCCGTTTAGGTTAACAAAACGTCCGCTCGTTGGCGAACCCCCTCTTTTTATTTAATACTCAATTTATTTTTCAAAATTTCTCCGACAACCTGCGGGTTAGCCTTCCCTTTCGTTTCCTTCATTACCTGTCCCATCAAAAATTTCAACGCGTTTTCTTTTCCCGCCTTATAATCGTCCGCGGACTGCTGATTATCAGAAATTATTCTTTCCACTATTTTTTCCAGCTCTTCCTCATCACTCACCTGCGCCAAATTTTTTGACTCTATTATCTGTGACGGATCGCCACCGGTTTTGTACATTTCAGCGAGAACTGTCTGCGCCGCGCTGGAATTTATTTTTCCACTGGCCACAATACAAATGAGTTCCGCATAATTTTCCGGAGTGATTTCTATGTCGGCTATACCATGATTATGTTCGGTCAGGTGTTTTCGCAGTTCAGTGATAATATAGTTAGCCGCCAGTTTTATTGCTTTTTTCTCATCAACCTCGAATTCTTTGCAGCTTATCTTTTCTTTGAGTTCACTGACTACATCTTCAAAATAATCAGCCAGGTCTTTATCAGAAACAATTATCTCCACATCAGCTTCGGGTAATTTATATTCCTCTTTTATGCGGATTATTTTTGCCTCCGGCAATTCCGGAAGATGTTTTTTCAAATCATCAAAATAATCCTTAGTGAATTTTAGCGGCGGAATGTCCGGCTCTGGGAAATAGCGGTAGTCATGGGCGGATTCTTTTGTCCTTTGTGATACTGTCGCGCTCCTATTAGAATCATAGCCGCGTGTTTCCTGAACCACTTTTTTCCCCGATTCCAGAACTTCGATCTGTCTTTCTATTTCATAAGCAATAGCCTTTTCCACAAACTTGAAAGAGTTGATGTTTTTCACTTCCACTTTCGTTCCAGAGAGTTTATCTTCGCCCTTTCTATAGACCGAGATGTTGGCTTCGCATCTCATCATTCCTTTTTCCATATCAGCATCAGAAATACCTAAGTATCGACATATTTGTTGTAATTTTTGACAAAAAATCCTGGCTTCTTCCCCCGATTCAATATCCGGTTCAGTTACCAGCTCCATAAGCGGCACGCCAGCCCGATTAAAATCTACCAAGGTATAATCCACACCTTTGGGATGAATAAGCTTTCCCGTATCTTCTTCCAGATGGATCCTGGTTATTCCAATTTCTTTCCCGTTTATTTTCAGACTTCCCTTTCCGCAAAGTGGTTGGTCGTATTGGGATATCTGATAACCTTTCGGAAGGTCTGGATAAAAATAATTTTTTCTATCAAATTTAGTACTGAGATTGAGTTCGCAATTCAAAGCCAGCCCGGCCATCTGAACGAATTTTATCGCTTCAGCATTAGGCACTGGCAATGTTCCTGGCTGGCCAGTACAAACAGGACAAA
Organism: Parcubacteria group bacterium; assembly: GCA_041661275.1. GTDB lineage: Bacteria > Patescibacteriota > Minisyncoccia > Moranbacterales > UBA2206 > JBAZUU01. Next base: position 83,318 of record JBAZUU010000004.1, on the reverse strand, counting down.
TGTTCACGTTCGGTTCCCTTTCCAATCCCAAGCCATTTTTAGAATCACAAAACATCTTGGAAGCAGTTTTCAACTCCACATGAACTTCCATTCCAATGACTGGTGTATATTTGGCCATAATTGCTATATTTAGTACTTTCTTATTCTAACCAAAAAAATGACGGCTGGCAACTTGTTTCATTGACAATAACTATATTCTATTTTAATCTGATATAATCTACAAGCTAACGTTGCTTTTGGATAAAAAGTTCATTATAAACCCTTATGGAGGTAATAGCGATGCCAAAAAATGATTTTCCCGACAAAAAGCATGTTGTATTGCCCGTAATTCATGTAAGCAATGTTAATCAAGCCTTGGCCAATGCAACCATCGCTAAGAGAGCTGGTTGCGACGGGATTTTTTTAATCAACCACAATATCTTGTGTAACGATCTGCTTTACATTTATCAGGCCGTTCGAAATATTTTTCCTGACTGGTGGATCGGTCTGAATTTTTTAGACCTTGCTCCAAGAGAGGTTTTCGAGGTTATTCCAGAAAGCGCCTCCGCCATTTGGACTGACAACGCCATGATCAACGAACAAACTGAACATCAAAATGAGCCCGAGCTCATAGCAATGGCTAGAAAAAAAAGTGGCTGGAAGGGAATGTATTTTGGCGGAGTAGCTTTCAAGTATCAATCACTTGTCGATAACGTTGAAAGAGCGACTGAACTAGCAATACGCTACATGGACGTTATAACCACAAGTGGGAGGAAAACAGGAAGCCCGCCCGATCCTGAAAAGATCAGCCGCATGAAGAAAGTCGCTGGCAATGTTCCATTGGCGATAGCTAGCGGCATCAGCGTTGAAAATGTAAAACTTTACCCTGAATGCCAGTTCTTTTTGGTTGCTACAAGTATTAGCCGGAATTTTTACAATCTCGACCCGTCTCTTACGGAAGAACTGATCAACGCTGTCAAATAACGTAGAATTTACGAAATTAAAAAAGACCCGTCATCGGCGGGTCTTAATTAATTTATGAAGAAATATTAAACCTGCACTTCTTTCCCTCCCGTTGCCACTCTTCCGCCTTGCCACTGTCCGCGGTATTGGTTGCCTTCTCCCAAAACTTCGTGGAATGTGATATGCACCACGCGAGCGCCAAAAGAAACTTTTATATTGCTCTTTCCAAGATTGCAAACGCCAAAAGTCAGTTCGCCTTGATAACCGGGTTGCACCACACCATTAAACAGTCCCAGCCCCGAGCGAAACATAGTTGTCCGCGGAAAAATTATTCCGGAAAGTGTTACTGGCAGATTCACTTTCTCCATCGTTTTTATGAGATAATATTTTCCCGGTTCGAACACAAAAAAATTTTCTGCTTCTTCTTTTGTCGGATCATCTTTAGCAACAAGCTTAATTTCCGGCGTCTGCCTTTCTTCTACTCCCAGGAACCCATCTTGCCCTGAGCCTGTCGAAGGGTCACTTACCATTTCATACACTTCTCCCAGTCGCAAATCAAACCCCGCTCCTTCCGGATTATTCATTTCCCGCTCGCACAAATTTTCTACCAATTTTTGTTCGGAAACCAACCGGTGAAGCTCTTTGATCCCTAAAATCATATTTTTTTATTTAATAACTTTATATTTTAGTACGATAGAATCTTCATTTATCTTTTCCGTTTCTATCAATTTCAGATTCACACCCACTTCTTCCGAAAAAAGCGAAAGTCCGGCGCCGAATATTTTTGGCTCAACTGTCACAATTATTTCGTCAATCAGGCCTTTTTTCAAGAACAAGGTGTTGAGATAGGCTCCCCCTCCAAGGATAGCTGACTTATATCCCATTTGTTCCAATTCTTTCAAAACTTTTTCCGGCTCGCCAGAAACCCACTTCACACCCTCTGTTTCCGGAGGATTTTTCTCCAGTGTAAAAACTACATTTAGGCGATTTGGAAGTGGTGACGGAAAAGTTTTGAAAGTCCTTTCTCCCATCATAACCACGCCATATTCCTTGGAAACACGCGCAAAAAGTTTTTTGTCTTCCCTACTCGTCCAATCAGGAAAATGATCGCTATCTCGCGCGATCTTCCCGTCCATGGTAATAGCCATCATCAAAATAACTTTCATATAATATCATTAGAATCCTCCAATATTCGCCAACTCCGCCTTGATGGCTGGATGCGGATCATAATTTATCAATTCAAAGTCCTCAAACTTAAAGTCATCAATATTTTTTATATCAGGCTTAATTTTTATCGTCGGCAATGGTTTCGGTTCTCTGGAAAGTTGCTCTCTTACTTGATCATAGTGATTGGAATACAAATGCACATCACCGAAAGTATGCACAAATTCTCCTACTTCAAGGCCAGTTACTTGGGCTACCATTTGAAGAAGAAGAGCGTAACTGGCAATGTTAAACGGGACACCTAAAAATAAATCAGCGCTCCTTTGATATAGACCAAGATTTAACTTATTGCCTTCGGTAACTGCGAATTGAAAAGTTGTATGACAAAACGGTGGGACTTCATTGGCATTACCCCTTGAGGCCATAGCGTAGATAAAATCAGGATTCCATCCAGAAACTACGTACGATTTTCGAAATGGTTTGTCCTTGAGTCCTTGAATTACCCAGCCTAATTGGTCAATTTCTCGACCATCGCTAGCTGGCCAACGACGCCACATTTTTCCATAAACAACAATCAAGTCGCCCCAATTGGTCACAAATTCGCTGTCCGCTGGTTCATTTTTTATCTTAGAAATAAATTCCTCCTGTGTCATATAGGGCTCATTTTTTTCAATAGCGCTTTTTCTGTATCTCTTATAAGCCCACTCATCCCAAATATGGACATTATTATCCACTAAATATTTTATGTTGGAACTTCCACTTAAAAACCAGAGCAGCTCATGAAGAATTCCTTTCCAAAAAACTTTTTTTGTCGTAAGTAAGGGAAAGCCCTGGGTCATATCAAATCTGGCCTGCCGCCCAAAGACGCTTCGAATGACCGGCGGTTCTTGGCCTTTTTCTTCATAATCTTTCAGAACTTCAGGAGTGAAAAACAGTTTTTTATCCGATCCATTATCCAAAATGTCTTGCATCAGGTCTAAATATTGATATTCCGGATGTTTTTTGTCCATAGTTTTATAAAAGATTTTTTAACTTATTTTTTGATTAAGCTCTCCTTTATATTTCCGTACTTTTATTTTTCGTTTTTTGGCCAGCTCCCAAGCCTCATTCTCTTCTTCCTTTTTCTCTCCGCCGGTCTGGATCCTTTTATATTCGGTGTAGTAGACAATTTCTTTTATTCCCGCGTTATTAAGCGCTTTCATACAGTCATAACACGGAAAAGTAGCAGAATAAAGTGTGGCGCCACGGAGTCGGGTAGTGTCAACCGCGTTAGCGATGCCATTCATTTCAGCATGCGCTCCGCGACATCGTTTCAGTTTTTTGGTTTTCGGATCTCCGTCCACTTTGGCGCATCCGACATCGATGCAATGATAGTCCCCTTCAGTCGGCCCATTGTAACCCAAGGAAATTACCCGATGATTGTGATCAACGTACACTGCTCCCGCTCTCACAAATTTACAGGCGGTTCTTTCAGCGGCCAGAACAGCCATGTTCATAAATAATTCATCCCAATTCAGTCTGGTTTTTTTTGCATTGGACGGTTTTGCCATTTTTGTTGTTGTTAGTGTTTAGAGATAAAATAATGCGTAACTGAAATTATCCCCAGTTGCGCAATGTAAACTAATTATACCAAATTACTCTTTTTCTTGGAAATCCTATCAATGATTTGATCAATTTGCTGGAAAAGCTTCGTTTTTTCACCATTATTATCAACCACAAAATCAGCTATTTTCTTGAGTTTTCTTATTTTTATTTCCACTTCTGACTCATGCTCTTTTTTAAACTTAGCAATGCTCTTATTCTTATCATCGGGCTTTTCTTTTCTTGCTTTTAATCTAACTAGTCTTGTTTCTATCTTGGCGTCAATGAAGATAAGTTTAAACCCTTTAATATCTTTCAAATATTCAGTATCTGATTTCCTTCTAATCCCGTCAAGAATAATTATTTTATTTTTGCTTTTTTTAATGTCGTTATAGACAATCCGCGAAAGTGCATCCTGACCAAAATACTCTCGCAAAGCCATGGAAATCTTGTGATAATTTGATCTGTCGGCAGGCAGATGCATCCTGGTCAGGATTTCGCGAAGAGAATCGGAAAATCTATACAAAGACCCGCCGTATTTTTTGATGATATATCGTGCCACAGTTTCTTTCCCACTGGCTATCTCCCCCGCTGTCCCAATGACTATTTTCATATGGCTATATTAGGTTTTTCTATTGTACTATTTATTAAAATCGGGGTCAAAAAATCCCGTCGCTCGCGAGCGACGGGATTGTAGGTCTATTTCAATATGCCTTTAAGCATTTCCTCTACTTGCTTGATGAGATCTTCCGGCGCGCCATTGTTGGAAAGTTTGAAGTCAGCCTGCTTGCCTATTTCATGGATGGAGATTTCCGTTAGCTTGGCTTCTTCTTCTAAAAATTCCTGGAACGAAGTCTTTTCTTCGCCGTGGTTTTGCTTTCTGGCTTTTGTCCGCTCATAACGCAAGCGCGTGTCAGCCGTCACATATACCAGATAAAAATCCGGCCCATATTTTTTCTTGAACGGTTCCACATCGCCATGCATCCTGATTCCGTCAGCGATGATGATATCCGACCCATTCTTTTCCATATCTGTGATAAGCGAATCAATGATGACCGATGGACCATAGCCTTCTTTGAGAACTAGGGCTAACTTAACTAAATTGTCTCGCGTGACAGGCAGATGCAAGTCCTCTAGCGTCCTTCGAAGTATCTTTGAAGTTCCGTAGTGGATGGCTTTATATTTTTCAATGAGATAATCAGAAACAGTGCCTTTTCCAGCACCCTTCTCTCCTATGAGACCTATTACTATTTTTCTCTTGTCCATGTGATTTATCCTTTAAACACCTTATTATCCTATCAAAAGTATTGCCGGTAGTCAATAGAAAAAGCGCTCTTAACGCTTTTTTGCTTTTACAATTTAGAATAAACCTGAATGTCTAGTGACGCTTTTCCCTGAAGAACTTCCGGGTTTAGTCGTCGACAAGCTTCCATTGCGAGGATCGACTACAGGGTTGCTTTTTCCTAAAAGAAAATCTTTCTTTTCTTTGGAAATAGTATCATATTTCTTTACAAATGATCCATTGCCAAGAAGCGCCTTTCCTAATGCCTGCCTTTCCTTCAGGTCAATTTCTCCTGTTCCAAAAGCTCCTAATACAGCCCGCACATCTCTGTTGGTTATATTTCTGGGAGTTTTGCCCATCTGCCTTTTAAAAGCATCATAAACCAGTTTTCTTTCTTGAGGTTTATCCAATGCTCCTCTTGCGTCTTTATCTTTTAGAAGTCCCTGTATAAATTTACTGCGCTTTGGATCAAAACCTAAAGATTTGCCATCGGCCACTGTTCCTTTGGGTAAATTTGTTCCTATACGTATAGCCATATTATTGCTTTTATAAAAATAAATAAAAACGGGTATTTCACCCGCTTTATCTATTATAGCATATTTCAGCTAAAAAATCAAATCTAGTTTTATTTCACGCTGATTTTCAATCCCACTCCCATTGTTGAGCAGGCGGTAATATTACTGATAAGTCTTCCTTTCAGTCCTGATGGTTTTGATTTTTCCACCGCTTCGACAAAAGTTCTAATATTATCAACTAATTTTTGATCATCAAAAGAAACTTTGCCGACGATCTGATGAATGTTCCCCGAGTCATCATTTTTGAAAGCCGCTTTTCCTTTTTTGAGCGCCGCCACTGTCTCCTTGACCTTGGTCGTTACTGTATCAGTTTTTGGATTTGGCATCAGGCCTTTCGGTCCCAAAATTTTGGCCACCTGCGCCAGCTTTGGCATCATCTCGGGAGTCGCCACTAAAATATCAAAGGTTTCTTTCCCTGCCAGCATTTTTCCGCTCTTTATCTTCTCGATCATTTCCTCACCACCCACGATGTCCGCTCCGGCTTCTTTCGCCTCTTTGGCAGCAGTTGAGGTGATCACCGCGATCTTCTTGTTTTTTCCTGTTCCGTGTGGCAAATTGACCGTTCCGCGCACTTGCTGGTCACCCTTTTTAGTATCAACATTAGTTCTGATGTGCACTTCCACTGATTCATCAAACTTAGCAATCTTGTTTTCCTTCATAAACTTCACAGCTTCGTCTAAACTGTAAACTTTTTCGCGATCCAGTTTTTCATAGGCCGCTCGATACTTTTTACCATGTTTCATATATTTTCGTGGTACATACGAGCTGTAATGCTCTCCCACTTAGAAATTAGTTAATTAGAAAATAGAAATTGGTTCCAGAAAGAAGAAATTAGAAAATGGAATCTTATTTCTTATTTCCGTTTTCCTGAACTATCTTCTTTTTTCCAATAAACCAACTTCCAAACACTACTCAATCTTTATCCCCATACTTCTTGCTGTCCCGGCGATGATCTTCTCCGCTCCTTCTACATCATTAGCATTGAGGTCTGGTAATTTCTTTTCCGCAATTTCTCGCAGTTTATCTTTAGAAATTTTTCCCACTTTGTCTTTTAGAGGATTCCCCGCGCCCTTTTCTACTCCCGCTGCTTTTCGCAGAAGATCAGATGCCGGAGGAGTTTTCAGGATAAAAGTGAAAGTTCTGTCTTCAAAAACAGTAATTTCAGCCGGAATAATGTCAGATCCCTTGTCCCGAGTCTGCTCATTGAATTTGGTGCAAAATTCCTGGATATTCAAACCATGCTGACCCAAGGCTGGTCCCACTGGAGGCGCCGGATTAGCTTTTCCCGCTGGAATTTGTAACTTTATTATAGTTTTTACTTTCTTAGCCATGTTCGTAACCCTACAAAAATACAAAAATTTACAAAAATACAAAACTGCGAAATATTATCTGCCTTTGTACTTTTGTAATTTTGTATGTATTTTGTAATTTTGTAGGAAATAATTATATTTTATTTATCTGCAAAAAGTCTAATTCCACTGGTGTCTCTCTTCCAAATATTGAAACCAGCACCTTCACTCTTCCCTTTTCCTCATCCACATCTGAAACTTTTCCGTCAAAATCCTTAAATGGTCCGTCAGTGATCTTCACTGCATCACCTGTCTGCACATCAATCTTATATTTCGGTTCGGATACACCCATTCGTTTTTTGAGCATCTCGATTTCCCGCGGATCAACCGGCGTCGGAGTGGTTCCAAGACCGATAAATCCGGTTACATTTGGAGTGTTTCGTACTACATACCAAGAAGCGTCAGTGACGATCATATCAACCAGGACATATCCGGGATAAATTTTTTCTTCAACAACTGTTCTTTTCCCAGCCTTGATCTTTATTTTCTTTTCCGTCGGTACCATTACATCGAAGATGAGGTCTTGCATATCCATCGATTCGATACGTTGCTTCAGGTTCCGTGACACATTGTCTTCATATCCGGAATATGTATGGAGCACATACCACGCTCGCCCGTGATGTTGGGATTGTTTAGCCATATTATTTTAATATAAATTTGTTTAAAATAGCTTCGAAAATGTAGTCCAGTGCGCCCAAAAACAAGGCAATAGCAATACTGATGGCAATGACAGCCGCTGTATAATTGATAGTTTGTTTTTTGGTCGGCCAATTGACCTTTTGCAGTTCGGTCTTGGCGTCCTTCAAAAAATGGATGATTTTATTCATATTTAGAGCTTTTTTAAAAGCCCCTCTGGGCTTTTTTGTGTATCTATATATTATATTATTTTGTGAATTGTGTCAAATTTCGCTGGACAAGGCTATTATTTGATGTATAATAATTTCTAGTTACCTGATTACACTATTTATAGGCCTCTCGCCTGTTTTTTAAATAGTTTGCGGGCTGTTAGCTCATCTGGTAGAGCGCCTGCTTTGCACGCAGGAGGCGGCCGGTTCGAGTCCGGCACAGTCCACATTCGGGCGTATAGCTCAGTTGGTTAGAGCGCGTCACTGATAATGACGAGGTCTCTGGTTCGAGTCCAGATACGCCCACAAATTAAAATCTTCAAACAAATGATTGGTATTTTTGACAGCGGTATCGGCGGGCTTTCTGTTGTTTCGGAATTGAAAAAGATAAATCCGAAATTTCCCGTCATGTATTTTGGCGACACCGCCCGCTATCCATGGGGAAATAAAAGCGCTGATACGATAATTAGTTACGCCGACGAAATAAGTCGGTTTTTTATCGAGCAAGGCATAAAAGAAATAATCATTGCCTGCAATACTGCCTCAGCTCTGGCCAGCGAACATTTAAAAAATAAATATACCCAAATAAAATTTTATAACGTAATCGATCCTGTCATCGAAAAAATAAAGCTAGAAGCCGAAAAAAATAAAAATTATAAAGTTGGAATAATTGGAACAACAGGAACGATTAGGAGCAATATTTATCGAGACAAAATAAAAAAAGTTAATTCCAAAATAGAAGTGATACAAAAGGCCTGTCCGCTATTTGTTCCGCTAGTGGAAGAAGGATTGATCCAGCATGCCGCAACAAAATTGATCGCTAAGGAATATCTCGACAATATAAAGGACAGCGTCGATGTTTTGGTTTTGGGTTGCACGCACTATCCCTACTTGGAAGAAATAATTTTGGATATCCTCGATCCGAAAGTAAACCTGATAAGTTCTGCCCGTGAAATAGCTAAAGAAGTTGCCAATATGCCAAGGAAATTAAACGCAAATGACGTATATTATTTTTCCGACATAACAGATTCAATAAAAACGACTCTTGGGAGTATGCTAAAAAATAAGTTTGTTATCAAAAAAAAGATTTTTTAAACAAAACGGATAAAAGAATCCCCATCACTGGGGATTTTTTATTTTAACGCTTTTACCGCTTCTTTAAACTTGTCCCCCCTGTCAAACTCATTTTGAAACATTCCAAAACTAGCGGCGCCAGGAGAAAGCAAGACAATATCGCCAGAAACAGCTTCTAATCGAGCCAGTTCCACGGCCTTAGCCATAGAGTCAACAATAGAGAATGATTTAAACTTTTCCAGTTCGGGCAGATTATTTTTGATAGCCGCGATTATTTTTTCTGTCGCCGCGCCTTTCAAAAAAATTACTCCCTTGGCTTTTCTCACTATTTCTGCGCCGAATTCCGCCACATCTAGATTTTTATCCGATCCGCCACAGATGAGAATGATAGGTTCAGAATACGAATTGAGGCCAAAAATCGCTGATTCTGGAGTGGTAGCCGCCGTATCGTTTATATATTTCACGCCGTTAAGTTCACGGACTAGTTCTAATCTATGAGCAACTCCCGTAAACTCGGCAATCGTCTTTTTTATGATTTTAGGATCGATATTGTATATAGAAACCGCCGCGATAGCCGCCATAATATTCTCTCGATTATGCGCTCCCTTTATTTTTATATCCGCCACATCAATTATTTTTTTCTCATCTATCCCATTATTGAGATAGATAGCGCCATCCGCGGCATAAACTGTTTTCCCCGAATTAATCTTCTGCTTAGAAAATTTTATTATTTGCGATTTTATTTCCGGTTCCAAAATATCAAGCTTGGCATCATCCTGATTTATGACGCACCAATCGCTGGAAGTTTGGTTTTTAAAAATATATTTTTTATCATTCAGATATTCCTCCATTGTTTTATAGTAATTCAAATGGTCTGGATATATATTAGTGATAACAGCAACCTTAGGAGACAGTTTGTGTCGTCCCAAAGCTGACAGCCGCCAGGAAGAAAGCTCAAAAACAACAATTGTATCTTTTTTGAGTTCTGGTATTTTATCAAGAACACTGACCTGACCAATGCCAACTTTCATTACCGATTTTCCGGCCGCTTTTAAAATTTCATAAATAAGGGTAGCGGTAGTAGTTTTTCCTTTTGTTCCGGTCACGCCGATAATTTCGTTTTTTGTAAACTTGAAAAACAAACTGGAATCACTTTCTACCGGAATCCCTGCATCGAGCGCCATTTTTACATATTTATTGGTCCAGGGTGCAGCCGGATTTTTGATTATCATGTCGACCTTGGTAAAATCTTCCGGCCGATGAGCATTAAAAACAAAGGTGATATTTTTGCAATTTTTCAGTTTTTCAATTGACGGCGCCAATTCTTCTTTGGATTTTATGTCTGTTACGGTAACTACGGCGCCATTCGCGCACAAAAATTTCGCGATCGCCACACCGCCTCCATGAAGACCGAGACCCATAACTGTTATTTTCTTGTTTTTTAGATCTTCTATTTTCATATAAAAAAATAACCAAGATACAAGACGCAATAATCAAACAAATTCCAAATTACAAGCACCAAATTCCAAATAAATTACAAATTACAATTTTTAAAATTCAAAACGGTTTTGGATTTAGGATATTTGAATTTTGAATTTATTTGTGATTTGTTATTTTGGATTTGTGATTTGTTTGTATCTTGTTTCTTGGTTATTGATTATTAAAGCCTGTTCTTAACGTTTTATAATCTTCCCCTCTCTACTCCCTGTATACTTCCCGTCGCTTATAACCACTTTACCATTAACCAGCATAGCGTCAATACCCTTGGAATACTGGTATGGATTTTCCTTGGTAGCAGGACTGGACAATTTTTCCGGATCAATAATATTAATGTCAGCAAAATACTTTGGAGCTAAAATACCACGTTTTTTGATACCGAATTTTTCTGCTGGCATTGACGTCATTTTTTTTATTGCTTCTTCCCAGCTTAATATAGATTGTTTTTTCACATAATCTTCCAGTACCTTGGTGAATGCCCCGAAACATCTTGGATGGACCACCTCTCCTGTTTCCCTGTGAGCTTCGGAATATCCGGATCCATTAGTAGAGATTATGGACAGTGGATGCTTTATGGCTTTCTTCACATTTTCTTCGGAGAGAACTTCCATAGAACTTATCACCCTTCCTTCTGACGCGATCAAAATATCAATGATCGCCTCTTCCGCAGACTTTTCCTGGGACTTGGCAATTTCTGTTATTTTTCTTCGCGCCAAAGTCTTATTAAGCGGAGAAATGGCAATTTCTACTTGATCATAGTCGAATCCACTGTCTTTCATCTCAGTTATCACTTTTTTCCTAGTAACAGGGTCTTTTAGTCTATGAATCATTATTCTCTTTCCTCCTTCGGCTACCCAAGAAGGAAGGAGGGTATAGAGAACCGATCCTGTGGCCGTATATGGATAAACATCAAAGGTGATATCAATTCCGTTCTTTTTGGCGTTATCAATGATAGCGAGAGCATCAATCATTTTGGGCCAGTTTTTCTTTCCCATCGCTTTTAGATGTGATATATGTACTTTCACGCGGGCTGCGTCTCCGATCTCGACCGCTTCTTCAATAGCAGAAATTAGTTCCTCCTTTTCTCCTCGAACATGCGTTGTGTAGACTCCGCCTGATTTCGCCACCACTTCCGCCAATTCTATTATCTCTTCTCTTGACGCCATTCTTGCATGCGTATATACGAGACCAGTTGACATTCCCATTGCTCCTTCTTTCATTGAATCTAGCAATAATTTTTTTATAAAATTAAGCTCCTTTCGGTTGAGGCTTCTTGATTCATTTTTTAATATCCCCCTTCGCAATGTTGCATGTCCAACCAGAGTCGCAAAATTGACAGAAATTTTCCGCTTGGATAAAGATGCAAAAAATTCTTTTTCTCGCAGCCAATCCACGCTAATCTTTTTCAGATCTATCCATTTTTGAATTGATTCAATAGTTGAGGCGTCGGCCAAGGGAGAAAGTGAAGAGCCGCAATTTCCGCCAACAATAGTAGTGATGCCTTGGTAAAGAAGGCTGGGGAGATCTGGTTCTAAAAATAATTGCCAGTATGTGTCACTGTGATTGTTGACATCGATAAAGCCCGGACAAACCATTTTGCCATAAGCTTCTATTTCCACGCGCCCTTTTTCGTTGTGTAATTCCCCTATCTTTGATATTTTATCTTCTTTTATTCCAACATCGGCTCGATACATGGCCTTGCCTGTTCCGTCAATCACTGTTCCGTTTTTTATTAATATATCAAACATTTTTTATTTCATTAGGCGTTTTATAAGTTCGTTATCCGCCATAATCCAACCCCAAAAAATAGGAATAAACCAATGAACAAGATAGGATAAAGCTACGAATGCTATTATTCCCCCAGTCGTCCCCCATTTTTTCCAAAAAAGCGTGATTAAAAATACTATGATAAGAAGTGGTGGGAAAAAAAGATAAAGAAAATCGAAAATGTTCAAAAGCGAAACCCCAATAACAATAAAGACGGGCACTAATAATCCCAAAAGAAATTCCTCTTTTTTTATTTCATCTATTCTCATTTTTATTTTTATTTCTTCAAGTGAAATCACGTGTTGATCAGTGATAATCAGTGGTTCTGACTGATAAACTCCGCCATCTCCACCAACCTACATGAATATCCCCATTCGTTATCATACCAACCGACCACTTTGGTCAGATTGCCATTGGCCATCGTAAGTTGTAGATCAACAATCGCGCTATTGGAATCTTTTTTAAAATCCATCGAGACACAATCATCAACGCTCACTGCCATGATCCCCTTCATAGCACCACTCGCCGCTTCAGAAAAAGCATTATTTATCTCTTCCGCACTCGCCTCTTTTTTTAGGGTGCAGATAAAATCAACAATAGAAACCACCGGTGTCGGAACGCGAAGAGAAATTCCATCCAGTTGTCCTTCGAGATGTCGAATTACTTTTCCGACAGTTTTAGCGGCTCCTGTTGTTGTCGGAATAATATTCAAAGCTGCTGCTCGGGCGCGCCGTAGATCCTTATGCGGCAGATCCTGCACTCTTTGGTCATTGGTATATGAATGAGTGGTTGTCATAAATCCTTTTTCTACTCCAAAATTGTCGTCCAAAACTTTAATCATCGGCGCCAGACAGTTGGTCGTGCAAGAGCCATTGGAAATCACGTCCTCATCATTATATTCATTTTCATTGACTCCGATCAGATACACCGGGGTGTCATCTTTCGGCGGCGCGGACAGAACAACTTTTTTCGCCCCCGCATTTATGTGTTCGGCGCATTTTTCCTTTGTTTCATAAACTCCTGTGCATTCCAAAACCACATCCACCCCCAATTCTTTCCAGGGAAGCTTGGCCGCTTCTTTTTCCTGAAAGAATTTGATCCTCGTCCCATCCACAATCAGTTCCGAATTTTCTTCATCAATCGTCACTTCTTTGTCATATCGGCCGTACGTCGAATCGAATTTCAAAAGATGGGCGGCCGTTTTCAGATCAGTGAGATCGTTTATCGCCACCACTTCCATATTCTCATTGGCAAAGGCAATTTTAAAACTTGGTCTCCCTATCCTCCCAAAACCATTGATTGCAATTTTCATATTATCGTGGAACGTAGAGCGCGTAGCGTGGAACGGATTATTGTCGTTACGCGTTTTACGTTATGCGTTATGCGATTCTATTATACTTCGATATCCACTATTTTCCAATTGTCGCCCGGCACTTTGGTAATAAAAAACTCCGTATTTTTGAAAATTCCATCTTTAGCAATACTTTTCAGGCCAAATTGCAGGTTTTCGATGGAAATATCTTCTGTATGTTCCGGATGATCATCATGAGCCATAGTGATCTGCCCAATTTCAACATAGACTTTCTTGATGCGAGAAAGTTTTTTACTGAAGGCAACCTCACTAAGTTTGCCTATTATTTCCTTGGCTAACATAAAATCATGCATAATTTTAGTGCACAGCGCAACTTATACACGGGTCGTATGCCCGGATAAATCCGCGCAGTTTTCTTTGTCTTTCACTGTCTCCCAATCCCATAATTTTGGGAATATATTCGGCGATGTCATCTTCGAGATTAGCCAGAAATTGCGCGGTTGGCGTGATGATATTGACGTTTTTGACATAGCCTTTGTCATCCACCTCTACATGATAGTATAGCGTTCCTCGTGGCGCTTCCACTGCTGCCACTCCTATTCCGGCACGAATCTTATATTCCGTAGTAACTACTCTTTCCAGATCCATATTTAAAAGCTCTCTAACGATACGCTGACTTTCTTCTACTGAATGGACGACTTCGGTCATCTGCGCCAGGATATTATTAAATGGGTTGTAATTGGGAAATTTCCAGCCTAAACTATTTAGATATCCGTGAGCATTTTCCCGTAATTTATTTTTATTGATATTAACCCTGGCAATTGCCCCTACCATATAACTTTGACCATTATGCTCTACTTTTTTAATCACTTCTTGCTGCTTCTCCAGTTCAGAAAAATCCTTTTCGAATTTCTCAACTGGAATTATTTTTCCGGAAGATGACGCGATATCTCCGCCATAAACAGCATATTCACCTTGTTTCGTGAGGCATATATATTCCGTTTCTCTTGAAAATTCCGGCAATTTTATAGTCTTGAAAAATTTTCCTAACTCCAGTGCTGTTTTTAAAATTTCTCCGGAATTATTCAATAATTTTTTCAGCTCTTCCTTATCTGGCGCCTTTTTAAATCCGCCCACCTCATTAGTGAGAGGATGAACCACTCGTCCGCCAATAATTTTTATGATTTCCATGCCGTATTCGCGAATTCTCACCGCGGCTTTTGTTTCTTCGGGATATTTTTTTACCAGTTTTATATCATTATCGATATCCAAAAAATCAGCCAGGGACAAGAAAAAAAGATGAAGCGCGTGGGAATGGATAATTTGCCCGAGTTCCATAAGGGTTCGCAGCTTTTCCGTTTCAGCAGTAACGGTTACGCCCATAGCGTTTTCCAGGGATTTTATGGCAGTGAGATTGTGCACCACCGGACAGATCCCGCAAATCCTTTGCGCGACAATTGGCATATCTTTATAGTGGCGTCCAATAAGAATTCCTTCGATAAGCCGGATCCCCTCTTGCACTTCGATTTTGGCTGATCTTACATCACCGCCAAGAACACTCGCCATAAACCCAGCGTGTCCTTCCATTTTGGCGATGTGATTTATTTTTATATGCATAGTTACGAACTACGAAATTAATACGAACGTACGAAAATGCGAAAAAGTTTGTTAGCAACCACTTAAGCTATTATATCATAAAAAAGCAGGGAAAACCCAATGAGATTCCCCTGCCTAGAAAACAGTTGTTGGTTATGGCCTTTTAAAAAGAAGAAAAAGAACTCTTTCGTGAACTACTGGGTTAATTTCGCAATTATCATCAGCTCTTGTTATTTTTCCCCCTGACTGGACGAAAGGTATTTTTTTGCTGATTGCGAAATCAGAGCCACTTATCATTTCATCACGAATCTCCTCAATCGTTTTCCCCCTGCAATTATTGGGACACACTGACGTCATATGCTTAATCGCGCCCCATTTTTTTTGCAATTCCGAAAAAGAACTAAAGACTTCTGTCCCGTTTGACATTAGTCCTCCCCCTCTAAGATTTGAGCCAAACAAAAAAAGCCACATGATTCTAATCTAACGTTAACATAAGGAAGCGGCTTTGGCAAAAAACTATTTTGTATTGCATACGTCTTTCAGTGCCGCGATATCTTCCGTTGAAAGTTGTGGATTAGATAGATCCTGCTCGCCCATCAGATAATACATGAGTGATTGCGGATTTTCGAGATGGTCAATTCCCAAAGCATGGCCAAATTCGTGAGCAATAGTCAGGCGCAAATCGCCAATTTCATTGAATTGGAAAATATCGATCTTTGTTCCGTCATAAACTCCCTTGTCGAACTGAACCGGCTCACCATATTTATTTTGATAGCTGGAAAGGTTGGAATTGTAATTGCTAACAATATTTTTTTCTTGTTCTACCAGATTATTAGTCTGGCCGATGAGACTATTGACCACTTTTCTTTCTTTTTCCAAAGTGGAAAAAGTATCCTGTAAATCTTTTTTTTCTTTTTTCAAATTATCGTACACGTCTGGTGGCGCTCCGCCCTTTTTGTTCCAGGAATCCACTTCGTCATTATATTTTTTAAGCTGTTTTTCATAGTCAGCCGCCGCCTTATTGTAGGCATCCAGCCTTTTTTTATACGCGCTGCTTAAATTATTATACTGGCCGATAATTTGTTCGTGCGAACTTTCCAGTTTCCCAAGTGTGTTTTCCAGCTTCGCTGATTCCTGCGTCCTTTCCTGCCGGTCGTCATAAACCAAATTTATTTTAAACTGGGAGTTTGGATCATACTCAAATAAATTTCGTCCAATCGGTTTTTCCCATATATTTTCCGCCTGCAGAATTGTATTTTGAAGATCGGCTTGCGTTATGTTGAATCTGGAATCAACATTGCCGATGGAATATTTTATCGGCTTGGTGCATGGTTTTTCGATATACGTCCTTCTCACTTTCTGAAAAAAAACGCGAGAGGGTTCCCGGTTGGTAAGGATTATTCCTGATATAGAAATCAGGATGATTAATATTAAGTATTGGAAAAACTTTTTCATAGTAGCAATTTACTCGTGTCTTAGAGGTCGGATTTCTAATGAGCCTTAACGCTTTAGAGGTCCGACCTCTAATAGGCTACGGTTACACTGTTCTTTGTTTTCTCTCCCTTTCTTCTATATCATCACGCAAGCCATAAATTTCCGTTGTATTTTCAAATTCCGCGTCACTCATCATGGTTTTAAGAGTCGCTTTCATTGCTTTCACATTTCCGCCAGGACGCAACCCTCGACAACCCTGACACATCATACGCGATGTCGGGCAAACAGCGTCGCACCCGCCCAAAATCATCGGGCCAAAACAAGGTTTTTTATCTAAGAGTAAGCATCGATTGCCACGTTTTTTACACTCTACGCAGACTGGCTGGTCAGGAATGGTTGGGATATTACCCGCGAGTAATTCCGGAATATATTTCAAAAATTCCTCTCCGGTAACCGGGCATCCAGGAAAAATGAAGTCCACTTTAACAAAATTATCAATTTCTTTTATTTCCGGATTATATATCCCCTGCAAATATCGATAGACATGTTTTATGGTATTTTTACCTTCCTGATAATTTTTAATCTCCGGTATCCCACCCATAGCCGCGCAATTTCCAAGGGCTGCCAGGAGTTTTGATCTTTTTCTGGCCGCCAGAAGCGTCTTCATGTTATCCTCTGTTACTGGATTGCCCTCTATGAGTACCAAATCCAAATCCATTCCCGGATCTTCTTCATCTTCCAAAAGCCTAAAATCCACCATTTCAATTTTCTCCGCCAGATCCAAAAATCTTTGCCCTAAATCAAGAAGCGCGAATTGACATCCCTCACAAGACGTAAGGCTGATAATAGCCACTTTTGGTTTTTTCTCGTGGCTACCCTTCTCCACGACCTTGATATTTGCCACCTTCTTTTTGGCGACCTTTGCACCTGCAGCTTTTTTTGTTTTTTTAGCAATTTTTTTGATCATATCCTAATTTTATCATAAATTTGGGAAAAAAATAAGCGGAGATTCCCATTCTCCGCTTTTCTAAGCTCAAGTGCTATTTTTTCGGGATAAGCCATCCTTGATGGAAATACACCTCATCGCCGATACTGAAAGTGCTTTCGAGCGAAAGAAGATAATTGATCTCAAAAATCTCCTTATCCCGTTCAATCTCGACAATCTTCTTGTCAGAAAAGACATTTTTGACCCTGCCCGATAGAACTGCACATGACGGCAAGACCTCGCGTCCATGGATCTCATAGACGTAGCTATGAACATTTTCTCCAGAGAACCGATCAATGTTCTTCTCTCTGGACATCTCGATCAATCGCCGAGTGGCATGAGGAAACTCCACATAAACATCGTCAGCGATATCGTTCTCGAGAGAACTGTCGCCATCAAAATATTTCAGCGCTTTTTGGTGAAAATCCTCATTGACACCGTCACTACAAAGCCCCTTAAGCATAGCGCCGTAACCAAAGTACAATAATAATTTCAGTCCGCTATTGTCCATTATTATTTCCCTCCCTATTTTGAAAAAGCCCCAGGACTTCTTCAGCTTCTTTTTGGTCTAGCTTATAGATTGCGACATTTTGCTGCGTTAAACAAAAATCGCCGACACCTAAATCTACTATACTTTTCACAGTTTGTCTATCGCCATTAGGAAGTTCTACGACAACCTCATCGCCCGTAATTTCTACTACTTTTTTGGGAATTGTTAAACACATAAGCGTTTCCCTCTCTCCCTTCGGGAGAGATGTCAGTCGTCTTCGACTGACAGAGAGGGTACTTTTAAATTATTTTCCTATCTCTCGCCAGTCTCGCCACTTCTCTGTCAGTTAAAATATGATCCAGATTGGCTATTTTTTCTTTTTTGAGCGAAATATTATCAGAAATATAAAACAATACTATATTTTCCAAATTAATTTTTTCCTTTTTGGCTAATTGATCCTTAAATTCATCCAGCCCTTCATCTTCATCGTCCTTTTCAGTAAAATCAAATATTTTTTCAAAGCCCAGTTTTTTCAAAACCTCTTTCGCCTCAATGGCAATTTCTGTATATTTTAGCATCGTATTAATTTTTTCTTCCATACCCTCAGCAACAAGCGCCACCGCCATTTTTTTCATATCATCCAAGTCTTCTATAATCTTAGAAAAATTATTTTTATCAGTAAGTGCTGCCACAGGACAAACACGCACACACTCGCCGCAAAAGCTGCAATCTAACGTTTTTTCGTATGGCGTTCCGACAACCCCGTCCCCAGCACGATGGTTGAACCCGAAAGCTTTATCTGGACAAATGTTTATACATCTGCGACATTCCACACAAAATTCTGTCGTCCGAGCAATGCATGGATTTTCCTCTTCCACTACTACTCTTATCTTATTATCTTTCAATAAATCCAACTCTTCCGCATTGGTTAAATCTTCTCTTCGAGGCACAAAATGGAAATTATCTATTTTATATTCTTCTGCCAACGACTGCAGCTCGCACATCCGATTTTTCTTGCATTTCACGCATTTTCCGGCATGATCCGACCATAAAAGTTCAAGATTTACTTCTCGCGCTTTTTTTATTTTCTCGCTTTCTGTCGTCACTTCTAACTTTTCACAAACTGGAAAAGCGCAAGACGGAACAAGCTTATCCGCCAAATTAATTTCCACGAGACACAGTCGGCAAACTGCTTCTTTTGGTAAACCTTCAAACGCACAAAGAGTTGGGATTCTGATATTTTCCCGCCGACAAACATCGAGAATCATTTCTCCTTCCTGCGCTTGGTAAGCTTTTTTGTTGATTAATATTTCCATATGTCTTATACAACGAATATGACCTATATTAACTTTTTTTCCATTACATCCGAAAATGCTGTCGCGGCGAATTTGCCCAGAGGACAAAATGTCGTATTCTGCAATGTCCAAATGATTTCCGGAATGGCTTTTTGATCGCGTTCGGTGATTTCTCCGTCTTGCATCCGTTTGGCTATTTCCCACAGTCGAAATGTCCCTTCGCGACATGGTACGCATTTTCCGCATGATTCATAGCGAAAAAATGTTGTCCAGGATAATAGCAGATCTTTTATGTCGACAGTTTTATCAATGACCAAGATAGAACCGGAACCGATTGGCATTATAGAGACGCCCCGTCGGGGCGTCTCTGCAGACACCCGATCGTAATCTAACACACAATCCAATTCATTTCCTAAAATTAATCTTCCTGACGCGCCACCAATTTGCGCAAACCAGAATTCTTTTCCTTTTTTTAATCCCCCGCCCATTTTTTCTATCGCTTGGCGAATAGTTATTCCCACTGAACCCTCATAAACCCCGGGTTTTTTTACGCTTCCGCCTAAGATATATAATTTTTCCCCGCCCGAATCAGCATATTTTTCCCCGCCGTTCGTTATTATCCAGGGAATATTTACTATAGTTTCCGCATTATTGATAACCGTTGGTTTTCCAAAAAGCCCCGCGTCTGTCGGATATGGTGGACGGGATTTCGGTTCGCCACGATTGCCTTCAATGGAATTAATGAGAGCTGTCTCTTCTCCACAAATATAAGCGCCAGCGCCGGAAAATATCTCTATCCCCAGGTCATAACAAGATCCAATTATTCCTTTGCCTAGAAAATTATATTTTCCTGCTTGTTCTACGGCTATCTCCAATATTTCTTTCTGTTTGATATATCGACCATTAATATATATAATCGCCCTTTTTGCTCCAATAATAAGCGCTGAAATTATTATTCCCTCAATCAAACTGTGTGGATTATTATCAACAATCGCCCGATCTTTGTATGTTCCCGGCTCTGATTCGTCCAAATTACAGATAAAATATTTCGTTCCGTTTTTTTCCGCTACTATTTCCAATTTATTGCCTGTCGGAAAACCTGCCCCACCCCTTCCGCAAAGTCCGGATTTTTTTATTTCTCCTATCGCCCTTTCCGCATCCATATCGCGGATATATTTTTTAAGAGCTTTATATCCGCCAATAGCAACATAGTCCTCGATTTTGAGAGGATTTATCCGACCCCAGTGTTTAGTGATTATTTTAGTATTATTCATTTAATAATTTAACAAAAAACCGTCATCCTGAGCGAAGTCCCAATTCTTATTGGGACGTAGTCGAAGGATCTACCAGGAATTATCACCGGTAATATTATTTGGTAGATTCTTCGACTTCATTCGACCAAAGGTCTCATTCCGCTCAGAATGACGACGCTATGCCCACTCTTCCAAAACCCCCGCCACCGAACTTTTTGTCACATTAGTATATACTTTATCATTAACAACCACTACCGGCCCTTCCCCGCACTGCCCCAAGCAACTCATCACTTCCAATCTTACTTTCTGATCAAACTCGTCTCCCGCCTTTATCTTAAAATAATCTTCTATTTTACTCACTATTTCAAAAGACTTACTCACTGCGCAATTGACACTGGAACATACTTGAATAACCAGGTCGGGTTGCTTTTTAGTTTTTATCTCATCATAAAAAGATGCCGTTTCAAAAACGCGAGAAAGTGGGACAGAAAAATATTCAGCCAATTTTTGGGCGTCATTTTGTGAGATATAGCCAAAACCAGCGCTGATCTTTTTCAGCGCCGGCAGAAGATTTTTTATTTCTGGATCAAACTCTAATAATATTTTCTCAACCGTCATCATATTTTTCCGTCACTTCCAAAAAACTTTATTTTTTTCTTCACTATATCTTTCACAGCATCTCTCGATTCCCCCAGGAGCTTTCTGATATCAAAGGATACATTGCCCTGATTCCGGACTGAATTGATAAGATTATTTATAAAAGACAACCGGATAGCCGTGTCCACATTAAAACAAGCCACTCCTCGGTTTATTACTTCTTTTACCCGCCCATTTTCCCAGTCTGATGCCCCATGAAGGATAAGTGGAAGATTCCCGCAATTTTTGTTTATCATTTCCAGTCTGGCATAATCAGGGACTTCTTTTTCTTTGAAAAAGTCATGAGCGTTGCCGATAGCCACTGCCAACGCATCAATTCCGGTTTCTTTGACAAAAGCACTGGCTTGACCAGGATCGGTCATATATTCTTCCCAATTTACTTCCCCCATTCCCATTTCACCAAGATATGGCACACTCCCTAGTTCCGCCTGAACATTAACGCCCTTTTCCTTGCAAAAATCAACTACCTTTTTGGTAATCTCCAAATTATCCTCATATTTTTTTCTTGATCCGTCATACATGACGGATGTGAAACCGATAGCAACAGCCCGTTGGATTATTTCAAAACTCCTTCCATGATCCAGATGAATGCCAATGGGAATTTCCGGAGCATAGAATTCCGCGTCATTCTTAACTAAATGGTATATGAGCCGTCCTCCGGCATATTCCATAGTTTTCTCGGTGATCTGAATGATGACCGGCGATCTCATTTCCTGCGCCGCTTCAACGATGGCACGCGTTGTTTCCAAGTTGACCGTATTAAAAGCCCCGACGGCATAACCACCTTCTCTGGCTTTAGTTAATATTTCTTTGACTGAAGTTATCATACAAAATTTTTAATTTTGTAATTTTTAATTTTTAAATAATTTTTAATTTCCAAATGTTTAAACATTAAAAATTTGGATTTATTTACAAAATTATAAAATTAAAAATTCAAAAATTTTAAACCTGTTATCCTTCATTAATAATTTGAGCTATTTTAATAAGTTCATACGGTATTAAGCTCTCCCGCCCTATCAACACTCCATCCATTCCCGGTTCGATACAAACTTCTTTCACTGTTTTAGAGTTTACTGATCCGCCATAGAGTATTTTTACGTTCTGGGCGTATTTTTTGTCAAAATTAGCCACCAGGATTTTTCGGATGAGGAGTCTGGCTTCCATAATTTCGTGAATTGTCGGAATATCATCCGTTCCCACCGCCCAAACCGGCTCATAGACAATGGTAATATTTTCTATTTTTGTCCGACCAATATTAGCCAGGGATTCGTTCAATTGCCTGGTAATCACATTGAGAGTTTCATTCATATCCTTTTCCACGCTTGATTCCCCTACGCATACTATAGGTTTAAGTCCGATTTTCAAAGCTTCGATTATTTTGCAATTTATTTCCTCGTCTGTTTCGCAAAAATATTTTCTTCTTTCACTGTGCCCGATAATTACATAATCACAACCGAGATTTTTTATCATAACCGGCGATATCTCTCCGGTAAACGCGCCTTCTTTTTTCCAAAACATATTTTGCGCTCCAATATTAACTTTTTTTCCCAATTCCTTTTTAAAATTTTCGAGATGGACGTATGAAGGACAAAGAATCAGTTCTGTTCTCCCGAATTTTTTTGTTCCTAATTCTTTTTTGAAATTCTCAAGGTATCTCTCGCGTTCAACGGGAGACAATAAGTTCATCTTCATATTTCCAACAACTAATTTATCCATAATTTATAAATATACCGTGATACCCAATACGATTAGACCTGATACTATTGTACCAAATAATAGCAACGGGAGCGACTTTTTCAAGGGAACTCCGAAAACAAAAGCCGCGAGCGCTCCTGTCATTCCGCCCAAAAGCGGAATAGGTGTTGCCGCCAGAATAAAAATAGCCCATTCTCCATATTTTTCCATTTTCCCATTAGCACGGCGCCTCGTATGTTCAAACAGCCACTCAAAGAATTTCCTAAAAAATCCTATATATTTTGATAAAAATTGAGCTATCGGATCCAAAAGAATGACAATTATTACCATGGCAAAAAAAGTGCCGGCAACAGAATAGAACCATGACCAGAAAGCGGAAAGTCCATAAACTTTATAGGCCAACGGCAAGGCCGCTCGCAGTTCCGTGACAGGAATGATAGCTATGAGAAATGTAGCCAGCTCTTTTGGGAAGCCGGTAAAAAGATTGATAATAAAATCGTGCATGTTAATTCTCTCTTAGAAACTTGGCCGCTTCCTCCGGTTCAATAGTTGAGATTTCAATGCCGGTTGAATATTCCAGCCCTGCCCATGTGGACATTCTCGGCAAAATCTCTATATGCCAGTGGTAATGTGGATAATCTTTGCCGTCGCAGGGCGCGGTGTGCATATAAAAATTATATGGCGGGTCATTTAATCCCTTGAAAATTTTGCTAAGCGCCACCTGCAATGTTTCTCCCGCCAGTACTTTGTCGTCAACTGACGTCCTTTCAAAATATGGTTTATGTTTTTTGGGCATCACCCAGACTTCAAATGCCGCACGCGAGGAGAAAGGACAAAAAGCGACAAATGAATCGTTTTCAAAAATTATTCTTTTTTTATGTTCCAGTTCCCACTCGAGCATCGCGCAATAGACGCAAGCTTTGTTCATTTTATGATATTCTTCCGCGCCGTCCAGCTCGCCCTTGATATATGGCGAGATGACGGGAATAGCCACTAATTGTGAATGCGGATGACCGACAGAAGCTCCCGCTTCCTTGCCATGATTGTGAAAAATCTCGATATAGTTGACGCTCTTTTTATTCATGAGATCGATGTACCTGTCCTGGTAAGCGTCAACAACTTCGGCTGCGCGATATTTATCCAATTGCGCCAACGACTTCTTATGGTCGTGGGTGATGATAATTTCATGATAACCGATAGCATCCATATGAAAATACGGTCCCTCCTCTTTATGTTTCATAAGCCCGCCAACAGGACGGGAAAAAGCCGGAAATTTATTGGGAATAACGCGAAGACTCCAGTCGCCATCCGCGTTTTGGTATATCAAAACATCTTTTTCCTGTCCGGTTTCCTCCGGATGACAGAAAATGCAAACCTTGTCCGGATCTTCAATGACCGGCTCACGCCCATGTTCCGCAAACTCTTTCGGACGTTTGGCTCGAGCGGTAGAAATTACCACCCAATCCCCCGTCACAATATCTTGGCGCAGCTCTGAATTTTTTTGTTTTTTTGTCTCCTTTTCCATTTTTGTCCGCGAGCTTGGCGAGTGGTTACAAAAATGAGACCCCGCACCAATTCGCTCGAAAGACTATTTTTTATTTCTATTTTAAGCCGCAGGCGACCACGCACACTCAACTATACACTAAGCAAATCTATACTGGAATTTGGTGCGGGGTTTCTCGCTTTTTTATTGTTTCTTATGTAGATGGTATCTACCCATCATCATATTCAGCTTCACCTGAAAAAGCTCTTTGAGAGTTGAGCCGTAACCACCGAGACCCTTTGCTCCAACCAAGCTCTGGCCGGCATCCACCCAAACTACCGGCACTTCCACAAATTTATATCCAAGCTTCCGAGCGAGAGCCATCATTTCAAAATCCCCGCCCCATCTATCCACTTTCATTCGAGTAATAATATCATTTGTTGCTTTTTCGGAAATTACCTTGAAACCGCATTGAGTGTCTTTTATCCCTCGAAGTCCTAGCATAAATTGGATGAGCAGGTTGCCAGCATCGCCCATAATCTCTTTCCATCTTGGTTGATGTTTTTCTATTTTTGATTCACTTAAATCCCTTGATCCAATGATAATATCTTCCCCTTTTTCCATGTGTGACCAAAAACCTTCCATATTAGTGATCGATGTTGCTCCATCAGCATCTACCAATAATCTATATTTTCCCCTGGCTTTTAAAAATCCTTCACGCAAAGAATACCATTTTCCTCTATTTTCTTTGCGATCAATAATTTCCAGCTTGCTAACCAAAGGAGAGAGTTCTTTCAAAACCTCTACGGTGTTGTCTTTTGACCCGTCATTTATCGCGACAACTTCATAGGAGATTTGTTTTTCTCCTAAATATTTTCCTATTTCTTCAAGATTTTTTCTTAATTCCTCTCCTTTTCTGCCACCCTCATTGTACGCAGAGAAGACAACAGACAGATATGGTTTATTTTCCATTTTCTTTTATATGATTAATGGTTATTTCGTAGTTCAATTGTAACATAATTCGTGTTTTTTCAAAACATACAATAGGCCCGTCATCCTGAGCGAAGTGAGGATTTTATCCGAACGAAGTCGAAGGATCTACTTACAAATAGCACTAGTAATATTAATTAGCAGATTCTTCGACTTCATCCGCTTAAAGCGGATTCCGCTCGGAATGACGGTGTTATTTAGAATCTAGCCAGCTCTGCAAAATTATCCTCGCTGCTTCCTTGTCATCTGACCTCTGAATATTTTTCATTCCCGTCTCTTTCAGATTGTCCTGCGCCATCTTGGTAGTAAACATTTCATCAACAAAAACAATTTCTACTCCGGGTAAATTTTTCCTAAGCGTTTCGCCAAACCCCCTATAAATCTCCTGATTACCCCGCTTCGACTCGATGAGGCGTCTCGTCGAATCGAGGCGAGCCTCATCTCCCTGATTCCTAAACCCGGGCACGCCAACAATCACTTTTGTTACGCCCTCTTTTTCGATGATTTCCGCCAGTTTTCGAAATAATCCCTTGTTATTTTCAATTGTCCCATAGACAAAAGCCATCCGAGTCTCACTGTCGGCCATGGCCAGGCCAATTTTGGCTCGGCCATAATCTACCCCCAAAATGTGGCTTATTTCAGGCTCATTTGACATAGGTATTGATTTTTTGTGATAATTGTAGTATAATAGTAGGTTAGTTGGCAGATGAGAGATCGGTTCTGATTTTCACAAGTTTTAACGGTTTTAACCACATGCTTGGAGGAATCAGTGAAAAAAAATCAGCACATTAAAGAAAGCAAAGATGAGGGATTCTGGGTAGAATTTGGAGTCGTTCTGTTGGGCATCTATTTTGTGAAGATCTCCTGGGAGGCATTCACTTCACCCGATGTCGCAACGTGGCCGATTATCGTAAAATTACTGCCCGGAATCGTGGGCGGTCTCGTGGTGATCTATCAACTCACCAGATGGGGGTCGTTCTTAAAGAGAAATGTCTGGTGGGAAAATCTTACTGGACAATGGAGAAAGCCAATGCCTTGGCCGAAATCCCCAATACCCTGCGATGATGTTACTCTTGTATTCCCTGACGGATGCGAGATAACTCACAGCGTCCCTCGACCTCCATATTGGAATCGCCGTTGAAATTTCACGGCGGAAAACCATCTACCCCGGCGGGTTTTCACACGTTACATCGTAATCGTGGAAACTCCCGGGTGTTTTTTTATTCTCTTTTTCCCGTCATCCTGAGCGTAGTGAGGATTTTATCCGAACGTAGTCGAAGGATCTACTATAATTTACCACAAGTGCTAACCTTTGGCAGATTCTTCGACTTCATCTCGTCCTAACGGACTCGATTCCGCTCAGAATGACGGTTATTTTCTAGTTAGTATCTCCACCCCGCCCTTAGTTATGACAATCGTATCTTCAAAATGCGCGGACAATTTTCCATCCGCCGTCACATATGTCCAACCGTCTTTTTGCAACTTTATCTTTTCTGTCCCTACGTTTATCATCGGTTCAAGTGCCAGCGTCATTCCTTCTTTCAAAATTATATCTTTCGCATTGGATGTATAATTAGGGATCTGCGGATCTTCGTGAAGCTCATATCCCACTCCGTGCCCGACCAGTTCCCGAATGACAGAAAATCCATTGGCGCGGACATAACTTTCGACAGCCTGGGAATACTCTGACAATTTAGCACCGGCTTTAAGTTTGCTAATCCCCATGTTCAGACTCTCTCTCGTCGCTTTCATCAGCTTCCACGCCTCCGGCGATACTTTTCCGACAGGAAATGTGCGCGCCATATCAGTGATGAGGTTTCGGTATTTCATCCCGATATCGATTTTCAAGACATCACCTTCTTTTAAAATTCTATCCTTCCGGGGAATACCATGAACCACCTCATGATTAATAGACGCGCAGACAGCGCCCGGATAGGGATTTTCGGGACCTCCATAGCCTTCAAAAATGGGAATACCGCCGATATCAAAAATGAGCCGTCTTGAGAGCTCATCAATTTCATGCGTATTTTGTCCGGGACGAACCGCTTTTCCAATCTCATCCATAATCTCGGCGAGTTTATGCCCGCCTTCACGCATTTTTTCTATTTCTTCCTGGGTTTTAATAATAATCATAATAATACGTCATCCTGAGCGAAGTCCAATTCTTATTGGACGTAGTCGAAGGATCTACTATAAATTACCACCAGTGCTAACTTTTGGCAGATTCTTCGACTTCATTCCTCCGACTAACGTCGTCGTCATTTCGCTCAGAATGACGGGTTACTCTACGCTTTTTAATTTTCCAATAATTTCTTCAAAAACTTTTTCGATCGATTGATCGCCGTTTATTTCTACCAGATTTCCTTTCTTTTTGTAATGCTCGATTACCGGCAGAGTTTCTTTATTGAATACTTCTAGTCTTTTTTTGATTCCCGCATCAGTATCATCAATCCGCTGGATAATGTTTCCACCACAATCAGGACAATTTTCTCCCTCTTCTATATCTTTTCCTAAAATATATAGTTTTTTGCATTTTTCACAAATTCTTCTTATGGAAATTCGCTTGACCGCTTCTTCCTCTGACAATTTAAGGTTGATTACAGCATCGATCTTCCGGCCTGATTCCAAAACTGCTTCATCAAAGTAAAGAGCCTGATCCATAGTTCTTGGCACTCCCTCAAACATAATTCCCTGCTCGCGGGAATAAGACATAATTTTCATATGCAGAACTTCTTTCAAAATCCGTGAAGGCACCATTTCGTTTATCTCATTTTGGTAATGATACACCTCTTTCCCAAGCGGCGTATCCTGCTTCGCCACTTCGCGCAAAAACTTCCCCATATGAATGATTTCCAGATGGAATTTTTCCGCTATTTTTTCCGCTTGCGTATCTTTACCGCTGCCTTGCGGACCAAGAATAACAATATTCATAAAAAAAATTTAAAACCCTTCATAATCACGCATGACAAGTTGTCCTTCAATCTGTTTCATTGTTTCAATGACAACGGATACAACAATCAAAAGTCCGGTGCCGCCGATGGAGATCTGTCCGATACTGGTGAAACTTTGGACAATGAATGGCAAAACAGCAATGAGTCCCAAAAAAGCCGCGCCGGAAAGGGTAACTCGGTTCATAATGCGATAGAGATATTCGGCCGTATTTTTTCCGGGACGGATTCCGGGAACATACCCTCCGTTTTTCTGGAGACTTTCTGATATTTTATTAGGATCAAAGACAACAGCTGTATAAAAATAGGTAAAAGCGACTACCAGCAAGAAATAAAGAAGCCAATAGACCCAGGAAGTCGGAGAAAGAATGATTGCCGCTTTTGAAGCGATCCCCGCGATAGCCGCGCCGGAATATTTGGTCGCCAAAAAATTGGCGATCATTCCGGGAAAAAGCATGATAGAAAGCGCAAAAATTATCGGAATTACTCCGGCCTGATTGATGCGAAGAGGAAGATGCGTGGAGGTTCCACCATACATCTTGTTTCCCCGTATCCTTTTGGCATAAGCCACCGGAATATTTCTCTGTCCTTCGGTCACATAAACCACTGCTCCGATAGCCAAAATGACAATCGCTCCCAGAATAAGATAGGAAAAAAGCTTGGAAGAATCAGACGTCGCAAAAAGTCGGGCAATAGATGAAGGAATGCCGGAAACTATTCCGGCAAAGATGATGAGCGACACACCATTGCCAATGTTTTTTTCGGTGATCAGTTCTCCTAACCACATAAGAAATATCGTTCCAGCGACTGCGATAGTTATCATTGTTGCCATATCAAACGCTGAAAGTGTTGCGATTATTCCCTGTGACCGGAAAAGAGCGATCATTCCGAAAGTCTGCATAGCAGCCAATGGCACAGTGATCCAACGTGTATATTGATTGAATTTTTGTCTGCCTGCTTCTCCTTCTTCTTTGTATATTTGCTCAAGTCTCGGGAAGATCATGGTCAAAAGCTGCATGATGATGGAAGAAGTGATGTATGGACCGACTCCAAGCATCACGATAGAAATACTGGAGAGCCCGCGGCCAGAAAACATATTAAGAAGTCCGAAAAATTCATTGCCTTGAAAGAAAGATTTGAGGCGCTCTTGATCAATTCCAGGAATAGGAACATTGGCAGCCAATCTGAAGACAACCAAAAGAGCTAGAATAAAAAATATCTTATTCCGCAACTCTGGAATTTTAAATATTTGGATTAATTTTTCTTTCATGCTTTCTTTAGGGACTTTGAAACAGAACCGCTAAGAAATATTTTCTTATCAAAAGTGAATTTTTTGCTTGTCTCTTTTCCGCCACCCAGGATTTTAATTCCGTTCCTCGCCTCTATCTTATCAATTAAACCTGCTTTTATCAAAGCCTCGGCATTAATCTCGTCCCCATCCTTAAATTTTTTGTCGATTGCCGACAATTTCACGATCACTTTTTTGGCATGAGGAGATCTGAACCCTCGTTTCTTTTTCATGTGATCGATCAAAGTTGAACGTCCACCTTCAAACATAGGTTTAACGTGAGCCCCGCTACGCGCCTTTTGTCCCTTCATTCCTTTTCCGGAATATGTCCCCTTTTTCCCGCCACGTCCGATAGTCTTTCTTTTTTTGCGCTTCATCTTTAATTTTAGTGAATGTAATTGCATAATTATTTTTTAGAAAATAGTTTAATAGAAATTTGAAAATGGTTCAGGAAATTAGAAACTGGAAAGATGAAATTCTATTTTCCCTTTTCCAATTTCTGGAACTAATTTTTGATTTCCAATAAACTAATTTCCTTCCTGATTTATTTTTCTTAGTCTTGAATAATTAAGCATCTCTAACGCTTCAATAGTAGCCCTCGCCACATTGATCTTATTTGATGTTCCGAGTGATTTCGAAACAATATCCTTTATTCCGGAAAACTCTACCACTGCGCGCACCGCTCCGCCAGCCACTATTCCTCTTCCTTTGTGAGCAGGCTTCAACATAATCTTGGCGCTTCCTTTCTTATGGAAAATATCATGAGCAATAGTATTATCCTTCATAGGAACAATAACCATATGCTTTCTGGCGTCATCATAGGCTTTTTTGATAGCATCAGAAACATCTCCACCCTTCCCGACTCCGACACCTACTTTGCCGCGCTTATTGCCGATAACCAAGGTCGCTCGAAAACGAAAACGTCTTCCGCCCTTGACCACACGGGTAACGCGCGCCAAATCCAAAAGCTTCTGGTCAAATTCCGGCTTTTCTCTTTTTCCCTTAAATTTTCTGCTATTGTCTCTCGCCATAAATATAAACGTATAATTTAGAACTTAAGTCCACCTTCTCGCGCGCCTTCCGCCACCGCTTTTACTTTTCCGTGATATTTATATCCGCCTCTATCAAAAACCGCTTCAGTGATCTTTTTAGCGAGAGCTTTTTTAGCAATATCCGTCCCAACTTTTTTAGCTCCCTCGATACCGTTTTTAATCTTCAAATTCTTGCTGTGACTGTGAAGCAAAGTTATTCCTTTCGCATCATCGATCAGTTGGGCTTCGATACTCATAAGACTCTTAAAGACCGCCAGTCTCGGTTTTTTAGCCGTACCGGAAACCTTGGCTCGAATGCGCCTTTTTCTATGGAGTCTTAAATTGTTTCTACTATTTTTCATAATTTTTTCAAGTGATGCTAATCTGCTAATATATACTAATCCGCTAATTGCGAATTAGCGATTAGCAGATTCGCCTTTATTCGTGGATTAGCATCGTTTTATTTCGCGGTGGCCGCTTTCTTTCCCGCTTTTCTTCTTACTTTTTCTCCCTGATATCTAAATCCTTTTCCTTTGTATGGTTCGACAGGTTTCAAAGATCGTACTTCGGCCGCAAATTGGCCAACTTTTTGCTTGTCTATTCCAGTAATGCTCAAAACATTATTTTCTTCTATTTTTGCCTCGAGTCCTTCAGAAATCTCCTTTTCTACCGGATGAGAAAAACCGAGCGCCAAAACAATTTTCTTTCCCTGAACACTCATCCGAAAGCCTACTCCCTGCAGTTCTAATTTTTTTTGGTAACCCTGAGACACACCAATGATTATATTATTTACCAGCGACCGGGTCAGTCCCCAAACCGCTCCCGATTCTCTGGAAGAATCATCGAGGTCGCCTTTGGTAACTTTTATTTCTTTGCCTTCAATTTCCACCTTTGCTTTTGAGTTAATGATCAAAGACAGTGTTCCTTTTGAACCTTTAGCCTCCAGAACTTGTCCATCAATCTTGACTTCCACGCCTTCTGGAATAGTTATTAATTTTCTGCCGATCTTGCTCATATAATTTCCTGATTTTTAGTTAATTTCTTTCTTTACTAATTACGAATCTTATACTAATATACTAATTTTTTTATTCGTAATTGGTATATTCGTACAAAATTAGTAATTAGTAAAGAATTACTACCAGACTTTACATATATATTCCCCTCCCAAGCCGAGTTTTTTAGATTCTTCTCCGGTCATTACGCCCTTGGAAGTGGAAATAATAGCTAAACCGTAATTATTTTTTACATTTCTTATGTCTTTTTTCTTTATATATACTCTTTGTCCTTCTTTACTCACCCTTTCCAATCCGTTTATCGCCGGCAGCCTTTTTGTCCGGGAGATCGTATGGTATTTCAGCCCGACCTTTATCACATTGAAATTATTTTCCTGCTCCACATTGGCAAATTCTAAAAAGCCTTCTTTTTCCAGGATCTTGGCCACGGCCAACTTCAACTTGGAGGCGCTTATTTTCGCTTCCTTGTGCCCGGCCATCTGGGCGTTCCTTATTGATGTTAGCATTTCTGCAATTTTATCCATATTTGATTAGTTTAATTTAATCTCTTGGTCTACGAATTACGAACCTTTACGAATGTACGAACAATAATTGAATTTAACTTTTGTCACATTTACTACTATTCGTATTTCGTTACATTCGTACTAATTCGTAATTCGTAGACTACCATGAGGACTTTTTTACTCCCGGAATCTGACCGGTACTGGCTAATTCCCGAAAGCAAATCCGGCAAATGTCAAACTGACGAAGATAACCGTGTTTTCTTCCGCACTTCCAACAGCGCCTGACTATTCTTGTTGAGAATTTCGGTTTTTTTCTTGCTCTTGCTTCTACGGATTTCTTTGCCATAAAATTTAACAACTATTTCTTATTACTTATGCTCTATTGGAAAACCTAAATTTCTAAATAATGCTATTCCCATATCTCTATTTCTTACGTTAGTGGTAACATTCACTTGCAAACTGAAAATATTTTTCACTGACTCCGGCAAAATTTCCGGAAAAATCGTATGTTCTTTGAGGCCAATGTTTAAATTACCATTGCTATCCACTGATGTCAGCTTAATTCCTCTGAAGTCCCGGATGCGAGGCATAGCAGCTCCGACTAATTTTTCCAAAAAGCTCCACATTCGAGGACCACGAAGAGTCACTTTCACTCCCACTTCCAGTCCCGCTCTTGTCTTGAATCCGGCAATAGACTTTCTGGTTTTCACCATTATCGCTTTTTGTCCTGTAACAGCGGTCAAGGCTTTTTGAATTTCCTCAACAGAAGAAGAGTCTTTGATAAATTTTCCTATTCCAGTATTAACAACCACCTTGGTGATTCTAGGAACTTCCAGGTCATTTTTGAGCCCGAATTCTTTTTTCATTGTCGGCAGGGCTTTTTTATAATATTTTTCTCGAATATTTTCCATTATTTTATATCTCACTCTTACACTTTTTACAAAATCTTGATTTTATCTCTCCTGAAATTTTATAGCCGATCCTTGTCGCTTTTCCGCATTTCGGACAAACAAGCGCTACTTTTGATATATCTACCAATCTCGGGATTTCTACTCGCTGACCTTTTTCTCCTTCTCGTCTGGGACGTTTATGTTTTTTGACTGTATTTAAATTTTCTACCGTAACCTTTCCTTTCTCAACCACTCGCAAAACCTTGCCCGTTTTTCCGCGGTCTTTTCCTGAAAGCATTATCACGATATCGTTCTTTTTTATCTTCATGAATTTAATATGAATTATTCTTTACTAATTACGAATCTTATACTAATATACTAATCTTTATTCGCAATCGGTATATTCTTACAAAATTAGTAATTAGTAAAGATTACAATACTTCCGGAGCGAGTGAAATTATCTTGCTATATCCCCGGTCTCGCAATTCTCGCGCGATAGGCCCAAAAATTCTTGTTCCTTTTGGATCTTTCCCGTCAACAATTACCGCTGCATTTTCATCAAATCGGATATATGAACCATCTTTTCTTCTAAATTCCTTTCGTTGTCTCACTATCACCGCTTTCACTACCTCGCCTTTTTTGACTGTTCCGCGAGGTTCTGATGACTTTACGGAAGCCACGATAACATCACCCAGACCAGCATATCGCCTTCTTGAACCGCCAAGCACCTTGAAACACTCGATGATCTTGGCACCAGAATTATCAGCTACGACTAGTTTTGATTCTGCTTGTATCATATATTTGTATAGATCCTTCGACTTCATCCTGCTTTTCAGCAGGACTTCGCTCAGGATGACGACTACGTCGTCACTTTATAAAATTTCTCCTTGCTCATCGGTTTAGTCGGGACGATCTCGACAACATCCCCAACTTTATACTTATTATCTTCATCATGAACCTTATATCTGTTGGTTGATTTGTATTTTTTCTTGTACTTGGGATGAGTCTTGAATTCAGTCACGGCCACAACAATGGTTTTGGCCATTTTGTCACTGACAACAATTCCTTTTTTCTTAGCACTAATATTATTATTCTTTTCCATATTATTGTTTCTTCTCTTTTATTAATGTGATAATTCTGGCAATATCTCTCTTCTCATTTCTTTTCTGACGGTTATTTTTCACCTGCTTCGTTGCCATATCAAATCTGGCTTTTCGGACAATTTCTCTCTTTTCCGCTAAAAGCTTTTTGAGCTCCTCTATTCCTTTTTCTCTTAATTCTTTTACTTTCATGCTTTTTAATTTTATTCCTTGCTGATAAATTTCGTCTTTACATTTAATTTATAGGCCGCTAGTCTCATTGCTTCCACTGCAATTTCCTTCTTTACTCCGTCCATTTCAAATACCACTCTTCCGGGTTTTACTACTGCCACAAAATGATCGACAGATCCTTTTCCTTTTCCCATCGGAGTTTCATCACCTTTTTTAGTCATCGGCTTATCCGGAAATATTCTAATCCAAATTTTTCCACCACGCTGGATATATCTGGTCATAGCGCGACGTGATGCCTCAATTTGTCTTGAAGAAACTAGTCCCGCTTCCAACGATTTCAGGCCATAACTGCCAAAGCTCAAAGTGTTTCCACGATTAGCATTCCCGCGGATCGCTCCGCCTCGTTGAATCTTTCTATGTTTTACTTTCTTGGGCATCAACATCGGTTTTATCTTTCAGTCTTAACTTTATTAAATACTTCTCCTTTGTATATCCAAACTTTCACTCCCAGCGTCCCATAAGTGGTATATCCGGTAGTTCTGGCAAAATCAATGTCAGCGCGCAGAGTGTGCAGAGGCAATGTTCCTTTGGCTGACCACTCACGCCTGGACATTTCAGCGCCACCAAGCCGACCCGCCACTTCTATTTTCACTCCCTTTACTGTGTTATTCTTCATCACTTGTTCCAGCATGCTTTTCAACACTCTTCTGAATGGCATTCTTTTTTCCAACTGTTCTGCCACGTTTTGAGCAACAAGCTGCGCGGATTCTTCAAAATTCTTCACTTCCTGCACTTCTATTTTTAAATTCAACTTCTTGTTACTTTTGAAAAACTTATCCTGAAGCTGCTTTTTGACATCTTCAATACCACTTCCTCCCCGACC
This sequence comes from Parcubacteria group bacterium, assembly GCA_041661275.1. Lineage (GTDB taxonomy): Bacteria > Patescibacteriota > Minisyncoccia > Moranbacterales > UBA2206 > JBAZUU01. The sequence goes on along the minus strand of JBAZUU010000004.1, from coordinate 48,225 downwards.
AATCAGAACTCCGGGACGGGCAGTCTTGATAATAATTCTGACAGCCGCAGCTGATCTTTCTATTTCCACTTCAGCGATAGAAGCGTTCTTCCATTTTTTCATGACGAAAGTACGGATTTCCAGATCCTGCCGCAGATTAGTCTTATATTCTTTTTTAGAAAACCACTTGGACTTCCAGCCTTGAGTTATTCCTATTCGAAGTCCGACTGGATTTACTTTATTTCCCATGTTCGCTTCGCTCAAGTTAAAAGTTAAAAATTAAAAGTCCAAAATATTTGAAGCTGTTTAATTTTTTCTTTACTTTTAACTTTTACTTTTTACTTTTTAACTAAACCTACATCGACTTTCTTCTGAATATCTTACTCCCCCAGCTTTTTCCTCCACCACTGTCTTTTTTGATATTTTCCGTTTCTTTTTCCCCGCCTCGCATCGACGAGTGATCGTCTCCACGAGTCGAGGCGGGTTCCTTGCCTTCAACTTCCGCCCGTTCTTTTTCTTCCTTTTTCTTGTCTTTCAGCCTTTTCTCCATAATCTTGGCCATCTCTTCCTTAGTTTTTCGGCCTTTGCCTTCGACTCTTTCTTCGAGAACTATGGTAATTTTTGATGTTCTTTTCAAAATTTGCGCCGCGCGGCCATAGGCTCTTGGCATCCAACGCTTGAGTATCGGGCCTGCCCCGATAACAACATCTTCTACGTATAGATTGTCCTTATCTAAACCAAAATTATTTTCTGCGTTAGCCACAGCGCTTAAAAGCAATTTTTTCATATAGGGGCTAGTTCTTTTTACTTCCATATCCAACTGATCAAGAGCCACTTTCGTGTCGAGTCCTTTGATGAGATCAGCCACCAGCTTAGTCTTTCTGGGAGCTATTCGCAAATTGTCTAGTTTTGCTGTAACTTTCATATTCATCACGTAACCCGTAGCACGTAACATGGAACAAAATACGAATCCGATGTTATGTGTTATGTGTTATGTGTTATGCGATTTATTTCTTCGCCGGTTCGGCCTTGGTCGCTTTCGACGCTTCCACCTCTTTTTGCTTAGCCGCTATTTCCAGTTCCTTCTGCATCTTTCCTCCGTGCCGGACAAATTTTCTGGTCGCAGAAAACTCTCCTAACCTGTGCCCCACCATCTGTTCTGTCGCGAGAACCGGAATAAAAATCTTTCCATTATGCACAGCAAAGGTATGTCCTACCATTTCAGGAGAAATGACAGCCGCCCTCGCCCAAGTCTTGATCGGTGTACGATCTCCAGGCTTTTTATCCTTAACTTTTTTGATGAGCCTTTCATCTATATATGGCCCTTTTTTCAAACTTCTTGTCATATACTTAAATTATTTCCTCTTCTGTCTTCGGCTAATTATAAATTTATTACTATACTTCTTTTTCTTCCTGGTTTTCTTTCCTAATGCCGGTTTGCCCCACGGAGTTTTCGGATGCTTGAGGCCGATTCCTTGCCTTCCTTCACCTCCGCCATGTGGATGGTCAACTGGGTTCATTGCTGATCCACGCACTGATGGTCGCACACCCATATGTCTTTTTCTTCCGGCTTTTCCGATAGTTTCTGCGCTATGTTCAAAATTGCTCACCTGTCCAATGGTCGCGTAGCAATCAATACTCACGATTCTAATTTCACCTGATGCTAGTTTTATCTGCGCCATCTTTTCATCTACTGCTGTCAGCATAGCGCCTGATCCTGCGCTTCTCACCGCTTGTCCGCCACGCCCTGGGAATAGTTCGACATTAGAAATGATAGTTCCCACTGGAATATTTTTAACTTTAGCTCTGTTTCCAATTTTTATCGGCGCATTTTGGTCAGCTACAATTTCCTGTCCAGCTCGCATTCCTTCAACAGCCAAAATGTATCTTTTTTCTCCGTCTTTGTAATGCACTAGAGCGATAAATCCGCTGCGGTTCGGATCTTTTTCGATAGCCGCCACCTTCCCCGGAACACCAAGCTTATCCTGCATGAAATCAACCATTCGATATCGTCTCTTGGCTCCACCGCCCTGGTGACGGACGGAAATAGTTCCATGAGATCGTCCGGCCTTTTCATTTATCTTAGCCAAAAGTGATTTCTCCGGCTTGCCTTTCGTCACATAATCAACTTTCACAACTGACATATTGCGTCTTCCGGCTGTATTTCTTTTGTATACTTTAATTGCCATAATATTTTCCTATACTAGATCCTTCGACTTCGTCCTGCTTTTCAGCAGGACTCCGCTCAGGATGACGCTACGCGTCATTTGTTCTCAAACAATTCTATCTTATCTCCCTCTTTCACGGTGATTATCGCTTTTTTGTGTCCTGTTTTCCAACCAGCCTTTGCTCCACGCATTCTTTTTTTAGCCGGAATAGTGACCGTATTTACTGACAAAACTGTCACGCCATATATTTCTTCGATCGCTTTTTTAATCTCTTTCTTATCAGCACCTTTAGCCACCTTGAAAATATATTTATTAAGCTCGCCAATTCTGGTAGCTTCTTCAGTAATCCAGGGTTCGACCAGGATTCTATATGCGATTTTTTCAGTTTTATTTACTTCCTTTGCCATATTTTCCTTCTAAATATTTTACAGATTCAACACTCATTACCAGATATTTATTATTTAACATATCGAGAACATTGAGTTGCGCGGTTAGAGTATTTTCCACTTTCTTGATATTTTTACTGGCTAGTCTCATGCCTTTTTCTTTTTCGGAATATGCCATAAGTGTTCTGCCCTTGATTTTCAAATTTATAAGAGCCTTAGCCATCTCTTTTGTCTTTTTTTCATTCATTTCCAAATCATCAACAACAATCAATTCTTTATCTTTCACTTTTCCAGACATTACCATAGCAATCGCTTTGGCATTCATTTTTCTATTCACTTTCTTTTTGAAGTTTCGATCCGACCTTGGACCGAAGGCCACGCCTCCCTTTCGCCAAACTGGAGTTCTGACTGATCCGACTCTCGCTCGTCCCGTTCCCTTCTGTTTCCAGGGTTTTTTTCCGCTTCCTGCTCGGTCTCCTCTGTTTTTGGTGTGCGCCAATACTTGTCGCATATTTCCGGTTATAGCCATCGCTACCTGATGCACCAGATCGGCATTAAGAGGCAATCCAAAAACAGAATCGGATAATTCAATATCTTTAACCGGTTTTCCTTGTAAATTATATACTTTGATTTTCATAATCAAAAAATAAAAAGTATCCGAGCTAAACACTTCTAATCTCCACAATATTCCCCGGAATGCCAGGCACTGGGCCTTTGATCCCAAGCATATTTTTTTCTTTATCTATAAAAACAATCTTAATATTCTTTGTAGTCGCCCTTTCTCCTCCCATTCGGCCGGCCATTCTTTTTCCTTTTACCACATGCTCGGGAAACCCGGAACCGATAGAGCCCGGGGCACGCACATCATGCTTGTGTCCGTGCGATGTTGGAGAACCCTTGAACCCATGTCTCTTAACGACTCCTTGGAAGCCCTTGGCTTTGGTTATTCCGCTGACTTTCACCATATCACCTATTTCAAAAGCAGACACATCAACTTTTATTTCCTCTTCAGTTTTTTCCTCTGTTCGGAATTCCTTTGTGAAAACTTTATTTTTAGTTTTCTGGATTTCCACCTGCGTTGCGCTGTATCCGTCTTTTTCCACTGTTCTCGTCTTGGAAATTTTGTTAGGCAAACATAGAACGAGAGTCACATTTTGCGCTCCCTGATCCGTAAAAATCGTTGTCATTCCTAGTTTTTTTCCTAATATAAACTTGGTCATTTTAGTAAAATAAAAAACGGATATCCATAAGCCTCGCAATTATATCCGGGCTTATGATTACCCGATTACTTATTGCCAGCTTAGTATCCTCCGATTTTAATCTTTGGACTTAAACCAGATTTCGTATTTCGTAACCTACATTTTTATTTCCACATCCACTCCGGCCGGAAGATCTAGATTGGTCAGATTGTCAATTGTTTTTGGAGTAGGGCTAGTTATATCTATCAATCTCTTGTGAATTCTCATCTCGTATTGCTCCCGCGCATCTTTATGCACGAAAGTTGATTTGTTGACCGTCACTTTTCTGATCTCGGTAGGCAAAGGAACCGGCCCAGTAACACTGGCCCCAGTTCGCTCGGCATTCTCCACAATCTGTCTGGCTGATTGGTCAATGATCTTATGGTCGTACGCCTTGATTTTGATCCGAATTCTCGGTTTTACTTCTTCTTCCTTTTTGATAGCCATTCTAATTTTTAATATAACCTAACTTTACTCTAAAATCCTGTCGCTCGCGAGCGACAGGGCTAAGAATAAACTTATTTTACAATCTTGGTTACCACTCCGGCGCCGACAGTCTTTCCACCTTCGCGGATAGCAAATCTCATTCCTTCTTCCATAGCCACTGGCGCTCCAAGAACCACTTTGAAATTCACAGTGTCTCCAGGCATAACCATTTCAGTTCCTTCCGGAAGCATCACTTCTCCTGTAACATCGGTCGTTCGAACATAGAATTGCGGCTTATATCCCTTGAAAAATGGAGTGTGTCGTCCACCTTCTTCTTTGGTCAGGATATATACTTCTGCTTCAAATTCAGTATGAGGAGTGATAGAACCGGGTTTTGCCAAAACTTGTCCTCTTTCCACATCTTCTTTTTTAGTTCCTCGAAGAAGAACCCCTGCGTTATCTCCGGCTGTTCCCTTGTCCAGGGTTTTATTGAACATTTCGATTCCGGTAACAGTAGTTTTGGTTGTTGGTTTCAGCCCAACAATTTCCACTTCTTCGTTGACGTTCACTGTTCCTCTTTCGATTCTTCCGGTTACTACTGTTCCACGACCTTCAATGGAGAAAATATCTTCAATCGGCATCAGGTATGGCTTGTCAGTATCGCGAACCGGTTCAGGGATTTTTTCATCGAGTGCCGCCATCAGATCAAAAATCGGTTTGGCATCAGGATCGTCAGCGCTCTTGGAATTCAAAGCTTTCAAGGCTGACCCGCGGATAATTTTGGCGTTTTCACCATCGAAGTTGTATTTAGTCAAAAGTTCTCGCACTTCCGCTTCCACCAAATCAATCAGCTCCGGATCATCAACCATATCAACTTTGTTCAAAAACACTACAATTTCCGGAACACCTACCTGATAAGCCAGCAAGATGTGTTCTCGAGTCTGAGGCATAGGACCGTCAGTAGCAGCAACTACAAGGATAGCGCCGTCCATTTGAGCCGCTCCAGTAATCATATTTTTGATGTAGTCAGCGTGTCCCGGGCAGTCTACGTGCGCATAGTGACGCTTGTCGGATTCATATTCGCAGTGAGCGGTGGCAATGGTGATTCCGCGCTCTCTTTCTTCAGGAGCCTTGTCGATCTCATCCACTCCCTTGGGCTTTGCCATGCCCTTGAAACTCAAGACATGAAGAATAGCCGCTGTTAGAGTGGTTTTTCCATGGTCAACATGGCCGATTGTGCCGACATTGACATGGGGTTTAGTTCTTTCGAATTTTTCTGCTGCCATAGTTTTTTGGCGTAACCTACGGTTCGCCGAAGAGGCGAATTTTACGCCGGAATTAAAGACCGGCTTCGTAAGATTTACGAATTTTATTATTAAATTTTATTATATCCACAAAATTAAGTGTAGACTAAATATTGAATCTTGGCAAGGATTTATACTGTTTTCTCGTAGATTATCTCTTCATCCTTGATGTCAGCAATTTCGCCCAGCACCATTTCATCAATTTTGTCGTCTTCTTGGGCAAATTTCCAGGAAGCGATATCGTTGTTTATCTTATCAACTAACTCTTGCTTTGTCAAGCCCGATATGCCATCTTGCCTGATCTTCTTGAATTCCCTAAGGGACAAAAGCACATAGTACTGATCCTGATCCTTCAAAATGGCTTTTCCGCCCAAAAGATCCAGTGCTTCTTTCAACTTTTTATCTAACATAATCGTAAAAGTAAATTTCTTTTTACTTATAGAAGAATATTAACTTAACATAATTATTATGTCAATATTTATTACAAATTTTACAAATTTGACATAAAAATCACAAGCTGCTCTAATTTAATCAGTACACCATCTTAAACTTACGCGCAAAGTGCGAAGGAGGGATTATGCCGTACGACAATGAGAGAAAAGATTCGAGGGCAAAAGCCGCACCAGATTGGTTTGTTCCTACCGAAGCGGAGGTACAGTCAGTTCTTGACGCTCAAAGGGAGGGAGACGAAATGAAGAGAAGTTTTCCCGAAGATTATGTTCTTGGCGGACCATATCCCCCATTGCCCAAAGGACAAACCATTCCTTAAAAGTCGACTTGGCCACGACCACCCGAAAAGACTCCAGCTGGAGTCTTTTTCATTTCCAAAATCGTTCCCATAATTAAAAAACCCCACACCAACTTATAGCTGCTGTGGTTATTTTTCTCTTCACTATACTAATCTTTAATTGCATAAGTGAAGAGCTTTACATTGATACCTGAATAACTTTTACGCTACCCAGATACCACCAGATTAGGAAGGCTTTTGCAGACATTACTACAATTAATGCCCCTTTTTATTTCATTCTGGCCTTTTCCTGCAGATAAAGCTTAAGAAAAATGCGAGCCGAAAAGATAAGATCCATTTTCAGTGCGTCTTTTGGTTTTACCCATTTCAGTCCATCAATTTTAGCGTCTTTTGAGCATAATCTTCCAGACAGTTTCTTCGTAACATAACAAAAAACAAGAACGTGTAGAAAATGATTTGGAAGCTTCCAGTTTTTTCGAATGCAATGTGGAAGCATCTTTTTGATTTTTACCTTGAAGCCAGATTCTTCTTTGGCTTCTCGCAAAAGCGCCTCTTCCAGAGATTCGCCCATCTCCACTTTCCCGCCGACAAAATCCCATTTGAGATGGGCGCCGACGAATTTCGGATCATTGCGAAGAGAAAGAAGAACCTCCCCTTTTTCATTTTCAATTATTCCCAAAACTACGACAATAGATTTCTTTTTCATAAACTTATCATTTCATAAATCAAGCTGGTTGTAAATGGAATTATTATCAGGTACAATTGGTAGTATAAGTGTAACCATTAAAAACAAACCTATGCCACGAGTAGTGCACTTCGACTTATATGCCCAAGATCCGGAGCGGATGTCTAAATTTTATTCCGACACCTTCGGTTGGAAGCTTGAGAAATGGGAAGATCCTTCGAGTCAGATGGAATATTGGATGGTGATGACTGGAGATGACAAGAAACCGGGAATAAACGGCGGAATGAGCAAAAAAAGCGATATGCCGCGAAACGTCCTGACTATCGATGTTCCCGACATTGATGAGTATGTGGAAAAAATCAAGAAAAACGGCGGAGAGATCACCATGGAAAAAACCGCCATCCCGAAAGTCGGCTGGTTTGCCGCTTTCAAAGATTCCGAGGGCGAACTGATGTCGATCATGCAAACGGATATGGAGGCGAAATAATTTTAGACAAAAAAACAACCTCTATAAACGAGATTGTTTTTTTATTGAAAGTTTTATGATTCTTATTACTTCTTCCCGCCCATAATCTCTTCCGCCACGTTTTTCGGCACTTCAGCGTAGTGGTCAAACTCCATCACATAATTGGCGCGTCCCTGGGACATTGAGCGAAGAGCAGTGGCGTATCCAAACATCGAGGCCAACGGCACTTCTGATTCGATTTCTTTAACGCGCGCGTTGCCTTCTCCTCGGTCGTTCATTTCTTTGATTATTCCACGCTTACTATTTAAATCGCCAACAACATCACCCATAAAGTTTTCAGGAGTTGTCACAACCACGCGCATGATCGGTTCAAGAATGACTGGCTTGGCGCGTCTCACAGCTTCCTTGAAAGCCATACTGCCGGCAATTTTGAAAGCCGCTTCTGATGAGTCAACATCATGGAATGACCCGTCATAAACGACCGCTTTGATGTCCACCATCGGATATCCCGCCAAAACTCCGTTATCCAGCGCATCTTTCACTCCTTTTCCGATCGGCGCGATAAATTCTTGAGGAATAACTCCACCCTTGATTTCATTTTCAAAGAGGAAACCAGCTCCCGGTTCTTGAGGAGTTACCCTGATCCAACAATGACCATACTGTCCATGTCCACCGGTCTGACGAATATATTTCCCTTCCGCTTCCGCAGTTGTCCTGATTGTTTCCCGATAAGCTACTTGCGGCTGACCAATATTGGCTTCCACCTTGAATTCTCTTTTCATTCGATCGACAATAATATCTAAATGCAATTCACCCATTCCGGCAATGATCGTTTGTCCAGTTTCTTCATCAGTCCTGACTTTAAAAGTCGGATCTTCTTCAGAAAGTTTTCGAAGAGCCAGCCCCATCTTTTCCTGATCGGCTTTGGTTTTTGGTTCAATAGCAATGTGGATAACTGGTTCCGGAAAAGTGATTGATTCCAAAAGCAGTGGGTTTTCAGGATCACACAAAGTATCACCCGTAGTCGTATTTTTCATGCCAACAAGAGCTCCGATTCCTCCGGAATAAATTTCAGTGATTTCTTCACGGTGATTGGAATGCATCTGCAAAATTCTTCCTACTCGCTCCTTTTCGCCTTTGGAAGAATTGAGAATATATGAACCGGCTTTCAACACTCCGGAATATACTCGAAAAAATGTTAGTTGTCCGACAAATGGATCGGTCGCCACCTTGAAAGCCAAAGCGGCAAAAGGCGCTTCGTCTATCGGCTTTATTTCTACTTCTTTTTCGCGGTCATCGACATCAAATCCCTTGATAGCTGGAACGTCCGTAGGAGAAGGCAAATAGTCAACTGCAGCGTCCAAAACCAATTGCACACCCTTATTTCGAAGAGCGGTGCCGGTAAAGACTGGGATTAGTTTTACGTCAATAACTGCCTGACGAAGAGCTTTCTTGATTTCATCAATTGATATTTCTTCGCCGTTCAAATATTTTTCAGTTAGAGCGTCATCAGTTTCAGAAATTTTTTCCACCATTTTTTCTCGCCATTCCTTGGCTTTGTCCAGAAGTTCGGCTGGAATTTCTCCCTCTACCACGATTTCTCCCATCTTTCCGTCGAATGTATAGGCTTTCATTTTGATGAGATCAACAACTCCAGAAAATTCTCCTCGCTCACCGATCGGAATTTGCACGGCCACAGCGTTTGGAGTCAGTCTGTCCCAAATAGTACGCAGGGCGTAATAGAAATCAGCTCCTTCTTTGTCGATTTTATTGATAAAACAAATTCTTGGTACGTTATATTTGTCCGCTTGCCGCCAGACAGTTTCCGACTGCGGCTCCACGCCTTCTTTGCCATCAAAAACTACTACACCGCCATCAAGGACGCGCAAGGATCGTTCCACTTCCACGGTAAAATCCACGTGACCTGGAGTATCGATGATATTTATCTGATGTTCTTTCCAAAAACAAGTAGTCGCGGCGGAAGTGATGGTAATCCCACGCTCACGTTCCTGATCCATCCAGTCCATAACGGCCTCGCCTTCATGCACTTCGCCGATCTTATGGGTGATTCCGGTGTAAAACAAAACACGCTCGGTAGTAGTAGTCTTCCCGGCGTCAATATGAGCAATGATGCCTATATTTCTATACTTTTCAATTGGATATTGGCGAGCCATATTTTTATTTTATGCAAAATGGGCGAAAGCCTTGTTGGCGTCTGCCATTCGGTGCACATCTTCTCGCTTCTTCATAGAAGCTCCGGTTTTATTAGAAGCATCGATCAGTTCATCGGCCAGTTTTTGAGCCATCCCCTTGCCTTTTTTAGCCAAAATGGCCACTTTTATCCAGCGAATAGCCAAAGTTGTTCTTCGCTCCCCGATGACTGGAACCGGAATTTGATAGTTAGCGCCACCAACTCGGCGGGATTTCAGCTCGACAAGAGGAGAAATATTTTTGATAGCTTGCTCAAAGACATTGAGTCCTCCACGCTTAGTACGCTTGTGGATTTCATCAAAAGATCCATAAACAATCATTTCTGCCGTAGTTCTCTTCCCATCCTTCATTATGTTATTGATAAACTTCCCAACCAAAAGATTGCCGTACCTGGTGTCGGGTTTTACGTGCTTTTCAAATATTCGTTTACGTCTTGCCATGTTTGTTTAAATTATTTCTCTACGAAATACGAACCTTTACGAATGTACGAACGATTGATTTTTTAAATTGTCCTTATTAACGATTATTCGTATTTCGTTACATTCGTACCAATTCGTAATTCGTAGAGACTACAATTATTCTTTAGATTTTTCCTTTTTAGCTCCATATTTACTTCGTCCTCTTTTTCTGTTGGAAACTCCGGAAGCATCGAGAACTCCCCGAACAATATGATATCTAACGCCCGGAAGGTCTTTTACTCTTCCGCCGCGGATAATGACAATTGAGTGTTCTTGGAGGTTGTGTCCGATGCCAGGAATGTAAGCAGTGACTTCCATTCCATTGGTGAGGCGGACTCTTGCGATCTTTCGGAGAGCCGAGTTTGGTTTTTTGGGAGTAGTAGTGGAAACTTTGACACAAACCCCGCGCTTGAACGGGCTGTTGTCATCTACTGGACGATTTTTTAGAGTATTGAAAACATGCTTAAAAGCCGGAGTTTTACTCTTACTCTTCACTGATTTCCGAGCTTTTCTTTTCAACTGATTTATTGTCGGCATATTATATTATTCTAATTTACAAACATTAATAAAAAAGCACGCCCAGAGGCTAGCAGAATAATCATAAATGATATATTCATACCTGTCAACTAATGGCTATATGGCAATGCTTAAAAAGATATTCCAAAAGAACACCAAAAATAGATTCAGTAGTCCGCCAAAAATAAATATGATCGCTATCAAAAAAATGAAGCCAAATTGTTCCAGAAATGCCATAGTCTCTACTTTTATGGAAAAAATACCATACAAGATTTTGGATCCATCTAGTGGCGGAATGGGAATCAGATTGAAAAACGCCAAAAGGACATTCCAAATGATTATCATAACGAGAAGAACAAAAAATATTGCTCCCAATGAATCATGCATATATTGAGCGAGAGATGTCCAATTAGGACTGCTTCCATATAAAACCCCAAAATCGTTTATTATAGATACCTTTAGCATAGCGGGGATGGCTATAAGTTTAGCAACTATTGCCGCGACTAGAGCAATAACGATATTGGACAACGGCCCGCCCAAGGCGACCATAGCTGGTCCCCATTTTTGATTTCTTAGATTGTATGGATTATACGGGACAGGTTTCGCTCCACCAAAAGCAAAATGTCCAGCCGTCAGAATAAGGAGTAATATCGGCATGAGAATGGTCATCATAGGATCGATGTGTTTGAAAGGATTGGCTGAAATTCGTCCGGCATACTTAGCCGTCACATCGCCTAGCCAAAGCGCCACAATACCATGAAAAACCTCGTGCAAAATGACCGAGTAAAGAAGGATGATGACATAAAAGGCAATTAAAACGATTTCGTTAGACATAGTTTTCTGCCAAATGGCTTGCTAAATAACATTTACTATGATAATCTAAATTTTGTAATAAATCAACTAGTCGCGAAGCGTAGAACATGGAGCGTGGAACGCAAATTATTGCTTTTTACGTTATGCGTTATGCGTTATGCGTTTTACGATCATGAGTCGAGTATGTGATATCTGCGGTAGAGGAAGTCAAACTGGAAACCAAGTCAGCCATTCCAATGTCAAGACTCTTCGAAAATTTGCTATCAATCTTCAAAGCAAAAAAATTGGCGGGGTTCGGAAGAAAGTCTGCACCAAATGCCTGAAAACGATGTCGAAATAATTTTCTTGGAAAAAAATCAAGGCCGGGAATAATCCAGGCCTTTTTTGGCGCTTGTTTTGAAATGTTGAGCATTTACTTTTTCAACCTTTCACCAGCCGCATTGGTACGACAAACGTTGCCTTGCCGGCTGCGGCTACGTCGCCCGAATTGAGCATGTCCACCAGCCATGCACAGCCGCATTATTTGTCCATTGCGTAATCTTATACGCGAATCTCGAGAATCGCCCGGCAGCCCGCATTCATCGCAGGTAAAACCTTCATTGCGTTTCCAATTAACATAAACTACCTTCTGGCTCATTTTTAAATTCCTTTCTCCTGAAGGAACTGCAAACTATTCCAAAATCCCGTCAAGATTCACGTCATACAGAATTTTTTCTTGTATGTGGTTATAATTCAGAATTTCTTTCTCGGAAAACCAAATAGGAATTTCCTTTTCCGCTTCCTCGATTGATCCGGAAGCATGGATCAGATTTCTGATGCTTCTTTGATCGAGGTCAGCCATCTGATAGGTATCGATGGCATAATCACCACGGATCGTTCCAACATCAGACGAGAGCGGTTCTGTCCCTCCGGTAATTTTTCGCACCAGTCCAATCGCCTGATTGCCTTGCCAAATCATTGCCACTACCGGCCCGGAGCTCAAATACTTGGCGTTAGATTTCATAATAGCGACGCCGTTGTCCTTGAAGGTAGCAAACGGAGATTTTAATCCCTTCTTCTCATAGGCCGCTGCTGCTTTCCTGCCCACTTCTTCGAGCCACGCGTCGCCACCTACTTCATAGTAGTGTTTTGTCGCCATTTCTTCAGTGGCAACCATCATTTTCATGGCAATAAGTTTCAAACCTACCCTTTCATAGCGTTTGACGATCTCACCGATAAGGCTTCTTTGTACGCCATCCGGCTTGATTATGACGAGCGTTCTTTCCTTTGAAGGATGATCATTTTTCATATTTTTTCTCCTCTTTAATATTAGTCAACAATTTTATTGTTGCTTTTTTACTTATTTCATCCTACCAGACAAAAATGTTTTGGGCAAGAACTTGCTCAAATAAAAACCAGCCCGTCGAGGCTAGCTTTTTTTATACCTTCGCTCGTTGCTTTTGTATCCGGTATCCGATGACCATACTAGAAATAATTTCTTCTTAAATCCGCCTTTTTTGGCAAAGCCCGCTTTTTGAGCCTTTTTCAATTCAGAAGTAGATATTTTTTTCAACTTCTTAATTTCTTCGATAACATCAACAACATCTGCCAACTCGGAAATTAATTCCTTCCTATCTTTAGCCGCCAGAAGTCCGCTAGCTTCTTCTCCGACTTTTTTGATCAATTCTTTTTCAAATTCTATTCCTTTTAGTTTCTTAATTTCAAAAACTCCACCCCACTCCTTGATAACATCAGGAATTCTATCTCTAATGACTTTGTTGTAGAATATTTTTTTCATTTTTAATTAATAAACCTCACGAAGAGGTTTTTGTTCTTTTTCTATCTTACCAGACGAAAATAGTTTAGGCAAGAAAAAAGGGCGAGAAAAAACCCGCCGGAATTTTGGCGGGTTTTTTAGCATTTTTTTAGTTTTTCGGCTAAAATCATTTTTAGACACGACTGGTAAGGCACATCTTGTTTATTTGCCTCTGTTTTGAGAGCCTGATACATGCTTTCCGTTAAACGCAAAGAGATCGTCCGCGTCGAACGACGCAGATTGGGAAACAAAACACCCCCTTGGGCTTTATCCCAGTCAATATAATCAACCGTATCATGCGTTTCCCAAAATCTTCTCTCTTCCTTTTCACTTTTGAATTTAGGAATCGGCCTAAATTTTTTGATTTCTTTCATATTTTTCGCGTTCTTTTTTGCTCATATCCCGAGCAGAAATAATTCTTATTAAACTTTTTCTTACTGTAAAAGTAAGACTTAACTTTCTTCCTGCATCTGTAATACCCAAGACAAACCGTCTTTCTTCCATAAGTGAATGGGCTTTATCTAAACCGAAAAAAAGGGGTTTATTGAAAAAAACTTCTTCACATTCAAAGTTATCCACGTCGTGCTTATCTTTGTTTTTTCTCAAATTGCCCTTATCCCAATCGAAACCAGAAATCTGGGCAAGATTTATTTTCATTTTTGTATATTACCATTATATACAATTATTTTTATTATGTCAAGTAAAGTCCTCGATAGTATCCTTATTCGGTAAAACCCGCCAATCCGGCGGGTTTTAAAACAAAAACTATTCCTATCCCTCAATCTCTTTCAATTTCTTGTAAACCTCTTTGGTAATTTCTTTCATCACCTTCGGGTTTTCTTTCAAAAATTGTTTGGCGGCTTCGCGGCCTACGCCCAGTTTCACTTCACCAAAAGAGAATGAGTTACCTTTTTTCTCGATCACTTCATATTTCGCGCCCGTATCCAGGACATCACCAGAGGCTGAAATGCCTTCGTTATACATAATGTCAAATTCGGTCGTGCGAAATGGTGGCGCTACTTTGTTTTTGACAATTTTTACTTTTGTCCTATTGCCCACGATCTCCTCACCCTTTTTTATCTGCGCTGATCGCCTCACTTCAATACGCACCGAACAATAGAATTTCAAAGCGTTTCCACCAGTGGTCGTTTCCGGATTGCCAAAAACAATGCCAATTTTCATTCTAATTTGATTGATGAAAATAACTGTGCAATTAGATTTGGAAATGATAGAAGTTAGTTTGCGAAGAGCCTGCGACATCAACCGAGCTTGCCGTCCCATATGCTGGTCGCCCATATCACCTTCGATTTCTGCTTTGGGAACGAGCGCCGCCACCGAGTCCACTACGATTATATTAACTTGTCCCGAACTAACCAAGGTTTCCACGATATCCAGTGCCTGCTCACCATTGTCCGGCTGGGAAATGAGAAGATCATTGACATTGACGCCAATTTTCTTGGCATATTCCGGATCAAGGGCGTGTTCCGCGTCAATGAACGCCGCCACTCCGCCCGCTTTTTGAGTGTTAGCGATAATATGCAAAGTTAAAGTAGTTTTTCCGGAAGATTCTGGCCCATAAATTTCCACTACTCTCCCGCGAGGAATGCCGCCGATACCGAGCGCGATGTCAAGAGAGATAGAACCGGTCGGAATAGATTCCACGTCTACTTTTTTCACGTCCCCTAATTTCATGATTACTCCGTCGCCGAATTTCTCCTTTATTCCATCGACAACATTTTGCAATTCTTTCTCATTTTTTTCCGTCATATTATTTTTACCCCGCAGGGTTAGTTTAGTATTACAGTGATATTGTATCACTAATGTAAAAACTTGGCAACTCCCCCACTAGAAATTAGTTGATTGGAAAATAGAAATAAGTTCTGGAAAAATAGAAAATAGAAGTTGGATTTACTGTTTTCTAATTTCCATTCTCTTGAACCAATTTCCATTTTCTATTCAACCGCTTTCTAATATTTAGTGTCCTTATTAAACGTCGCCCCCCTCACTGCTCCCGGATCTTGTGAAAGCGGCCCGATGTCTTTTCCATTGAACTTCAAGAATGTTGCATTTCCTTTGCCGGAATTGATGACAATCTTATCATTGCCTTTGAAAGTTTGGGTAGCGCCGGTGAGCATCGTTCCGGAAAAAACCAGACTGCCGTCAGCTTCCACTGAAAGCCAGACCGGACCGGGATCGACTCGAAGTTCCATATTAATTTCATCATTATTTTTGGAGCCGTCTGTATTGTTTTCTCCATTACCATTTACGTCCATCTCCCCAGCCACTTCTTCCCCTGATCCCGATTTCACTGTCACGCTGGCTACCGATTCCTTGTCGAATTTATTGACCGATTTAACATTTATCGTGCTAACTCCCGGCTGCATCGTTATCGTTTCGCGAAATTTTCCATCGTCGTTAACCAGGATTGGCTGATCGTTGACAAATAGTTTGGCGTCCTTATCAGTCACTCCTTCCACCGTCACTGAATTTCCGTCCACTGCCGCATTAGCTTGCGGACTCAAAATGAGAAGTCTTGGACTGTCAGCAAAAGAACCTATTTCCCGATAAAGATAAAAAACTCCGAGAAAAACAAGGAGCACTGAACTGACCAGGACTATTTTTTTAGGAGTAAAAACAAAAGAAGAAATGCTAATGGGCTCTTTTTTCTTTTCTTTTTGAGGGTTTTTGCTTCTTTCCAGATGATTTTTTATCCCTCTCTCTTTCTCGTAAAGTTTGACCAACGCTTTTTCTTCTACGCCCATAAAATCAGCGTAAGAGCGCAAAAATCCTTTGACATATACATCAGCCGGAAGACTATTATAGTCGCCTTCTTCCAGGCTCTCAAGATATATTATCTGGATTCTGGTCACTCGGGAAATTTCACCAAGAGAAATTCGTTTGTCAGCGCGAAGTTTCTTGAGTTTTTCACCCAATGTCATTGTGCCAACTCTCTTTTTAGTGAAACCGCTGTTTATCATAATCTATAGATTCCATTTATCTCTCGTCCCTTGGTCCTCTGTCGGATTTTCATAATTTACTTCTGCATTTTGAGTGTCTGCTGCATAGACTTCCCTCGGCTTCGCTCCGTCAGACGGACCAACTATCCCTTTTTCTTCCAATATATCCAGAAGTCTTGCCGCTCTCGCATATCCGACACGCAGTCTTCTTTGCAAAAGTGAAGCAGAAGCTTTTTTAGCCCGGATTACTTCTGCCTTGGCCGCCTCCAGAAGTTCGTCTTCTGATCCGCCATCAGCCGTGTCGTTAAATTCCAATATGTTGGATTTTTTCTCAAACATAGCCGGAGACATTTCTTCCTCATCCGGCGTTTCTTCCTTCCTTTGGCCTTTCACGAATTTCACCACTCGCTTCACCTCTGATTCACTGGCGAATATTCCCTGGATTCTTTTCGGTTTGGGCGAAGTGGCAGAGAGATACAAGAGATCACCATTTCCTAAAAGTTTTTCCGCGCCACCCATATCAAGAATAGTTCTGGAATCAATTTGAGTGGC
The DNA here is from genome assembly GCA_041661275.1 of Parcubacteria group bacterium. Lineage (GTDB taxonomy): Bacteria > Patescibacteriota > Minisyncoccia > Moranbacterales > UBA2206 > JBAZUU01. The sequence continues at coordinate 31,523 of JBAZUU010000004.1, read as the reverse complement.
CACCTGAAAAGCGATGCGAGTCGTAATATTAGCCTTGATGAGCCCGGTGATAACTTCGACAGACGGACGTTGGGTAGAAATGATGAGATGGATGCCGACAGCTCTGGCCATTTGCGCCAGACGCACTACCGCTCCTTCCACTTCTTTGCCGTGGCTGCCCATAAGATCGGCCAGTTCATCAATCACAATAACAATATATGGCAAATTTTCCAATTCTTCTTCGTGAATCTCTCCCGATTCCGGATCAGTTATCCTTTTCTTTTTTCCCGCACGAGATTTTTCCTGATATGAAGCAATATCGCGCGATCCGGCATCTTGCAACAGGCGATATCTTCTTTCCATTTCTCCCACCGCCCATTTGAGCGCGTTTATTACTTTCCCATTTTCTACGATTACACCGGAAAGAAGGTGTGGTATACCATTATATAGTGAAAGCTCCACGCGCTTTGGATCAACCATAATAAATTTCAGATCTTCCGGTGAGTTCTCATAAAGAAGCGTAGTGATAATGGAATTGATGCAAACTGATTTTCCTGTTCCAGTCGCTCCGGCAATGAGTAGATGGGGCATTTTGGAAAGATCTCCAAATGTCAGAGAGCCACTGACGTCTTTTCCGAGAGCCAGAGTCAGGCTTGATTTTCTGAATTTAAATTCCTGGGTTTCCAGAATTTCTTTCAATCGAACAATAGCCGCTACTTTGTTTGGCACTTCTACTCCGACCAAAGATTTTCCTGGAATCGGAGCTTCAATTCTAATGGGATGGGCGGCGAGAGCCAAAGACAAATCATTTTGTAGCGCCAGAATCTTGGAAATTTTTACCCCAATGGCCGGCCGAAAACTATATTGCGTCACAGCCGGTCCTGTTTTTATCTCGCCTTTTTCCACTTCTATCCCGAAATTATGGAGAGTTTTTTGGATTATTTCCGCATTTTTTTCCACATCTCCTCCTTTGGCCACTCCAGTGCTTTCTTCCAAAAGATCGAGGGGTGGGAAAAGCCATTTGTTTTTCATACTTCTTTTTCCTGATACTCCGACAGTTTTTCGCCCGAATCCTATATTTCCTTTTGATTCATCGCCCGATCCGGCCGAAAGCGCTGATGAAACAAATTGATCCGGACCTTCCACAAATTCAATTTTAGAAATATTGCTCTTTTCCAAATCCGCTTTTTCTTCATTCTCTTTTTTTGCTTCTTCAGAAATTTCCACTGGAGCTACAACCGGTTCTTGCGGCAAAGTAGTTTCCTCCGGCTTTTCTTCTCCTTCCTCTTTTTTGCGTAATTTTTCCAGGGGCGAAATTATCGAAAAATTGAAAGCGACGATAATTCCGATAAAAAACAGCATTACAATAATGACCAGACTGCCATATGTTCCTAAATACTTAGTGAGGATATAGGCCATGGCATATCCCAAATATCCGCCGCCAAGACCGGCCGCAGCCGCTTCGGACATTTTTGACGTATCATAGAGCCAATGGAAAAAACTGACCAGCGCCAAAAGAGTAAGCGCCAGTCCCAGGAGTTTAGTTACATAAAAAGATTTCTCCTTTCTGAAAAGAAGCACAATTCCAGCGATTACAAGAAAAAGAGGGAATATAAACTTGGCCCAGCCGAGTGCGAACCCGCTGTACCTGCTTAATTTTTCTCCCACTACCCCGGAAGAGCCTAAAAATCCCAAGATCATGACTAAAGCTAACGCAAACAAAAAGACCGCCACTGCGCTCCTCTTAGCCTCCCCCGCGATATTGAGTTTTATTTTGCTTTTTCCCTCCTGCGGCTTGTCCAAGGAGGATCCGTTTTCAGCGTCTTTATTTTTTTTCTTCCGTCCCATACGAGTATTTTAACATAGTCTGATAAAAAATCAAAAGTCCCTCCCTCTCCTGTCCGCCTAAATTTTTACTTCGTAAAAACTTTGACAGACATCCTCTCCCAAAGGGAGAGGAAGATAATGATTTTTGTCTTTTGAGGAAAATCAAAAAGGCCGAAATTAATCCGCCTTTTTGACTTGAAGATTTATTTTTTCTCTTAGAACAATCCTAAGTTGGAAAAAAGAGTGATGGTCAGAGCCGGTACTAAAGCGATAAGAATCGCCATGTTTAGCTCGTTAGACTCCGCTTCCTCTTCTGCTCGCTTGCCACAGTGAGGGCAGTCCTCAGCCGGAGTCCCGTCTCCTCCTTCAGTAGAAGGGACTTCCGGTTCCGCTGGAGTAGGAGCGATAGGGACTTGTGTTTCGTCAGTCATTTTTGTTTTTCCCCCTATAAATCAGCGATTTTCGCTAAGATATGAGGTTTTTTATTAATTAAATAAAAAAGACGGGCTGACACCCGTTCTTTTACTATACATCTATTATACACCCATTCGGCGGAAAAGTCAAATTCTGGTAGCAATAATCAAAAATTTTTTATTTTTGATAGCACAAAGTCCTTAATTTTCTTCGCCGCTTCGTAGGCCTCTTCAGCATCCTGAATTGAAAATTCTATGTAATCATCAGGGTAACGCGACTCAATATAAAATTGATTTAATGATTTCGCGCTATCTTGCAATATTTTAAAAGTCTGATCAATTTTTTCGCAGTCTTCAATGAGAATCTCCAAATCATGAATTTTTCTTACGTGCAAATCACGATAAGCCAAAAACCCTTTTAGGTATTTCTCCGCCGCTTGTTCAGCGTGAAAACAAACAGGATTAGGAGAAAAAGACTCCTCTTTTAATAATATTTCTATAAGCTCTAAATCCTCATCTGCACGCTTGAACCAATTTTTAACGTATTCTGTTATCATAATTATGATTCATGTAGAATAGTTAACGGCCTTGCAGGAAGCTTTACATTGAACGCACTTTTTGGCTTGGTATAAATAGTTTTTCCATGACGCAAGATATCTTCTATAAAAAGATTTTTATGCTCGTTGACACTTTTTTCAGTCTCTTCTGGAGTATACACGAGAATATCCATTGCGGGGAAATTACCACTAATACTATCAAAAAGAATTTTTCTCAATTTCCTCTGCCGTTCAAGTCTCTTTTCAGAGCTTTTTTTCACGACAAATAAATCGACATCGCTATCTTCGGTTGGATTTCCCCAAGCGTAAGAACCGAAAAGAATAATCTTCTCCGGATCGATTTCTTTGACTATTCTTTCCTTTATTTCAGGAATTTTCGCCTCATATTTTCCCATAATCATAATATACTACAATTTGGCTTATACATCAACCTCAAGTACAAAAAACCAGCTCATCACGGCTGGCGGGATTACGTAAATAATTATTTAAATTAATAAAAAGAAAAACGACAAGACATAACGTAAGGAGGATCTCCTGCCTAGAGAAAATCGGCCAGAATCCTTGGAATTTAATCTTTAAAGGATATAGATATTGTTTTTCGTCATAGTCTGGATAATCCATGGCTAGATGTCCGAGATAACTCAAAAAGAAATATCCTGCTCCCTCTACGTCAAAAACTGCTATCGGTAAACTGAAAACAATCGCTCCAAAAACAGAATGAACATATTTTGTCTTGAAGCTTAAATTATATTTTTTCTCAAAACGTAGTGTGTCAATGATCCTTTTCGGCGAAAATATTTTGTTTTTCAAGAGCACGAAAATATGGTCAATATCCGGGAATATGGAACCAATAAGAACATACCAAAAATGTCCAAAATAATTCCCCGCCGCCACACCGACAATTGTATGCGCTAGAATCATATTTTTTATCCTCTTTATATTTCCTCCTCCGAAATAACTTTTATTCCGTTCTTCCTTAATGAATCCACTGTAATCCCCCAATCTTCAATAACTTTCCCTGAAAATGTTCCGTCATGAATTTTTCCGCAGCCACAAGATGGGCTTTCTTGTTTCAAAATCGCTTCGGTAATATTATTTTCTTTGGCAATTTTGAGAGTTTCCTCCGCTCCTTTTTGGAATTTCTCCGTCACGTCTTCTCCTTTTTCAGTAATAACTTTCCCATCTAAAATTTCTGATTTAGTTCTTGGCGTGGGAAGACCGCCCAATTGTTCCGGACAAACAGGAATCAACTTTTCTTTTTTTGATAATTCCAAAACTTTCTCATTCGCCTTATTTTTTCCATCATAACGGCAATTTACTCCCAAAAGACACGCGCTACATAATTTCATAGATTTATTTTAATATTATAAATACTCCTGCTGTTATAATGCAAACTAAAATAATCTTTTTTAACAGATTTTCCCTTTCTTTCAAAAGAAAATATGCCAAAATCACATTCAATAAAACTGACAAAGTTTGAAGCGGGGCTACCAGGGATACTTTTCCGAGTTGCAATGATCGGATGGTAAATAACATCGAAAGAGCCCAGGCTGCGCCAACAATTATATAGTATTTGCGCCTATCGGTATTAAATTCGAATTTCAAATCTCTAATGGAAATATTTCCAGTAATTGAAATTATAATGGCTGGAACAAAAAGGGTAATTATGATATAAAAGGGCAGGTTAAATCCGCGTGATATATCGACATCTATAATAAGGGCTGTTGCCAAACAAGCCGAGGCAATGACGCTAAATAATACATATTTATTAAGCTGAAATCGCTTTTTTTTATAGAACAACAGAGCTGTTCCTAAAAAAATCATAGCCGCTCCGATTATTTGATTGAGTGCTATTTTTTCACCAAAAAGAAATATTCCGTAGAGAACTAAAAACACCCTAAAAAGCTGACCCATAATAGAAAAAATAGATACATCCAGATTTCTCCTTACAGATGTTTGGAGTCTGTCATTTAACGCATAAAAACAGGAGGCTAAAAATAAAAGTAGGTATGGTTTTATATCCGCGGGAAGTTTTAATGGAAAAAATGGAATGAATATCAATAGAACTAACCCGCTCATTATTTCAAGAATCACTGTTGATGCCCCGTCTTTTTTCGCGCCAGAAACGGCATATTTAAAAAACTGGATATAAATTACTCCGAAGATCAAAAGAAGTATTAAACAGGCTTGCCAGGAATTAATTAGGTCCATAATAATTTCAATTTTGTCCTAATTATACACGCCCGGCGGGAAAAGACCAACAAAATAGGGTTTACCTGGACAATAAACCCGCTATTGCAATAAAATTGACTCTGTGGTAGTATTACATTACAAATGGCTTTGAAGCAATTCGAAGCTCCGAGATTCCCTCCGAAAGGAGGGTTTCGTTTTTTATATCAAACTTCTTACGGAAGTTTTTACTTTTTCGAAGTCGTCTTCCCGCAGTTTTCTTATTTTTCTCAATAATCGCTTACTACTCAATGCTCGTAATTGCGAAAGTATTATGGAGTATTTTCTGCCGTTATAGTTATATTGGTAATAATAGGCTCCTGTTTTATTTTGGCTGGTGGTTGGCAAAGCCCAAAATAAATCCTTACTAAACTTTTTCAAAATCAAAACCGGGCGTTCAAATCGTTCATTTTTACCATCCTGCTCATAACCAATATTGAGTCCGATGCTACACCACCATATTTGCCTTTCGCGAAAATATATTTCTCTATTTCGGCTATTTATTATTTCTTTTTCTAATTGCCACTTTACAAAATCTTTTTTCATTATTTTGTTTTTATAGTGATATAGTATCATCATAAGGAATTGTAGTCAACTACTACTCTACAAAACAAAAACGACCTGACGATAAGCCAAGTCGTTTTTTCCATAAAAGCTACTTTATATTCCGAAACCCTGTCCCTGCTGGAATAAGTTTTCCGATGATGACGTTTTTTGCGCGTTATAGTTTCAAAAACTTCCAATAATTTTCCGGATCAACTTTTTCCACCGTCGCGTTGTAGCTTTTTATAAACTCTTTTGGTAATTTTATGTCCTTTTTCGCGTTCCATTTAAATTCAAATCCACGAAGTTGGCCGTCTTTTTCTTCGATATAATCAATTTCTTTTTGATCATATGTGCGCCAAAAATATGAATTCACAAATCGGAAATCGCTTTCGTTATTTTTCTTTCTTTCCACGATACAAAAATTTTCCCACAACGCTCCAGTGTCGTTTCTTACATCTAGCCGGTTATAGCTTTCAATTATACTGTTTCTGACGCCCAAATCATAAAAATATATTTTAACCGATTTGGATATCTCTTTTCGAAGATTTCGACTGAAAGCCCTTAGACGAAAAACAACAAATGATTGTTCCAAGATATTTATATATTTTAGAACGGTTAACCGATCAATTCCAAGTTTTGTGGCCAATTCATTATAAGAAACTTCATTGCCCAACTGAAGAGCCAAAAGTTCCAGAAGATTTCTTATAACATCAGCCTTCTTAAGACCTTCGAAACTTAAAATATCTTTATATAAATATTTGGACGCGATTTCGTTGAGACGCTCCTTGGATTCACCTTCACTTAGAGTCAGTATTTCCGGGTAACTTCCAAATCTTAACAAACTTTCCAGTTTTGCCTCTACTTCGATTAAATTTTCTTTTTGTCTAATTTCTCTTAACGAAATTGGATAAAGCATAAAAGTAAAGGTTCTTCCTGTCATGGGTTCGGAAATTTTTTGCGCTAAATCAAAACTGGATGAGCCGGTAGCAATAATCTGCAGTTCTGGGTAAGTATCTACAATTATTTTGAGAATTAATCCAATATTGGGAATGTTTTGAGCTTCATCCAGAACAATGATTTTATAATTTCCAAGAAACTTTTTCAACTTGACCGCTTCCGGTTCCGAAAGCCCTTTTCGGACGGATAATAACTCACAGTTCAAATAATCGCCACTTGAACTGTATTTTTCTAAAATTTTCTTGACCAAAGTGGTCTTTCCAACTTGTCTGGCACCATAGATAATTATGACTTTTCCCTTAAATAAGCGATTTTCTATGGAACTTGTTATTAATCTTGGGATATAATTCATATAATTATTATAAATTATGAGATTACATTATCAATTTTATCAGTAATTATAAGATTTGTCAAGTTTTCCTTATTAAAAAGTCCCGGATAATCCGGGGCTTTTTTCTATCCTAAAAGCTATAAGCTAACAGCTAAAATCTACTTTATATTCCGAAACCCTGTCCCTGCTGGAATAAGTTTTCCGATGATGACGTTTTCTTTGAGACCGCGCAGCTTGTCTTCTTTGCCGGCAACAGCCGCATTGATGAGCACGCGGGCGGTTTCCATGAAAGACGCCGCAGAGAGGAAACTTTCAGTGGAAAGAGCCACTTTGGTGATTCCAAGAAGCATTTTTTCACCTTTGGCCATTTCGCCATTTCGCTCTTTGACGCGAGTGTTTTCTTCATTAAATTCGTCTATTTCTGTGATGTCGCCAACCAAGAAATTACTATCGCCTTCGGTCAAAATATTAATGCGAGAAAACATCTGACGAATGATAATTTCAATATGTTTGTCGTTGATACCTTCACCTTGTGATGCATACACTTCCTGAATTTCCCGAATGATATAGCGACAAACTTCTTCCCAGCCAGTGATCTTATAATATTTTTTAAGATCGATGTGACCTTCATTGAGTTGCGATCCCTTTCCGACCAAATCACCAGTGGCCACCTTGACCGTTGTTCCAGCTGGAAGTTGATATTCTTTGATTGTCTTGTTTTTGTCAGTCGCTTCAATTTTGACAATAATATTTTTGTCGACATTTTCAATTTCCAAAACCTTCCCGTCGATTTCACTGACAACTGATTCACCTTTCGGCGGACGGGCTTCAAAAATTTCTTCCACTCGGGGAAGACCTTGAGTAATATCTGTTCCGGCCACTCCTCCGATGTGAAAGGTACGCATAGTAAGCTGCGTTCCAGGTTCACCGATGGCCTGCGCCGCTACAATTCCGACAGCTTGACCGATTTCCACCAAATGTCCACGTCCTAAGTCCATTCCATAGCATTTCTGGCACACTCCACGGGCAGTTTTGCAAGTGATAATCGATCGAACCTTCAATTTGTCCATATTGGCTTTTTCAATTTGCTCACCCTGAATCTTGGAAATCATATCACCCTTAGCGGCGACAACTTCTCCGGTCTTTGGATCAACAGCGTCTTCCAAAAGAACACGACCAATGATCCTGGCGGCAAAGCTCTGGCCAATTCGATCAGAATCTTCTTTATACATGAAAGCGCCATTTTTATCATGACAATCTTTTTCCCGAACAATAACATCCTGCGCCACGTCAACAAGGCGTCTAGTCAGATATCCAGCAGTCGCCGTTCGAAGAGCGGTGTCAGCCATACCTTTTCGGGCGCCGTGAGTAGAAATAAAATATTCCAAAACGTTCAGTCCTTCTTTGAAAGAGCTCTTAACCGGAAGTTCGATCGTTTCTCCGGTTGGACCGGCCATAAGACCTTTCATTCCGGACATCTGCACCACCACTGATTCGGAACCTCTGGCTTTGGAATAGACCATGGAATATACCGGACCCTCTTTGTCCATTCCGGCGCGCACCAGATCAGTAATTTTGTTTTTGGAATCATTCCAAATCTCAATTACCTTGTCTTTTCTTTCTTCTTCAGTCAGGAGTCCCATATTATATTGCTTTTTGACAGTTTCTACTTGTTTTTCCGCTTCGATCATGATATCTTTTTTGCCTGCAGGCACAATCAAGTCGTCCATCCCCCAAGAAATTCCGGAGTTGGTGACCGACTCAAATCCCAAGTCTTTTATCCTGTCCACAAATTGAGCAGCTTCTTCCTGACCTTTTAGTTCTAGAACTCTTGCTACCAGCACTTTCAATTCTTTCTTGGTCATCTCGTGATTAATATATTCAAATCCTTCGGGCATGATGAGATTGAGCTTGATCCTTCCGATGGAAGTTTCCAAAACTTCATTGTCATGCAAAACCTTAATTTTGGCTCTAATATCGACATGACCCAATTCACACGCCATTATCGCCTCTTCGTAAGTTGAAAACATTTTTCCTTCTCCTTTGGCATTGGGTGAGATGTGAGTGATGTAATAGCAACCCAAAACCATATCCAAAGTCGGAGTGGTGATTGGATCGCCGCTCGCTGGCTTCAAAAGGTTCTTGGCGGAAAGCATCAGATTGCCGCTTTCCCACCTGGCTTTGTCAGTCAGTGGAACGTGTACCGCCATCTGGTCACCATCGAAGTCCGCGTTGAAAGCTGAACAAACCATTGGATGAATTTGGATAGCTTTTCCTTCAATGAGCACTGGCTGGAAAGCCTGAATGGACAGACGGTGCAGGGTCGGAGCGCGGTTAAGAAGAACGTAGTGATGAGAAATAATCTCGTCCAGGATGTCATAGGCCTCTTCCGCCTCCGCTTCCACCATTTTTCCGGCTGATCTCACGTTATATGCCAGTTCTCTTTCGATCAGTTTATTGATAATAAACGGCTTGAAAAGTTCCAGCCCCATTTTTTTCGGAATTCCACACTGATGAAGTTTTAGTTTTGGTCCGACCACAATTACTGATCGTCCGGAATAATCTACTCGTTTTCCCAGTAGGTTCTGACGAAATCGTCCTTGTTTTCCCTTTAGGGTATCAGCAAGAGAACGAAGCGCTCGTCTTTGCCCAGTTGAAGCGGCCACGGAAACTTGAGAGCGTCTGGCACTGTTGTCAAAAAGTGCATCCACTGCTTCTTGCAACATTCTTTTTTCGTTTCGAGTAATCACTTCTGGCGCTCCGATTTCAATCAGTTTTTTCAAGCGATTATTCCGGTTGATGATTCTTCTATATAGATCATTAAGATCAGACGTAGCAAATCGTCCACCATCTAACGCCACCATTGGTCTCAAATCCGGCGGAATAACCGGGATAGCGATCGGTAGCATCCATTCCAAATGCAGTCCAGCGTTTATAAATCCCTTAAAAAGCTTTATTCTTTTCAATATTTTCTTTTTGTCGGAAACTTCTTCTTTCAAAAGTTCTTTTTTGAGAGTATCTACTTCTTTTTTGAGATCTATTCCTTCCAAAATTTTCCTAATAGATTCCGCTCCAATTCCCGCCGTAAAGACCTGTCCAAAACGGGTGGAAAGATTGAAATACTCAACTTCGGAAATAATTTTCAGTCGATGAAGACTTTTTAGCTCATCTTTCAGGGTTTTGTAAGCGCCTTTCAATTCTTCCGTTTTTTCTTTCAATTCTTTTTCGTTGGCGCCAAAATTTTTGGCAATTTCTTTCTGTTTAGTTTTGAATTCTGTGTCCAGCTGATTCATTACCCGTTCTCTTTGCTCTTCATCAACATTGTGCACGATATAGCTGGAAAAATAGATGACCCGCTCCAAGTCTTGCACGCCCATTCCAAGAGCCAGGCCAATTTTTGATGGCACTCCGCGCAAAAACCAGATGTGGGAAACTGGCGTAGCTAATTTTATATGTCCCATTCTTTCCCGTCTCACAATTGACCGAGTTACTTCTACACCGCACTTGTCGCAGACTATCCCTTTATATCTGATTCTCTTGTATTTTCCGCAATAACATTCCCAATCCCGTGATGGTCCAAAAATACGCTCGTCAAAAAGCCCATCTTTTTCATAGCGCTGGGTTCGATAGTTGATCGTTTCTGGTTTTGTCACTTCTCCATGAGACCAGGTCAAGATCTCCTCAGGAGAAGCCAGTTTCAACCGCACCGAGTCAAAATCGCTTATTTTAGTGTTGGATATTGATTCCATAAAAAGTTATAAATAAAATTAATTCTAATTAAGATTAAGCCTGGGTCACATCTTCATCTGGTTCAATGTCATTTTCATTTCTGACTTTCTGTTCTCCCATCAGCTCAACATTAAGACCAAGTCCTTTTAATTCTGAAACCAACACATGGAAAGATGCCGGGATATTAGGACTCTTTATCATTTCTCCCTTGATGATTGATTCATAAGCTTTCGAACGTCCCATCACATCATCGGATTTTATCGTCAGCATTTCCTGTAAAGTATAAGCAGCGCCATAACCTTCAAGCGCCCATACTTCCATTTCTCCGAACCGCTGACCGCCAAACTGCGCTTTTCCACCAAGAGGTTGCTGGGTAATGAGAGAATATGGACCAATAGAACGCATGTGAATCTTGTCATCAACCAGGTGGTGAAGTTTCATGACATACATGACTCCCACTGTAGCTGGGTTGGCAAAATATTCACCAGTTCGTCCGTTTATCAGTTTCACTTTTCCGGATTCTGGCAAATCGGCCTTTTTCAATTCTTCCTTTATTTGAGTTTCCGTTACTCCGTCCAAGGCTGGCGTCGCCGCTTTATATCCCAATTTCCAAGCTGCCCAGCCAAGATGGGTTTCCAAAATCTGACCAATGTTCATACGGCTGGCTACTCCCAGCGGGTTTAAAATCATATCCACTGGTGTTCCATCCGCCAGATGCGGCATGTCTTCCACTGGAGCCACTTTCGAAATAACACCCTTGTTTCCGTGTCGTCCGGCTAGTTTGTCACCGACCGATATTTTTTTGAGTTGCGCCACAGACACCTGGATCTGTTGGATAACACCAGTCGATAGTTTGTCGCCCTGTTCACGGGAAAATATCTTGATATCCACTACTTTTCCATATTCGCCGTGAGGCAGATAGAGCGATGAGTCTTTGACGTCTCTTGATTTTTCGCCAAATATTGCTCGAAGCAAACGCTCTTCCGAAGTCAGATCACCTTCACCTTTCGGAGAAATTTTTCCAACGAGAATATCGCCAGAAGTAACTTCGGCACCAATGCGGATAATTCCAGTTTCATCTAAGTTTTTGAGACGTTCTTCTCCGATGTTTGGGATGTCACGTGTGACGATTTCCGGTCCAAGTTTAGTGTCACGGACATCAATAGAAAAGTCTTCAATGTGAATTGAGGAATATCGGTCGTCCTGCACTAGTTTTTCTGAAATTATGATAGCGTCTTCATAGTTGAACCCTTCCCAGGGAATAAAAGCCACCAAAATATTTTGTCCGAGCGCCAGCTCTCCATGGTCAGTTGAAGCACCATCAGCCAAAAGTTGCCCCTTTTTCACTACATCGCCCTTTTTCACTCGTGGAATCTGGTTCATCGAGGTAAAAGCGTTGGATTTTACAAAGCTTTGCAGGCGATATTCACGTTTGATATATGGCTTTTTTGCTCCGGCTGGCGCGGCTTCTTTGACAACCACATGATCAGAATCCACTTCCACTATTTCACCATCCATCTTAGCAATAACCACCTGCCCAGAATCGGCCGCTGCTTTGTCCTCAATTCCTGTTCCAACAACTGGTGCTTCCGGTTTCACACAAGACACTGCTTGACGCTGCATGTTGGAACCCATAAGAGCTCGGTTAGCGTCATCGTGTTCCAAAAATGGGATAAGAGAGGTGGCGACAGAAATGCATTGCTTAGCTGACACATCAATGTAATCCAATTTTTTCGTTTCAATTTCAGTTGTTCGTCCTTTAACACGCGCTCCCACTGCTTCAGCCAGAATATTTCCATGCTCATCCATAGGGACACCGGCGTGAGTGATGCTTTTTCGGTCTTCGACGGTAGCATTGATATAATCAATCTCATGAGAGACCCACGGACGGATTTTTATAGTTTTTTTGGATTTTTCTTTGACAATAGCTTTAGCCAATTTTTCATCAATCATAGTTCCCGGTTTTCCTCCAGCCACTGCCTCGTCCAGAATTTTATTTAAAAGCACTTCTTCTTTATTTTCCACTTCATGATAAATTTTGAGATATGGCGTTTCTAAAAATCCATATTCGTTTATTTTCGTATATGTCGCCAGGTGTCCGACAAGTCCAATGTTCGGACCTTCCGGAGTTTCCACTGGACAAATGCGACCATAGTGGGAATTGTGTACGTCTCGCACTTCAAATCCGGCTCGTTCTCGAGTAAGTCCGCCTGGTCCCATCGCCGAAATTCTTCTTTTATGCTCCAGCTCCGCCAAGGGATTGACCTGGTCCATAAATTGAGAAAGCTGCGAAGAGGAGAAGAATTCCTTGATAGAAGCGGCTATTGGTCGAGAATTGACTAGTTGGCCCGGGACAACAATCGTGATATCACAGGTACTCATTCGGTCTTTGATATTTCTAGCGGTCCTGGCCAATCCTACTCGCAATTTATTTTGTACTAGTTCTCCAATAGAACGGACTCGACGATTTCCCAAGTGATCAATATCATCAGCCACCGCCATTGGATTATTATTAAGTTTGATAATTTCTTTTATTATTAAAATCAAATCCTCTCGAGTAAGCACTCGGTGCGCCTCATCATCCGGCTTGTCCAGTTCCAATCTTTGGTTGAGACGATATCGCCCAACTGATCCAAAGTCATATTTTTCAAAGTTGAAAAACATAGAATCAATGACTGATTTGGCATTGGATTCTGTCGCTAGATCGCCCGGTCGTATTCTTTTATATACTTCCTTATATCCTTCTCCTTGGTTTTTAGCTGTATCTTTGGCAATAGTAGCTTCGATATGGTTAACTTCGCCCTTGTTCACATCGGCAAAAAGATCCACCAATTCTTTGTCGGTAGAATAGCCAAAAGCCCGCAAAAGCGAGGTTATCGGCACTTTTCTTTTGCGGTCGATCTTCACGGATATTGCTCCGTCAAGATCAGTTTCCATTTCCAGCCAGGCTCCACGGTTAGGAATAATTTTCGCTCCAAAAAGTTTTCGTCCTTTTTGATAATCCATAGTGAAAAACACACCGGGGCTTCTGATGATCTGGCTAACCACCACTCTTTCCACACCGTTAATAATGAAAGTTCCGCGATCGGTCATCAAAGGAAAATCGCCCAGGTATATTTCCTGCTCTTTTATCTCGCCGGTCTTTTTGATGACTAACTGAACTTTGGCACGCAATGGCGCTTCATATGAAATATTCTTGCTTTTGGCTGTCACCTCATCGTATTTCGGATCGTCCAGATAATAGTCCTTGAGAGATAGTTCCAGGTCTTTTTCCGTAAAGTCCTTGATAGGATTCACTTCTTCAAAAAGCTCTTTTATCCCCTCTTCAAGCAGCCAATCATAGGAATTGATTTGGGCTTCGATGAGGTTTGGGAGAGACACCATCAACATCGGTTTGAAGAATTTTCGCTTGGCGAGAGATGATTGCGCTCCAAAAGTACTCTTTACTTTGAGCTTTTTGTCAACTTTAAGCATGAATGTTTTATGCCACAATTTACGCTAGTCCGCTGAAAATCTAGGGACATTTACGCGCGAATACGGCTAAATATTAAAGATGGTTAATTTATATGAATTGGCAATATTTTTGGTATCGCCGCAGACAACAAAATCAAAAGACACGCAACTGAGGTGCAGTCTTTCATGCATTTATATTTATTTCCTATGAAGTTTTTCCACCCGTATTTTTTGTCAAGATTAGTGTGTAGTTCTAAGTATAAAGACTTTCCGATTTCTGTCAAGGGGGTTATTTCCAATTCAAAGCGTCCGCTACCGCTTTCGCTATCCTATATGTAGTATAGGAATCCGGCACATTACACTCTAACTCCGCCTTTTTCAAGTCTTTTGGCTCTAATTTATGCCTTTTTAGAACCTTATCAACTGTTGGCAAAAGCTTTTCCGACAAATTATTGTCCAAATCAAAACCTTTCTCATCAATATTTTTCCCTTTTTCCGCCAAAATCGCCCTTACTTTGTTATCGTTGATATTTATAATCAGTTTCATAACTATTCGCCTGAAATAATTATTATCTGGCCCTGGTATTAATTGTTGACAAGATAGGATATATCTGCTATTCTTGTTGCAGGTGTTATTATTCATAATGCCTGCGAAAAACAAGCGTCGCCCGTTATGGGCCATGGCTTGTTTTTTATTTTCGCCTCCTCTTGGATCTGCGGTAATCAAAAATGGTTGCTCTAATTTTATCTCCCGACAGAACATAATTTCTCGTATTAAAACCGAATCCATTTTTGAAAAAAGATTTTTTTATTTTCAGTTTTTGATATAAAAAGTTCAAAAATTTTCTTTTATATTCAGTCTGCCTTTTTATTAGTTTATTTTGTTTTTTCAAATCATAGGCTATAGCTCCGAGAAGTAAGTCTGTTAATTGTAAAATATCTGAACATTTGGAATTTATCTGACATACACCAGCAACAACAAACCTTTTATAGTGATCATTAATGAATTTTTTAATCGTAATTTCCAAGTCGGTTCCGTCGGGAGAAAAATAATCATCAGCCAAAACAACTAGGACTTCCTGAGGATTATTTCCGATAATTAACTTCAAAAGAGCTATAGTGAAATTCCTATAAACTTTATATAGATTATTGTCGTAATATTTTTCAAAATCCAGTTCACTTTTATCAAGAATGATACAATTAAATTTCGCGTCCTCTGTTAGAAATATATTAACAAATTCTCTGGCTATATCAAAGCGTATTTTTCGATCAAGATTAGACCATTTTAGTTCTTAGCCATATCTATATCTGCTTCTTACCTTTCTTATCCTGTTATATAATTTTTGTGGATCATTACATTTTATTATTCCCAGAGCAAAAAATCTATCCTGTTCACTATGAATGAGTCCGGTTTCATCAAGAAAGCAAAATCCAGTTTTTATATCTCTAAAATGTTTATTTGTGGGCATTTTTAAAAAATAATTAGCTATAGTGATATTATACCACTGCTAATTGTCTCGCGCAAGTAAAAAAGCGCTGGCTGATGATATTATGTGCTATAATAGGATTAGCAATAGCCGAACACTGTCCGTATGGCAGGTCTCCCGCAAGGGATAGGCTATTCCCCCTATAAACGGGGGTTTTTGTTATTTTTTAAAATTCTTCTGACACTCAATGGCCAATTCGATGCATTCTTCCGGATCATAGCCCAAATCATCGTACCATTTGATCGTACAAAATATCATATTCCCTAATTCCTTTTTTATTTCTTCTTCCGTATGCGTATCCTTGTCTTTTGCGGCATCGCGTTCCCAACGACAAATATCACCAAAAATTTTTCCCGTTCTGACGATAATTTCTCCAAGTGATAATTTTTTACCGCCCCAAATTTCCCGGCTTGTTTGTAATAAACTTTTTATTTCCATATTTGTTATTTTAATTTTTATTCAAAACCCCGAACTCATTCAGTTCCCTTGTTAAATAATCAAACGAATGCAGCCGACAACTGTAATATATCGTATTGCCGCCCAATTTTTGAAACGCTTCCAGATACGTCCTATTGTCATCAATATAAAGAGTCTGCGAAGCGGGAATGTTATAGCGGCCAAGCGCTTTTTTGTATATTTTAAGCTCTGGTTTTTCTGCCCCGACTTTGTGAGACAGTACTCTTTGGCAGGAAAGAGGAAAATATCTTTTGACCATTTTGTATTTGTTTTCTTTTCCCCAATGTAAAGCATCGTTGGTAGACAAAATTAATATTTTCACATCTGGTTTAATCCTGGAAAGTATTTTTTCTGTTTTTTTATCCGGATGAACCAGCACTGCGTTCCAGGCAAATTTAAATTGTTGATATTTCATACCTGACATTTTCAATTCTTTTTTCATCTCCCTAAAAAATTCCATCGGGCTAGTTTGCCCTTTTTGAAATCTGGACATCGGTTTATTATCCACTGTTTTTTTCACTATTTCTTCCGCGGATAAAAGAGAAAATTTTTCAACAATTCTTGCAAAATTCATAAAATCAAAATCCGCCAAGACCCGCCCAAAATCAAAGAGGATTACTTTTATTTTCATAAAATTATTTTCTAACTCCTAGTTTATCAAAACATTCAAAATGAATATCGTCATCTTTAAATACTTCCTTAACCTGATATTTCCCCTTGGTATACATAATACCATCCACGCAAAAATGCGTCGCTTCCAAAATTTGGATACTGGCTTTGGGACGCGAAAGCACTTCATTGCCTTTTGTTTCAATCAGTGGAATCTCTCCATATATCCAATAATTTCTCTGGTCTTTTTTCAAAAAATCATATGTTTTCCCTTCTTCCAATGGATCAGGAATGCATTCTTCAATTTTTCTGCTTCCTTTTTTATATTCCGAAATGTCTCGAAGCGCCAGATCAGGATTAAATTCAACTTTAATGCCCATACATTTACCTTATTGTGTTAATTTTTTTAATAATTTTACCCGCTTCGCTGATAGCTTCGGGATTATTTTCAATATCCTTGGGATATAATGCCTGAAAATAATATTTCCCCACCGATTTCATTTGATGGCCATTTATAAAATATTTCAAGGCTTGTTCGCCCACCCGTTTGGAGTTATTGACTTTTCCGCCTCCAACAACAATTGAAATAACTTTTTTACCTTTCAATTTGTCAGTTTCATAAAATGGATTAGTTCTGTCAACAAAATCCTTCATTATCCCCGGCACATTGTCAAAATAGTTTGGAGTACCGAGGATAATTAAATCGGCTTTGAGTAATTTTCTGTATATTTCCTGCATGTCGTCCTGAATAGCGCATTTTTTATGCCCATCACAATATAAACACCCGGAGCAATGTTTAATATTTTTATTTCGGAGCAAGATAAGTTCTTTATTTCCCCTGAGAGATTTGTAGATTTTGCTAAGAATAAATTCCGTATTTCCCTTTCTTGGACTACCTGAAATAATCAATGTTTTCATAAATTTATTTCCTTAATTATTCTCTCCGCCATCCATTGATGGCCTTCGGCATTTGGATGAAGACCATCAAAAAGCATTGATTTATAGTCCAGATTGATCATTTCAGAATAAAGATTGATAAATTTTATTTTCCCTCTTTCGCATATCTTCATAGCTGTATTATTATATTTTTCAATAGTTTTATTTCCGACAACCTTGTTAGTTGCCCAAGGCAATGGGTTGGTTTTATTATCATTAACTGCTGCGATTCCAATGAAAATAATATTTGGTGTAAATTTTCTGGCTTTATTTATTAACTCATTTATATTCTTTACATAATCTTTAATTGTCACTCTTTGCTTATTTTCTTTAATCAGAAATTGAGTATCATTGGTATTTAAAGAAAAAATAATTAATCCCGGCCTTCTTGCCTCTGCCTCAATGTCGAATCTTTTCAGTATATCTTTCGTACTAGCACCAGAAACTCCCAGATTAAAAATTTGACCGTCAAATTTATTTTTATTTTCAAGATAATGGCGAATTCTCTGGACATATCCGCCCATTTTTTGGTCATAGTACCCATAAGTAATACTGGCGCCAAAAATGCAAATGTTCATATGATTTATAGTATACTTATAACCTAATCTTACTTTAAATAACACCCGTCTGGCAAATAGAAAAGCTCTGGCGGGTCGCAGCCTGCCAGAGCTCAACTTAATTCTTCGAGGACTATTCAAATTCGGTCGTTGCCGGCGGTTTATTGCACGGGTAGAAACCTACTTGAACAATACGCGGGTGCTTTGTCACCACCCTCTCGATTTCATCCTCAATTTCCTCCGAAAAATGGACACCTTTCACGGTCATAAAATCGGTCGTCTGGACAGCCCGGACCCGAATCGAATAGCCGTAGGCTCGAGCATCTCCTTTGATGCCAACACTTTTAGTACAATCAAGGGCGACAACGAGTTGGGAGAGAGTATTGTAGATGCCTTTTCTTATGAGAACTTCGGCTACCCTAGCATCAGCCCACCTAGCCAAGACTAGCTTGTCTAATGTTGGTGGTTTCCCCAAGACCCTGATAAACAGTCCCGGTCCAGGAAAGGGCTGTCTTTCACTGATAGAAACAGGTAACCCTAGTGTCCGGGCCAAATCGCGAACTTCATGTTTGAAAAATCGTCGAAATGGATGGATCTGTTGAACATCCCGAAGCTTCAGTCTGGTATTGTGATGGGTTTTGATAAGCGCCGACTCGCCAGCTTTGCCTGACTCGATCAAGTCCGTAGCTAGCGTTCCTTGGATGAAGCACAGTGGCTTATCACCTCCAAACATTTTGGCCTGCTCGGCGGAAATTTCACCATAAACCCGGCTAAATCTCTTCCGTTTCGTTTCAGCATCGGAGGTGTGCCCGATTCCTTTTTGAAAACGTCTGGCAGCATGGACTACTCTTAGCTGAACGCCAGCTGCTTTAGCATTGGCACGGATTTCAGGAATTTCATTTTCCCTCAAGGCGCCACTGTCGATGGTAAAAACTTTCACATTATTTCCAAGAACAGGAGCTACCACAGCAGCAAGCGTACTTGAATCGACCCCTCCACTGAAACCACTCACAAATCGGAGATGTGTCAGCGAGCGCAATTCTTCCCGCACCTCTTCGATAGCATCTTTCGGTTCCCAATCCGTTTCACATCCGCAGATGTTGAAAAGAAACCTGCTAAGCATGTCCTTCCCGTATTCAGTGTGGGTAACTTCTGGATGGAATTGGACCCCCCAAAGCCTTCGCGCTTTATTGCTCATGCCAGCAATAGTTCCTGTTTCTTTTGACCTAGCAATCACTGAAAAACCTGGCGGAGCATCAGCCACGCTGTCTCCATGACTGGTCCAGACAACACTTTTGTCTTTCAGACCAGAAAATAGAGGGTTGGGATAAAAACATGCCGTTACTTCGCCATATTCTTTGTCCTCGTGACTGGGAATAACTTTTCCCCCGAGAACATGAGCCATCCATTGCATCCCGTAACAGATGCCCAGTACTGGTACTCCTAATGTGAGAATAATTTCTGGAGGAAAGATGGCATTCTTTTCATAGACGCTACTGTCTCCTCCGGAAAGAATGATACCTTTTGGCCACTCCCTTCTGATCCAGCTTTCCGCCTTCTGTGCATTCAGTACTACAGAGCGAACGCCCAACTCTCCTAAAGCACGTCCAATAACTCGGGTGTACTGAGAACCGAGATCAATAACCACCACTCTTGGATCTTTCATCGTAATCCCTCCTAGAGATTCGGTTTATGGAAAAGAACATGGTTTTTAATTCCGATATACTTTCATTTCAACCAATGGTTTTTTATTCTACCCTAAAATTCATATAATTAGCAAATTACTCAAATAACCAAAATTAAATCCCTGTCTTTCGACGGGATTTAATTTTTCCCCCATAGGCGAAAAGAAGACTTAGGCCGTTCCCAACTTGGCTGTCGTCGAAGAGCTCCAAGCGGATAATGCGATAACGATAATTCCCAAGATAATGCTATTCATAACGACCGCTCCACCAACAAAACCCAAAATGAAAGGTGAAATAATCATCCAAACTCCCAGGATTATGTTGACCCAACCTGTCCACATGGCCGATTCGGGTGAAGTTGCACTGATAAGCGCCAAAATACCCACCACAATTCCCACGATTATAGCATTGGTAGCAGCGGAAGTTTTGGCAAAACCCAGGATGTAGGGCGAAATAATAAGCCAAACACCGGCTAGAACATTTAGCCCTCTCGACGTCCTGATTTGTTCTTTCATAGGCATGTTTATCACCCCCTTTCAATGATTTATCTCTGCCTGTAAAAATACAATTAAACCGCTTTATTATTCTAAATTTTCCCCCAATCAAAATTCCACGGGTCATCTTTGCGGCCGGAGGCGATATCCTTGTGGCCAAGGGTGTATTTTATAGAATATTTGCCCTTAATATATCCAATTAGATATTTTAAAGAAGCATATTGTTCATCGGTCGGCTTGGCAGTTTTAGAATTGACCAGTTCAATGCCGATAGAAAAATTATTGACGCCAGTGCGGCCGTCAGGCATCTTGGATTCCCCGGCATGGTAAGCAATATTTTTATCTTCAACTAGACGATAAATTTTTCCGTCACGATTGATGATATAGTGAGGTGAAACGCCATAGGGCTTATATTCTTTATAAATGATAGCATCCAGATCAAATGGGTCGCTTGAAGTGATGTTATATGTCGAATGAACAATGATTGTATCAATTTTTCGCGAATCCGCCTTTTCATATCCCCAGCTGACCAGCCTATTAGTAATTTTAGCCACACTTACTGGTTCGGATTTTTTATTTTCATCTTCGATCTTATTATCATTTTCTTGCGCGGCTTTATTTTCTCGGATAGAAGAATCGTTATTATTCTCCGGCGAGTTATTTTCCGGTAAGTTTTCCAAATCAGTATTTTCCGAAGTTATATTATTATCCGTTTCTGTGATTTTTTGAATTTTTTTAAACTCTACTTTCTTTTCCCATTTTGTCCGCCAGCTGGCGGACAAAAAAAGCGCCGGAGCTAAAATTAAAACGGCGCATATCATTATGATTATATATTTTTTATTCATGCTAATATTCTAGCATAAAACAGTAGAAAAACTATTCTACGTAAATTTTTTGATAATAAAAGTCGACGTCACTGACCCACTTTCTCACTTGTGCCGGATTGTCCCAAGAACAATCCCAACCACATTTCCAGACCGCCATTTTTCTCGGGGTATCCAAATCCTGATCTACTAGTTCTTGAATTCTTTGGCCGACAATATTCACCGCCTGCTGGGGATTGCGGAAACAGGAATAACCGGAAGCCGTTGTATTTTCCTGACCGCGATAGCCCCAGTAGTTGAAACATTCCCGCCCATCTTTTTTAGGAGAAATCCTACCCCAGTTACTTTCTTTCTTTCCAATAGCGATGAGAAATGTAGCTACTTTTTTATCTTTTTCAGAAATGTAAGGAGACATTTTTTCTATCGGGTAACCGTGGGTCATCTTGCCTATTTTTCTTTCCAGCCCCGGATTCCGGGGACTCGGGTTACCATTATAGTTCTCGTGCTCTATGGCTTGACCGGCCATATATATTAGTATTCCATAAGAAAAAGACATAAAGACCATAAAAAGATAGAGGATGTTTATGGCGTCTTTGGGATGAGGAATGGCAAAAAGCTTCTCGGTCTTGGCCAAGAAAGCTTTTTGAAAATTTGCCTTAAATTTTTTTATTTTTTTTCTCATCTTATTTTGGTCCTTTCATCATAAGCGCCAGTCCCGCCGCGCTATAACGACAACCAGGCTTTGGCCATTCGTCCGGATCCGGGCAACAATCCTCATCTCTGTGTTTTCCCTTGGTATCACTCCTTCTCGCGCCTTTTGTATCTTTAGCGCAGGAAATATGCGCGCTCGGTTGCAATAATCTCGGCTTCCCGGAAAGATATTTAGCCCATCCTTTTCGTTCTTCGGCCTTCATTTGAGCAATAATTTCCTCTTCATTTTTCACGCATAGTTCTGTGCACTCCTTATTCTCTTTATCCTTCTGGCATCTTTCATCCTGGGAAGAAATTAATTTATTAAGTTCAGTGATAATTGTCTGGCTTTCCTCATTTTTATTTTCATCATTGTTATCTTTTCTTTCCGAATCAAGCCTGGTCATTCCGGCCAGATCCGGATTTTCATTGGGGATAAAAGGTATTTTTGTATCAGTTACCTCTTCTCCAAAAGCATAATTATATGGAAGACTGATAACAAAAAACCTTTGGTTCACTATCCAGGAAAAAGCGATGATATTAAGAAAGATAAGAATGACTATTCTGATTTCTGATTCCAAAACATGTCTTTCCAGTGTTATATTTTTTTTCAAATATTCCCAAAACCAGTTTGATCGGATTTTCCATTCATGGAAAGACGCTTCAATACTACCTGAAAAGATATGCCAAATAAGGCCGGGGAAGTGTCCTTCAAATGTTCTCTTTATTTTGATTTTTTTATTGTTTCCCGACGGAAGCATACATACTTCCATTTTGAGCGTTTTCATATTTTTATTGATTTTTCAGCATAAAAAAAGCAAAAAGACGGGCTCACCCGTCTCCTTTTCTCCTTTCTATCTATATCAAGTATAGCATATTAAAGCCGCTTTGTCCAGCATTTTTAGAGTCGTCCAAGGAAAATGTCCGAGATAAAATTTTCGTCCTGACAACTATATTTATTATCCGGAGAATAAAATCTTTTTTTGGGACCATAGCACCCATCATCATTTTTATTAATAGTGGCAAGATACGGCATCATAAATCCCATATCGCGCATGGTGAAATAGTTATAAAGATGTTTCAGGGTATTTACTCGTGTCTTTTGATCCATCCGGGCAAATATACTCATGTCATCATAATAGAGTCCGCTCCAGTCAAGATGCAAAAAAACATTCTTGGCGCGACTCGCATAATTCGGATGCCACAGAAGCGCCCAGCAACTACCCTTTGTCGAAAGGCATGGCCCGTCTTCGATATTCCCTCCATTGTTTATTCCTACGCCGCCTTCGATATAGTCAAAGGCGTCCAGATATTTCTGATTAGTCATATTATTTGTCTGCGCTCCGATGATAATTTGCATATGCTTGCTGCTGGCATACTTCCTCATATCTTTCATAACATCATATATCTCTGACTTATTCCTTTCCTCCGGATCCTGGAGATAAATCTGTCCGAAAAGAAAGCTCTGGATACCCAAATCCATAGCCTGATGGGTTATTGTTTTCAAATAATCGCGATATTCCTGCTTGTTGAACGAAGGAATGCAGGTATGTTCGCCCCAGCGGTTGTCCGTGCTTCCCCGGCACATATCGGAGAATCTGAAATTTCTATCTTCCTCCGGAAAATAGTAATCAGCTTTTTTGTCTATAGCTTCGGCAATAAACATACCATAAACTATATGTTTTTTGTCGATATCCCTCATGATTTCCCGGGCTTTTTCAAAATCCGGCGGAGCCGCCCAGGTTTCAAGGGCTCTGTGGAGATAGACGCATTGTGAACGATTAATAAGCTTTGTGGAATTTTCACTATCATTACCGTAATCAGACAAAATTCCGTCCGCCACACATCCGCGGGTCTTTAGTTCTTTCATTGTAAACGGCTGGGGATTGAATTTCCATTCCTCTGGTTTTATTTCCGGTTTTTTTTCAATTTTTACTACCTGTGGCTCCGGAAAAACAAGATGAGAATAATAAATTCTAACTATTGTTATGGCAGATATGGAAGCAACAATAATAATCAAAAAAGCAATCTTAGAAGAAATTTTTCTCCTTCTGGCTAAAATGTAATTTTCTTTAATAAAATAAAAGATATTTTTCATACTTTCTTCTTACTTCTTTATTCTTTCTTCTTTCTTAGGGACTATATTATACATCATTTTTAGATATTTATCCATGCTTTTTCGTTTTTTTCTCGTCTTTTCTGTCATTTTTAATTTTATCCAATTCTTCGTCACTTATCATTGTTTTTTCCTGTTTTTGATGCTGATAATCGATAAATGCGGTATCAGGATAGCGGTTGAGTACTTTATCCATAAAACTTCTCCAGATTGGCGCGGCTACAAACACGCCATCTGACCCGGAAATCATCGGCCGCGAATCGTTGTTACCCGCCCAAACGCCGACCGCGATATTTGGAGTATAGCCGACCGTCCAGGCATCACGGAATTCCTGGGTTGTCCCTGTTTTGGCTGCCACAATTTTTCCAGGTATGTAAAGAGGATTATTTTTCCCAAAAATAGATGACCTGGCATCATTATCACTCAAGATAGAATTGATTTTTCTAGCTACTTCGCTGTCTATTACTTGCTCACCTATTGCCTGCTTTTCGTATATACTCCCATCCTGATAAATGACTTCGAGTATCGGACTGGGTGAAAATTTCTTCCCCTCGTTGGCAAAAACCCCAAAGGCGGAAGCCATATCAATCGGCCGCACTTCCGCGCCACCGATGGCCAGTGACAATCCATATCGTTTCCGATCGTTTATAGTGGTAATTCCTAAACGATGAGCCATATTGATAACATTATCAAGTCCGCTCATGGCCAAAGTTTTGATGGCTGGAATATTGAGGGACATTGCTAGTGTTTTTCTCATAGGAAGAGTGCCGTGAAATTTTCCATCGTAGTTTCTGGGTACATAATTTTTCCCATTTCCATCCGGACCAAAATTAGTAGGAGAATCCGTCACCATAGTTTCCGGCTGAAAACCTTTTTCAAAAGCCGTGGCATAGACGATCGGTTTAAAGGAAGATCCGGGCTGGCGCGGCTGGATGGTGACATTGACCTGGCCATCGATGGATTGGTCAAAATAATTCCGGCTGCCCACCATAGCCAAAATCTGTCCGCTTTTGGGGTCAAGTGCCACGAGCGCCGCGTTGGTCGCTCCGCGGCTCATATTCCTGGCCACCCCTTCTTGCACAGACTGTTCAGCTGCTTTTTGCAAGTCGTAATCCAAGCTGGTTATGATATGAAATCCGCCTTTTTCCAAAAGTTCCCGGCCATATTTCTCTTCCAATTTTTCAATAGCATAAAAAACAAAATGCGGAGTATCTATTGGCTCACGAAACGGCTTAACTTTTAGAAAAACATCTTCATTCTTTGCCTCAGCTATTTGATCTACAGAGATCAATTCCTGATTTTCTATTTTTTTCAAAATATCTTTGTAGCGGGCATATAATTTTTCCCGATGGTTTCCGTATGGAGAATAGTAGGTTGGCGCTTTTGGAAGGGCGGCCAAAAAAACTGCCTCGTTTAATGTTAGTTCAGACGCATTTTTTCCGAAAAATACCTCCGCCGCCGATTGGATACCATAGGCATTGGAACCATAAGGCACTTCGTTGAGGTAGGCATCTAGAATTTCATCTTTCGTCAGATTGCGTTCGATTTTGATGGCAATTATTGTTTCCATCAACTTCCTTCGCAAGGTCTTTTCGCGGCTTAAATATAAGTTTCTGGCCAGTTGTTGAGTGATAGTCGAACCGCCCTGATACATCCCTTTTTCTTCATAATTAACCTTTATCGCCCGCATAATAGAAACAAAATCAACACCAAAATGGCTATAAAAATCCTTGTCTTCGGCCGCCACTGTGGCAATTCTCACTGAATCAGGAATTTCATCATGAGCGAGAACTTTCCGATTTTCTTCACCGTGGATTTTGTAGAGGATATGCGTTCCAGTCCGATCATAAATGATAGAAGTTTCGTGCGGACGGAAATTGGAAATTGTCCGCACATCCGGGGTTTGATATTTATAAATAAAAAAACCGGCGATTAGTACGCCGGCAGCCATCATAACAAATGCGTTAACTGCTCCCCAGAAGAATTCTTTTACGATGAAGTGAAGTGTTTTCATATTCCCCCGCTTAATTTTTTATATTTCCAACCAATAAACAGCTTTCTGCTTTCAATATATCATACAATATTTCAAACGCAAAATTTCAGAAAAATTTTCCTAAAAATTCACATTTGACAGAAAATCTATAACCGCTAAAATAGTAATAACAACTTAATATTTATCCAGAGAGCAGGAAGGGATCTAGCCCGTTATACCTGCCGGCAACCTTAGTAGGGCCAATAATCATTGGCCGCTACAGCTGGTGCCAATTCTAGCCCGCAAGGGAAAGATAACATCGGTCGATTTAATCTTTCTTTTTGTGGGAAAGATTTTTTGTTATTCTCTACGAATTAGTACGAATTTACGAACAATTTTTTATTCGTATTTCGTCACATTCGTAAAAGTTCGTAATTCGTAGAGATAAAATTAATATTTAAAAGATAAACTAATGCTATATGATTCAAGAGTTTATACCGTAGAAAGTGTGACGAACGGCCATCCGGACAAAATCTGTGACCAGATCTCTGATGCCATTCTTGATGAGTGTCTACGCCAAGATCCGGAGAGTCGCGTTGCGATGGAATGTCTCGGAGCGCATGGCCTTTTCGTTTTAGGTGGAGAAGTGACCACCAAAGCCGAATTTAATGCAGAAGAAATCGCCAAAAAAGTTTATGAAGAGATTGGCCACCCGGAAAAACTGGAAATTGTGACCAATATAGTCAAGCAATCTCCCGATATCGCCATGGGCGTGGATACTGGCGGCGCCGGGGATCAGGGAATAATGTATGGTTATGCCACTAACGAAACATATGAATATTTGCCAAAAGGCGTAGTCATAGTCCATAAGCTGACAAAAGGATTGGAAGATCTGCGAAAAAGCGGAAAGCTAGTCTGGCTCCGACCAGATGGGAAATCACAAGTAACGATAGTTGACGGAAAAATCCGTTCCGTGCTTGTCAGCACCCAACATAGTGAAGAAATTGGGAATGGTGATATTAGAAAAAGTTTGATCGAAAATCTCATCGCTCCAATACTAAAAAAGTATGGAGAGAATATTGAGAATATTGATATTCTGGTCAACCCAACTGGAAATTTTGTCCACGGTGGATTTTATGCTGACACAGGACTCACTGGAAGAAAATTGATGGTGGATACTTATGGCGGGCTCATTCCTCACGGTGGAGGATGTTTCTCCGGAAAAGATCCGTCAAAAGTTGATCGCTCCGGCGCCTATATGTGCCGATATGTAGCTAAAAATATTGTCGCCAAAGGATTGGCTAATAAGTGTCTGGTTTCGGTGTCGTATGCCATCGGAAAAGCGGAACCATTGATGATTGAAGCCACAAATGAAAAAGGAGAGAGTCTTGCCGATTACGTCAAAGAAAATTTTGATTTCAGACCATTAGAAATCATCAAACAACTTGATCTTCAAAAACCGATCTACCGCCAAACAGCATCGTACGGACACTTTGGGAAAGACGGCCTGCCGTGGGAAAAGATAATGAACTAAAATTATTTTTTTCAATCAATAAAAAACAGTCCCGCCTAGGTGGGACTGTTTTTATATGAGCGGGTAGGGGGAATCGAACCCCCATCTCGACCTTGGAAGGGTTGCATAATAGCCATTATACGATACCCGCTTTGGAAATTTTTAATTCAAAATTTTTAATTTTTAAACAATTTCTAATTTCTTAATTTCTCAATAATTGTAGCAAATAATTCTAATAAATCAAATTCACTATGTCGGAGTGCAGGGAATCGAACCCTGTCATCATGGTCCCAAACCATGCGTACTGCCGGTATACGACACTCCGTAATCACTTAAATATCATATCTTTTATTATCTCGCCAGTCAACTTCCCCACAATAAAATCCCGCCTGCGCGGGATTTTATTGTTAGAATATATTCTAAGAAGAAAATTATTTCACTGCTTCTTTTAAGGCTTTTCCAGCGGTGAACTTGGGAACGTTCATAGCTGGGATTTGAATTTTTTCCTTGGTCTGAGGATTGATCCCGACACGCGCCGCGCGGGCAGACATCCTAAAAGTTCCAAACCCGGTAAAGGTTACTTTGTCTCCAGCTTTTATGAATTTGGTAATTTCTTCAGTCATTGTGTCGATCACCAGTTCGATATCCTTTTTGGCCAGTTCCGTTTTTTCAGCAATAGCCGAAATCAAAGTGTCCTTGTTTATATTTCTTGCCATAATATCACCTTCCCTTCCAGTTTAATATTTATATTACCGCTAGACTCATTTTATATTTTTGCTTTAAATAAAGCAAACTTGTTATCCACATATTATCTAGCATATTCCGTCACTCGCACCTCTCTTATTACATTTACCTTGATTTCTCCCGGATATTTCAATTCTTTTTCGATCTTATCGGCAATAGCTCGAGTCAGCTTGATCGCTCCAAGGTCATCAATTTTGTCCGGCTTAACGAAAACTCTGATTTCGCGTCCAGCCTGGATAGCATAAGTCTTTTCCACTTCCGGAAAACTATTAGCTACTCCTTCTAATTCTTCCAACCGTTTCAAATAGTTTTCCAAAGTATCTTTTCTAGCGCCCGGTCGACTGGCGGAAATAGCATCGGCGGCGGAAATAATCATTGATTCCAAATTTTCAAAAGGATAATCTTCATGATGAGATTTCATCGTGTTGATGATCTCTTTTCCGATTCCAAATTTTTCTAATATTTTTATTCCAATTTCCACGTGCGTTCCTTGCACTTCATGATCCACTGACTTTCCAATATCGTGAAGTAGTCCGGCTCGTTTGGCCAGAGCCACGTCGCCTCCGAGTTCTGCCGCCAGTGCTCCGGAAAGATGAGCCACTTCCAATGAGTGAAGAAGGGCATTTTGTCCATAACTGGTTCTATAACGCAAACGTCCCAGAATATGAATGAGTTTTGGATCAAGTCCGGCCACACCAACATCATAAGCCGCGGCTTCCCCCGCTTCGCGAATTTTGTTGTTCACCTCACTCTTGGCAAAATCCACCGCTTCCTCAATTTTAGTCGGATGGATTCGGCCATCGCCAATCAGCTTGTCTATGGCAATTTTGGCAATCTCTCTGCGTATCGGATCGAAACCGGAAATGACAATAGCTTCTGGCGTGTCGTCAACGATTATTTCAATTCCCGTGAGACGCTCCAATGCCTTAATATTTCTTCCTTCCCGACCGATAATTCTTCCTTTCACTTCGTCAGATGGGATACTAACGGTAGATGTTGTCACTTCCGCCGCGTGCGATCCGGCATATTTCTGGATAGCTTGAGTCATAATATCTCTCGCTTTCTTTTCCAATTCAACTTTTCCGGAAACTTCCATTTCTTTCATCTTTTTACCCAAATATTCCCTGTTTTCTTCTTCGGTCAACTGGAGAAGTACTTTTTTAGCCTGCTCTTTTCCCAGTCCCGCGATTTTTTCCAACCGCTTAAGCTCTTGCTTCCTTGTCTCATCCACTTCTTTTCTGATTTTTCTAATCTCTTCCGCTTTTTTTTCCAAAACTATCCGGCCACGATCAATTTCCTCCATCTTCTTGTCGATGACTTCTTCGCGTTTTTCCAGGCGCTCTTCAGAGCGTATTATTTGGTTTTCCCTCTCCTGCTCCTTTTTTTTAGCTTCTTCCAAGATGTTGACCGCTTTGTTTTTGGCTTCGATGAGGATCTCCTGGGACTTTTTTTCCGACTCATCGATTATTTTTTCTGCTTTTCCCTCGGCTGTGTGAAGTTGCTTTTTAGCAATGGTTTGTCTGGCCCAATAGCCCAGAATTGCGCCAAAAGCCAGCATTAAAATGCCAATTGCTAAGATTGTTAGACTGATTTCCATAGTGTTTTTTTCTATTCAATTGATAAATCATAAAAAGTATGAATTCTTCTTAATTTCTTTTAATTCTTCGTGTTTATCAATGTTTCTAGAACTTAGAATTTTTACATTAGAACATCTACTATATTAATCCGAATTTAGCTTTTTGTCAAAGAGTCTACGGAATGCTATTATGTAAAAGTAAAAAAATATTCGAACAAAACTAGTTATGAAAAACAACGATATCGGACCAGTGGCGCTTATCGTGCTCGATGGATGGGGATTATCAGAAGGCAAGAAAGGGAATGCCATAGCCGAAGCCAATATCCCAACTATCAAAAAAATTGATGGATATTATCCGGGTATCGCTCTCCAGGCTTCCGGAATTTCTGTCGGTCTTCCTTGGGGAGAACCGGGAAATTCCGAAGTGGGACATATGACTCTAGGCACCGGAAAAGTGATCTACCAGTCTATGCCTCGGATCACAATGGCCATCCAAAGCGGCGAATTTTTCCAAAACCCCGCGTTTTTGAAAGCAATAGATCACGTCCGCCAGAATAATTCCGCGCTGCACCTTATGGGTCTTGTCGGCAAAGGCGGGATCCATTCTTCAGTCGATCATCTTTACGCCCTCCTGGAACTTGCGAAAAAAGAAAATGTTTCTCGTGTTTTTATTCATGTTTTCACTGATGGGCGGGACTCTTCACCTACTTCCGGGGTGGATTCTATAAAAGAATTGGGGCATCGGATGGAAACGCAAGGAATAGGCAAGATAGCCAGCATTGGCGGCCGCTATTTCGGCATGGATCGCAATAACAACTGGGACAGAATAAAAAAAGCTTATGACGCGATGGTTCTGGGCGAAGGAGAGAAAATAACTGATCCAAAAGAATATCTGACTAGTTCCTATGCCAAAGAAATTTTTGATGAATACATCGAGCCAGCGGTTGTAACTGAGAATGGAAAGCCAATAGGATCTATCGGTGATAATGACGCTCTTATTTTTTTCAACTTCCGCGAAGACCGGGCGCGCCAGATCACCAAATCATTCGTTCTTCCCGGATTTAATAAATTTCAGCGAAAAGAAATAGCCAATCTGCTTTTCGTTTCCATGACCCAATACGAAGACGATATTCCATCCGAAATAGCTTTTGGACCGATCGCCATCAAAGATTGCTTAGGTGAAACTTTAAGCAAGAGCAAAGTGGAGCAATTGCGAATCGCTGAAACAGAAAAATTCGCCCATGTCACCTATTTTTTCAATGGCGGAATAGAAGAAGCCTTTCCAGGAGAAGAAAGGGTGATTATTCCTTCTAAAGCTGTTTCCACTTTCGCCGAAGCACCTGAAATGAGCGCTCCGGAAATTACTGAAAAACTCCTGGATCTTCTGAAAGAAAAAGATTATGGATTTATTCTTCTCAATTTTGCCAACGCGGACATTGTCGGACATACTGGAAATGAAAAAGCCACTGTTACTGCTATCGAAACGATTGATTCGTGCCTGGAGAAGATTATTAAAGCTATTCTGGGAAAAAACGGGCAACTCCTCATCACTGCCGACCATGGCAATGCTGAAGAAATGACAAATAACCACACAGGAGAAGTAGACACTGAACATTCGGTCAATCCTGTTCCGCTTTGGTATATAACTTCACAAAACCATCATGAGAAGCCGAGAGAGCCTATTCCGCCTCAAGTGGCCGGTCTTCTCTCTGACGTTGCCCCGACTATTTTGGAAATTATGCAGATCGAAAAACCAAAAGAGATGACGGGGGAAAGCTTGCTTGGGATTCTAAAATAGTTTTTCGCAACCAAAATTCCCCCATTATTTGAGGGAATTTTTTTG
>JBAZUU010000003.1:0-172883 GCA_041661275.1 Parcubacteria group bacterium | reverse complement strand
CATCAGACTTTCGTCCATTGTGGATTATTCTCGACTGCAGCCACCCGTAGGTGTTTGGGCAGTGTCTCAGTCCCAATGTTGGGGATCATGCTCTCACATCCCCTACCCGTCATAGCCTTGGTGAGCTCTTACCTCACCAACAAGCTGATAGGACATAGGCCGCTCCTGAAGCGGTAAACCTTTATTCCGTAGAACATATCGTGTATTAGCCCGGATTTCTCCGAGTTATTCACGACTTCAGGGTACGTTCCTATGCATTACTAACCCGTTTGCTACTTGCTGTATTGCTACAGCACGTACAACTTGCATGCCTTATCCACGCCGCCAGCGTTCATCCTGAGCCAGGATCAAACTCTCAAAAAGAATGATCGAACGAATAAATTCGCTCCATCATTTTTATGTAAAGAAAGTAAATTCCTTTGTTGTAATAGACTCTATTTGTCCGATTAATAAATTAACCGAACGAGGACTAATCGCAAAAAATTGTGATTTTGTCTAAAATTCTTATTTTAGCCACAAAATCACATCCCGAGCTTGTCGAGGGATCTCGTACTAAAGTAAGTTTTAGACATTTATCCAAATCTCTCCAATGACTGAAAAAGATTTGGATTATTCAATTTTCAAGGTTCTTATCTTTTGCCCATAAACGAACAAAAAACACATCTCTGCGCGCTCTCCTTTCTACGCCCAAAGATGTATTTTCTTCCACCCGTTTTTAAAAGATTTTGCTAAATTATTTTTGTGCCTTTTTAGACTTAAATAATTATATGCAACTCGTGATATTCATATTAGCAGAGTTTATGAAACTCTGTCAACCCCCAGTTTACGCTTTAGCCAAGGCTGTATTTTCGAGCTTAACTATTCTGGTTTCGTGGTCATCGACCGTAGTCTTATCGGCAGTTTCCTTGAATCGTTCTTTATTGTCAGTCAACGTTGACTTTACATAATCCATGTCTTCTACCAATAAATCTATCTTTTCAACTTTTTCCTTTATTATACATTGATCTTCAATAATCGCATCAAACCTTTCATCCATATGTTCCAACATGACATCTATATGTCTTTTTATATTCTCTTCTAAATTTTTATTTTCTTCGTTCATAGTAATAATATTTTACCATTCAATAAAAACATCGTCAAACCTCAAGTTCATTATTCTTACAAATCTTGGCATATTCCCACGCACTCGGCCTGATTTTTCGTTCCATGGTTTTATAGTCAATTTCCACCAGCCCAAACCGCGGCTCATATCCCAAAAGCCACTCATAATTATCCAGCAACGACCAATAAAAGTATCCCCTGACATCCACGCCTTCCTTAATCGCTTGATGCACATATGCCACATGATCTTTGATAAAATCAGCGCGAAATTTATCTCGCGCATCTGGCAATCCGTTTTCCATGATATAAATGGGCAAATCGTATAATTTCTCTAATTCTTTGAGCGATTCGTAAATTCCTTCGGGATATATTTCCCATCCCATGATATCAACAGTCTTTTTGTTTTCATTTCTTCTACCAAGAATTGAGACTTTGTTATGGAAATAATAATCGAGACCGACATAGTCCATAAAACCGACTATCGAATTGGCAAAAGACTCATTCCAAAATCGCTTACAAAACGAGATTATTAATCTATCCAGCGGGTTATTTTTGTTATTTGGTTCGAAAAAATTATAAAGCAATGTAACCCCTACGGGAATATTTTTGTTTTTTTCCTTGGAATAAGTATAAATTTTTTTGTGAGCCTCGGCCAAATTTTTTGATGCCTTTTTATAAGCGAACGGATTGATTTTTCCAGGAGGAAACTTACCTATCAAAAAACCGAAGCTTAGCGGCATCATCGGTTCGTTTATAGTGACAACAATATCAATCAAATCTCCAAGTTCATCAACAACTATTTTTCCGTATCTTGTAAAAATTTCCACCGATTCTCTTTTATGAAAACCATATTTATTTTGAAACCAAATAGGACTGACCCAATGCCAAAAAGTCACAACAGTTTTCATATTCTTATTCCTCAAGTCTTTCAAAAGTGACCTGTAATGCTCTATTACTTCATACGAAAATTTCCCTTCTTCCGGCTCGATTCTTGACCACTCTAAAGAAATTCTAAAAGCATTGCAATTCAAACTCTGCGCGATCTCATGATCGCTTTCAAATTTATTCCAATAATCGCAAGCCTCACCAGATTTTTCCTTAGTTTTTCCTTTCTGCTCCCATTCCCACCAATCAGAATTGGAATTATCTCCTTCTATTTGATAGGAGGATGTCGCCGCTCCCCATAAAAAACCTTTCGGAAATTTTAGTTTTTGTCTTTCCATAATTTTTATCTCCCGCATCCTCCCCTTTTCCATTTCACGCTTTTTAGAAGTAGTCGATGATAATCATCATCCATTTTCACTTTTAGTTCGGATAATTCTTTTGAAGAAGGATTAGACCGGCAAAATTTTACAAAAGGAATGTCGGATATAACTGCCATCGGTTTTTGTTCCGCGCCTTCACCCATAACCAGAACGGCTGAAATGGCCAGTGAATCCACTACATCCGCCTTGGTCATTTTTAACTTATAGCCAAAGCAGTCGCATTTCCCCATATAATTATTGAGCGCCGAAAACCCACTGTGGGCAATGGCGATTCCAGATGCGCCCCGGCGTAAAAGATTGGATTTGCTATCAGTGATAATTACACCAGTATTTTTTAAATTATATTTTTGCTGTAAATATTTTCTGATCTTATTAGCAGCTTCCTGCGGATCAGCCGGCCAAAGGACATAAAATCCGTTGCCGTTAGAAGCGTCTATTCCGGCGGACGACACCATGATATTATTTTTGATGGTCAGCGCGACATTATATTTATTGCTTTTGGACGGCAAATACCAATCGCATTCCTTTTTGATCAATTTTTCTTTGCCAACACCATTCTGCTTTATTACTCTTCCCTCACAGATAGAAACAATTTTTGAAGTTACTGCCAAAATAGAATTCTCTTTCAATCCTTTGGTATATTTCCCTACTATTTCCAAAATATCCTTGTCTGACGCCGTGATCTTGTGCGTCCTTATGCTCTTTACTTTCATTTATAAATACAAAACGTTATTTTCATCAAATCCCAAAAGTTTTTTGTCGATTTCTCCCGTTTCGACCAATTTTTTTATTCCTTCCTTATAAAGACTTAAAAATTTACTGACATATTTAGCGCAAGCGACTTCCTGCATTTCGGAAAATGTAAAAAATTTCAGTTTTTGCCCCTCATTACCCAATTTTACCGCGCCGGCTTCTTCCGGAGTAAGGATGGAAACGTAGGTATGATGCTGGCTTCTAGTGACAGTATTGATGATAAGCCCAATCTCAGTAACGTCCTGGGGAGTTATTCCTATTTCCTCTTTGAGTTCACGCTTCAAAGTGTCTAGAAAATTTTCGCCCAGCTCCATTTGCCCTCCGGGAAAAGTCCAGGTGTTGGCGTCAGGCAATCCGGGTTTGTCATCCCGGAGCACCATGAGGATTTTTCCGTCATATAGGACGATGGCATGGGAAGTCCTTTTGAAATCGCTCATACCCAGTGGAACAACTTCGACAATTTACATTAAAATTAAATTATTGAAGTCGCTTTATTAGTTAATGATAATATATTACTATGCCTGGCTCACACTTGAGCAGTCGAAGTTGTGCCACTGGGCATATATTTTTTGCTAATTTATTTTTTACTAATTTTCTCCATCCCCTCTGGCATCCATTTGCGAAGGACTTCGGGAATGATGACAGAGCCATCCGCCTGCTGATAATTTTCCAAAATTGCAATGAGTGGCCGAACTGACGGAAGGGCAGTGTTATTGAGAAGATAAGCGAATTTTTTTTCGCCATCAGCTGTTTTATACTTTATGTTCAACCGTCTCGCCTGCCAGTCCATAAAATTAGAAGCACTGCCGGTCTCACCCCAGCGGTTCATTCCTGGCATCCAGGCTTCCAGATCAAAGGCCCGATATTTTCCGGCTGGCATATCGCCAGTGCAAATTTGCAGTTTTCGATAGGGCAAACCCAAATCTTTGTGCAACTCTTCGGAGATTGCCACCATTTCTTCCTGGATAGCAGTTGATTCAGTAATGTCGGCCTTGGAAAAAACTACCTGCTCCACTTTCATAAATTCGTGCACGCGATAAAGACCAGAAGTATCTTTTCCATAACTGCCAATTTCACTGCGATAGCATGGACTGAACCCGCAGAATTTTATCGGCAGATCTTTTTCGTCCAAAGTTTCGCCGGAATAATAGGCCAGAAGCGATGGCTCGGCCGTTCCTACCAGAAATTTTTTATCTTTTGATTCAGCACCGGAAGAATCTTTGTCGCGCGTCGCTACCTGATAGATATTATCCGTTTCACTGTTATATTCCATCCCGGCAAAATATCCAGAACCAAAAAGCGCGAAATTTTTGACCAAAGTCGGTGGAATCATAGGCTTGTAACCTTTCTTCATCATCTTATCGAGAGTAAACATCATCATCGCCATAACCAGGAGCGCGCCTTCATTTTTCAGATAATATCCGCGATAACCGGAAACTTTCGCTCCGCGTTCAAAATCGACAATATCTAAATCTTTCGCCAGTTCAATATGTGTTTTGGGTTCAAAATCGAATTTGGGAATTTCTCCCCAAGTGTACATTTCCACGTTATCCTCTTCACCTTTTCCCACTGGCGTATCCTCTGACGGTATGACTGGCACCCTGACCATCAACTCATCAAATTGAGTTTTTAATTCTTTATATTCTGGCTCGGCCACGGCCATCTTTTCTTTGACCGCTTTCCCCTGCTCGATAACTTTCTCTCTTTCCTCTTTTTCCTTGGCCATTTTCATCAGCTCATTCAATTTATTCTTTTCCGCGTTGAGTTCTTCGATAAATTGCAGTGCTTTCACCCGCTTCTCGTCAATTTCAAGAAGTTTATCCAGATCCAGTTCGATATTTTTATTCTTTATCGCTTTTTTGATCCCATCCGCATTCTCGCGGATAAATTTTATGTCTAACATATGAATAGTTTTCCTCGTTATCCCCTTCTCCCTATCTGCCGCCAGGCAGATTATTTTAGGGAGAAGGTGGCTCCGACGTACGTCGGAGACGAATGAGGGTGAAATAACATTTTTTAAGCTAAATCCACTATATCACGGCTTTTGGAATTAAAAAAGGCCGTAAGCGATAACGCTCACGGCCGACAATCAATATTGGAAAAGAGGCATTTACCTATCTTCATCATCTCCATCTCCCACTTTAGTCTCACCGTTCGGAGTTAGAGTTACCAATTTTCTTATGACCGTAGCCAACCCTGGATTACCAGTTTCTTCGGCTTTTTCAGCTCCGAGGCGAACTGCAAAAAGGAGTATCTCTGCCTTCTCTTCATCAGAAAATCTCTTCACTGCTCCCGTTTGAGCAATGAGAGTTGTTATTCTGTCCTTTTCATTGATATCTTGTTTCTTTTCAGACATAGCAGTCCCTCCTTTTGCTGGTCTGGTTTTTGATTTACATCAGTCAAAAAACTTATCTTTATTTATATCTCTATACTGAAATAAAGTCAACCGACTATCAATAATGCCGCAGCCCCATAAACGATCCCTAGCATTGCTCCGGCCAGTTCATCACTAGGATAATGCAGTCCTTTATGCAATCTGGAAAAAGCTAGAGAGATGACAAAAATAAGCATCAGCGGCCAACATGTCCAGTAATAATGAAAATACACGGTAAAAATAGAAAAAGCGATGGCCATATGGCTGGAAGGGAAAGATGAATCTTTTTGGTGAAAGCCGATAGGGGTTATTTCTTTTGGATAAGCCAAATATGGACGAACCCTAAAAAAATATTTTTTGAG
Source organism: Parcubacteria group bacterium (assembly GCA_041661275.1). GTDB lineage: Bacteria > Patescibacteriota > Minisyncoccia > Moranbacterales > UBA2206 > JBAZUU01. The sequence continues at coordinate 167,028 of JBAZUU010000003.1, read as the reverse complement.
ACTGTGCTTGAGCAGTCCTTCGTCAACGATAAAATGGAAAAGCACCGCCAAAAATCCGGCAGCGATGGCCGGCAAACCATCGGGATCATAATAAAAAATAGCCAGCATCAAAACTGTCCAGAAAACCAGCTGGAATCGATAGGTGCTGATAAAATTAGCCGGCATATCCAAGAACCTGAAATTCCTATTAAAAAATTTGACGATTTTGTATTCCATTTGTAATTTTCATATTTTTACCCCAACTTCCTTAAGCATTCCGACAATCGCTTCCAGTGGGATTCCCCGCAAATAATTATTATAGCTTCCCGTGAGGCTTTCTACAAAAGTTGAGCTGTAGTGCCCCAGAGGATCAAAGCCGATGGCATAAGTATTAAACTTTGGATCCTGATCGAGATACTTTTCAATTTCCGAGTCTGTTATGTCGCGCAATTTGATATCCGTTTTTGTCACTTGAGATAATTTTTTATTTTCTTCAATATCTATAATGCAAATTCCAGTATAAAAATAGTGGGTTTTTCCGGATAATTTTCTAATTCTTTTGAATGACTCTTCTCTGGTTTTTGGTTTTTCCAAAACTTCGCCTTCAAAATAACCGATAGAATCAAATCCTATAACGATGCCTGATTCATATTTTCGAGCCACAAATTCGGCTTTGCGTTTTGCCAGTTCCCTCACCAACTCTTGTGGATCGTTTGGTCGACCAGAAAATTCTTCGTCTATATTACTGACCGACGCTTCAAAATCAATCCCAAGCATCTCGAATGCCCCCTGGCGATATGGCGAAGCTGTGGCAAGAATAATCTTTTTCATAGTATTTTCGATAAATCTCCTCCAATAACAATCGGCTGCATGGCTCGTATTTCATCTTTATGGCCAACTTCCGGTATATCGTTCAATAAAAATTTCTTCTTATTTAAAACATGGGCAAATGCCAGTTCCATAAGAACATTGCCACCAATGTAGCCCGCGATTCCGTTTTTTTCAAAATTACAGACAAGCACCGCATCACTCTTTCCAATAGCATCGTAATACCACTTGATAACATCGTGCTGAATTTTCATATTGGCATGATCAGCCTCAATTTTAGCAATCAAATCTTCGTCCCCCTTGGCATATTGTTCCATGGCATCATGGGAAAAAATTTCATGACCCATCGCTTTTAGCTGATCAATAATTTGATACATTTTCTCTGCATTAGAAATGCTCCCCAAAATAGTTATTTTCATATGTTTAGAAAAATAATTTATTTTTTATTATTTGAAGCTCCTTTTTATCTTCAATTAAAACCCCTTTGTATAATTTATATAAAAGCGGAATCACTCCGCAATTCTTGCACTTTCCCCATCTGCAACCCTTTCCCCTACTTTCTTTATTCAGTTTTTTGCAAAGACAAATTTCTCTTTCAAAAACAGTTTTGCTTAGGATATTCTTTTTTAGACCGGTTTTACAGGATAATTCCCTTTTCATATCTTACAATATTATAATTATCAACATTACTTCATGCTTCCATTTGTCAATTCATCGATAAATGGAAGTGACATCAAGACAGGATTTTGCTAGTCAGTCGATGGTGAGCAAATTTGTTTAGCATACTGCCAGACAAAAGAATTTTTTTATCAGTATTTCGACCAGATTTAACTTTCCCGATTATCAACATTAGCCTGCCTTCATCACCTCTCAGCCATCGATCTATCCGACTAATATTATAGAGGCTTATTTTCAATTTTTTTCTGATAGTTTCGTAATCATTTCCATCCAGGAGCATTTTGGCAATTTGAATTCGCCTGGCAATCATTAATACTTCGCTGTCCGTTAATAATCCATTCAAAAAACCAGATGATTCCTTTTTATTTTTTAGATCGGATATAATCTCAAAAAATTCATCAATTATTTTGTTTTTTATTTTTTTATCGACTAGATGGGCCTTAACTTTTGACATTTTATTTCACTACCATTCATCGATGAATGGTAGCATTACTCTCTTGATAATTTTATAATCCTAATTTGGAACTAATGTTCTGCAGTGCGGTAAGTCCGAGTTCCAAAAATTCATCCAGTGGAACGCCGGCTTTTTCACATTCCTTGATTATCTCTCGGTCGCATCCGGCAGCAAAGCTTTTTGATTTAAATTTTTTCTTGAGTGATTCCAATCTCACGCTAGCCAGTTTTTTATCCGGTTGGACAAAGGCCGAAGCCACGATAAGTCCGGTCAGCGTTTCCGCTGCTGCCAAACTATATTCTAATCGTGTTGAGCGAACTTTGTCCTGTGGCACGCCGCAAAGCGGATTGCCATAACCATGAGACAAGATTGTTTCCACCAAAAAATCAGTCGCACCGGCCCCTTTCAAAATAGGAACCATTTTCGCGCAATGTTCCACAGTATTGTCTTTCGACATATCCCAATCAATGTCATGAAGAAGACCAATTATCCCCCACCTTTCTTCATCTTCCCCAAACTTCCGCGCGAGAGCCTTCATTATCTCTTCTGATTCAATGAGGTGAAGCTTGGTTATCGGATTGGTGATATACTTTTCCACCAACTCCGAAGCTTGTTGTTTTGTAATTCCTAGTTCTTCCATAAAAAATTATTATTTCAGATTTGGCTTAATATTTCTGACATGCACTTCATGCTTATATTCCCACGCTGGAGTTGTTATAAGAATAAGTTTCATTTTACCAAGATAATAAATTTTAGTTCGCGGAGGTATGGTTATGACATCAGTCGCCTTAACTTTAATTCCTTTTCCATTTAAATAAAATTCTCCTTTTCCTTCAAGCACATAATAAGTAAATGTGCTTTTTTTGTTATAAAATTCTTCAAAATGTCCTGCTTTGACACTTACGTAAATTAGTCCTATCTTTTTGTTATTCATCTTATACACTTTCAAGTCTATGCCATATTTATGTTTTGATTCAGCTTCTTTTTGAGTAAGTTTCATAGATTTAAATTTATTCCTTATTCTTCATCGCCGGAAAGATGACACATTCACGGACGGATTTGTTCATAATGAAAGCGAAAAATCGTTCGCCCATGCCAAAACCGAAAGCCGGCGGCATGCCATATTCCAAAGCTTCCACAAAATCTTCGTCAAACATTTGTGCCTCCTTATCTCCAGCTTCACGAAGTTTCGCCTGTTCTTCAAACCTACTTCGCTGATCAAGAGCATCGTTAATTTCAGCCCAACCATTTCCCAATTCAGATCGTCCGGCAATTACCTGGACTCGCCTTACCTTTTTGGAATTATTGGGATCTTTTTTGGCCAACGGTGAAACTTCGACAGGGTGCCCTGTCAAAAAACAAGGCTGAACCATTTTTTGTCGGACAGTTTTTTTATAAAGAGTGTCGATCATTCTGCCTTTGCTATATCCAGTTTCATATTTTATGCCCAAATCGTCGGCCTTCTTCTTCAGCTCTTCAACAGTTATTTTTTGATTCAAATCGATTCCTGTTTCCTTTTGAAATTCAGTAAAATAATCGACAATCGGAAAATCATTTTCCCAATCAATAATTCCCTCTTCAAATTTATGTTGGTAGCTGCCTAGAACATCAAAAACTATTTTCTTGTATAATTTTTTCACAAGTTCTATGCCCTTATCTAAATCGCCATATGCCCAATAAAATTCGGTATTATCAAATTCTTGAAGATGCTCTCGGTCAATACCCTCATTACGAAAAACCCGTCCAATTTCAAACACTTTCTCATACCCGCCAACAAGCAATTTTTTAAGTGGTAATTCTAATGATATTCTTAAATAAAAGTCCTGATCAAGAGCGTTGTGATGAGTGATAAACGGTTCAGCTTCAGCGCCACCGGGAATATGCTCCATAACCGGAAGCTGTACTTCCAAAAATCCAGCGTCTGACAAATAATTCCTGATAGCCTGCCAGAAAATATTTTTCTTCCGGAAAAGTTCGCGTGTTTCCGGATTCATCATAAGATCCAGGTATCTTTTCCGAAGAAGCATTTCTTCGTCTTTCAATCCGAAATATTCCGTCGGGATTGGCCGGATGTTCTTGGAAAGCATCTTCCAGTTATGAACTTCCAAAGATTTTTCCCCGGCCTTAGTTTCAAAAAGGATTCCTCTCGCTTCCACAAAATCTCCGGCTTCTACACTGCCAACAAAAAGTTTGAATTTTTCCGCATCCAGAACTTTTTTATTCAGGAAAAATTGAATCTTGGCCGTTCCGTCTTCCGCATGGGCAAAAGCAATGTTGCCCATCAAACGAAAGGATTTTATACGGCCAGCCAGAATTATCTCTTTTTTATCTCCTGAAAATTCAGAAAATTTTTCGAGTGCTTCCGCACTAGTCATGTTTTTTTCCGTTTTTTCCGGATATGGCTCCATACCGGCCTTTTTAATGTTTTCTAATTTTTCCAGCTTTGTTTTTTGAATATCCTCACGCATAAAATTGTATTTTGTATTTAGTATAAAGTATTTAGTATGTCTTTAATGTAGCGTATTTTAACTAATAAATCAATAAAACCGCATGGCCTAAAATAAAAACACTTTGGACAAAATTAAGGGGCCCTGTTGGGTCCCTTGATGCCAGTTTTGGCGTGATTGTAAGTTTCTATGGATTATTGCTACTACCGTTCCCGTTAGTTTTGAACCTTTTTTCCTCCTCATTAAAAAAATTCTCAATCTTTAGAGGGTCATCAAGTTTTCTCAGGCCATTTATTTTTTCCGGCTTGAATTCCCATTTGTTGTCAGTTACTTTTCGCAACACGCCATGACCCAAAATGTATATCACATCCCCCTCTCCAATGAAAACTTCTGCCTGCATTTTCCCCTCCCCTCCAGAATAAGAAAGAACTACAAAAATTATTTTACATCAAGTATTGTATATCTTACTTCTCCTCCGGGCGTATTGACTTCCACCTTATCGCCTTTCTTGTGACTCATGAAGGCTTTGCCCATCGGACTTTCGTTGGAAATCTTGAATTCCCCGGGGTTAGCTTCGTTGGAACCGACTATCTGAAATTCCATCTCCGAACCATTCCATTTTACTTTGACGCTGGAGCCCATCTGCACCACACCAGTTCCTTTTTCATACGAAACCACGGTCGACTCTTTTAGCGCGTATTCCAGTTCCGCAATTCGCGCCTCATTTTCTGATTGCTGGCGTTTGGCTTCGGAATATTCCGCGTTTTCAGAGAGATCACCCTGTTCTTTGGCTTCTTTTATGGCATTAGCAATATTCTGGCGAATTGTCGTCCGTCTGTGTTCGAGTTCATCTTTAATTTTTTTCATCCCTTCCGGGGTAACAATTTTGGCCATAAGTTTTTTGGATTTTATTTTTATCCCCCACCACTTTTTTTCTTTCTTATTTTCGGTCGAAGACCGAGAAAAAAAGTGGTGGGGGATGAATTTTTTAAAACCTGCCCTATTCAAGGGCAAGTTTAGCTACTTTTTTATAACAATATAAAAATTGTAGCAGAACCAGCATTACTGTCAATGGCTGGAAAAATACCAATCATAAACTTCTTTGGTCACGGGTACCGCGGAAGAATTTCCTTCTCCCCCACCTTCGACAAGGACGATCATAGCGATGGTCGGATTGTCGTATGGCGCAAATGACATAAACCAACCGTGCGTCCTGTTTTCCGTCCCGAATTGGGACGTTCCCGTTTTTCCGGCTATGGGAACAGAAAGCGTTTTGAGGCTTTGCGCCGTACCGCCAGTCACCGTTTGGCGCATACCTTCACGCACCACATTCAACACAGAATCGGAAATAAAGCCTTTTCGGATAATTTTCGGATTGATATATTCCTTCTGGCCACTAATCTTTTTTATTTCATTGACAATCCTCGGCGTATAAAGAGTTCCGCCGTTAGCCAGGGCAGCCGCGTAATTGGCCAGCTGCATCGGAGTGGCGGTCACAAACCCTTGCCCGATAGCGCAATGATAGGAGTCGCCGATATACCATTTTTCTCCTATTTTTTGCAGTTTCCAGTCCTCATCAGGAATAAATCCAGTTGCTTCTGAAGGCAAGTCAACGCCGGTGGGACTGCCAAATCCAAAAAGATTTTCATATTTTTTCATTTTCGTCATTCCCAAGCCTTCTATGTTCCCATAACCACCGCCAACGGTATAGAAAAAAATGTCATTACTTTCAGCAATCGCCGTTCGCACATCAGACGGTCCGTGCGCTTTCCAGTCGCCAAAATGAAAATTGCCGATCTGCAAATTTCCGCCCAGACCATCAATTATAGTTCCTGGCGTAATAGTACCTTCGGTCAAAGCGGCTGTTGCGATAGCCGGTTTTATGGTCGACCCCGGTGGGTATTCGCCGGAAACCGCCCGGTTAAAAAGCGGCAAGTTTTTGTCCGAAACAATATTTTTATATTCATCATTGGTAATCCCGCGGGCAAACTGATTATTGTCAAAACCAGGCAAACTAACCATAGCCAATATCCCGCCATTCCTTGGGTCAATAGCCACTGCGGCCGCTGTTTTGGTATCAGTATTTTCTAAAGCTTGAGTCAAGCTATCATAAATCTTTTTTTGCAATTCTTCATCAATATTCAAAACTAAATCACTTCCGGCTTCCGGGTTGATGATACCCAAGTCTTTTTTGACGTTGCCCAATGAATCAATTTCCGCCTGTCGCGCGCCATAGACACCGCGCAATTCTTTTTCATATTCTTTTTCCAGTCCCGTTTTTCCAATGTAGTCGGTCATGAGGTATTCGTTGTTATTTTGCAATTCCGCTTGCGTAATTTTTCCGTCATAACCCAAGACATGGGAAAAAGCCGAACCATCTTCATAACTTCTAATGGCAGTTTTGTCGATAGTGACACCAGGCAGTTCCTTGGCTCTTTCAGACAGAATGAGCGACTGATCCTGGCTGATATTTTCCTTGATAAGCACCGGGTCGGGCGATTTTCTATCCTGATTTTCCAGAAGTATTTCCAAGTTTCCCTCTTCCATTCCTAAAATTCCAGCTAGCTCATTAGCCATCTTTTTTATTTCTCCCTGGTCGGTTGGCAAATAGCTGGGGAGAAAAATAGCGTCGATGCTAGGCGTGCTTCTGGCTAGAACGTGTCCAAATTTGTCCAAAATATTTCCTCGGGGAGCTTTGATGGGGATTCTTCTAATTCTATTTTCTCTGGATATCTGGGCATAGTATGAGCCCTTTATAGTGTCGAGATAAAAAACTCGCGCTCCGAGAATCACAACTACTGCGATAAAAAAATACCAGATTATCACTAGTCCTTTTTTGGCAAATGGAGCTTCAATAGTTGCTTTTTCTTCCTCGGTGATGGTCATGATAGAATCTTCAATCTCCATTCCCTTTTTCACCCCCACACCAAAAATGCCAAGAAAACCCAATCGGTGCCTTTGGCGGTAGCCTTTGGTGTGGGGGTAAATCCTTCTTTTCTGAAAAAAATTATTAAACATTATCTTTTTGTGCTAATGACGCTTTGATTAAACATCGATAAAAAGTCTTCCACTTTTTTGACCGGCCAATAGACCACAAATAATATGACTAAATTCGCCATGATCTTATAGATGATCCCAATACTAAAAATACTTTCCGCTCCCATCTTCATATAATTTTCTGACAACAAAAGTGTGGTGGAAACTAAATAATAGATCAAATGGAGAATTATGGTACTGATGACGGTAAGGATCACTAGAAAAATAAATTTCCATCCTTTTTGCGAAATCAGAAATCTTTTGGCCAAAAAACTGACCAGATATGAAACGACCACGAGACTAATAATATTTACGCCTGGCGGCCAGAAAAAAATAAGATCCAGCATGAGTCCCGCAAGAATTGCCCGCGGCCATGTCTTTTCAAAGCCAATGCGCGCCGTCCAAAGCGCGACCACAACTAAAAGCACATCCGGAACCATGAGAGCCGGGAAAAAATTGACCATTGCCGCCTCCTGAAAAATGGCCGCCACCAGGATCATGATAAAAATAATGGTTTTTTGGAACACGCTATTTTTTTATTACAAAAACCACGTCTAGTTTTGAATATTTTATACGGGGAGAAATGACTGCTTCTTGAAAAAGTCTGTCGTCCGATGTTTTTATCTGCGTTATAGCGCCAATATATAATCCCCGGCCAACATTCCCGCCAAGACCGGACGTAATGACCATATCGCCAACATTGAGCACCTCTGATTGTTCCACCATATCAAGAACTATTCCCAACCCATATTCCCCCCGCACTAGTCCCTTGGCGCCGGTTTCAATGTCAAGAGCGTTGACCGAACTGGAAGCTGATGTCAGAAGTTCCACTTTAGAACTATATGGATAGACTTCACTGGTTTTTCCCACCAAGATTCCTTCACCTACGATCACCGGCATATCCGGCGCGATCCCATTGGCGCTTCCCTTGTCTATCATTATCCAACTGCCTAATTTTTGCGGATCTTGCCCAATGACATAGCTGGCTTCCAGATCATATTTATTCTTAGGAATCAGTTTCAGCTGTTCTTCCAGATTTTCATTGGTTTTTTTGACGTCCTTGAGACCAACCAATTCTCCAACTAAATTATTATTTTCTTTTATAAGATTCTCGTTTTCGGCTTTGAGATCGGATATTGATCCCAGAAATTCAAAAGTATTCCTTGTTTTTTGGCTGATAATATAGAAAGTTTTTTGAAAAGGATAAGAGGCAGTCCAAAAAAGAGTCCGCGCGGGATTAAATATCCCTTTGGGGTTTAAAAAAACAAGCAACACGCACACCAGTACCGTTGCTATTAATTTTGTTAGTTTTGGAGTAAAGTAGTTTCTGGACATTTGCTTTAAATAACCAATAACCAAGAAACGAGATACAAACAATATCCAATAACCAATCTCCAAAATTTCAATCTGCCTGGTTATTGATTATTGTAATTTGATATTTGTTTGGTTATTGTTTCTTGTATCTTGTATCTTTATCCGCCTAGCGCAAAGACTTCTCATGTTGATTCTCCACCAAAACCTCCCGCAATGTATCAATATCTTCTAAAACTATGCCACAACCGCGGACAACCGCTGTCAGGGGGTCTTCCATCATCCGCACCGGCATTTCCGCCTGATCGGCAATTACCCGGTCAAGTCCTCGGACAAGACTGCCTCCGCCAGCCAGGATTATTCCTCTTTGCATAATGTCCGCCACTAATTCTGGTGGAGTTTCTTCTATGGCGGTTTTAATATTATTGATAATAATTCTAATAGAACGCAAAAGAGCGTCCCTTGCCTGGTCGTCATTGATGATAATTTCCTTAGGAAGCCCGCTCACAAGATCCCTACCGCGTACTTCCATTTGCATCTTTTCTTTTTGCGGACAAGCGCTACCGATGGCAATCTTCACATCTTCGGCTGTTTTTTCACCGATAAGCAAATTGAATTCATCGCGACAATAGCGGATGATATCTTCATTCATCTCATCTCCGGCAATACGTAAATTTCGTGAAACTACGATACCACCAAGGGAAATAATAGCAATGTCCGTCGTCCCGCCACCGATGTCTACCACCATATTTCCCGCCGCTTCTTGAACAGGAAGTCTTGCTCCAATTGCCGCCGCCATTGGTTCATCAATGAGAAAAGCTTCGCGCGCTCCGGCAGAAAGTGTCGCGTCGATGACCGCTCTTTTTTCCACTTCTGTCACTTCCGACGGGATTCCGACCACTACTCTTGGTCGCGGGAAAAGCGTGAAACTGCCCTTGTGCACTTTTTCAATGAAATATTTGAGCATCTGCTCGGTCACTTCGAAATCGCTCACCACACCGTCAACCAGGGGCCTTGTCGCCACGATATGGCCGGGGGTTTTTCCCACCATCCTCTTGGCTTCTTTGCCAATGGCCAGGACTTGTCCGGTTTTTTTGTTGATAGCTACCACTGACGGTTCGTTGATGACTATTCCCTGCCCACGGACATAGACCAGCGTATTGGCCGTGCCCAGATCAATACCAATATCCTTGGACAAATTGCCAAAAACATTACCGGTCAGTTTTTTGAAAATATCTTTTATTTTTCCCATAATATTCATCCCCCACCACTTTTTTGCTTGCGCTTGGCGCGAAATATTCAAAAGCGTCTATTTCTCTACAGTTAAAAATTATCCTTCTTTTAAATTTAGTTGAAGAATAAACTTCCCCGCAGCAAGCTGACGGGGTATTAAGGTCATTTTTTATATTCTTACGCAGCAAGCTACGGGGAATATGACCCTAATAATTATTTAAAAAAGCAAAAAGGTGGTGGGGGATAAAAACACAAAAAGAAACACTACTAGACGTCTGTTTAATTAGAGTAATATTTTTTATTTTTATTCTTATTTCTTATATATAATACGCTAATTAGCGATGAGTGTCAAAACAATAAAAAAACTGAACTACGTTCCATATTCTGCCTCTTTAACCTCAATATTTTCCCCTCAATTCCATACCCTTCGCAATGCTTTAGTATCCCAAAATACGACTGAACGCTTTGATTGAGTGATTCTTCGGAAACCAACTCTTCTCGGAGCATCTTATGTTTCAATGATAGTTTTTTCATCATCCGCCTTTTGGTTTTTGTTCGCAACACTATATAATGAGGAAGGATAACATATCCTAAAAAATCTATTCCCTGGCTAAATTTTCGTATTTCGACTTTATTAGGATGAAGCTCTAATTTTAATTTATTCTTCAAAAAATGGTCTATTTGCGACAAAGCTTCTTTCAAATAACCAATTTCGCAATGGGCTATAACAAAATCGTCGGCATAGCGAAAATAATTTTTCACTTTTAACTTTCTTTTTATGAACCAATCCAACTCGTTGAGATATATGTTAGCAAAAATTTGCGAAGTGATGTTGCCAATCGGAAGTCCCTTTTTTCCAATTTTCCCACCTTTTAACGCCCCCCCCCCAAGCATTTTCCGCTAATTGCAAGGCTTCTCCTGAAGAAAAACTGTTGATTATTTCTTCAATCAGCCACAAAAAGTTCTTATCGGAAATTTTGCGCTCGATCAATTCCAGAAGTTTTTTATGATCCATGCTGGCAAAGAATTTTCTGATGTCACATTTTAGAACATAGGCCGGACGAGTATAATTTCTGCTCGTTCGTCTCAAACACTTTGAAAGATTTTTGACAGCCAGATGAGTTCCTCTTTCTTCCCTCGAAGAATAGGAATGGAATATAAAAGAAGAATCAAAAACGTCATATAGCTCACGAGAAACGACGTGATGGACAAATCTGTCTTTCGCCGTTGCTTTACTGATAATCCTCGGTTTTGGGTCTTGAATATAAAAAGTTTTGTATTTGTCATGGCGATAAGATTGATTCTTTAATTCTTCATGGATAGCAAAAATGTTATCCTCTAAAAATCTTTCAAAAAACTGGACATCAGTTTTATTCTGTTTTCCTTTCCTGAATTCTTTCCAGGAAACAAAAAGGTTTTCCAAGCTAACTAATTTATCGTACATATTTATGAGTGATTACAATAATAATTTGCCGGTTATAAAGAAGGTTTATGAGCTATATAAAAGTTTTTATAGCTACTCAAAATTATTTCCCAAAAAGGACAAATACACTCTTGGAAGCAAATGCGAAATGTATATCATCGAAACTCTTGAGCTTTTGCTGGCCGCCGGAAGCGCGTCAAAACCGGAAAAGATCGCGTACATCAGAAAAGCGAATATAAAATTTGATACGCTGAAAATTTTTATCCGGCTCGGCAATGATATAAAGATGCTGGACAGCAAAAAATATCTGGCGTTGCAAAAACAAATTCAGGAAATAGGTCGGATGATCGGCGGATGGCAAAAATCGCTTAATTAGCAAAAAGATGAGAGTCCCGAAAAACGGGACTCTTGTTTTTGGGTGCTACCTGAAGAGGACGAGGCCGCCAGAGTTGTTGTTGTTCGCATCGGCGAGATTGTCGGTGTTGTCGAAGTTGAACTCGTCGTCGTTCGCGTTGAAGTTGAGCGAATAGTCGGCGGACTGCCACGAAATTTATTTCTTTCCGCCCGTTTCACTGCCCCGCAAAATTATGCAAGACTGAATTTTATTCCGCCCCTTTTGAGCGCTGGAAAGAAATAAGTAGCGCCTATAAATCTTCGCATACGCTCTTGCAATCTGAAAAGTCAGGAATGTCGCAACGGCAAGATTCTGATGCTCTATGAAGAATCATACAATTTCGGCGACCTTGATCCGTAAATCAAGATGCATTAGCCTACTCTCAAAATAAGTTTACCAAATTTTTGAAAAAATAAAAAGAGGCGGGGTGAAAAATCACCGCGCCTCCCATTTTCCCAAAGACCAAAAGCCAAAATACCTGGCCCAAGAGAAAAAATTCCAAAGAACAATCCCCCGCGCTACCTGAAGAGGACGAGGCCGCCAGAGCCGTCGTAGTACGCATCGGCGAGACCGGCGGCGCCGCCGAAGCCGAACCCGCCGCCGCCCGCGCCGAAGCAGAGCGAATCGTCGGCGGACCGCCACGAAAGAGCGCTGCAGATATAGGCCGGGGTTTTGAAATCGCGCGCCATCGTTTCAGTATAGGCGACGACCGCTGTTCCCGTGTCCACGCCGCCGGCCAATGCAAATCCTCCATGCCGCATAAGGATTTTCATCGCTTCACGCTGGGCAAAGATAGAAAATCCCTGAAGCGGGTTCGGCGAATACCAGGCGACAACTGATTCCTCGGCCATCAGCGACACCAACTCTTCATGGCCGGTATCGGAAATGATGGCGATTTTTCCATCCAGTTCGCCTTTGCGGTAATTTGTGAATTTTCGCTTGGGAAACTGGTCCTTATAAGCCCGCTCCACCGCCGGCAGGATGAAATTCTGCATTAATGAGCCGTAGTTTTCCCGCGCATCACACTTCGGCAGAACAATCGGCCGAGCGCGCTGAAAGAAATTGCCCACCAATTCGTGGCTATCATACTTCGCTCTAAGCACTTCGGCTACATCTACAAATTTATTCGCCGAAGCAACTTCCGTACCCGGGAAAAAACCGGCAGTCCGCTCGCGAATTTCCGCGTAGCTGAGCTTGGGAAGCTCGACATGGAAACCGCGGTTCTCGTCACACACACTGGCTGTGATACCAAGGTGCGCGGGAATACAGCGTCCGCTTTTATCAAGGAGTTTGCGAATTATTTTTTCGAGAATAATTCGCTCTTCTCCACGCAGAACTGCATCCAGTCCTGCTCTTTGTCCAGGGAAAGCATCGACTAATGCAAGCAGCTTTCCCGCATCCAAGTCCTGCAGTTTTTCAAGAACCTCTCTTACATCACCCATACTCGTCTCCTTTTTTAGGCTCGTTCGCCCAATTTTTTTACCCCTCGTCCCGAGGTCAGAGATTCTCTCCGCGCTGGAAAGAATATGTGATTATACACCCAAAAACGACTTTTGTAAAGGTTGGTTACAAAAAATGGCTATAACAAGCCATTTTATTCATTAATTTTCACTGCACTATCTAAAATTGAGTGTCGAAACAGCAAAACGAGCTGAATTCTTGATTTTTCTATTTTAAACAAGGCGGGTTTCGGATGCTTTTCCTTTCTCCAAAAATTCCAAAATGTATTCGCAATATTTATGATATTCCTTCAGACAGTCGCCTACTGAATAATAAATTTTTTTATAATCAGTTTCATCGTCATCATAGTCATGAACCAATACATTTCTAGTCCCCACACTTTGCGATATCTTTTCCCCAAACTCTTTCGGATAAACTTCAAATTTTGTAATTTCCGTAAAAGTATCCCGATAGCTGTCCGGAGCTTTGGTTTTCTCGTCAGCTAATTCTCCGATAATATGCTGATTTATATCTATAGCTCGTATAATAATTTTTTCCAGCAACCGTTCGAGAGTATTATATTTGAAAAAATCTCCAGCGATTTCTTCGAGAGTAAAATCCTTAAAAACCACCAGTCTGCCAAGCTCTTCCTGAATAAGGCTTATTTTCTTTTTAATAAAATCCTTTCTAAGCATAAATTTTTTCCGCCAATATTTTTTGACGCTTGATTATAAGTTTTTCTTCCAACTCCCTGAGGCCGCGCGTAGCAATATATTCCCGCATCGCGTTAGCTTTGAAAGCAGCAAAATCATCCCCATCTCCAAATATAAGCCGGCTAGATCTGGTTATTTCGTTCATCAAAAAAGGACTGGCATCGTTTAAATTAGTCAAGTCCATTTTATAATCCGGAATATTCAAAGCTTCACATAAAAAAAACAGAGCATTATTATAATTATCAAGTTCTTTTATATTTTTTTTGTTTGTTGTTAAAACAGCAATGTCATAGTCGCTATCACTGCGGGCTTTTTTTTCGGCTTGAGAACCAAATAAAACAACAAGCCTTATGCCCCGTTCCAAAACTCCCTTATTTAATTTTTTAACGTCAATTTTCATAGTGCCACTTTAACATAAATTAGGCTTTTTTGCAACGATTTATTTCGATTTATTTCGCCAACTTCATCACGTCATGAAAAGTAACGGCCAGCATAAGCATGATAAGAAGCATAAAAAATGCGGTGTGAAAAGCTTGTTCTACTTTATGAGATACCGGTTTGCCTTTTATTTTTTCAATGAGGATAAAAAATATTCGTCCGCCATCAAGCGCTGGGATAGGCAAAATGTTTATTATGCCAAGATTCACCGAGAGTACCGCGGCAAATTGCAGGATATAAACCAGACCCAAGTTTGTCACGTCTTTGGTAAGAACGGCTATTCCCACCGGCCCAGTTACTGCCGCACCGACGCTCTGACCCATAATAAGGCTTTTGAGCAGTCCATAAAAAGCGACAAGAATAGTAACGATAAGATTTCCGGTAAAAATTAAACCTTTCCAAATAGCTTCATACCACGGATAACTTACCAGCTGCGTCTCGGCCATAGCAATCCCCAGCGGCCCCTGCCCTTCCGGAGCCGCAGCCCTCGGAGTCCCCTTTATATCCAATATTTCTTTTCCCCGGATTATTTTTAATGTAACTTCCTGACCCTTATTTGAATTGATATAATTTTGAACCTCTTCTATGTTTTTTAGGCTTATATTTTTTCCATCGGGCGCAACCTGCGCTTTGGAAATTTCATCTCCAATCTTTAGCCCCATTGTTTCAGCCGGACTGCTTTTGGCAATTTCGGCAATTTGGATCTTTGAGTCAGCTGGAGCATTGTTTCCTTCCACTGCCTGCGGAGCGCCAATCATAAGTCCAAGAGATATCAGAAACCAAGCCAGAACAAAATTCATCGCCACTCCGGCCGCGAGCACTTTTGTCCGTGTCCAAGCAGGGCGCGATGAAAAACTGTCCGGATCATCTCGATGCTCGCCGTCCTCGCCTTTTATCTTCACGAACCCGCCGATCGGGATCCAGTTGAGAGAATATATCGTGCTACGTTTGTAATTATTTTTTTCAATTTCATCCCAATCTCTTTTTTCATTCTCATCATCGTCGTCATGCCCCCAGATAATTCTCCATCGTCCGACCGGCATCAATTTGTCCACTTTATGGATCTTTTCTGTCACTGTTTCGGTTAGAATCTCTTCATCTCCGGATTTTATATCTGTTACCTCTACTTTCATCTCCTCCACTTCACTCACTTTTTCCATCCGCTCACCTTTTATAAACTGGATGCCAAAAAATCTTGGAGGAAAACCAAAACCGAATTCATAGCATCGAATTCCATTGCGTCTTGCCACCACAAAATGACCCAGTTCGTGAACAAAAATCAAAACTCCTAAAATGATAATAAATACTAGTATTGCCAACATAAAAATAAAAAACGCCGTCATCCTGAGCGGAGGTTCGACGAAAGTCGAACCGGAGTCGAAGGATCTGCCTTGAATTACCTCTGGTTATAAATCCTGCTAATAACTAAACTTGAAGTAGTATTTAGCAGATCCCTCGACTCCGTTCTCCTGCTTCGCAGGCTCACTTCGCTCGGGATGACGGTTAAATTGTTTGTTATATTGTCATTATTTCCTGCTCCTTCTTCTCTCTAATTTCCTCAATTTTATCATTATACTCATCAATCATCTTTTGCAGTCTTTCTTTTCCGGAAAATTTATCATCCTCGCCAATGTCACCATTTTTTTCCAGTTCTTGAATTTCATCCCAAACATCTTCTCTGTTTTTCCTGATGGCCACCCGAGATTCTTCCGTTTTCTGGTTCAAAACTTTCACCAACTCTTTTCTGCGCTCTTCGTTGAGCGGCGGGATATTGATCCGGATCACTTGGCCATCATTCATCGGGTTGAGATTGAGCTGCGATTCCCGCACGGCTTTTTCGATATTCACCAGATTGTCTTTGTCCCAGGGAGATATCATAATAGTTTTCGGATCAGGCGTAGTAATTGAGGCTACCTGTTTTATAGGTGACTTTGAACCATAATAATCCACCATGAGAGAATCAACAAGCGACGCGCTGGCGCGTCCCGTTCTCAATTGGTTCAAATCCTCCTTGAAGCGTTCCAGCGCTTTTTCCAGATCTCCTTTTTTTCCGTCGATAAGTGACTTTACCATAATTATATAGCGATGCCAATCCGCGAATTCATACGAATGCCGCAAACTATTCGCATCATTCGCATGTTAGTTCGCATCGTTCGCATCGCTTATTATTTTTTAAACCCCGCCCAAACAACATCCGGGTTTTGCGGGTCATATTCCAGAGCAGTGATACCCTTGGAAACTTCGAATTGGAAAGCTGTCCAGCTTGATCCGCTATCCACCGATTCGTAGGCCGCTTGTGCTGAACCATAAACAATTTTTTTGGAATCTTGCGGATTTATAGCCAAGGCAGTCACTGGCGTGCTTTCTGGATCGTTTAGTGTATTGATTTTTTCCCAGGAATTTCCCGTATCGCCGCTTTTGGCAATGCCATTGTTTCCTGCAGCGTAAATTTCCTTAGCTCCTATGCCCACCCTTATAGCACTGATCCCTGATGACGATCCAAACATTGTATTGGAATTCTCTGGCGTTATCTTTTCAAACGCTTCTCCGCCATTCTTACTCCGAGCTACGTTTCCACCATCATCAAGTATATATAGAAGATTGGAATCGTTTTTATCTATTTCTATCTGGATAATCGGCGCTTCGGCCTTAAAAATATTTTTCCATGATCCTCCTCCGTCACGGCTTTTGAGAAGCAAATTGTCGGAAGTCGCCGCATAGACTGTTTGTGGATCATTTTTGTCCAGTTTCATCGCAACGACCAGAGGCCCGTCGTTGGCCGCGGTATAAACTTCCTCCCAGTTTTCACCTTTATCCACACTCTTAAAAATTTTTCCCCGACCGTTATAAACCGCGCTAGCGTAAATTGTCCTTCCGTCAGGAGCTAGTTCCAGCCCATATACTTTTTCCGAAACAAAAATAGTCGGCTTCCAACGTTCTCCGCCATCCACACTCACCATCATTCCGCCGCTTTTGAGACCAACAAAGATATTATTAGAATCAGTAGGATTCACTACAATCCGCAAAACGTCCCAATCGATAGATGTTGGTTTCGCGCTGGCGATATTTTTCACTGTCCACGTCCTACCGCCGTCCGTTGATTTCCAGACAGAAGGTGAAACAGTAATTTTTTGTTCGGTACTTGCAGTATTGGTCGTCGGCATCAAAGAACATCCGGACAAGACAACTGTTACTATTAATACAGAAAGCGTAATAAAATATTTTTTTGCCATTTTTGTCTCCGAGGTACGAGGAGCTACAAGAATGAGCATCCCGCACCAATTCGCAAGTATATTTATAAATTATTTTATCTTTTAAGCCGTTAGGCGAATCCGAGCACAAGTCTTTACACTACACTAATCTTTATCGGAATTGGTGCTGGGACTATTTAACATTATAGCAGATAGCAGCAAAAAGACAAAAAATTCCCTTTCGAGAATTAATTTAGTGGGTCGTGGAGGATTCGAACCTCCGACCGTTTGCTTAAAAGGCAACTGCTCTACCAGGCTGAGCTAACGACCCGTATTGTTTATTAAGTTTTTAACACTGTTCTATCAGTCCGCCCTAGGCAGATAACGACCCAAAATATTAAAAACAAGTTGCGGAAAAACAACTTTCGCTATTGTAGCAAAACTTAATTTCCAAGTCAATGACGCCAGAGTTTAATATCTTTTCTTCTGCACAAAAAGCAAAAAGAGAAGTGGCGCCGCCATCCAGATGAGACGCATTGGGTCATTTATCAGATATCCATATGAAGACGAGGAAACATAAAGGAGCGCGTCTTTTTTGGCAACAAGAGAGAGAACGATGCTCAAAATCATCACTACTTCCAAAAAACTCATCACAAATATCTTCCACATAAACCCGCTCCCGATGCCACCGATGGAAATATCGATCATTTTTCCGCCCCATAAAGTCAACCCTACCATAATTATCAAGAAAGCCAGGAATTTATACCCATTTCCCGCCAGATAACTTTCGGGCACTACGCTGATAAGAGCAAAGGAAATGTATGACCCGACTAAAACGGCCGCTAGTTTTGATTTGCCGATAAAAACTGCAAAAAGAAAACTGGCGAGAGCAATGACAATCAGCAAGGTTACGTCTTGAGTAAAACTAGTGGCGATTCCTAATTTGGAAAGTATTGTTGCGAGATTCATATTGATTTGATATTTATTTTAAAATATTTTTTACAGCCACTAAAAGCGGACATGAAATATGTTTTGACATAGCCTGCAAAGCTGCATGGGTTTTTATCCAGACACGTTACCTGGCATACCCGGACACATCTTCCGCATTGAGCTTGGTCTTCCAACAGATATTTAGACGAAAGATAAGAGAACATAAAGACACAATAAAGAAACGCGATGATGAAAATTGTTTTTTTCATTTTGATGAAGTCTGACCTCATCATTATTATACCACAGTATTTACTCTCCTGTTTTCCCCAGTTTCTCGATCAATTCTTTTTGCTCGCGTGTTAGCTTCCGGGGGATCGTGACGATTATTTTTACCATCTGATTTCCCCGACCGCGACCGCGAACCTCTGGCACACCTTTTTCTTTTATCCGGAAAATTTCTCCTGATTGTGTTCCGGCAGGAATCTTGAGAATTAATTGTCCATCAACAGTTTCGATTGAAATTTCCCCGCCAAGTGCAGCTAAGGAAAAAGAAATAGTTTCTTCGCTGTGAATATCGAGGCCATGCCTGACAAATTTAGGATGCGACCGGACATGAACATTTATATAGAGATCTCCGGCACTCGCGCCTTTTTCACCAGCTTCACCCACACCAGAAACGGAAATAACACCACCATTTTCAATGCCAGCTGGAATTTTAATCTTTATCGTTTGGTTTTCTTGAGTTCTTCCCGCGCCTTTGCATTTGGAACATTTTTTCTCCCATATTTTCCCTTCTCCCTGGCATTCCGGACAAGTCGTCACTTGCGAAAATGAGCCGAAAAAACTGCGGGAGGTTTTTTGCACCCGTCCTGCTCCTTTGCATACCGGACAAGTTTTTTGTTCCGAGCCTGGATCCCCGCCCGTTCCCGCACAGCGATCACAAGTGGTATTTTTTCGAATATTAATTTCCCGTTCTGTTCCACGGATCATTTCCAAAAAATCTATTTCCACATCCACCTGGATGTCCTGTCCTCTTTTCTTTCTTGCTTGCGCTCGACCTCGTCCGCCACCAAAAAAATTGGAGAAAATATCTTCCAAGTCTTCACCACCAAATTCGAAGTTGATTCCGCCCCCTTGTTGACGAGAAAAATTGCTAAAATCGAAACCGGAAAAATCTCCGCCATAGGCGGATCCGCCTCCGGCGGAAAAACCTCCACCTTCGAAAGTTTTTCCGAAACGGTCATATTGTTCGCGTTTCGATTTATCCGAAAGCACTTGATAGGCTTCGTTTATTTCTTTGAATTTTTTTTCGTCTCCGCCGGCTTTATCCGGATGATATTTATGCGCCAATTTTCGATAGGCTTTTTTTATCTCGTCATCCGACGAACCCTTGGAAACTCCAAGTATATTATAGTAATCCGCCATATTTATGAATACAATTTAACCTTTATAATTTATCATGAAATAAAAAAATTAGCAATCCCTGGTCGAGAGTGCTAATTTCTTTATTTCGGTGCTTACTATAGTCCGCAGCCGTAGGAATTAAGAAAGGCCACAGCGTTTGGGTCACCAGATGCATCAGAGACAAACTTTATAAAATCTTTATCAGTTTGAAACGGTTTTGTTTTGGAATTATCACGAAGCAAGGTATAAAAACCAGCAAATTTCTCCTGCCAATTTTTTGCATTAAGTATTCGGTTCCACTGAGTAAGTGCGGCCAGCCGGCATTGATTGTCAATAGGATGAGATGAGGACATTTCACCAGCCGGATAGATAGAATTATAGGACATAATGCTGTCGAATGACACCTTTTTGTTAGTTTTTAGGTTAACAACATTTCCTTCCCCGCAAGCTATTTCGCTGTACATATCTCCGGCAAAGCCCGCCTGATGCTCGTTAAAATATTTTAACTCCCCTTCCCCCACCATATGTTTTCCGGCATACATAGAAAGACTGAGAAGATTATGGGCTGTCTCATGCATGAAAATATCGCTGGTAAAACAGTTTTGAGGCTGGTTCTGATCAAAATAAAGGAAATCTTCGCGGCCGTTTCGATGAACCCTCTGCTCAGGCATAGACATCGGATTTCTGATAGCACTGTAGCTCACGACATTATTCCAGAATTGATGGGCGCAACCCTGCGGTGTTCCGTCTTTTTCCAATGAATCCTTACAGAGAACCTTTCGATCCTGATATGTCGACACCCTGGAATAAATAGCCGGGTAAGGAAATATCAGCCTCCCGCTAAAGACAGTTTTTTGTAAGCTTAGATCCTTGAGACCATAAAGTTTAAGCAAGGCCGGCATAGTAATTTGGTCATTGAAGTATGCGCTTTGATAAACATGTTGAGCCAATTCGTCTCTTTTAACACTGGTATCTTTTGGCTTATCCACACCAGGGACATCCTCTATTTCCCACTGCGACGGAGCGTCAAAGATTAAATTTTGTCCATACAGAATAATGCGATCGTATTGGCCGGTTTGAATCTTATCATCAATCTCCTTGGCGTTTGTTTTATAGAGATTAAGACAAAGCGGATTTTGCGGTTTCAGTTCAGAAAAAGCATTTAGTTTTTTGCAATCAATCGTCCTGCTTTTCGCTTCCCTGGTCGGTTCTTGAAAGGTATATTGCCTGGCCGCCGTCGGCTCTGTCCCCTTCAAAATTTCCTCAATAGTCGGTTCCTTGTCGCCATGAGTGAAAAACCAATTGACGATCATCGGAAATCCGCCCGCCAAATCGACCAGAAAACTTCCTGAAACAAAAAGGACTACGCAAATCACAAAAATAGCGCAGCCTTTTTTATTTAATTTTGGACCACCTTGGTTCGATGTTTCTTGTGACATATTTTTGTTTTTGTTTATTTGATAATATAATACCATAAAAAGATAGAATTGGAAATACTTTAGGAAAACACTATTTATTACTCATGCGACCAAACACAAAAAAGAGCGTGTAGAACCAAAAAAGGTTCCCACGCTCGCAAATGTTTTTGACTAAAGATGCTTGCTATTTCCATCTTTCCTGAACTAACTTCGCTACGTTGGAGCGAACCGTATCAACAAAAAACGTCGTTGCAAGTTCAGGATGATCAGACATATGGACAATGGCATGCGCCAGGCCACTAGTCTTCTCATTGATAAATCGATGGTCTATCTGCCCAAGATCGCCAGTAAAAATCATCTTGGCATCCTCGCCGAGCCTCGAAATTACCGACTTAGCCGAGTTTGAATCGAAGTTCTGCGTCTCATCGACAATAATAAAGACGTCGTTATAGGTCATTCCGCGGACATGTCCGATATGTTCGAAGATGATTTTTTCCTTCTCTATCATATCAGGAATGTCAACCTTGCACGATCCCCTTTTCTTGATAACCTTGAAGGCCTGTTGGATCGGACGCAGCCACGGAGCCATTTTTTCTTCCTTGTCACCGGGAAGAAAGCCAAGCTCATCTTTGCCACCGACAGGAACCATCGGACGCATAATGATGATCTGATCATACTTCGACCGCTGTGCAATGGCAGCAGCAATAGCCAAGAGAGTTTTTCCACTGCCAGTTGAGCCGTGAAGAATCACGAATTTGATTTCAGGATCAAGTAGTTGATACAATGCTATTTTTTGGCTCCAGTTCGACCCATTACCGTTGATGTTATACGGCTTAATACCAACCGCCTCGATGTCATCGGGAATTATCCGAAAAACATTACCCTTCCTGATAGCAGCGAAAGCTGGCGCCCAGTCTCCTCTCTGGCCGTTGGGACGCCAGTCGCTGCGGCAGATAACCCCTTCATTTTGCATGATTCCCGCGTATTCATCATCATCGAGAGGAAAGGTAAGACTTTCAAAATCGATAACATCAAATGGCACGTTGATTTCTTTTATTGCCGAGATATTGAGAGTGTCGACCTTATCGTAGGGATAATCCATAACGTCGACTCCTAGTTCCTCGGCTATCATCGACATCGTTTCATCTCTGGTGACGATTGTGACCTTTTCGTACTCATGATTTCTCAGAAGCGTGGCTGCTGTGGCGACTATCTTATCATCATTCTCGCTCCTGTCCAAGTCTTTCAAAAATCTGGTTGAAAATTTGCGGCAACAACTCACCGAGGGGTAGTAATTTTTTAATGCCGCTCTTATGGTTTTGAGCGCCGTCCTGGCTTCATAGGCAATGTCAGGCCGATTTGTCAAGCCGCGAAGCTCCATAATGGATATCCACGGAATGACGACATCTCTTCCATCCGCTTGCAGACGCTTGACAGCTCCTTTGGGATCGATTATAAAGACATTGGTGTCAGGAACATAAGCGGAACTATTTTTACCGTTCCTTGTTTGACCAGTCGAGACTTCCTTTGTTTTTCCCATCCTGTCTTCTCCTAGTCGAATGTTTTAAAAGATCTTGCCGCTGATACAAAATTATGAACACTTTTCATTATTCTCATTAGAAATAATAAAAAAGAGTCCCTCCTCTCCTTGCTGGCATTCTACAGGCATAATCAAAAAATGACAACTATACGCAACAAGTCCGGTCTTTTTATAAACCCATAGCCAATTGAAAAACGGGAGCCCTTTAGATTCCCGTTTGAACTTGTCTTTTTGAGATCAACCTTCGCCAGTGAGAAGCATACAAATTTTTGCTTTGCGCGTTGGCTTCTTATTCCGACAGAAGAAAAGCAATTTGTCTTTTGGGTTCGAAGACTGATATTAGATACTTTCTCACCCGTTTTATTTCTTCCCTGCTCGCTCCGGAAAATCCAGCCTTCAACTCCCTTCTCTTTTCCAAAATCTCGCTTTCGAGACTGTCAAGATCTCCCCCACTGTCGCCTACCTTCAACACTTTCTGAAAAATATTGTCATCGGTCATGACCTATTCCCTTCCTGCAATTTATCTGGTTTTTGTATTGTTTTTTCGCGCATTAATCAAAGATACTGTCAAAAGGATTGACTAAATTGCCAATCATATCTTGCCTTACTTGATCCTCGGCTTCGTATTGATCGCATCTTTCGCACGAAAACCCCGGCCATCTTTTCATAATGGCATAATCCAGGCAATCTTCGTAATTTATGCAAAAGACATTTCGCCTAACCTGACAGTTTTTTTCTACTGTTTTATAACGAACTGGGTTTCCTTTCGTATCCATTTCCCCTCCTTTTTAGAATATGACGGAACTACTTTCAAGCTATCACGCACTAAACTGAAAGTCAAAAAATCCAACCGCCCTGGCAGACGATCCATTAGTTATACTTTTGTAAATTTTTTCTTTTCCAATAAAACCTTTTTGTAAATCCGCCTTGCTGAAGAAAATCCTGACTAGGACTTATTGGACTTATTCTAACACAAAAGAGCGAGAATTAAATCTCGCTCTTTTTGTTTTTTCTATTTTTTATCCTCGTCCTTCTTGTCCTCTTCTTTCGTCTCCGCATCCTTCACATCTCCATCGCCCGTTGGTTTGCCTGCTTTTTGAAATTCATCTAATGGATTAGCTCTCTTGTCTTCACCCGCAGCCTTGTAAAGTTTCTCCCCAATCTTTTGCGCCGCGGTGGACATATCAGTCGTCGCTTTTTTGATGGCTTCCACGTCATCGCCATCCTTCACCTTTTTCAAGTTCTCGATCGCTTCTTCCACCGGCTTTTTTTCGTCCGCGGTTATTTTGTCGCCGGCATCGCGAATGGCTTTTTCGGTGGTATAGACCAGAGTGTCGGCCATATTGCGAGTTTCGATGAGTTCCTTTTTCTTCTTGTCTTCCTCCGCGTGCGCTTCGGCGTCTTTTTTCATTTTTTCTATTTCATCTTTTGAAAGACCAGTCGAAGCTTCAATGCGGATAGACTGTTCTTTGCCAGTAGCCTTGTCTTTGGCTTTGACTGACAAAATTCCGTTAGCATCGATGTCAAAAGTCACTTCCACTTGCGGAAGGCCGCGAGGTGAAGGCGGAATGCCGTCAAGAATAAATCGCCCCAAAGTCTTGTTGTCGCTGGCCATTTCCCGCTCCCCTTGCAAAACGTGAATTTCGACAGATGGTTGATTGTCCGCGGCTGTAGAAAATATTTGTGATTTCGAAGTCGGAATAGTTGTGTTTCTCTCGATGAGTGGCGTTCGCACCCCGCCCAAAGTTTCAATTCCGAAAGTCAGAGGCGTCACATCAAGCAGCAGAACGTCTTTCACATCCCCTTGCAAAACTCCTCCTTGGATCGCTGCACCAAGCGCCACTACTTCGTCCGGATTGACACTTGCATTTGGTTTTTTGCCGAAAAATTTTTCTACTGTGGAAATTACAAGCGGCATCCTGGTCATTCCACCAACCATAATCACTTCATTGATATCGCTGGAAGATAATTTTGCATCAGACAAAGCTTTTTTCATCGGCTCCATTGTTTTTTCAACTAGATCTCCCACTAATTCTTCCAATTTGGCTCGTGTCATTTTCATAACGAGGTGTTTTGGACCATTAGCGTCAGTGGTGATAAAAGGTTGGTTGATTTCCGTTTCCATGGCTGTTGAAAGTTCGATCTTCGCTTTTTCCGCCGCTTCTTTTATTCGCTGCAGTGCCAACGGATCATTTCCCAGATCAATCGCTTCATTTTTTTTGAATTCTTCAATTATCCAACGGATTATTCTCTGGTCAAAATCGTCTCCTCCAAGATGCGTATCACCATTGGTTGATTTCACTTCCACGGTGTCGTCACCCACTTCCAAAATGGAAATATCAAAAGTTCCGCCTCCCAAGTCATAGACGGCGATTTTTTCTTCTTTTTTCTTGTTGAAACCATAGGCCAAAGCGGCTGCCGTCGGTTCATTGATGATACGAAGAACTTTGAGTCCCGCGATTTCTCCCGCTTCCTTGGTCGCTTTTCTTTGTGAGTCGTTGAAATAGGCCGGAACGGTGATGACGGCTTCCGTTATTTTTTCACCCAATTTATCTTCCGCATCCGCTTTCAATTTTCCCAAAATCATAGCGGAAATTTCTTGAGGAGTATATTCCTTATCCGACATTTTCACTTTCACACCGCCATTAGCTTTGACAATTTTGTATGGCATCAGTTTTAAATCTCTTTGCACTTCTTCATCCTCAAAGGCGCGACCAATGAGACGCTTGATGGAAAACAAAGTGTTTTCCGGATTGGTGACAGCCTGGCGTTTGGCCAAAAGCCCGACCAGTCTTTCGTTGGTTTTAGACATAGCTACCATCGAAGGAGTAGTTCTCGCTCCTTCTTTGTTCTCGACAATGTTCGGCTGTCCGCCTTCAACTACCGCCATCGCGGAGTTGGTTGTTCCCAGATCGATTCCTAGAATCTTTGACATTATTTTTTGTCCCTACCTTGTCCTCCTCCCCTTTCTAAGGGGAGGAACAAAAGGAGGGGTTTGAAAATTATTTACATTAGTTATTTATTTCAACTGCCAATATAATTAGCAGCTAAAAGGATAACTATTTGACAAAGCAGCAATTTAACAGTATTTTATAGTCTGCGGCTTTGACTGTTCTTTTCCACATCAACTTATATTGGAGGTCGGGCATGATTATCGTTAAACATCAGGAAGAGATGAACCTCCTAAGGAAATTAGAGAATCTCTACTTTGGCGGACCTTGGGATAAGGAAAATATGAAAATTTTTCATGAAATCATCCAACAACTGGAACATTCTCTTCGCGAATATCAAGTATCTGAAGCTAAAGGGATAGTATTCCAGTCAGAAGAATTCGACAATGTCTGTATGAGCTTAGCAGCTTATAATCTTGCTTCCACAGAAAAACATTGAAAGGAGTAATGATGGAAGAAATCGCAGTAAAAGACCTTACTTACGAACAATTAATGAGACGCCTCTTCAACAAGATCTCTATGAGATCAGTTCTGCAAAATGTCGCGTCGCTTTGCTCCGCTCCATCTTGCAGAATGCGCAGCTCTGCGAATTTGGGCGATGAAATAAACAGGATTTATCGTCACAATCGCTCGCGACACATCGCAGAACTCCCGCTATGCGGCAGTGCCCAAACCCCGACGAAGCGTCGGGACTTCGCATAGCTGCGCATTATGCGCCAGTTCGGATCGGAAGCAGTCGCCGAGACAGCCAAATTGCTTGATACCGATAATCCGGACATAATCGCCAACTACCTTAGCCAGGGCGGCCTTTGCCCCGAAGCTTAACCATTGTCTGATGCACGCGTAAACAAACTCGCCTGCAATTCCCCCTCTTCCGGTTGGTCGGATTTCCGCCCAGCCGGTTTTTTTTACCCCGTGGAGTAATTTTTCCTACAGAAAAATAATTTTGCGGAGCAAAATTTACTCCACGGGGTGAATTTCAATGTACTCTATTCCACCACTACTCTCGCCGCCCTAATGACTCTTTCGCCAATCTTATATCCTCGCGCCACCACTTGCTTCACAATATTCTTACATTCCTCTCCTGTTCCTTGTTCATTGTTCTTTGTTTCTTGTTTTATCGCTTCCATCACTTCCGGATTAAATTTATCACCCTTTTTTATTTTTATCTCACTAACATTATTATCTTCCAGCACTTTTTCTAATTGTTTTTGGATATGCATAATGCCCGTCACCCAAGGCTCATCTTTTTGGTCAGATGGAACGTGTTCGGTGGAAGCGTGAAAGTTATCCAAAACCGGCAAGACTTCCTGTATCAACCCCTGATTAGCATATTTATACGTATCCTTTAGCATCTCTGCTTGCCGCTTTTTGTAATTTTCAAAATCCGCCTGGCATCTTTTCCAGCTATCAAGATATTCCTCTCTTTTTTTATATTTCAAATAATTTTCTACTATTTTTTTAGCTCCTTCAGCTAAATCCAATTCCACACTTTTTTTGGGGTCTATCCAAACAAATTCCCCATCAAACTCATCATTGAGCTTCAAGTCATCTTTGCCTCCCTTGAGAACGCATAGAATATCAATAAAAATAAAATGTCTTTCCTCATGAAAACCCTTGTTATTTATACTTTCCTCAGCTCCGATATAATCAACCATTTCCACATCCAAATTAGTTTCTTCCTTAACTTCTCTTTCAACCGCTTCTTTTATTTTTTCTAACATTTCAACATGGCCTCCGGGTATTGTATATTTTCCCTTCCACTTGTGGCTTTTGGCCAAAAATATTTTTCCTTCATCGTCCATTATCAAAGCGCCGACAATCGGCTCCGGATATTTTCTGTTTTCTTTATCTTCCATAGCAATTTTTCTTACTTCTTACTTCTTACTTCTTACTTCTTTTTTTACGCTTTATACTTTCTACTAAATACTTACTACTATTATTAATATTACAGCCGCTGGACTGATCAGTTTCCGGACATAATCCAAAAGTGATTTGTTCTTGGCATATTTCATCCTCTTTGGACCAATGATGGCCAACACTCCTCGTTCACCTGATTTTGTCATATATGGTGAGACGACCATCGAACAGTTGGAAATTTCTTTGATCGGATTTTCCTTGCCTATGAAAATCTTAGTTTCACCGTCTTTGACTTGGGCGAGAATCGTATCAATATTTTCATCAATATAATCCAGCACTTCCGCCACGCGGCAAAATTCATCGATAGCCTGAAATTCCGGTTTTGAGAGAAGCTCGCTCATCCCAAAATCATAAAAATCATTTTCTTGACCAGTGATGGCCAGATTTCCCGAAAGGGACGAGAGAAGCTTGGCGGTAGTCCTTGAAAGTCGGTTATTTTGCGCTTTTAGTTTCAACACTTCTGTTTGCAATTTTTTCTGATCTTTTGGGGAAAGTTTTTGATCTTTCATTATCTCTTCCACAAAAAAACGATAGCCTTTGTCAGTCGGAATTCTTCCGGCGGAAATATGCGGCTGATGAAGAAATCCTTTTTCTTCCAGCTCCTGCATATCATTTCTGATCGTTGCCGGACTCAAATCAAAACCGTATTTTTCAACAAGAATTTTTGAACCAACCGGAACAGCAAAATTAGTATATTCTTCAATAATCGCTGATAGAATTTTTTTATGACGCTCTTCCATAACAATAATAGAAATTAGTTGAATAGAAATTGGAAATTAGTTTAAGAAAACAGAAATTAGAAATAAGATTCTATTTTCTTTTTTCCAATTTCCTGAACTATTTTCTATTTTCCAATCAACTATCTTCATCTTAGCATCGCTATTAGCACTCGTCAAGTCCGAGTGCTAATTTATATTCTATATTACATTTTTATATTGTCAATATTGCCAATAATAAAAGGGAAGCCATCGGCCTCCCCTGGATCTAGTAATCCATGTTGTCTTCTGTTATTTTTTTTCAACTATCAGCCTTGTTGCCAAGGCGCACTGAATGTCGCCGCCGCAATTCAAACATACTTCATTCGGCGATATTCCCAAAACACCCAGAGCTTCTTCGTTGTCGACATCCGAAATACCCCCACAAGAGCAAGGCTTATCGGCAACGCAGCCATTTTCCCGAACAATGTACAATTTTTCCGCCATACCTAATCCCCTCCATTTGTAGGTCAACAGAAATGAAACACCAGGTAACTAATCAACAATTTATCAAAAAGCCTTAGAAAAGTCAACTAAAAAAAATCCTAGAGCCTCGCTCTAGGATTACTGATAAAAAATAAAGAATTATATTTTCGGCTTGATGTCCGACTGGGTTTGAGCCATGAAGAAAATATTTTTGAACAAATCGCGGATCTTGTCATAGTTGTCGCCTCTTGGAAGCAGAATAAATCCGGTTTCCGGTGATTTGTCGGGTGAATAAAGCAGACCCTCCTTGGAATCTTCAAGCACCCTTTGATACACTTTTGGGTTATCCATTCCTTTATAAATGTCAAAAAGCCGCCTCATTTCCCAAAGCTGCATATCAGTCCGGACATTGTCGCCCATATTATCCAAAATAGAATTGACTTTGGAAAAATCCATAATACCAAGTTGCGTCGCTTTTTCTTTGATCTGTCCGATGATCAACTGTTGACGCTTGGCCCTTTCAAAATCAGAGGTCTCATATCGCGACCGGACAAAACAAAGCGCTTGCGCGCCAGTTAGGTTATTTTTTCCGGCCGGGAGGCTGAAATTTTCGCCACATTCCGGAGTTTTATTTTTACAAAGCGGGTATTCAGCCACTACTTTTCCTTTCTCGTTTTTCTTTTGTTCAGTTTCTCCGGTTGGAACAGTGTATGTATCCGAATCGCAAACCTTGACATCATTGAATTGGATATTTTCGGAAAAAGGTTCTTTGAGTTTCACTTCCACTCCGCCCAAAGTATCAACCAGACGTGAAAAAGCCTGCGTACTCACCACGGCGGTATAGTGGATCTGAAGACCGGTTATGTCTCCAATCAAATTTTCCATATCTATTATTCCTCGACCAGTCCCTTTCTCTTCGCCGTAAGCATAAACAGCATTTATTTTGCTTTTACTGTCGCGTCCCGGGTCAGTTACCCAGAGATCCCGCGGGATAGAAATCATAGACATTCGATTATTTTTCGGCTCAACGCTCACCACCATAATCGTATCAGTATTGAGTCCTCCACCGGGATGACCCGCGCCAAGCATTCCGAGAAGCAGTAGATTTATCCGTCCATCACTCTCGCCCTTTATTTGTCCGCCTCCGCCAAGACTGGCTTGAGCAATGCTCGAGACAGACTCGCCTTTGGTGGAAATTTTATTCAAAGTGTTATCTATTTTCCAAAAAGCCATCAGTCCGCTAAGTACAACTACAGCCAAGACAGTAAAAGCGCCTATCCACCATTTCCGGCTTTTATTTCTGATTCTATGAGCATGAGCGATCCTTATTTCTTTCCACCGAGATATAATTTCCCGCGCCCGTTTTCGCCACTCGTATCGTATTATTTTCTTAAAATGCGTAACAAAAAAAGTGGCAGTGGAGAATAAACATAATGTTAGGAGTATGATTTCCGCCAATTTCCAATAGTCATCTTTGAGAGCGCTCCAATAACTTTGCTGTGCTGAAGTTGTTTTTTGAACAACGCCTTTGGGAAATTTGACGAGAGTAGTCATACTCTCGTAAGACACCGTGCCTTTGTAGGAAAAATAGGCATCAGGATCTTTCCGATTTTCAATCCGGTCGATGCAATCGATAGTTGCTTCTTTGAGTCCGATAAAGCACGACTTCGTTACTTTGTTGCGATCAATTTTTTGTGGCAAATATATTTTTATCTCCGGATATGCCACATAGACCGACCATCTGTCGCCGGTCGCATCCCAAAAAAGCTGATCTTCATTTGATTTGAATCTTATAGCGCCCGAAACTGTATAATGGATAGAATACCAGGATTTTGCCCCTGGCGCCGTCGCTTGATCGTCGATAATTGTGATAGCCAGATATGATTTATTCTTGTTATCATCTTTTACCGTATCCTGACTGAAAAAAAGCGGATTTTCGTTTTCATCTGTGACATTAACGTCGGAAATGTCAATCGAGATCTTTTTTCCGTCCAGATCCCGGTATGTTATCGGGATATATCGGGTTACGCCCGGCCGGGCATGACCGGCATAATCGTATTCAAATTTTTCCGTAACAGCAATCGTCGAATCGGATTTGATATTCATCGTAACTGAAGTGGAATCGACATGCTCAACATCATCAGGGACAATCTTTTCCGCCCCAACTGGAGAAATAAAAAAAGCCAAAAAGAAATATAGGCTGATTGGAAAAATTAGTATTTTTTTCATAGCTTGATAATATTATACCACAAAAATTATCCTTGAGTAGTTAATATAAGCATTTCCGCAATTTACAGTAGCTTAGTCAAAAAGTCAATTTATTTAAAAGAAAACTCCCAGAGCTAAGCTCCGGGAGTTCTTTGCGCGCGTTGGCAATTTATGTTATTTTTTTGGAAATGGAAAAGAAAAATGTGGTTCCTTTTTCAGGAACCGACTCAACCCAGATCCGACCCCCATGTCTTTCGACTATTTCCTTAACAATGGCCAGCCCCATGCCAGAGCCATCAACTTCTTTTGAAGATTTGAGCCTTTGAAACAGCTCAAATACCTTTATTTGATCGTCTTCATGGATTCCTTTTCCATCGTCATGAAAAGAGAAAAAATAGGAGTCCTGTCTTTCCTCACATTCGATTATTATCCGGCTCAGGCCTTCTCCTCCGTATTTCAAAGCATTATCCATGAGATTTCTCAAAACCCGGTGAATTGATGTGCGATCGGCTCGCATCTCCGGAATTTTTTCCGGAATATGCCACTCTACTTTTCTGGCCGCATTGCTATGAACAATGAATTCTTCCCGGACAAGCTCTATGACTTCTCTTATGTTCAACTTCTGTAAATTCATCGGAACTTCTCGTGTGGTTATAAACTCGTTTATGTTTCTTACCAGGGCTTCTATGTGTTCGGCAGCCCTCATTATTTGATCGCAGTATATTTTTCCTTTTTCATCAAGGGTTTCGGAGTGCTTATCATGCAGACGCCTGACGAGTCCATACAACCCTACAACCGGACTTTTCAGATCGTGGCAAACTGAATAAGCAAACTTTTCAATTTTATCGGCATATTTTTTTTGTTCTTCTTCTGTCTGTTTGCACCCCTTGATGACTTCCCTTACAAACCGGCTGGAAATTACGAAGCCAATCAATAGAATAAACGACATGATTAAATCTTTTCTACCTGATACTGAAAAAAGATAGAAGTTAAGTACTCCTCGATTCATCTCGCCGCTGTAAAAGTAATTCATGGCGAAATCAACAACTAAATAAAGCCCATAGAAGCTCATACCGGCCTCAACCAAATGCTTCGAAAACCAAACCTTAAAATCAAATCTTTCTCGCATTTCCTTTCCCCCTCCATGTTTAATAAAAACCTACACCCAAAAAAGAGCCTTGTTAAGGTACCTTTTGTTAATACAACAGCGGAGCGTAGTTATTTCCAAAATCCCAAAGCTTAGCTTTGGGATTTTAATGTTGATTAAATTGTTAATTTAAGCTACATTATATTATGTTAATAAAATAGAAATTTTGGGGAGTAGCCAAGCGGTAAGGCACTAGGTTCTGGTCCTAGCATGCGGGGGTTCGAATCCCTCCTCCCCAACACACGAAAAAAAGGCTCATGTGAGCCTTTTTTTGGTAGAAATAGTATGCTTTATATTTTCAAATATTTCCTGATTGCGATCATCGAACTAACAACTCCCAAAATGATGCCGACTGCCAGCTGGACTCCTATGATAAATAAAACATTATGATAAAAGACAGACAGAAGATTTTGAGAAGTGAGAATGGTGGAAATTTTTGAATTGACCAAAAATATGGTCACAAAAACAAAAACGGTGGAAATAAGAGTGGCGATGATACCATAGAGAATTCCTTCAAAAACGAAAGGCAGGCGAATGAAAGTATTGGAAGCGCCGACCAAGCGCATCACTTCGATTTCGTTTTTATGTGTGTAGATGGTAATACGGATAGTGTTGAAAACTATGAGAATAGAAATCACCGAAAAGAGCACGACAAGTCCCAGACCGAATTTTTTTATTTCAGTTATTATTTTGTTTAGTCGGTCTATAATTTCTTTATTCTTACCATAATTGACCCGGCTGATATCATCTTTATAATCAGAACCAGAAATAGCGCTGACAATCGAGTCGTATTTCGTCTGATTATTGGCTTTCACTATCAGTGACGCCAGGAGCGGATTATCTCCTATCTCTTCCAGAGATTTTATAATGATAGGTTCGTTGGCGTTATTTCTCTTGAAATTTTCTAGAGCCTTCTCACGAGAAACAAAATCCACCGACGCCACATCAGCATTTTTTTCCAATTGATTTTGAAGCGCTTCCATCCTTTCGGGAGTCGCGTCGGATTTGAAATAGACGCTGACATTAACCTTATTCTCCACATCCGTCAAAATTCCATTGGCTGTTTTAGTGACAACAAACATGAGACTAAGAATATACAGCGACAAAATCAAAACTGTCACCGCGGCCAGCGACAGCCAACCGTTTCTAAAAAAATTACTTAACGCTTCCTTAAATGTTCGTCCTATGACTAAAAACATGATGTTTCTTTACTAATTACGAATCAATTACTAATATACTAATTCTAGTGTAAAGGTCAACTTATTTTATATTCCCCTATGGCTTCATCGCCGATAATTTTTCCCTTTTCCAAAATTACCATTCTTTTGGCTGCTTTATTGACAATATCTTTGTCATGACTAGCCAAAAGCACTGTCGTTCCCAAATTATTGATTTTTAAAAGCAGTTCCACGAGTTCTACGCTGGAAACCGGATCGAGATTTCCCGTCGGCTCATCGGCCACAATGACTAGTGGCTTGTGGATAAGCGCCCGAGCCAGAGCCACCCTTTGCTGTTCGCCTCCGGAAAGTTCACGCGGAAATTTATGCATCTTTTCTCCCAAACCGACAATATCCAATATCTGCGGCACATCTTCCATAATCTCGGCTTTCGGAGCGCCACAAGCTTCCAGGGCATAAGCCACATTTTCAAAAACTGTTTTCTTGGGCAAGAGTTTAAAATCTTGAAAAACGGTTCCAATATTTCTGCGATGAAACGGCATTTTTCGACGCTTGATGGAATCAAGTGGTTTATCTTTGAAAAAAACCGTCCCGATTGTCGGTTTTTCCTCGGCATAGATCAGCTTCAAAAGCGTCGATTTTCCCGCGCCGGATGCTCCGACAATAGAAACGAATTCCCCTTCTTTTATTTCCAGATTAATATCTTCCAGAGCTGGCGAATCGTCTTTGAATTTTTTTGTCACTTGGTCAAATCTAATCATAAGAGTATTATACACTATTTTTTTATCCACTTCAAATAACTTTCCTGAAATCCGCCGAGGTTACCATTAAAAACACTTTCAGTGTCGGCTGTTTCATATTTCGTTCTGTGGTCTTTGACCATTTTATACGGGTGTATGACATACGACCTGATCTGACTCCCCCATTCAGCGCTTATCTGTTCACCGCGCAGCTTTCTTTTCTCCGCCTCTTTTTCTTCCAGATATTTTTGATGGAGTTTCGCTTTCAGAATTTTCATTGCCTGTTCTCTGTTTTGCATCTGGCTTCTTTCGTTTTGACAAGATACGACTGTTCCGGTCGGGATGTGAGTCAGCCGCACAGCAGAGGAGGTTTTATTAACACTTTGACCGCCAGCACCTGACGAACGAAAGGTATCTAGTTTTATGTCGCTTTCGTTTATTTTTACTTCCTTCACATCTTCAATGACGGGCATAATTTCAACGAGGGCAAATGAAGTCTGGCGCAAATTGTCGGAATTATATGGAGAAAGCCGCACAAGCCGATGCACACCCGATTCTGATTTTAGTTTTCCATAAGCATATGCGCCAGAAATTTCAAGAGTGGCGTTTTTTATCCCCGCTTCTTGTCCGCGCGTTTCATCGAGAATTTTCGCTCTATATCCGTTATTTTCCGCCCATTTGAGATACATCTTGAGTAGCATTTCCGACCAATCCTGCGCGTCCACCCCACCCGCTCCGGAATATATAGAAAGAATAACGTCGTTTCTATCATATTCACCATCCAAAAGTGTTTTAAATTCTAATTTTCCCAACATATCCCCAATTTCCCCAATCTCCCGTTCTATTTCCTTTTGGTCGCTTGCAGTTTCGGTCATTTCAATCATTTCTTCCAGACTCTCTAGCTTTTTCTTGATATCCCCTATTTCCCCGATTTCCTTTTTCAATTCTTCCAGCTCCTGCATTATACGCGACGCTTTTTCATGATCATCCCAAAAATTCTGGACGCTAGATCTTTTTTCTAATTCTCCAATTTTTTTATTTTTTTCCTCCAAATTCAAAATCTTCCCAATTTCTTGGGATTTCTCTTTTAATTCAGAAATTTTATCTTGCAGTTCTTTCATATTATTCCAACATTAAAAGTCCCAACATCAGTCCTATCCCCAGCACAAACGCCAGAAGCTGCGCAATTCCCTTTCTTATTTCCGTATGCTTGTGCAGCTCCGGAATCAAATCCGTTCCGGCGATATAGACAAATCCACCGGCCGCGAAAGGAATGAGAAAGCGGGTTAGACTACCATCGGTAATGTTAATAACTAAAACCAGCACTGCTCCCAGAATGGCAAAGATAGCGCTTAGAAAATTATACATCAAGGCTTTTGACCTGGTAAATCCGCCATAGACTAACGAGCCAAAATTGCCTATTTCATGAGGAATTTCGTGAAAGATGACAGCAATAGCTGTAGCGATGCCGATCGGAATGCTCACCAAAAAACTAGCCGCAATAACCATCCCATCAATGGAATTATGCACCGCGTCACCGACGAGAATGACATATGAAAAAGGATGAGGATGATCTTCGCAGGGTTCCTCATGGCAATGCCGCCAGTGAAGAATTTTTTCCAAAATAAAAAACATCAAAATGCCGGACAAAATATAAATAGAAACGGAAGCGCTATTTTCTGATTTATACGCCTCTGGAATAAGATGGATAAAAGCGTCTCCCATGAGTGTTCCGGCAGAAAGGCTGACAAAATAAATGAGATATTTATATAACTTTTTTTGGTCGATAGACAATGTGAAAACGCCGATGAGTGAGATCAGACTGACAACAAAGACGGATATGATTGTATATAACCAAACGTTAAGCATTATAAAGATTTTATGAGATCAATATGTCCCTGTTCTACCTGCGTGAGAGCCCCGAAGAATTTCCGGATATGGTCTTCTGTGGAAACAGCCGCAAATTTTTTATATATTTCTGTCGCGTGGTCTTCCAATTCAATAGTTTTTTGGAAATTCTCTTTGAGATCCGAAGCGCATGTTTCCGGATTTATTTCCGGCATTGGAATTCCCAAAAGTTTCGTGACAATTATTGCGTGTTCCAATTCTACTTTGGCCAAACGCTTATACATTTTGTTAAACTTGTATTCCGATGCTTTCTCGGCCATACAAATATAAATAGCATTGGCTCGCGTTTCCAGCGCCAGTGTTTCCATCAAGTTTTTCCTGGATTGCTCGCTTATCTCGGATTTTACGTTGATTATCGGCTGCGCCTCATCCGCCAGCTTGATAAAATTATTTTTCGCCCCACAATATGGGCAGTCCGACGGTTTTTCCGTACCAATATAAGCATCACCGCAAATTTCACAGATGTAAAGTTTCATAATGTTGAATTATTTTGATTATTTATATATGATACATAAGTCGCCGTCCTAGCTCAATGGTAGAGCAATGGTATCGTAAACCATAGGTTATCGGTTCAAGTCCGATGGACGGCTCAAAAAGTATTTCCCTCTCTCCCTTTGGGAGAGATGTCAGCCGTCTTCGGCTGACAGAGAGGGCTCTTGGATAAATTCTTCAACCTCTTAATTACCCGTCAATTCAGCTATCCGCGCAAATTCCGTGTTGATCATTTTTTGGATTTCTTCAAGGACTGGTTTATTTTTTTCGGAGAATAGATGTTTGAAACGTCCTTGGGTTTTCAAAAATTCTGAGACTGGCTTTGGATCCGTCGGAGCGGTGTTAATTTTATACTTTCCATTCTCAATTTCATATAGTGGCCAGAAATTGGTTTCCGTCGCCAATTTGGCAATTTTGACGTATTCAGATGTGGGGAATTTCCAATTATTAGTGCAAGGTGAAAAAACCAAAAGGAATGTCGGCCCTTTGGTTTCAAAGGCTTTCTTGGCCTTTTTCTTGAGATCAGGAAGATTAGCTACATTAGCTTGCGCCAGATATTTCACGCCGTGCGCTTTCACTATTTCCATCAAGTTTTTGCGCACTTCCATCTTTCCAAAAGACTGTTTTCCGGTCGGTGTCGTTTCTGTCGCCGCACCATATGGCGTGGCGGACGATCTCTGATTGCCGGTATTCATATATCCTCCGTTGTCATAGCAGACATAAAGAAAATCATGACCACGTTCAAGTGCGCCTGACAGGCTTTGTAATCCGATGTCATATGTCCCGCCATCTCCACCGAAAACAACGAACTTGGTTTCCTTTTTTACTTTTCCTTTTTGGCTCAAGATTTTATGTGCTCTTTCCACTCCAGAAATGGTGGCTGACGCGTTTTCAAAAGCACTGTGAATATATGGCACTTTCCAAGCGGTGTATGGATACAAAGTTGATGTTACTTCCAAACACCCTGTAGCATTAGCCACAACCACCGGACCACCAGCTTCATTCAACACGGTTCTAGCAATCGTCGGAAACGCGCACCCCGCGCAAGCGCTGTGTCCAGGAGCATGATGTTTTGTCAGATCTTTATTCATAGAAATTTTTTCATTATCATTCTCTCCTTTCCAAGGAGAGATGTCATAATTCTTATTATGACAGAGAGGTTTTACATTATAAAACCGGTTTCATTTTTCCCCTCTACTAATTCAATTATCTGCTTCTTAAACGTATCTCTTCCGCCCAACCCATAAACCACGCTTCGCACTTCTTTTTTGATAGCATGGGTTATTTCTGACGCCAAAACCTGTTTCGTGCCAAATGTCAGATTTCGGTCGAGAACTATCACTTCTTTTGCCTTATCGGAAACATGATGAATGGCATTTTTAATTGTTTCATACGGAAACGGACGGAACATGCTAACTTCCAAAAGTCCTACTTTTTCACCACTTTTTTCTAGTTCATCTATAGCATCTTTTATCGTTCCCGCCACTGACCCCATCACCACCAGAACCTTGTCGGCATTTTCTAGTTTATATTCTTCTACCACTCCATATTTCCTTCCGGAAATTTTTTCATAATCATCGTATATTTTTTCCAGCTCCCCTTGCACATTTTCGAACGCATCCTCTAGATCACGCCTAAATTCAAAATAGGAATTTTGCAACGCCACCGGCCCGACTGTGATTGGGTTGTCTATATCTAAAAGATACTGTTCCGGATTATATTCCCCCACAAAATTTTTGACCGCATCCGCATCCAAAATCTCCATATTTTCCACACAGTGTGATGTGTTGAATCCGTCCATAATAACCATAACTGGAAGTTTTACCTTTTCCGCCAATAACATTGCGCAAATAGTTTTATCATAAACTTCCTGCGAATTAGCACAAAAAATTTGGATCCAACCACTGTCGCGGCAGCCCATGACGTCAGAATGATCACCATGGATATTAAGTGGCGCGGCCAACGCTCGCGCGGAAACCAGCATCAAAATTGGTAGTCGCAGTCCACTGGCGATATATAAAACCTCGTTCATCAAGGCCAGGCCTTGTGAACTCGATGCTGTCACCGTTCTCGCACCAGCCGCGGAAGATCCAACACAGGCGCTCATGGCGCTATGCTCTGATTCTACCTCGATCATTTCCGTTTCCACTTCTCCATCAGCGCAAAATTTAGCATAAGATTCAATGATCGGCGTTTGAGGCGTGATAGGATACACAGCCATAACGTCGGGATTTATTTGCTTCAAAGCCTCCGCACCCGCATAGGCACCCGTTAGAGCTAATTTTTTAGTATTTTTTGTCATGATTTCTTCATTAATATTGCCTTCGCTGGGCACACCTGCGCGCAGACGCCACAACCTTTGCAATATTCAAAATCAATTTCCGCTTTTTTATCAACTATCTCAATCGTCGCTTCCGGACAATACGGCACGCACGTTGAACAACCGATACATTTTGATTTATCGACTTCCGGCTTCATATACCGCCAAGAGCCGGTCTTTGGGGCTTTAGCCTGATCGTGTTTTATTATTGCGCCTAACTCCATAAATATCTGAACCACAGATTATCACTGATTATCCTGATTACACATGATTTTTTTAAATTCAGTGGAATCATTTTAATCACGTGAAAATCAGTGGTTCTGATTATATTGTGTCATAAGCCCGCTCTATCGCTAAAATATTCTTATCACAATTTTCTTTCCCAATTTTTCCCTCAAAAATTTTCCTGAATTCTGAGACAACACTCTCCAATTTTACTATTTCCGCGATTTTGACAATCTTCCCGAGAATGACCGTGTTTGGTCGAGGCTGACCGACGATTTCCATGGAAATTCCGTTGGCATCGACAGGATAAATTTTTCCGTTGAATTTTATCATTTCACCGATCTCATGCGCTGGTTTTTGGCTGTTTATTATCAGCGCTTCATTTTTATCCAGTCCTTCCGTTACTTTTGTTGCTTCAAGAAGTGTTTCATCCAAAACTATGACAATATCAGGATCAACAATAGGTTCGCGCGTGCGAATTTCATGGTTAGATATTCTAACATAAGTTTTTGTCGGCGCACCCGATCTTTCCGGCCCGAAACTGGGAAAAGCCTGGACAAATTTTCCTTCATGGAGCGCCGCCTGCGCCAAAATCTCCGCAGCCGATTTCGCTCCTTGCCCACCGCGGGCATGAAAGATTATTTCAAAAATATCTTTGCCATTTTTCATTTTCTTATTATAACACAGCAAAGGCGGGTTTCAAACCCGCCTTGGCCTTAAGCTACTTAATAATCCTAAGAAACTCAGTGGCCTTACTGTGCCAACTTTGAATCAATCGCCTGCTTCATCTGATCAGCAGTCATTGCTCCATTTTCGAACTGGTCATTGATGAAAATTGCCGGTGTTCCGGAAATTCCGAAATCTCCCGCTTCTTTCTTGTCAGCATCGATTTTGTCCTGGAACTTTTTGTCGTCTAGACAAGTGTTAAATTTTGCAGTATCTATACCAGCAGTCTGTCTGGCATAAGTTTTAAAACTAGCCACGTCTTTTGTGTTTGACCAGGATGTCTGATTTTGATATAGCTTGTCCGCATATTCCCAGAATTTTCCCTGATCCTGCGCGCATTCCGATGCCAAAGCAGCATTGTTAGCTTGAGAATGAATGTCGAGCGGCAAATGTTTATAGGCAAAATAGACTTTGTCGCTATATTGCTTCATCGTAGTCCGTAATGTAGAATAAAGAATTTTGCAATATGGACATTGGAAATCAGAGAAAACCACAACCTTCACGTTGGAATCGGTTTTCCCAAATGTTGCGTCACCTTCAGAAATGTCCGGAAGCGCCAGATATTTCCCGGCTGGCAATCCTAATTCTTGATTTTTCAGAACATACTGTCCGTTTTTCTGATCAAAAATAACCGCCGCTTGCGTAAAGAATTCAGTTTTTGCTATAGCCGGATCAAAAATAAATGCCGGCAGAGTTTTGATGCTAAATTTATCGATCAAGCTTTTTCCTTCGGCGCTGTCATAACTGACTTTTTTGGTACTGATGGTCGGCAAGACACGTTTTAGCCAGACTACCGGCTCCGTCACGTCGCATTTCTCGCAAGAATCGTCATTGATGATAGTCACAGGTACAGCCGGATCGCCATAAGCCACCCAGGTTTTTCCGGAAGATTCAAAAATGTCCGATTTATTTAGATTCTTTGTAGAATATCCACTGCCTTTCATCAGTTGCGCCACATCAACAAAAATACTTCCAATAAGAAGTCCAGCCAGAAGAATAGCAATGGAAATTAAATTTTTTGTTCTTTTCGCACACTGGCAATCTTTGCAGTCAGCGCTCCCGCAATTACACTTTTCCTCCCCTTTTTTAGTGTCTTCCATAGATTTAAAAAATAATTATTTATTGATTTTGTGAATTATTGTCGCTTGGCGTATTATTTTGCGCGTTATCCTGCGCTGGAACATTAGAATCCGTACCGGAAGTATTATCTCCAGGATTTTGCGCCGCGCCATTTGCCTGATCTTGTTTGGCTGCTTCCATTTGCTTGGCCAGCGCGTCTTTTTCCAATTTGTTTATATCAAAATCCTGATTCATGATTTTCATTTTATAATCATTGAATCCGATCGTCACTTTTTTGACCGCTTCTGTTTTTATAGCCACACCCAGAAGAATTCCTAAAATCAAAAACAGCGCTAATTCAATATAATAATCTCTTTTCCCTCTTTTTGTATTTCCATTATCATCTCCGTCGTGAATTTCTTTCGTTTTTGCGTCATTGACATAGTCGTCAACATTTTTGATTTCGTCCATAAAATATTTTTAGGCCATTTACCTCGGTATTTATAGATTATCACAATAAGAAAAATGTACAAGTTGCAAAATTTGGAAAATATTGCGTAATATTGTTGATTTTTAGAATAAAGAAAAATCCCGCCGGCCGCAAGGGGTCGGAGGGACTATTTTATGCGATTCCTATCTCGCTGAGGAATTTCTGATTTCTCAGTCTTTGCATGACATGAATGCAATGGTCGCATATGTCGTCATACCACTGGTTATCTTTTATCATGCAAAACAGCAGCAATCGATGCAACACATAGAAACTACTAAGCATAGAAGAAATATCGTCTTTAATATGCCCAATGCGCATTTCTTCAACACTCGGACAATCACAACTTGGATAATAGAACCCATCCGATCCGATGTGAATGGGAGAAGTTTTTTCTTCCGTTGAGCGGAGATATCTGCACGGAGTTTTGATGTCCGGGAATCGCCATCTGACATTCTTCAGGGTGGCTGCTCGACCGCGCTTGATAAGATGCTGCGGAGCATAGACAATTTTCTTCTCTCCGTAACGGGTCTCGAAACGGAAAGCACGATCGAAGTTGGTGTTCAAATGAACAAACAACCCTCCCAGCGTTTCTCTAGTCGGCGATCGGACATTCTTCAGGGTGGCCTGTAGATTTCTTGAGCTGATATCCGGATTCGGTGAAAGGTTGCCGTCAAATAAATCCAGCATCATTTGTTCGGTCGATTTTGAAAAATCAACCGGAACAAAATCTGTATCGAGACTGATAATGAGCGGCCTAACTTCCCGGATCCATTTCGCAAAATATCCCTCAATGATTCTATTGAGCTTCCTTATCGCTCCATAAACATCCTGAGGTGCTTGTGTTATCTTAATCATCACCTTGTCCACACCATTCTCAAAAAACAATTTCAACGTTCTCACAAGCCGCTTGGGAAAACCAGACTGAAAAAGGTTGAAGCTCAAATACCATTCCAATTTCTTCGCATATGGCCTGGACAGTATTTCAAGCAATCTTTGCTCTTCCTCATTTGAGTCGACGCCAGAAGTAACAATTCTTGCTTCCACATCCGAAGCAATGTTGAAAAAAACGTCGAAAATTTGCGGATATTGCGAATTAAGCATAATTTCGCCGTTCCCAGTACAAGCAAATCCAAGCCTCAGATCAATTTTTCTGTCGTTCAAAGTGTCGACAAATTTTTTTACGTTCTTGGCCAGAATATACGCCTGTTCAAGGGTAAAAAACGATCCGCCATTCATACTGCCATTGGCAAGGCAATGGTGGCATCCCCGATCACATTTGCCCGAAAGGCAAATATTCACTCGCCAGCGATGATTCTCAATAGCTTCTTTTTCGTCCATATCTATCCCCTTCTGATTGTTGGGTTATTAACTGTAAACAGGAAATTCCTGGTTTTTGACAAATTTTTAACGAACCTCGACATACATAGATGTCAGGTTATTATTAACTAAAAAACAATATTTGTCAATGATTTGAAATCGATATAAAAACAGCCCGCGCTGCGCATCTATTCAAATGAACGGATGTGCAACGCGAGCCAAGACAGCAGGCATTTGTTACTCGCCTATTTTTTGAATGTCCTGATCAATCCCTTGCAGTTCAGCACCGACTTCGGAAAGTTTCCGAACTGCATCTGCGATACTTCCCTTTAGTTCCAGTCTAAACACAGCAAATCTGGGATCGCTCGGGTTTTCAGCGAACTCCTCCAAAAACCTTGTGGCAAAAATCTCGCCGGATTCCTGGTAAACTATGTCCAGAACCGCTCCGCAGCACTCCTCGACCACCTCCGCTCCCAAAAACTGGCTAACCATCAGGCTGTCAGCATTTTCAGGAAGTTCCGGGTGCTTTGTCCCGCATATGCACGTTATAGCACTGGTGGTACCCATATGAAGATTGTTCCATTTTGTTCCAAAGGTACTGCCGAGCTTACTTTCGCCAAGCGGTTTATCGATTTTAATTTGCATATTACTCTCCCTTCTCAAAAATATTCAAATCAAAAAGAGCGACCCCCTCGAAAACAGCTCCTCCCAACCGACACAAAAACGTGCTCTTATGATATAGAAAAAGTCTTAATAAATCAAATATTACTACTTAGACATCAAATGTCTAAGTGATGTCTAAGTGAATTTATTCCCTCCTCAACGCATCCATCGGTGTCATTCTTGACGCATTTCTCGCCGGCCAGTAGCCAAAAAGGATTCCGACAACGGCAGAGAATCCGGCGCCGATGAGCACCGACCACCAAGTAATTGTCAGACCGATTTTATAGCCAAAACTGGCGATAATAATTTCCGCTCCACTAGTAATCAAGAATCCGACGATAAGTCCGATGATGCCGCCAAGGATCGTCAGAAACACTGCCTCAAAAAGAAATTGCGCGAGAATGGAAAAATTTTTGGCGCCGACCGATTTTTTGAGACCGATTTCAAACGTCCGTTCCGTTACCGCCACGTACATCACATTCATTATCCCCACTCCTCCCACGACTAGCGAAATGGAGGTGAGCGCGAGAAGAAGCGCGTTTACCGCAAAGAAAACCGTATTCAAAATATTTAGTATTTCCACAATAGAATTGACCGCAAAATCATCGTCGTCCGGATTAGTTATATGGTGTT
The DNA here is from genome assembly GCA_041661275.1 of Parcubacteria group bacterium. Taxonomy (GTDB): domain Bacteria; phylum Patescibacteriota; class Minisyncoccia; order Moranbacterales; family UBA2206; genus JBAZUU01. The sequence goes on along the minus strand of JBAZUU010000003.1, from coordinate 123,013 downwards.
GTATCCGCATAATGTCTGTTGCTTGCGCAATAGTTAGGTCTAGCTTGGTCATGTCTTTCAGTTTAAAAATCATCGTTTGGATATAATTAATTCCAGCTAGTTTTTTCTGCGCTGTCTGGAGGGGAACATAAAGAGTATCGTCAAAAGAAAAAACTCCGGTTGTGCCGCGGCTTTTGAGTGTTCCAATAACCTTGTATGTTTGGCCTTTCACTTTGATGCTCTGACCGATGGCGTCACCACTGCCAAAATAATATTCTTTCATCTTGCTGCCCAAAACCGCCACCTGTCGCAGGCCGCCATCGTCTTCGTTGGTGAACATCTGTCCCTCATCAATTTCCGTTTTTGGGTCAGCTTTTGTCACATCTGGACTCACTCCAATTATCATGGCTTGCTTTTTCTTATTTTCAAAACTAGTTATCTGTTGGGTGATTACCATCGCATACCAAGAATCAATGTTGGGAAGTTTCGCTATTTTTTGAGCATCCTCTAATTTAAGCGTAGTAATAGTCACTCCACCCACTTGCCCACCAGCATTAGCCTGAGACATCTTGTTGACTTTCGGCACTTTCACTTCGATCTGCATTATGTCTGTTCCAAAGGAAGAAACCTGATCCACTAGATATTGTTTCACTCCTGATCCAAAAGACAAAACTAGAATGACAGACGCCACGCCGATGACTATGCCAAGCAATGACAAAAGCGTCCGGGCAATGTTCGAGCGGAGGTTTTTAAAAGCGAGTTTGATTGAGACTATCAAGTGATGCATAATTCAAAATTAAAACCATACCATACCGTCATCCTGAGCGAAGTCCCAATTCTTATTGGGACGTAGTCGAAGGATCTACTATAAAATATCACCAGTAATATTATTTGGCAGATTCTTCGACTTCATTCTGCCGCTAAAGCGGCATCATTCCGCTCAGAATGACGGCGGCTACTCATATCTCAACGCTTCCATCGGACTTATCTTCGACGCTCTCCTGGCGGGATACATCCCAAAAACCACTCCAATGGCGATGGAAACAAACATAGCGACCACGATCGACTGCCAGGAAATCATAAATGGCCATTTATATTTCAGCGCTTGCATAACGAGCGCGGCTAAGAATGAAACGATTATCCCAAAAATTATTCCCAAAATTCCACCAAAAAAAGAAATGGCTGACGATTCTATCAAAAATTGCAAAAGAATATCTTTTGTTTTCGCTCCGACCGCTTTTCGCAGTCCCACTTCACGTATCCGCTGATTTACTACGATGAGCATTGTATTCATAATCCCTACCCCACCAACAATAAGAGAAATCGTTCCAATAGCCAGGAGAAAATATCGCAAAACATTAGTGATATTTTTTATCATTTCAATGGCTTGCGCCTGGTCGCGCACTGAAAAATCGTCATTGGCCGGATTATCAATATGATGCCGCTCGCGAAGAGTGGTTTTGATGTCCTCGATAGCATAGGGGATAAGATCGGCACTCTTAACTTTAGTGCGAACAAAAGCAATGTAGTCAATTCCCAGCATCAATTTTTGTGCGGTCGTTAGCGGAATAAAAACCGAGTCGTCCACACTCGACGTTCCAAATCCTCCGCCGCCTTTTTCCTTGAAAACCCCGATAACGGTGAAATTTTGATCTTTTAGCGTAAAAGTTTTTCCGATCGGGTCGTCACCGAGGAATAAATCGCGGACAATATTTTTTCCCACAATTGCTACCCGCGACATATCCACTTCTTCTGTTTTTGTCATAAATCGTCCATCAATTACTTCTGCATTTTCCACATCAACATAACTAGCCGTCGTTCCGGTGAATGAAACCGTGAGCGACGTTCCGTTATATTTAGCAGTTTCCGATCCCATGACATATCCGGCCGCGTCTTGCACTTCTGGTGCATTTTTCCCGTCGCGCAGCGCTTCCAAATCGCCGTACTTCAAAGTGGTCACTTTTATCCCCATCGCTGCCGCCGGTGGTCCTTTTTCGTCACTTGCTCCAGGCAAAATTCCAACTAAATTAGAACCAATGCCTGAAACTTGATCCAAAATCAAAGCTTGCGCTGATTGTCCGATGGCCATAATGATAACGACCGACGCCACACCAATGATGATTCCAAGAATAGTTAAAAACGAGCGGAACTTCGCCGCCATTAAATTCTTATAGGATATTCGGATAGGATCAATAAGCCGCATAATAACGCCGTCATCCTGAGCGAAGTCCAATTCTTATTGGACGTAGTCGAAGGATCTGCTATAAATTATCACTAGTGCTAATATTTGGTAGATTCTTCGACTACATTCGGCCAAAGGCCTCATTCCGCTCAGAATGACGGGTAAATTATTTCAATAGTTCCCCATCTTGCGCCACTCTCCTATTCTTCACCGGATCATCTGCCACGATCTCGCCATCGCGAAGATATATTATTCGCTTTGAATGTTCAGCTGTGTATGTTTCGTGCGTGACCAAAATTATAGTGTGGCCATCGTTGTTTAGTTTTTGCAAAATTTCCATCACGCGTATTCCTGATTTGGAATCCAAATTTCCCGTTGGCTCGTCGGCAAAAACTACGTCCGGATTATTGACCAAAGCGCGAGCAATAGCTACCCGTTGTTTTTCTCCACCGGACAATTGATTGGACATATAATCAGTCCGGTGGCTCATTCCTACCGCTTCTAACGCCGCTGACACCTTTTCTTTGTTACTGCCATTATTGTCCGGCTTTTCGTCATAAAGCAATGGTAATTCTACGTTTTCATAAACAGAAGTTCTCGGCAAAAGATTGAATGCCTGAAAAACAAAACCGATTCTTTTATTCCTGAATTCCGCCAAGGCGTCATCATCAAAAGTGGTCGTGTCTTTCCCTTCAAAAATATATTTCCCGTCTGTCGGCTTGTCAAGAAGCCCAAGAAGCTGCATGAGGGTTGATTTCCCGGATCCCGACGGTCCCATAATCGCCACAAATTCCCCTTTTTCAATTTGAAAATTAGCGCCACAAAGCGCCGTCGTCTTCACGCCGTCATCGCTATAAGTTTTGCAAAGATTTTGGACTTGGATTAATGCATTTGACATAATGAGGGTTTAGGTGTATAATAGTAGATTAGTAGCAGGCTATGGCACATACTTGAAACCGCTAACATATAGGAGGCAATAAATAAATGTACCTTTATGAGGAAGTAACCAGTCCACTGGAAAAGATTCCCGATGGAGCGAAAGTAGTGATTTTTTATGGCCTTCACTTCTCGGCAGGAAAGGATCATTTGACAAAGATACTCGAAAAAAAAACTACTGAATGGGGAGCGCTTCCAGGTTCAATCAAGCAGTGCGGGAGTAGTTATTCTGGAAACTACGAAGTTTCCTTCATAATAGCAGACCCCTATCTCGCCCTGACAGCAATCAATGAGCATGTGGGCAAGATACAAAAAGTTGTTTTGAAATCTGAATAGAAATTCTTTCGCTGAACTAAGCATTAACAGACCGTCGCCACCACGTTTTCTGGCAACGCCCTCAGCCAGCCCCGTCCCACAAAGCAGGATGGGGCTTTTTTATTTTCAAAATTACATTAATAAAAAATCGTCATCTCGAGCGAGTTCGACAATAAGTCGAACGAGTCGAGAGATCTGCCTTGGGTTACCACTGACTATAATCCATCATATAAATCTAGCCATAAAGAATTCTCTTTTTCGATAAGCCATATCTTCTTTTTTCTGCTCCAGTGTTTTAATTGTTTTTCTCTGGCTATAGCACCCGCAAAATCTTCAAAAAATTCATAATATACCAACCTGTCTATATTGTATTTTTTTGTAAATCCTTCTATTAATTTTTCTTTATGCTCCCAGACTCGTCTTTGAACACTACCAGTTACACCAATATATAATGTCCGGGAATGATTAGTCATTATATATACGCAAGGTTGCTTCATTATCGTATAACTAGAAATAGTCTTTGGCAGATCCCTCGACTACGTTCTGTCGCTACGCGACATCACTCCGCTCGGGATGACGGTACAAGAGAGGGGGAACATATTATTCAGTGTAATCGTGTGGCAATCAGTGCTAATCAGTGGTTCAGATGTTCTTCGTCAACGTCACCACCTTCTCCCCACCTTTCAACCCCGATTTTATCTCCACCATCCCATCATCGCCTCCCATTCCTGTGGTAACATTAACTTTTTCCGTCACGCCGTTTTTTTCATCCTTCAGAACTTCCACATATTTTTGTCCGTTTTCGGTTTTGACCGCGCGCATTGGCGCGAAGACGACATTGCTACGCTCGGCTGTTTTTATATCCGCATCTGTGCTCATTCCATTTTTGAAACGCGGATCAAGGCTATCAAATTTCAATTTCACTTTGTAATAAACCACATCCTGGATGACCGTTGATGCCGGCTCTATCTCGCTCACTTTGGCGTTGAAAACATCGGCTGATGAAAGCGCGTCCAGCGTTACGTCAGCATTTTGACCAAGCGTAACTTTCACAATATCCGATTCTGGAACATTAGTCCGAATTTCCAAATCATCGTTTCGGGCGATAGTCACCACCGGCGTGTTTCCAGCCGCGGAATTAGCCGCGATGATTTCGCCGACTTCCGAACTCTTTTTTATAATGAAACCGTCAATCGGCGCATATATTGTTGTTTCGCGAATCTGATCCAAAATTTGCGAAACAGCCGCCTCCGCAGCCCTCACCTGTTCTCTTTGCGCCCTTTCTTTTTCTACGTTATATCCTCCCCGTTTCATACTGGCCAGTGTTTGTTTTTGCGACCGCAATTCTGCCTTGGCCTGATTCAATTGGGAATTAAGCGTTCCTCCGTCAATGGTCGCGATTTTCTGTCCTTTCACTACCGGATCACCAATATCAACATACATTTTTTCCAATCGCCCGCTTATTTTGAACGACAAATCGGCCTGATTAGGTGAAGCCAGCACCCCTGTCACGGAAACAGTTTGCGCCAGTGTTCCGGTTTTCACATCTTGCGTCGTATATTCCACTTTTGGTTTTTTATTTTTGAAATAAAAAACACTGCCGACAATCGCGATTATGATAATTAGTATGACGTAGGTCTTTTTTTTCTTAAACATAAATTATAATAAGCTTGTTTGTTTTTCCTTCTCATCCAACGCCTCATTTACAAGAGCGTCGGCGATCTTGTTCTCCTCTCTCATTATATGCGAAAAAATGACTTTTTGGAAGTCCAACATCAAATTCCAGATGAGGATAAAATTTTTCTGGATATATTCTTCTTTCAGCTTATATTCATGATTGAGCTGTTTCACGACCAGTTCCGAATCTAAAAAGCATTCCACGCTTGTTTTCTTGGTTTTTTCCTTTCCGACCAGCGATTTTATTTTCTTGAGGCCAAAAATCAACGCTTCATATTCTGCAACGTTGTTGGTCTTCTCGCCTATATATTCGCCATATTTTTTATCGAGCGTCGGAATCCACACCCCAATCGCTGCCGGACCTGGATTATTCCTCGCTCCCCCGTCGGTAAACATTTTTATTACTTCTGACATAGTTTTAATGCTTTTTTAATTATTTCCACACTATTGACCGGGTTGTAAAATTTAATTTTCCTGGCTTTCTTGAGATCTACCCACTCCGGCATGTCGGCGTATTTTTTTTCATGCTCATCAAAATTATCCATAGATATCTTCCCTCCAATCTTTTTACAAAGATAGTAGATAAGAATAGATTGGACACAACCATCTTCGTGGGGTAACTTAAAAAAATCATATTCGCAGGTTATTAGATCGAGAATCTTGACTTTCACGCCCGTTTCCTCCCAAACCTCTCTTTTCAGCGCCTCTTCTAAGGTTTCACCCAGATCTATTCCTCCTCCGGGAAAATCATAACCGTCCCACTGTTTGGAAAGTAAAACTTTATCATTTTCTACGATAACTCCGTAAATAGACGGTCTCCAGTTGAGTTTACTCAAGGGATATTCAAGTTTTTTACCCTTTATATCCCGACAAATGATCATTTTTTCCTTTTTCACTTTATTATCCATTAATGATTTTCTCCAAATATTCCTTCACTTTCAGTTGTTCTTCGAATGAATTTTCCAGCTCAATGCTAACATATTCAGGTAGATACTGGACATATTTTTTCACATAATCCAGTTCACTCAAATCGTCCATATAATGATCGCTATAGAGATTTAATTTTTCCTTGGTTGTATAATGTTCCCAAGTTTTAAAATCTTTTTTTATGGCCGATATATGAGAACAACCGATCTTATATTTTTCTATTTTTTGGGAGAAATCATCATAGCCCTCCGGAATACCATAATCTTCCCAATGAGAAATATCCAGACAGACTCCACCGCACATATCCGCAACTTCGAAATAAAAATCAGTTATCTTGTTAGTATTTTCAACATAGACATTGTCCGTCTTTTTTAAATTTTCAAGAAATCCTAGCTCTGTTGGCTCCGGGTGAATATTAAAAACTTCGGTTTTATATTTATTATTGAACAATTCAAGTTCCCAGGCTTCCATATCGCTTCGTAGATGAACATGCGGGATTCTCTTAAGTTTGGTATTTTCTAAGAGACTATAAAGCTCTTTTCTGCCAGGCAGTTCTAAAAAAGTTGGAAATAGTGCAATTTCTTCAATACTACATCGATCAATTTCTCTTATCTTTTCCCGCCAATCAGATTTCGGCGTAGTTGTCAGTCCCGGAAGAATTATATGCTTCATACTTTCTTTAAATCAATTAGTTTTAGTTGAATTTTCTTGCTACCATTCCAATTATCTTCGCATAAGTTGCATACCACGTCAATAATGTCACTTTGCTTGAGATCAGGAAATTTAGCGCCAAATCCAAAGCCAATAGAATCAAAAATCTTAGGGCTTCCGGAAGCGCTACCCAAAGATATTTTCCAGTGCTTGTCGCCGTTGCCACACATCTTTAGATCAAATATTTTCATATTTTTTATAACAAACACCGGCTGGCGGTTGCCTTCACCGAACGGTTCCATTTTCTTGAGCCAGTTCATAAAATCCCAATTGATGTCTGCAGGTGTTATCTCCGTGTCTATCTCCAAGGCCGTTGAAATGTCCAAATCTTTTATTTTTTCTTCCACGATCTTTTCAAAACGCTCAAAAAACTTTTCCGCGTTTTTTTCTTTTATGGTTATTCCGGCTGCTTGCGCGTGTCCGCCAAATTTGACGAGAAACTCCGAACATTTTTCCAAGACTTCCATAATATCTACCTCTGGAATTGAACGCAGAGAGCCAGTAAGTTCCTCGCCTTGTTTTTGCAAAATAATGGTCGGTTTTTTATATTCATCGGCGATTTTTCCAGCTACTAGCCCCAAAATTCCTACCGGCCAATGCTCGTTCGCAGCAAAAATAATTTTTCTGTCCTTGAATGCATTATCAGCCAGAATTTTTATCTCGCGGACAATTTCGCCAGTCACTTTTTGCCTTTCCTGATTTTTGCTTTCCACTTCCAGCGCCAAAGTTCTAGCGACAGCCCTATCTTTTTCAATGAGCAGCTTATATGACGTGCTGGCATGATCCATTCTTCCTGCCGCGTTAATTCTCGGTGAGATTTGAAAAGCCACATTCCAGGCGTCGGGCACATTATCTTCAGAAATATTGATGCGCCCCACCTGAAACATTTCCTTAATTCCTACTCGACGTGTTTTAGACAAAACCAAAAGTCCATATTTCGTCAGCACCCGATTCTCTCCCAGGAGCGGAACACAATCAGCAATCGTTCCAATCCCGACCAAGTCCAATGCCCATTTTAATTGATCAATTCTTTTAGGATTGATTTTTTTATATAATGCCTGCGCCAGTTTATATGCCACGCCTACTCCGGCAAAATCGCGGAATTTGAAATCCAACTCTGGAATATGCGGATTAATAATCGCCACCGCTTTTGGCAAAATATTGGGTACATGGTGATGATCAGTGATGATAACATCCATTCCAAGTTTCTTCGCCTTTTCCACTTCCGCTAAATTAGTGATTCCACAATCAACAGTAATGATCAATTTTACTCCTTGTTCTTTGATAAACTCCAACGCTTTTTCATTCATTCCATAACCTTCTGTCTGGCGATCGGGAATATAGGAAATGACGTTCTTAAATCCAAGATCAGTTAAAGTCTCATACAAAATAACAGAAGCAGTCACACCATCAGCGTCATAATCGCCAAAAATAGCTATTTTTTCTCCCTTTTTTCCAGCCTCCTCAATCCGTTCCACCGCTTTCGCTATTTCTGGGATTCCTAAGGAATCAGTGATATCTTTTTCATAATCAAAATTAAAAAAATCCTCTATTTCCTTAGAAGTTTTGATATTTCGGCGGGATAATAATTCCAGAATAATTTTCCCGTATTTTTTTTCCAGCTCTTCCGGAAAATCACTTTTTTTGTTTTCTATGTTCCAATTCATAACTTAATTTAAAAAGGGGTAGAATACCCCGCAGTGCTAAAAGCTTGCGCGTTTGGCTATGGAGAGACGCTCTCGTAGGCGCTTACTAGCTTTTTGATATAATTTTTTAACTATGCTGTCGGAACTGACTATCCGCAGCAAACTATCGCGCCGAAGTGCGTATCGACATAGACAAACGCGCAAGATAAGAAAATTATCCAACACACTTATACCCGACCGCAGTTAGGACAATTTATTTTTCCTGTAAATTCGTGATTTTCTATGTCCGAAACACGCAAATTCAAAATTAGATCGGCTCCGCAATATCCGCATTTATAGTCCTCTTTGAAATGAAGATTTTTTGCCAACTGCGCCGCATCCAATTCGCTGGCAATTATTTTCAGTTTATAATCTCCCGAACCCAGAACTTTTCTCACTCTTTCCACCGCTTCTTTGGGAGTTACCATATGACGGACGATAAAATCTTTTACTCCAAGCTCCTTGGCTCTCGTATTGTCGATACTTCTTCCCAAGTGGGAAGAAATTACGATAGGAATATTGGCTGTTGCCACGTTCTCCTTGAGCGCTTCGATAAAACCAAACCCGTCCATCCGCGGCATTACTATCCCCGTGAAAACAATATCGGGAATGTTTTTTGTGGCCGCGTCCAAGCCTTCAAGGCCATCCTTTGCCTCTTCCACTTCAAAGCCGTCTTTTTTGAAAATTTCAACGTAAGTAGAGCGTATACTATCATCGTCATCGACAATCAAGATTTTTGTCCCCTTTGCTTTTTCTTCAGCCATATTATTATAATTAAATAATTTATATTATTATCTTCACATCCACCGCCACTGCTTCTTTTCCATTATTATAGATGAGTAGCGGGTTTATATCAAACTCGACTATTTCAGCTATTTCTTGAGCCAACTGGCTGGTTCCCAGGAGAATATTGGACAATTCTTTCACATTATACGCTTTTTGACCGCGAGTTTCGGAAAATAGAAACTTAATTTTGCTTTTGGCGATCTCTTTTTCTGTTTCTTCTTGAGTTGCCGGCGGAACAAGAAAATCAACCATCCTGAAAACTTCGGTGTATATTCCACCCAGGCCATAGACGACAACCGGCCCAAAAACTTCATCTTTTTTTATTCCCACTATCAGTTCCGTTTTCCGTTCCAGCATTGATTGGATGATTAGCCTTTCACCCGGAAAATTAGTCTGCATTATTTTTATGCTCTTGTCTAATTCTTCTTGATCCTTAATATTGAGAAGTATTCCCTGCTTATCTGTTTTATGAAGAACCTTGTCGCTGTCCACTTTCAAAACAACTGGAAATTTTACTTCCAAGGTTGAACCTTGGAAGTTCGACATTATTTCTTTTATATCCACTGTTTTAATTCCATACAAATCCATTACTGTTTTCGCCTCTGAAAAATACAGCGCGCCCCTTCCTTCGCCCTTGGCTTTTTCTATAATTGCCCGGATTTTTGATATTCTTTCGTTATCAGGAACATAATTTTCTGCTACAGCATTGCTCCTTTTGTTGTTCCAGCCATAATATTTATCCAACGCCTCCACCGCCGAGTGCGGAAATCGAAAGTTGGGCACGCCACTTTCCCGTAGTTTTTTTACCGCCCTTTCTATTCTTTTTCCACCGATAAAAGAAGTTACGATGGTGGCTTGATTTTTATTCTTGAACTGGATTATCTTGGATGCTATTTTGTTAACTGGCGTTTGATCTTGTGGAGTAAGAATAGATATAAAAGAACCGATACCTGCGTCCTTTCCCAGTGTCGCCAAAACTTTTTTATACCGGTCTTCATGCGCATCGCCCAAAACATCAATCGGATTTTCCACCGAAGATTCCTCCGGCAAGAATTTTCGTAAATTTAATTTTATTTTATCAGAAATATCAGCTAATTTAATATTTTTATCCTTAAAAGCATCAGTCGCTAAAACTCCAGGACCACCGGCGTTAGTCACCACAGCCACTAGATTAGTTTTTGGTGGATCAGTGAGAGACACGAGATTTATGAGATTAAAAAATTCTTCCAGATTTTCTGCGCGCATTATGCCTATTTTTTCGCAAATTGTAGAAATAATTTCATCACTGCCAGCCAAGGCGCCTGTGTGTGATGAAATAGCCTTTTGCGATTTTTCTGTTTTTCCGGCTTTCAAAAGAACGACCGGCTTTACTTTGGAAACCTTGGCAGCCACTTCCAAAAATTTTGAACCATTTTTTATCCCTTCCAAATACATTCCAATAACTTTGGTTTTTTCGTCGCTGGCCAGATATTCCAAAACGTCTGATTCGTCGAGGCTCATTTTATTACCGATAGAAATGACGTAGGAAAAACCATAATCATCTTTCTCGGCAATATCCAGCATTCCGACCGCGAGCGCCCCGGATTGGGACACGAGAGCGATGTTTCCCATCTCTGGCATGCCGCCGGCAAAAGTAGCGTTCAATTTTATTTCCGGCGCGATAAAGCCTAAACAATTGGGACCAAGTATATTTAAATCTTTTTCTTTGGCTATTTTTGCTAACTCTTCTTCCCGTTTTTTCCCTTCTTCGCCAATTTCTGAAAATCCGGCGGAAATTATCACATAATTTTTTATCCTGTCGGCATTATTGCTAATTTCTGCCGTCACAAATTTCGCCGGAATAATGATCATCGCCAAATCCACCGATTCTTGTATTTCACTAAGAGACTTATAGCACTTCTGACCAAAAAGAGTCTCGTGTTTTGGATTGACCAAAAATACCTTGCCGGAATAGCCAAGAGTTAAAATATTTTTAGCAATAACATTTCCCACCTTCCCCTCTTCTTCCGATGCACCGACGATGGCGATGGAAGTTGGGTTGAATAATTTATTTAGTTCCATAATAATTTGTTTCTATTTTGATGTTATTAATCAGAATCTAATAATTGCAGCATTTTTTTAGGCCACTCCATATTACCTTTTTCTATTTCTTCATGAAAGAATTTTACCATGAGCTTTTTTGGCTCAAATAAGTAATAAATTCAGACTATTGACATAAAACGCCATCTGTAGTAGTATTAAGTTACAAATGGGCTTCGGCCTCCGAGATTCCCTCCACAAGGAGGGTTTTGTTTTTTAATGGAATCTTTTTATTTTCGTGAATATCCTTCTTCTTATTGTGCCACTTTTGGAAATCTTTTTCCATTATTTTTAACTAAACTTCTTCGATTTTCATATCACCTGAAATTTCCCCTATTTTTTCTTCACTCAACAATCCCTCAATCGCTCCGTAACGCTCCACTGACTTACAGCTATTAGCGATTCCCCATTTGAGGCATTCCTCCACGGGCTTATTTTTCAAATACGCCGCCATAAAACCGGAAGAAAAGGCGTCGCCGGCGCCGGTTGTTTCTATGGCGTTCACTTTTAAAATTTCCGTATGATATATTTTTTCTTGTGTCCCCGCCCAGGCGCCGCGCTCGCCATCAGTCACCGCCACAACGTCTGGCCCCATCTCTAGTATTTTTTTAACTAGAAACGTTTCACTTTCCAATTCTTCCGCAGAATATTTTTCGCCTGTGGCATTCAAAATTTCTATCGTTTCATCTTTATTGAGAAAAACGACATCGCATTTAGTAATAATTTCCAAAACTTTTTTCGGGTTGTCGTGAATGTTCACTTGTCTCGGATTATTGGCAATTTTAATATTATTTTCTTTGGCGATAGTGATAATTTTATCCAAATCACCTTCCCAGTCACCATGCAAATCGCCCAAAATAAACCATTCGGCGTTTTTTAACTCGGAATCGTCTATTTTCAATTGCTTGTTGGCCGGCTGATTGGTAAAAATAACCCGCTCGCCGCTATTTTTGTCCACAATAATAGCTGAAAAATCACCAGGAGTATTAGCGCTCGTTGTTATAAGTGAAGTGTCCACTCCATTTTTCTCTAATTGCTCCTTGACCCAGGCAGAAATATAATCGTCACCAATATTAGAATAACAAGCTACTTCTGTTCCAAGTTTGGCAAGACCCGACGCGACATTGGCCGCCACTCCGCCAAGAGCCTCGAAACGCTCTTCAATTTTATACTTCGCACCGAGTTCAAAAGAGATTTGTTTTTTGCTCGTCAGATCATCTGGCGTTTCTATGATCTTTCCCTCTGTAGTTGGAAAAAAAGTATCTTTACACGCCGAACCGATACAAATAATTTTTGCCATAAACTTAACTTATATTCTTGTTATATCTAAATTATAGAGTATTTATACTTGTTTGACCATTGGTTTCTAATTTTAAATTTATATCATTAAATTTCATTTTTTTAGTTTGCGCGTCAATTCCCACTTCCACCGCCAGCCCCTTTTTTGTTTCTTGGCTGAAATACTGATCAAAAATATAATTACCGAGAGAATAATATATTCGCTTGCCTTTATATTCTTCCATCGGCTCCACTACGTGCGGATGCGTGCCAATGACCAAATCCGCTCCATCATCGATGAACTTACGCCCCAAATTTTTTATGTTTTCTGTCAGTTCTGTTTTATATTCCGTCCCCCAATGAGTATAAACAACAACTATATCGGCCTGCAACCTGACATTTTTTATATTTTCCAGTGTCCGATCCAATGAGCCTGAAAAAAACTGATTATAATTTACAAAGCCAATTTTTATCCCCCCAATTTCCTTTATCAAAAATTCATTTTCCCCTGTATCACCAAAATATTCTATATTATTTTTTTCCAAACTTTCCTTCGTTTGAGTTTTTCCGTCAGCGCCAAAATTGGCGATGTGATTATTGCCAATATTCACTACTTTTATATTTTCTTGCGCCAAAATTGGCGCTAGGGACGGATCAAAAGTAAAGATCAGGTGGCTTCTTTCTCCTGGAATTGTATTTACGCTTATGGAATTATTATTCGTGATCGGACCTTCCAAATTAGCCACCACCAAATCTTCGCTTTTTAGCAAATCGCGCGTTCCGCTGAAAATATAGTCTACTCCTTTCTTATCAATGGTTTGGCGGATATATCTGTCGGCCATTAAATCGCCAAGAAACAGGATAGAAATGGTCTTTTTTTCTGATTTTATTTCCGGCTTTTTCTCTATTTTGCTAATTTCAGACTGTTTCACGCTGGCGAAACTCTCAATATTATTTTTATATAATTCCAGCCATAAAAAAACACTGCTAATTATCACTATGACAATCAGCAGCGCGAGAATCGTAATTTTTTTTCCAGAGCTCATTTATTTCAGAAGAGAATTTTTATCCATCGCTTTTGGCTTCTCCGTTTCCATAATTTCCAATATTGTCGGCGCGATATTGCCCAGGACTCCGTCGGAAGATAATTTTTTGCCCTTAAATTTATCAGAAGCCAAAAGAAACGGCACCGGATTTTTAGTGTGAAATGTGTTCGGCTGGTTAGCAGCCGCATCAAACATACACTCGGCATTTCCGTGGTCGGCAGTGATGATCAGATTGCCATTCCTTTTTATAACTTCTTCAGCCATCTCTTTTATCTGCTCGTCAATAAATTCAACAGCCTTCACAGTCGCCGCGAGATCACCGGTGTGTCCGACCATGTCAGCGTTGGCAAAATTTATCGCATAAAAATCATACAAATCATTTTCCAACGAATCGAGTACGTGATCTTTTATATGATGCGCGGCCATTTGAGGAATCTTGGCATAAGAATCAATTTTAGGGCTTGGTATCATAAGTCTTTCTTCGCCATTCACCGGATCGGCATAGCCACCGTTAAAAAAGTAAGTGATATGGGCGTATTTTTCTGACTCGGCAATATAGAACTGGCGGAAATCCGCAAGAACCATCGGCAATGTTCCAGCGAGGGTCTGGTCAGACCAAACCGTATGCACATCCAGATCTGGTCCAAAATTAGTCAAGGCTACAAAATACAAATCTCTTATCTTGTCCAGGATCGGCATATCATCAGTAATGATCGAACTTTTGTTGTTAGCCACGAAAAGTTTGGAAAATTGACGCGCCCGGTCAGAACGCAGATTGAAAAATACGATACTGTCATTTTTTTCTATTTTAGCCACTGGTTTGCCGTTTTCCATAATCACTGTCGGCTTTATATATTCATCGGTCCGCCCCTTTTTATATGCGTTATTGATCGCTTCTTCGGCTGATTGGGCTATTCTTCCCCTTCCAAATACTATCGCTTCATACGCCATCGCTAACCGATCCCAATTCTTGGCTCTGTCCATAGCGTAAAATCTTCCGGAAATACTGGCAATCTTTCCTATTCCTTCTTCAGACATTATTTTACGAAAATTTTGAAGATGGGTGAGCGCTGATTTGGGATAGGAATCTCGGCCATCAGAAAAAAGATGGCAATATACTTCTTCTATCCCATTTTCCTTGGCCAACTTTAAGATGGCTCTGAAATGTTCCGGATCGCTATGCGGACTGTCTGTATCACTCATCAGCCCCATAACATGAAATTTTCCGTGATTATTTTTGGCGTGATGAACCGCACCGACCAGCGCCGGGTTCATAAAGAAGCTACCATCTTTTATGCTTTTAGAAACATAATAGGAATCCTGCGGAACAATTCTCCCGGCGCCGATATTCATATGCCCGGCTTCCGATCCACTCATTTTGTTGTCCAAAAGTCCGACATCTTGTCCTGTCGCGCCTAAGAGTGTATTTGGATAAAGCTCAAAAAGCCGGTCAAGCGTCGGTTTTTTGGCTAATGTTATTGCATTATATTTTGACGGCGCGGCAATGCCGTAACCGTCGAGAATGATTAATAAAGTTGGTGATTTCATATTGTCTGAACCACAGATTATCACATGAGCACACATGATTTCACCGAGTAGAAATTAATTCACGTGTGATCAAGATAATCAGTGTTAATCAGTGGTTCTGATTTTTTCTTCAATTCTTAGCAACCTATTATATTTACAAATTCTCTCCCCTCGCGACAATGATCCGGATTTCATATAATCAGCACTGGTAGCAACTGCCAGGTCAGAAATAAAATCATCAGTCGTTTCTCCCGAACGGTGAGAAATGACTGTTTTCATCTTGTTCTTTTTGGCTAATTTTATGCAATCAATAGTTTCCGTGAGACTGCCGATCTGATTGACTTTGATAAGCACGGCATTACACGCCTTTTTCTCGATGGCCGTTTTTAGACGTTTCACATTAGTGACCAAAAGATCATCACCAATTTGAATAGTTTTGTCTCCTAATTTAGCATTCATTATCGCCCAGCCATCCCAATCGTTCTCGTTGAGACCGTCCTCGATGGAAATAACATTAAATTTTCCAATCCATTCGTTATAAATATTGATCAGCATTTCGCGCGATAGCGCCCGATTTTCCGGCTTGAATAGATATTGATTTTCTCCTTCCTTATAGAAAGACGAAGCCGCCGCGTCCACTCCGCAATTTACCTCTTCCCCTTTTTTATATCCCGCTTCTTCTATCGCCTTATTCATCATTTCCAACGGCTGGTTGTTGTTTTCCAGTTTCGGCGCAAAACCACCTTCGTCACCGACTGAAACACTATATCCCTCCTTCGCCAAAAGGCTTTTCAGTTTGTGAAAAATCTCGCTTCCTGCCCGATATTGTTCTTTGAATGTTTTTATGCCATTTGGCACAATTTTATACTCCTGAATAGAAAGTCCTGAATCGCTATGCTGTCCGCCGTTTATGACATTAAACATTGGTATAGGCAGTTTATATTTCTTTGGAAATTTAAAAGTCTCGGCGATATATTGGTATAGTGGAATATTTTTTTCCGTAGCCGCCGCGCGACATACCGCCAGCGAAACGCCAAGAATGGCGTTAGCACCAAGACCAGACTTATTTTCCGTACCATCCAGTTTGATCATTTTTTTATCTATCGCCTGTTGATCTCCTGCCTCCATTCCGATAATAGCTTCGGAAATTTTCGTATTTACATTTTCACACGCATTGAGAACTCCCAAACCTTCGTACCGACTATCATCCTCATCACGTAGTTCCAATGCTTCATATGTTCCGGTTGACGCACCACTTGGCACCGCCGCCATAGCCTTTATTCCTGATTCCAATTCAACTTCCACTTCCACTGTCGGGTTCCCCCTTGAATCTAAAATTTCCCGCGCAAATATTTTTTTAATCTTTGACATAAAATAAAATGTAAAATTATTAAATAATTTTGAATTTTAAATTGCGATTTTGAGATTTGATTTTTGATTTTTTAATTTGAGCGAAGCGCATCTATTCCCGGCATCGGCTGCCCACCAAGATAATCAAGCATTGCTCCGCCACCAGTAGAAACAAAACCTCTTTTTTGAATCTCGCCCATTGCGTTGTTTTTTTCCAGAACTTCCAGGGTTTCTCCACCACCAATGAGAACATAGGCGGAAGAGGCCAGGACGGATTTCAAAATTTCGTTCGTACTTGTCGCGTATTTTTCTTCTTCAAATTTTCCAGTCGGTCCATTCCAGACGATTGTTTTGGCTTTTTCGATGATTTCTTTGAATTTCACCAGTGTTTCCGTTCCGATATCCATCCGATCATCGATAAAATCATTCGGCAACAGCACTTTTTCGCTAAACTGTATTTTCTGCTCCAGAGCTTCATTGGCCACTTTCCCGCCAACAAGAACATTGTCATAAATACCTTCAAAAAATTTTATCATCGGTAGCTTAGTTTCAATTTTGGCGCCACCAATGACAGCTACTGCCGGTTTCTCCGGATTACTTTTTATTTTTTCCATTTCTTCGATTTCTTTTTGCAACCAGAAGCCGGCGTAACTCGGCAAAATTTTAGCCACTCCTGTAACCGAAGCCTGGTTTCGATGGCAGACTGAAAAAGCGTCATTCACGAAAACATCAAATCCGCTTGCCAGTTTTTTGGCAAATTCTTCGTCGTTACTTTCATCGCCCGGATAAAACCGGACATTTTCCAGAAACGCGATTTCTCCCTCCTGCAAACCATTCATTGTTTCCATCACTTTTTCGCCAACGCAATCGGGTACGAATTTTACTTTGTGGCTCAAGATATACTCCACATCGTCTTTTATAGGATTGAGAGAAAATTTTTGATCAGGCTTTCCTTCGGGTCTTCCGAGATGAGTAATGAGCGCTACCTTGGCATTCAATGCCAAAAGATATCGCACGGTTTCATCGGCCGCTTGTATCTTGAATTTCTCCTTCACCGTGTCTTCGGAAACGGCCGAATTAAAATCCACCCGCAAAAGAACTTTTTTTCCTTCCACATCCGCCGCTTGTATTTTTTTTATATCCATATTCGCTTCGCTCAAATTAAAAATTAAAAATGAAAAGTTAAAAGTTGACGTGCTCGCTTCGCTCGCGTTTATTTATTTTATATGAATAGTTTGTCGCGAAGCGACACTAAAACTTTTAATTTTTAACTTTTAACTTTTAACTTTAGTGGAACTTCCCTGCTCCCAATATTCCAATGATAACTCCCATCGTCGCTGTCACTGCGGTAAATATCCAGATTCTCATTGTTACCTTTGTTTCCGGCCAGCCCTTGGCTTCAAAATGGTGGTGGATGGGCGCTGCCAGAAATACTTTTCGTCCAAAAAATCTTTTAGAAAAAAGTTGGATAGCCACCGAACCGGATTCTATAACATAAATGAAAACAATAAGGAATAGTACCAATGTTGAATTAGTAAGCATCGCCACAACCCCAAGTGCTGTTCCAAGTGATGCCGCTCCGGTATCACCCATAAAAAATCTGGCCGGATAGATGTTAAACCAAAGGAAAGCCAGAAGCGCGCCGGAAATGGCGGCGCAAAATGCCGCCAAATCAATCTTATTCTGGGAAAAAGCAATCAGGGAAAATGAAGCAAAGGCAATAAGCAGGACTCCTCCGTCGAGACCATCGAGACCGTCAGTCAGATTGGAAGAAATAGCGCAAAACAAAATGACAAACATAAATAACGGAATGTACCAGAAATTAATATTAAAATCGCCAACTGCCGGAACATGAATGACGTCCCAACCCAGTTTCCAGAAAAACCACCATGCGCCTATGGCGGAAATAAGGATCAGCCAGCCAAAACGCGAAATAAATCGAATTCCGCCACCTTTATTTTTTCCAAAACCTTTCACACTGGCAAAATCATCACAAAGTCCCAGAATTCCGGCCGCAATCAATGCAACAAGTGGTAGCCAGACTTGAGAACGGCTAAAAAAATCGAGGCGGGCAATAAAATTAGTGTTCGTCCATGAAGCTATAGCCGGGAAAATATAATGAGAAGAATAAACCAGCACCAGAACTGTAAACCAAATAAGCACTCCGCCCATAACTGGCGTTCCGCTCTTGTGTTTATGAAGTTCGTTTATGAATGTTAATTTTTTTCCATCAACTGATGTATCTTTTATTCTTATCCCGATCTTGTATTTATAAAGAATATGCGTCCAAAGAGGTGTCAGAATAAACGCCAAAGCAAAAGCTAAAAACCCGGTAACAAGCACCTTCATAACATTGACCACCATTGGAATTGTTTGTATTTGCGATATCTCCATGATTTCTTTACTAATTACTAATCAAATACTAATATACTAATTTTTTTTATTCGTAATTAGTATATTCGTAAAAAATTCGTAATTCGTAGAGACTACTTCCAGTCATAACTCCCAAATACCCAGCTTACAAGCGTCCTCATATCTTCCCAGCGGTTTTCATCGTTGAGTACAACTGCTATTATCCTATGTTTTCCGCCCGGATCAACTGAACCCAGGAGTAAAGATTTTCCGGCCATCGGAGTGAATCCGGTTTTTCCGCCAAGACAATTGGGAATACTGCCAAGAAGCAGATCGGTGTTTTTCATATCATGCATATACTTTCCATCGGTGGAATAAAACTTTCCGTCCGGCATCCTCATTATATCCCAAATCAGATTATAATTTAAGGAGTAGGCGGCGATACGCGCGATGTCATAAGCGGAAGAATAACATTGATCCTCCTGGCCATCAATCTCAAGGCCGGATGGTGTGCAAAAATGCGTGTCTTTCAGTCCCATCTCCTTGGCTTTCTCGTTCATCATATCCGCAAATTTATCAGAAGAACCAGCCATATGGATGCCGAGCGCTGTCGCAGCATCATTAGCAGAATTGAGAAGCATCACCCGCAAAAGATCAATAGCTTTCACTTTTTCTCCTTTATACATCCGGTTGCCGTTGCAAAAAACAGATGTCGGACAGCCAACCACTGTCCCTGGAACATTAAGAGCTTCCCCTGTCACCGTTACTTCTTCGTCCAGATCCTTTATGCGTTCGACTGTTAAAATAGCTGTCATCATTTTGGTCAGTGACGCGATCTGCGTCCGATGGCGACCATTGTCATAATGCAAAAGCGTCCCCGCATCAGCATCGATCGCTACTGACGAGCCCGCCCACAATTTCAGATCGGGAATTCCCTTTTTTCTTGCCGGAGTATAGGTAGCTGATGGCTCAACAGTCGGAAAAAGATTACATCTTCCTAAATCCTCCCCTGAACCGCTGGAAAGATCACCGGCAATATTTTTGTCCCCCAGGACTTCTTTTCCTTTCGCCACAGAAACTGACGTTTTTATCTGCGAGTCACCCAAAACATTCCCCCAGAGGAAGACAGGAATAAAATTGACTAGAATTATGGTTAAAATTACATTGATCATTAGATGAGCTTTACAACAACTTTTTCATTTGGCGATGTCGAGACGCTTTCGGAGGCGCCAGGAAATATTTTGATTTATTCAGTTGCAACTAGAGTGTCGGGGTTATTTGTCTTTTATACACTTTCGCGCCGGAGCGCGTCGAGACAGAGGCAAATGAAAAAGTTGTACTACGTAATTTCCTTAGCGATTTCATTAGTATTTTCTATGATACTTTCTATCCTGGAATCATGCGACAGTTTTTCCCAATCGGGAAGCTTGGAAATATCGTCCAGTCCCAAATGCCGCAAGAAATCGAAGGAAATTTTGTAAATATAGCTTCTCTGGCTTTTGGGATTTTCAATACGCTCAACCAGACCTCGCATAAGAAGCGAGCGGAGAGTATAAGTAGAATTGACTCCACGAATGGCATCGATATCCATTCGACTCATAGGGCCCCGATAAGCCACAATCGACAAAACTTCCAGCGCCGACCGACTGATATTATCCTGCGTTTCACTTTTCACCAGTTCGGTTATAAATGTTGAGTTTTCCGGACTCGACGCCATCTGCACTTCGTCTTCCTTTTTTATTATCGCCAGTCCACGACCGCCGGAATATTCATTTTGCAGCATCATTATGGCGTTTTCTACTTCCGGTTTCGGCGCGCCGGTAATTTTGGCGATCTTCGAGATCCTCACCGGCTCACCGGAGACGAATAGGATGCTTTCTATGATACTTTTTAGTTTTTGTTGGTCCATAAAAAATAGATAATAACAAGCGCCGTCATCTCGAGCGAGTTCGACCAGAGGGAGAATGAGTCGAGAGATCTGCCTGAGGTTACCATAAGTTTTAATTTTGATAGTAAAACTCCTGGTAACTTTTAGTAGATTCTTCGACTCACACTCGCTTTGCTCGTGTTCGCTCAGAATGACGGAAGCGTGTTAACTGGTTTTTATTTTCAACCTTATCTCTTCAAATAAATCCCCCTGTTCTGCATCAATTATCCTCTGCTTCACCATCTCCAACACCGCCAAAAAGGAAATTATCACATCAATTTTATTTTCCGCGCTGCCTACAAATTCAGAAAATGATGATTCTATCCGCAACCGCAATGAGCTTTCCAGCGCTGTTATTTTTTCTTCCAGTGTTATCACTTCCGCCACGATTTCTTCCTGCAGTTTTTCCACCAGTGGAATTTGCGATAAAACCGCGACGAAAGCCTTTTTCAGATCAAATATATTCACTTTTTCCGGCGGGCAAAAGAACGCTCTTACCCCGATATAACCTTCTCTAGCATAGCTAATTTTTTTGAAACTGGCCAGCTTCCCGATGGCCAAAGATGCTTCCTTAAATTTCCTATATTCCTCCAATTGCCAAGTCAGATCTTTGATCTCTTCCTCCTCCTCGGGGGAAATATTAAAAGACGGGATGAGCGCCCGCGATTTAATGAGAATGAGACGCGCCGCCACCGACAAAAAATCAGCGAGATTGGATAAAGTTATGTTCTCGCTGTTTCTAATATGATCCAGATACTGATCAGTCACCCGCGCTAGAGAAAGTTCCGTGATATTCATCTCCTCTTTCTCAATCAGCTCAAGCAAAAGCTCCATCGGACCCTCAAATTTTTCAAGTTTTACTTCGTAAGGCATACACAAAAGTCCGTCATCCTGAGCGAAGTCCAATTCTTATTGGACGTAGTCGAAGGATCTACTATAAGTTACCACTAGTGCTAATAATTAGCAGATTTTTCGACTTCATTCCCCCGCCAAGGCGGGGTCATTCCGCTCAGAATGACGGCTGTTTATTTTTTGACGCTGAAACTCCCCTTTACTGGTTTTTCTATCTTCAAATACTGTCCAACCGGAACTAAAAATGAGAACGTGTACTCTCCAGATCCGACATATATTTTCTTGTTTTTAGCTAAAAGTCCGTCAATGTATACCGGCAATTTTAAGAGCCCTGAAAATGGTGGCGTCGCGCCGACTTTCCCCGGCAGACTCTTTTTCATCCAAACTTCCTTGGCCAAATCCAGCTTTTTATAATTTTTCAGCTTTTCTTTTTTTCTCTGCGCGTTAATAACTTTCAAAAGCTTAGCCTTATCCAGTTTTTTATTAGACGGTACCAGCGCCAACGCGTAATCATTGTCAATTTTTACCACAAGAGACTTGGAAACTTCGGCAGGCTTAACTTTTTCCGTCTGCGCTTTGTCCCAGGCGGTAAAAACGGTCTTATGTTCGACGACCTGATATTTATACTTATTATCGTCCAAATATTTGGTTATTTTTGCTGATATTGCCATAGGTTTTTTATCCCCCACCACTTTTTCGCTTGCGCCAAAGGCGCAAAAAACAAGTTTTAATATCTGAATAAATCGCTAATTCTTTAAATAAGGCCAATTTAATTTAAAAGAAAAAAGCGGAAAAGTGGTGGGGGATGAATTAATTTTTACTATTAAATAATACCATAACAAGGCACTTTATTCAAATAAATCTAAAAACGGCTTTTGTCCAGCCGTTTGGGTGTTTTTGGCTTATATAAAGGTTTTTTAGCTATCCTACTTCTTCCGTGCTATTCCAACCCTTTCTTCCAACTTTTCCACACGAAATTTAAGATCATTATGCGTAAAAATATCCACTTTCTTATTAATCTCCGTTTTCAATTCTTCTTTCGCTTTGTCTACGGTGCTTCTTATTTCTGTAGTAAGCTTACTCTCAAGTTTATTTATTTCATTTACAGTTAGCGCCGCCAAACCTTCAAGCGTCATTTTCTTATTTGCTTTTTTTTGCATATTTTTTATCATCTTTATTATTTTTAACTAATTTTTTACTTATTAGAAATTTTGTCACCGGTTTACCACAATCAAGACAGACTTGGAAGGAATCCGTAGAAAGAAAACCACCGATTGAAACCCACACACTTTTTGCCGTATCCTTAATTGTCTTGTCGCAAATGTCACACTTAGTAATTCTCATAATGAAAATATAATTTTTATTCCGCCGTAAAATTATACATCACTCTAAAGATTTGGTCAAAATACCGCTTTTTCAGCCAAAATTTCCTCCTCGCACTTATTATCCCGAAGCTTTATGGCCGGAATGAGGGCGGAAAAGACTACAAAAGCTACCACAAGAAAGATAACTTTGATAGAGAAAAAGATGAGAATGATGGCTGATATGATGGAAGCGAGAATGTAGGCCGAGCTTTGAGCGGTGCGGAAAAAATCGATGATATCGACGTCATGCGCGTCGATGCGTTTGAAAAAATAGGAGTCGCGCAAAACCTCAACAAGCGCCGCCCCGATTCGAGTCAAAAACAAAACTAATGCCCAAACAGCCACATCTGAAGTTCCGATAAAAAATATGACGCCCGTGGAAAGAGCCATTGTTATCAAGGAAAAAATCATAAATTCTTTTTCCCCGAACTTTTTGTCAGCCAAAACTCCCATCGGGTATTGCGCTAGAACGAAAGGAATGAGCATTACGGTAAAAATGTAACCGATCTGTTCCCAGGAAAGCCCGGAATCACGCAGATAGATAGGCGTGTAAATAATCATCAGTGCATAGAAAAATTCCAAAACAAATGAAACGTAATAGGCTCGCATAATGTTTTTTCTCTTAAAAATCTTTTTGAGCAGAGCGCGCGATGTCAGATTGGCTTCAAATTTATGATTGACATTAGCAAGTCCAAAAAGAGAAATGACAAATATCAGTGAGTTAAATATGAAAAGCGCCAAGAATACTCCCCAAAAATCAAATTTAGCAAGGAGAGAAGTGGAAACAAATGGACCAAGAAGCAGTCCGGCGTTGAGAATGGTTAGATACCGACCACGGATGCGCCCAGACATTGTATCGGTAGAAAAAGATTCGATGATGATGTCCAGACTCAGCCACTCCAGATTGCCCATAATTATATAAAACATCATCACGATGACTGTGATATATGATGGCGACCAATTCATAAGTATCACAATGGCAATAATCTTGAAAAACAAGGAAAAGAAAAAAGCATTGGATTTGCCAATCTTTTTTATGATTTTATGAAGATTTAAATATATGATAAGTGTTATGGCGTAAGCCACGAGATAAAATAGTCCTATATTCTCTATTCCGGAAGCTCGCTTAAAATAAGTGGACATCACATAGAGAAGCACCGCTTGCGCAAATCCCATAAGAAAAGCAACAAAACTAATAAGTCTCATTTTCCCCTTATTATAAGCTTCGTCGTGCTGTTTCATGATTTTATTTTTGTATTTATCTTACCTCATCCGCTCCGACTATCGTCGTCGCACCTTCTCCTTATAAAGGAGAAGGTAACGTATCCTCCCTCTCCTTCATAAGGAGAGGGATTATGAGTGAGGTTCTTACGGAGTAAGCCTCCTCACATCCCTCGGAAAAAGAATTGCTTGTTTGATGCTGGGGAGACCCAGAATTTTTTGGGCTAATCTTTCTGATCCTATCGCCCAACCACCGTGTGGCGGCATGCCGAGGCGGAAAATTTCGATATAATCCTTGAAATCATTGGGATCAAGATGATGTTTTTTTATGCTAGCCACTAGCTGTTCCGGATTATGAATCCTCTGTCCTCCGGTAACAATTTCCACTCCGCGATAAATGAGGTCAAAACTTTCCGTGTACTGCGGATCAGAACTCGGCATAGTGTAGAAAGGTCTGGCGGAAGTTGGATAGTGTGTGAGGAAGATGAAGTCACTCCCGTATGTTTTTTTGGCCCATTCGGAAATCAATTTTTCTCCTTCCGGATCGATGTCCACGCCCATTTTTTCTTTGTTATACTCTTTTTTGAGAACATCCATCGCTTCGGTTAATTTTATCCGCGGGAAACGGTCAGGAACCAAGAATTCGCTTGGATAATCCCTGAGTTCTGCTTCGCACTTTCTCTCAATATCATTTACAATTCTTTTGACAACCATTTCCAGCGCGTCCATGATGTCGGAAAAATTTTCAATAAATCCCATTTCCGCGTCAAAAGAAATATATTCGTTGACGTGTCGCGTAGTATAATGAGGTTCGGCTCGAAAAACTGGACCGATTTCAAAAACACGTTCAAAGGCGCCTACTCCGGCTTGCTTGTAGAACTGGGGGCTTTGCGCCAAAAATGCTTCGCGTTTGAAATATTTTATCTTAAAAAAGTTGGCGCCGCCCTCTGTCGCCGCCGAAACAATTTTTGGTGTTTTTATTTCTAAAAATCCGTTTTCCCGCATCACCTCCGCGTATGATTTCAGGATCTGGCTATAGACTTTGAAAATATCATTTATTTTCTTGTTGCGAAGAGTGAGATGGCGATTGTCGAGAAGCGTCGGGATATTGAGATCAAGTTCGGCTTTGGCCGTGTCAAAAGGTAACTCGCCCGCAACCGCTGAAATTATTTTCATTTCTGACACTTCAATTTCCACTTCTCCTGTGGCGCTATCCTCTTTTTTTTGACTCCCTGGACGCTTTTTGACTAAGCCCTCTATTTCGATGACATATTCATTACGTGCTTCTTTAGCGGTTTGGTGCGCTTCCATCTTGTCTGGAATAACCACCATTTGCACCACTCCTGTCCGGTCGCGAAGATCGATAAAAATAAGCTTGCCGTGATCGCGGCGCGTATTGACCCAGCCTTGAAGCCGTACTGTTTCTCCTATTAAACTTGGTGTTTCACTGATCAATGTTCGTTTCATGTGATTAGTATTAATCTCTACGAATTACGAACACTTACGAATGTACGAATAATTAATATTCGTAATTTCGTTACATTCGTACAAGTTCGTAATTCGTAGTGTTATTTCAACAATTCTCCCACTTTTTTTGATAGTTCGCTCGGAACCAATTGGGTTTTGATAAAAAACCCTTGTATCCCCGTGTCTTCCATCGATCTCTGCATCGCTTCATCCACTGAAGCTGACAAAATTATAATGGGAATATTTTTCGTTTTTTCCTCGCGTTTCAATTTCACTACTATTTCTTCTCCGGTAATATTGGGCATTATCATGTCGATAATGAACAAGGCATAGTTTCCTGCCAGCGCCTTTTTCATTCCGGCTGCCCCATCTTCAGCAAAATCGACAGCGAATCCATCATCTTTCAACTTTCCTCCAAACATCTCGCGAAAAATTTCCTCGTCTTCCATCATCAAAATTTTCCCCTTCGTTTCAGAATTATTTGCCAACCCCCCATTCTCCGCCGCCCTAATTTCTTTTTCCCCATTAACCTTTTCTTCTCTCAACTGATTGGTAAGTCGCCCTACTTCCCTGACTAGATCACTCGGCGCGTAATCAGCCTTGGACACAAATCCGTTAGCTCCCAACTGCGACGCTTTTTCCCGATCTTCCGCCTGGTTGAGATTGCTAAAAACTATTATTTTGGTATCCTTGTCAGTTTTTCTGATATTTTCAATTACCTCAAAACCATTCATTTTTGGCAGGATCAAATCCAGGAGAATGATATCCGGATTATTTTTTTTGTGCAGCGTCAAAACCTGGTCGCCGGAATCCGCCACCGCCACCTCATATCCGGCTTCAGTAAACTTCTTCTCGTATATTTCCGCGATCATTGGATCATCTTCGGCAATGATAATTTTAGACATAAAACGCAGCTCCATTAAGAGTTATTATCTATTTTTAGTATAACTAAAAAGCCTCTAAAAAGCAACAGTTTATTTATTATTTTCAAGATGTTTCATAACATCTTGGATGATCCACGGCGGCGTTGACGCGCCGGCTGTTACTCCTATCTTTTCTATATTTTTCAACCAATTTTTTCGGATATTTTTAGCCGTCTCAATGAAATATGACTTGGAATTTATGGAAACAGAAATTTCCCAAAGACGACGGGAATTGGCGCTATCTTTAGAGCCAATGACCAGAATGACATCATTATTTTTGGCCATTTTTTTTATCTCGCTCTGTCTTGAGTGGGTAGTATCGCAAGTAGTTTTTTTTGTTTCCACGTTTTTGTATTTTTCAACTATGACCGCGTAAATTTCCCGGCAGAAATCTTCGTTTTGCGTAGTCTGCGAAAGAACACCTATCTTTTGGTCTGAAGGAGATTCTAAATCTATCAGATCCTTCTTTTCGGAAATAACAAAAGCATGTCCTCCGCCCCATTCATTGATGCCGCGCACTTCTTTGTGATCACGATCGCCAATGATCACCAGTCGATATTCTTTTTCGTGGAATAATTTCGCCAATCGTTGAACTTTTACCACTTTTGGACAAGTAGTATCAATGACCTCAATTCCTTTTTCCATTGCAATTTTGTACACATCCGGTCCCACTCCGTGGGCGGTAATGATGATCGTCCCGATCTGTCCCGTGACAGCATTGAAAAAATCGTCCCTTTCTATCTTTTTTATCCCCTTTTCTTCTATTTTTCTGTTCACCTCATCATTATGCACCAAGGAACCCAAAGCAAAAACAGGCTTCACAACCCGTTCCATATCAATACCCAGAACCATTTCATAGGCTCTTTTCACTCCATCACAAAATCCGGCAAATTTAGAAAGTGTGATTTTCATTCCTCCATCCTAGCGTAAAAAAAGCGTTCAATCAAGACTGCATTAACTTACAATTTTTCCGCTAAAACTTTTTGCCTGCAAAATAAAGAATTTCTGCCACTCTTCATTTTTTAGTTTCATTAGCATCCGCGGATAATCTTTGACAACTTTAGCCTGCATAAACTGACTACCAAGCTGGAGGTAATCAATGTGCCAATCGAACTTTACTTTAGTTTTTTTGATTAACTCTTCTATTGAATAGCCAGTTTTTTTCATAATCAGATATAGGTCAATAAAATCTCTGGAACGCGGTTTTTGATAAATGGTAAACAGCTTATTAACCGCTATGTCCTCTAAACTATCCACAAACAATTTATTTCTTTTGATTTTCTTTTCGATTCTGGGAAATGGGAAATAAGTAAATTCCATTTTTATAACATCGCCTGGAAGATGCAAGAAAATCAGATTACGGTTAAAGCTTTGCTGAAAATCAATCTTTTTTATTCCAAACGCTTTCTTATTTTTGGCGAAAAATATGCTTATCGCCTGGATATCAAACTCTACTTCTGAAAAAAAATCCAGGTCTTCCGACAGGCGGTGTTGCAGATAATATTCTGCCAGAGCTGTCCCGCCGGTCAAATAAAAATTTTGGCAAATTGCGTTGTCCTTGCTAATTGCCTCCAGAATCTTAATCTGATTAGTACTTAGGATTGTTTTGGCCATAAAATCATTTTCAGATATTGTTTTTTATTATGATCAAGATTGAGGATCTTCCAGTATTTTTTCAGTTCTTCGCGGTTTATTTTTTTCCCTTCCAAGCCAAAATTAACCATCTGCTCCAGACGCCAAATGGCATATTGTTTTTTATCCTTTTTTAATTCAGTTGTATCAACTGACCAGTTGTGCATAGTCTAATTATAGCCTATTTTAGGGAAAAAATCAACTGGAAATAACACAAAAAAAGAGCCTTTTTCAGCCCTTCGGAAAAGCTAAGCTTTAAGCTTTAGGGAAAAGCCCTGGAATATCAAAAAGTTTAGCTTTGGGGAAAAGCAGCAAGGCTAAAATTTCCCCTACTCCACCGGCAGTTCCACAAAAAACGTCGAGCCTTTGCCCGTGCCTTCCTGCCTCGCCGGACTTCGGCGAGCTCAGTCGAACCGCAGGCGGGCGGATTCTATCAAGACCTGCCCCGTGGCGTAAGCTTTACGGGGTGCGACCGTGGAGCCTGCCCCGTTATTCCGCTTGGCGGAATTTTACGGGGTTCTTCTATCATTTTTATTCCCTTTATACTTCTTCATTTCAACTTATAATAAGTCGCCTTACCTTTGCCAATCTTCACGATAATTCCCAAATTAATGAGTTTCCTAAAATCCAAATTCCTGGTCGGCCTGGCACGATCAGTCAGCTCGGAATAATCCTTGTCGGTAATAAAACCCCTCTTTTTAATAGAATCAACTATTTTTTGGTGATAATCTTTGAGAATTGTGTCAGGGCTAATCGCTTCTTTTTCCAGTTCTTTTTCTACTCGCAGAAGTTCGTCGATAATCCCATCCGTAAAATATTCAAGCCAATAAGTAAAATCGACATTATCTTTAAGATCGTAATAATTACCGACCAATCCTACTTCTTGAAAATATCGAGTGACATTTTGGTTGTAATAGTTTTCAAAACTGAATAGATTGAAGGTATTCAGCCCCATTTTTGCAAGAAGCACTTTAGTTGCCAGTCGTGTCGTACGGCCATTGCCATCGATAAACGGATGAATAATCACAAACTCTTTATGAAAAATTCCAGCCAGAATGAGCGGGTCAATTTTCCGAACGTTTTCTTTTAGAAAATTAAATAGATCTTTTAGTAAAGGCATCACTTCCTGATGATCAGGCGGCCAATAAATTGTTTTTCGAGTTTTTGGATTATTAACAAAAACCGGTTCAGTGCGAATATGTCCCTGGCGATGTTTTTCAATAAGGTCTTCAGTAACCATTTTTTGAATTTTTTCCAGCCATTCGATGTCCAGGGAAATTTCTTTCGCCTTAATCAATTCATTTAATTCAACCAAGGCCTTGTTATAATTCAAAATCTCTCTTTCGGAATCACGAACATATTCCGGCTTGTTTTTGAGAATTTTTTTAACTTCCGTAAGCGGCAAAGGGTTGCCCTCAATGCTGGTCGAAGAATGAGCTGATATTTCTCGAGCGCGGCGTTCCATTTCATAAAGCACGACTTTCGGGAAACTGCGGCTGTTAAGGTCGGTAACAATTTCCGCTATGCGCTTGATATTGCCTAAAAGCTTGTTGGTTATTGTATATTTTGGCTTAAACATAAATGTCTATTTAGTTAGCTCCTTATAGACATATATTAGACGATTTTTAGACGATTGTCAAGCTCTCCTACCCCACCGGCAGCTCAACAAAGAAAGTGGAACCTTTCCCCGCACCTTCCGATTCTATCCAGATGCGGCCGTGCAGTTCTTCTATCATCTTTATCCCCACGTGAAGGCCAAGTCCCGTTCCGCCGGCGTTGAGTCGTCCGACATCCTTCCCTCTCGAGAATTTTTCGAATAAATAGGGGATTTCGTCCTTAGGAATGCCGATACCGATAGACAACTTACCGAATAAAAAAAATAAAGACTGGTTGGAAATTTCGCAACCAGTCTTTTTCACTCTGCCTTGTCTTCTACTGGATGAAATGTTTTTTCTAAAATACTTGGCGAACCAGGATTATAAAATCCGCTTTTTTTCAATCTTTCCAGCACCTCCCTCACTGTTTCTTCCAGTGTTTTATCGGTAGTGTCTATTATCACCTCCTCGCCGAAAGTGATTCCGTTTAACAATTCGGGATACCTGATAATTTTTTCTTCCGGTATCCAGTCCCAGTAGTCCCTGCTTCTATTGCGAGACAAAAGAACATCTTGCTCCGCGACAAGTTTGAATACGCAGGATGATACATTGTAACGATCCATAATGGAAATCAGTCCATTGACGTCTTTCTGTCGCTTGAAAATATCATCAATAACAACTGAATACCCATTGCTCAGAAAAACATCAAGTGCGAATCCGATATTCAGATATTTAATATCCAGTTCTTTGTCCGTATGAGTACAGCCATATATCATGTGGACGAAGAAATCTCCTTGAATCAGCGCAAGTCGCCTTTTCCCTCCCACTACCTTAACGACTTTTTTAGTTACTGCTGTTTTGCCTACAGCGGACGATCCGTATACAAAAATGCAGCTTATCATAATCTTCTCCTTTTTTGAATAAGGCCGACTATTTTTAATAGCCGGCCTTTATCACTTTGCCCCTGGCTATTTTACAGCTCCTAAAGAATCAAGCATCTCCCTGACTCCCCTAAATAAATAGGGAGGTGTATTGCCTTTAAGATTGAGATAGGACCAAACCTTCTTTCGCCGTTCATCTGTCAAAACAGGAAGGATGTACTTCTCCATCAGCGGATAGCAGGAGCATCGTATGGGATCGGGACTGGAATAATCGCCAAAGAGAACTTTGGAATTATAACGACATCCGCTTCCGCAGAGCTTCAGATATCTGCATTCGCAACATTGCCCGACATCCCCTATCTTCATCCTGTAAAAGGGACGCTCTTTTATGCGTTGGGTTAAATCGACAAATGATCCTTCTCGGAAGTCGTTGAAGGTGGCTTCTTCTTCCGCGTTATCAAGCAGGCAATTCAATACATTCCCGAAAGAATCAATTATCATACCTCTTGCGCCATTGCAGTTTGGCATACATGGATGTTCGCCTCTTTTTTTCGGCGGTACAGTTTTTATATCAAACATTTCATGTTTATAGAAGCCGCCTATACTTAATTGGATTGGCTCTCCGAGAGCGAAATGTTTTTCCAAAAGCAATGCAACGGCCTTGGCCAACGCCTCAAATTCCGGAAATGGATGGTTGTTGCGTACTACCTCCGAAACTATATAAGGTATGCTTATTGTCCACTTGTCGATTCCAGTCTCAGTGATTGCATCATACATACCACAGAACTCATGTATGTTTTCATGATTTATGACTGTGTTGAGTCCGATATGTACGCCAGATATGCAATCTTTTGCCTTTTTCATAGCACCGAGAAGCTGTTTCGCAGTTGTTCCATTCTTTGCATATCTCACGTGAGAATCCAGGCCGTCCAAACTGGAATGAATGTGCAACTTCTCAAAATCAACTCCTGACAGAACAGGAATATAGTCCTCAAGAAGCGTACCATTGGTACATAGATAAAGCGCAACGCCCTTGCAGGCGTTAAGGATATCCTCTATGCCAGGCTTTAAAAGTGCTTCGCCTCCAGTTATCTTGATCTGTTTGATACCTAGAGAACGCACTTCTTGAATGATCCTTATTATCTCTTCAGAGCTCAGCTCCTTCTTGTCACGCTCCCGTTCTACTCTTGATTTATCGTAGCAATATGTGCAACGCATGTTACATATCTGAGTTACAATAAAGGTGACTTGGTATGCAAGACGTGACCAATAATATTTATCTACTCCCTTGGCTCTTGCAGCAACAATATCCAAAAAGGATACTGGACGTCTATCTATGTATTCCCGTTGCTTTTTCATCATATCCTCCTCACCATTCTGCATTGGATATATAAAAAAAGTCCCCCTTTGGCATGCTTTACCTCAGGGGGACAGGGACAATGGTTTTCGATTATATACGCATTCTTCAGGACAGATATGCATCATCGTGATTCGAAGCACGCAGAGATCTGCCCACACCCATGGAACTTCCGACAGCGTTGAAATTATTGCTCCGGAGAGCTCTTGTCTCAGCAGCACACAGATTGAATCTGGAAGCGACTTTATCCGGATTTGCAGCAATTTCTTTCAGGATTGCCGGATTGTGTCTGGCATGATCTGCCAAGATTGCAATTTTTCCTCTCATTCTTTTCACCTCCCTTCGAGAAAGTTTGTGGCATTATGCCAATAAAATTGACATTCGTGATATCTGTACAGTTGAGATATTAATTTTCCAGTCTCACTCGAAACCACATACGCTTGCCTATCTTTAAGACGTCTCCATCTTTAATAGGTCTCTTGGTGTCAGTCACCTTTTCCTGATTCAATGAAACGGCTCCCTGCTCAAACAAACGTCTTATTTCACTATTGGACTTTTCCAATCCAAAACTCTCATGAACAGCCATGAAAACGTCTGTGGGAGGCTTTACTGTGATTTCCCTGATATCAGAAGGGACTATCCGCGCAGAAAAAGTTTTCTCAAACCATTTCTGCTCTTCCTTGGCCACTTCTTTGCCATGATATCTCTCGACTATCTTACTGGCAAGAAATTTCTTTTGAGACATTGGATCTGTACGAACCAGATCCTCAATCCGAGAAATTTCTTCCATCGGAACCTCCGTGTAAATCTTGAGATATTCCACAATAAGACTATCTGGGATACTCATGACCCGACCAAACTTATCCCTTGGAGAATGAGCCAGCCCGATGTAATTTCCAAGGCTCTTGCTCTGCTTCTCCTTGCCATCAATTCCAGGTGTAATTTTTGTTGTTATTATCACCTGGGGATCCTGACCAAACTTTTCCTGGTAAAAACGACCCAGCATCTCATTGAAAAGCTGGTCAGATCCGATTACGGTGAGATCTGATTCAAGGACTACTGAATCATAGCCCTGTAAGACTGGGTATACCAGCTCGTGTCCATAGATATCCAGCTCGTTTTCGATTCTCTTTTGAAACATACTACGAGAAATGAGACGAGCGTGGGTAACCATTGACATGAGTCGCAAAAATTCAGCCGTAGGCATTTTATCAAACCACTCTGAATTCCTGCGGATCTCGAGAAGATTTGGATCGTCAAACCGTAATACCATCTTAGCCTGCTCGATGAACTCGAGAGTATTCTTCTTAATTTCTTTTTTTGGTATTACCGGCCGAGTTTTGTTTTTCCCGGTAGGGTCACCAATTTGAGTTGTAAAATCTCCAATTAAAAAGACGACTTTGTGACCCAAATCCTGAAATTTTCTCATCATCCAGAGATTAACAGCATGGCCGATGTGAAGCGTGGGCGCAGTCACATCTATTCCGTATTTAATACGAAGTTGACGTCCTGACTTCAACAGCTTCTTTAACTCCTCCAAGGAAAAAATCTCCTCGGTTGTTCTTGAAATATCCTCAATGATTTTTGCCCTATTCATAACAAAGTCTCCTTTATACAAAGCAATTAGTTCATTTTATCATGAGTTCTACGCCTGTCTAGACCCTCTATTAAATTTTTAAAGGTCTAATGACTTAGGTTATCATGTTAAAGTAAGTATGTCAAACGGCTATATGACAACGGCTATATAACTCATCCTCTTCCTACCCCACCGGCAGTTCCACAAAAAATGTCGAGCCCTTCCCCGTGCCTGCGGATTCTATCCAGATGCGACCGTGCAGTTCTTCTATCATCTTTATCCCCACGTGCAGCCCAAGACCTGTGCCTCCGGCGTTGAGCCGAGAAACATCCTTTCCACGCGAGAATTTTTCGAACAAATAGGGAATTTCGTCTTTGGGAATGCCAATTCCGGTGTCGCTCACCGCCACTGTCAGCTTGCCGTCTTTTTCAAAGGCTTTGATTTTCACTCCGCCGGAAGGCGTATATTTGATGGCATTGTCTGTAAAATTGGAAATAATTTCTCTAATCTTGTTTCTGTCGGTCATCACTTCGGGAAGCGGTTTTTCATTCTTCACCATCTCGAGCGTCAATCCCCGCTCTTTAGCCCGCAAAATGAAAGTGTCATAAGTTTCGCTCAAAAGCTCCTCTATCTTCACTTTCTCAAACTTATATTCCATCCTGCCCGATTCAATTCTCGACAGATTGAGCATATCTTCGACCAACGTTATGAGGCGTTCATTGGATTGGTACATCTTATTGAGAACATCTTTCTGTTTTTCCGTCACTTTGCCATACGATCCTTCCAAAAGCAGAGAGCCGTAGCCCTTCACCGCGGTGAGAGGAGTTCGCAATTGATGGGAAGCGATAGAAATAAATTCCGATTTGGCATTGTCGAGCGTGCGCAACTTATCATTGGCCGACGCCAGCTTGTCCGTCATTTCCTGGAGTTGTTCTTTCCTCTGTACCTCCAGTTTTACTGACTGCACCAGCATCCACCCGCCAATAATGGAAAGTGCCAGTGTTATACCAGTTAGAATTTTATTAGTAAAATTTTGAACATACGCAAATTGCGAAGCAATCAAAATTACCATCGCCACTGCCAAGGCTTGAGTGGCGATCATTTTTATATTAAACGCTTTGAATTTGACGATCAGATAGGCCAAAAATCCCATAAAAACTGTCATGCCGAAGAGGCCGTATTGCTCAAGTCCAAAATCAGTGATCATTCCTTTTTCTACCATGTAGCTCGCCAAAAATCCGGTGACGAAAAAAGAAAATAAGAATAATTCTATTCCGATTGTCAGATATATTATTTGTTTTTTAAATTCTTTTTCAGCTTTTCGATACCGCAAAACAGCCAGTATTAATATCCACACAGAAATTAAAAGACCCAAAAAATAATAATAATTTGTGAAATATACTCCTTCTTGCGCTTCGCAGTTAACTAAATCAAATCCCGCTAAATTAAACTTTGTAGCTGAAAGCAATATAACTGGCAGAAAAAGTAGTCCGATTATTGATTTTATCCAAATAGATATGTCTTTCTTATCTATAAAAACATACACGAAATATAGCCCCAAAATGTATATCGAAGAATAAAGCAAGCCAGATAATGCCCATGAAAACATTATTATTCTACTATCAATGTTTGTCCAAGCAATTAAGCTTGAAAAAATCCACAAAGAAAATACTATAGATATGGCAAATAATATTTTACTTGCAAGAGTTCTGTTTTTGTAGAATACAAAAAAACCAATAAGTAATGAGATGATGGCCGTTGGTATATGGGAATAATAAAGTAACGCAGGTGTGGTTTTGGAAAAGATTAGCCAGAAAGGAGCTGGTATGTCCGTGCAAAACATTTTTTTATTTTAATTTATTTATTTTCTCTTGCAAAAAATATTGGAAATATCCATCATATTTTTTTTGAAGTTCTGGTATTTTCCAGTCATTCTCTGTTATATATTCTCTGCATTTTTCCGAACCGCAAAGACATTTTATCTTATACTCCCTTGATTTCTCTGCTTTATGCAACACCATAGCATAATCGAAAGTTACTTCTTTTTCTTTTTCGATATTTTCCATAGCCACCAGAAATATTTGCCCATTGTATCCAGCATTTGGATCGCAACTATGATTAAAACAATCCGTATCTTCTTTTTGTTCTTTGGAAGTTAATACGAAATCATCATGGATCTGAACTCCTGTATCTGCAAATTCTCCTGATAATCCTTCTTCTTCCTCTAATGTCAAAACATAGCCACCAAAAATTGCAAGTAGTTCGTTTTTTTCTATATCTTCTTTTGCAAAAACACCTTTTCCATATTTTTCTGTCTCCCTTACTTCTAATTTCGGATTCATCCAAGAAAACATTCTTTTTGCCATATTTTTTCTAAATTCCAATGATTAAATTTTACCACAAAAAACATTAAAGCAAAAGCGCCCTAGCTGATAAATTTCCAAGCATATTCAATCACTGAAACTCCTGTAAATGCCACAAAAGTCCAATAAACATTTCCTACAAATAAACTGGACATAAATATGACCCAGTCACGCTTCCCCAACCCATTATATTTTTCCGCTCCTTTTCTCATGTAAGCTGTGGTTATGAAGGGATCAAATTTAATGGAAAGAAATATAAGTACGACCGGCTCGCTTTTTTTCAATATCCAGGAAGTAAATCGGCCAATCATTGATTTCCCGTTATATTCCTTGACTTCTTTTATGATTTCTATGCCCAGCCAGTCCTGCTTGGCCCAATCATAGAAAAGTATCGTGACATAACAAATGATAAAAGAAAGGAGAGTCATCACTGCTCCACCTTTCAAAATTCCAAATTTCCAAATGACATAGGGATATAAAAAGTAATCAAATCCATAAACAATGATAGCATTTCCAAGATATCCTATTCCCAAAATAGCCAGTCTTCTCTTTTTGTTTCTTATATACTTCGGCATATCTTTTATTATAAAGGAAAATACAGAAAAAATCTTGTCCGGTATTCGACATATGAAAAAGATCGCTAAAAAAGCGATTGTCGCCCCCAAAATAGAAAAAACTTTGACCTGGTCAAAATTCGGGCCTGAAAGAAAATTCATTGCATAAGGTCCGATAAAAAATCCCAGAAAAAAAGCCAATACCATCCAAAAAGAAAATTTCTTTGATTTTTTGTTTTCCGTAATCCAGATAATTCCGATTTGGCCCAAAAGTATCATACCCGTCGCCAGACCCGATAGAATTATTCCCAGGATAAAAAAATCAGACTGAGGAAAAAGAAGGCAAATTAAATTCCCCAACATAAAAAACGCCAGTCCCTGCCTCACCACCCTCTCATTTTCCTTATGATTTTTGAATACACCAGAAAAAAGACAAAAGACAAAAAATGACAAAATAAAAGAAAGCAGATAGATTTTCATCGATCCGGTTCCTTCAAGCTGGATAAAGCTCTCGGGAAAAACAGAAAACAACACGGATTGAGTTGCGATAAGAAAATCTACCAGAAAAAGGTAGAAAAAAGTCATTCCTTTGTCCCTGCTCGTGTTTATTGACATAACCTAACATTATACACCCAAATGGCCGTTTTGTCAAAGAGTTTTTTGGATCAAAAAACCACCCGAAAGGCAGTTTTTGACGCTCGCTTTTTCCATATCCAAATCTTAGCACCTAACCCACATTTTTAATATATTTCTCAATACCTTTCAACAGTAAGTCCACCCTCTTTTCCGTAATCTCGACCGGCTTTTCTTTCCACACTTTCAATATTTTTTCCCTGGTAATAATTCTACTCGCTAAGTTGCAATATTCAATTGCCGTAATTTTATCCCCCTCATTAAGACCCAACATTTCCAACAATCTCCTGTCGATCGTTTTATTCCACTCGTCCTTGGAAATTTCACCGGAATCTATATCAGTCATATCGGAGCATAATCCATTTTTGATAAATTTACACGGCACGCAAATATCATCAGCTCCCAAAGTTAATTCCATTTCAATATTCGGATTTCGAAGAATATCATTTCCCACTTTCCAAAAATCGTGGCTGTACTCTTTATCGGGAATAAATTCTTCCAAACCAGAACCGTATAGTTTTATAATATCCAAAAAATGATGCGGCTTGATTAATATAGTCTTGCCTTCTTCTGCTGTCATAATTTTTTCTGAATATTGACTTCTCCTTTTATCTTCTGCTTGTTTATAATTCTCAACTTCCAAAAAATAAGAGTCGCGAAGTATATTAAAGGCTCTGTGAAACTGATTGCTTTTTTCACGCCCATAATATCCTCCGCCGCCCGCACATCCGCCTCAAGCCCAATTATGTTCAGTAATAACTTGATTCTTCTTAGATGATAGGAGCTGCTTATTATTAAAATATCGTGAAAACCCTCTTGTCGCGCAAATTTCTCTATTTCTCTAATATTGCCGATAGTATCACTACAGTTATTCAGTTCTATTATAAATCTGTCGGAACAAATAGTTTTCATTAGCCACGTCTTTTCCCCGACCAAACAAAGAGTTGCGTTTTCAATTGTCAGCCCCGCTTTTATCCTTAGCCGGCATTCCGAAGTCAGCTCGTCTTTCCTGCCAGCATTGAACAACACACATACCAATTTTCCTTTCTCCATACTCAAATTTTAGCACAAAATCGGGGAATTTTAAACTTTTAGCAGTTTTGGATTTTAATAAAAACGAGCCCCCGACAGACTGAATCTGCTGGGAGCTCTGTAAAAAAATTATGCCTATCTCATTTGAGACAGAACCGACTCTTCGTCTCGCCTAGCCTCAAACTGACGATCCTTGTTCTCTCTGCCTTTTTTCTGCCAATCATCGATGGCAGATTGGAGACGTTTGGTGATATTGCTATCACCCTCCCCCAACTCATCTAGCATAAGCTTGGCCGAATGAAAGAGGCTTTCATCCCATATCTGAAATTCTTGTGCATTGCCCAACAGAATAAATCTGTAGAGCTGGCATCGGATATCTCGGTAAGAATCTCCTGCCAACAGAGTTATGATTTGGGGGAGATGGCGAAGCTCAATAGAAGCCTTACCATAATGAGTTTCATCGGTAACAAGCCTGATCTGATCAGCAAATAATTCCGTAGGGTAGTTTAATCCCCTTCGAAGATAGAGCTGTTGCTGCACTACCTCTATATAGTGAGGAAGCGCCGTCTCCCAGCTAGTACGAGGTAGTGCCTTACCAGACACTTCGTCCGCAATAATCTGTTGCATCTTTTCGTGAGCAAGAAGCTTCCACTTTACATCAACATCACTACGGAAAAAAAGTGTTTTCAAGGGTTTGTAGCCGGAACAACTCTCCGTATCACACCAGGGAGAAACAAGATCATTAAACGAATACGACTCAAAAACTTTCAGTGCTTCCTTTTCTGGTAATGCCGACAGGACGCTAAGAAGAGAGTCATTGTAATAATTTCTAGCGCTTCCTATCTCATGACGACTCACTCCTTCAATTTTTTCAGCGGTTGCATCCAAAAATGTACGGAGCAACATAACCGCCAGATTCGCCAATACTGGCGAAAGATCTTTGAAAAATCCAGCCTTACGAAAAACACCGATCTCGCCCTTCCAATAGATCGTATTCCAACGATCTACCAGAATCAAAAGCAAAAAAAGGGCTCTGGCTTTTAAAGTGTCTCTGATATTAGCCGACAAGAGGTCGATAAGATCTTCCCGATCCCGAGACTTGAAATCCACCCACTTTTTCCAAGTATCGTCATCTTCCCTTAAAAGCCACTTCTTACTTAAACCGTCCAATAAACTGGAAATTTTTTGCGACATATGCCACTTCCTTTCTGAACAGATTGTTAAACAACGACGATACTGCAAAAACCCCGCTCTATCATTAAATGCATATTTTCCATCTCAAATCCGATGGCCTAAATTTTCTCCAACACTTTACTGATATCATTTATGATATCTTCTACATTCTCAAATCCAATACTATACCTGATTAAGGTGTCGCTAATCCCCAAATCGTCCCTAACCTTTTTTGTTTCATTATAATAAGTGAAAATTGAGCATTGCTCGACCATAGAATGGCATGATCCAAAGTTGGTTCCCATATATGGAATTTTCAGTGAATCTACAAATTTAGCCGTTTTCTCTTTCGACAAATCCAATTCAAATGTTACCACTCCACCATGACCCTTTAAATATTTTTCCGCAAGATCTCGATTGAAATATGACGGCAATCCGGAATAAAAAACTTTTTTGACTTTCGGATGATTTTCCAAAAAGTTGGCTAACTTAAGCCCCGACTGATTCAAATATTCAATCCTCATTTTCAATGTCGCAATGCTTCGATTCAATAAATATGCACTATGGGATTCAGCAATACTTCCCATTACATTTCTATAATTTCTAATTTTTTCGATAATTTCCTTTTTTCCCGCAACGCTTCCTGCCATCAAATCAGCGTGACCACCTATATATTTTCCGCAACTATGAATAACTATATCAGCGCCCCACTCAACAGGTTGAAAATTTATGGGAGAAGAAAATGTACTATCGACGATTAACAAAGTATTTTTGTTGATTATTTTTTTAATTTTTTCCAAATCAACGAGATGAAGATGAGGATTTGATGGAATCTCTAAAAATACGACACTAGTATTATCATTATAGTATTTTTTAAAATCAGCCATGAATTTTTCTGAATTGGCTGGCGACAACGAAATAGCATCTACTCCAAATTTAGTTAGAATATTACCGCATAAGTTTCGTATGTTTCGATATCCTTTTCCTGTATAAATTATTCTTTTTCCTTTTTCACTGAGACTCATTAACGTTGTGGCAATCGCGCTCATTCCGGAAGGAAAAATAAGAGCGCTTTCGCAAAGATCCAGTTTAGCTAATTTTTCTTCTACTTCTAGCCAATTAGGATTATCATACCGCCCATATCTACCAACTTTTTCCTTTTTGTTATGATATCTAACAACCTGCTTTGTGTCTTCAAAGTAGTACGTAGCAGAAGTATGTATAGGATTAACTACGCTATTGTTAAAATACTTTTTTCCTTTTTTACTCATAATTATTAGCTTATAATTTATTAAATCACGGATAAACTATGCCGTATTTTATAAACTTTTTTTTCTTTAAAAAGGAGCTTAATGTATCGCCATCGCCATAATGCCAGTATTCCCCCGGATGGGCAACAAAGAGATCTTCTTTTTTTTCAAAAACCACGCCTTTTGAACACAAGCCATGATAAAGAATTCTTCGATTTCTCACAGCCTCCGCACTAATATTATCGAGTTTCCCTTCTTTTAATAGTTCTTCTGCCCAATACAGGCCATGAATCACTTCGTTATTAAAACAAACGTTCATTTTTATCTTTTTACTTGAGGATAAATCTCGTAACTCAGCATCAAAGGAAGCGCCTGTGGAATGCGGAGCTGGAACTCTTCTGTCAACAGAAGCAAATAATCTATCCGCTTTTTCTTGTCCAAATTTTTTCGCATATTCTTCTTTGATTATTTTTTGAAACTCTGGATGCCGCCAGCCCGAAACAATGTTAATATACAGTCCTCTTTCTCGAAAATATTTATCCGCCCTGGCTAATCGTTCAGCATGACTTTTTCTGAGAAAAACTTTTTCGGTAACTAGTTTTTTGGCCAAAATTTCTTTTTCTCCAGAAAACTTCTGAAAATAATAATCTTTATTTGATAAATTAAAATCGCTTATATCAACCAGGCTTTCTCCGCATTCCCTGACTTCCAGATTCTGATAATTATCCTTAAACGACCCGTCATTTTTCTTGCCTACCTGCTTATACGCCCAACTATCAATTTCGACTGGAATTT
Organism: Parcubacteria group bacterium; assembly: GCA_041661275.1. Taxonomy (GTDB): domain Bacteria; phylum Patescibacteriota; class Minisyncoccia; order Moranbacterales; family UBA2206; genus JBAZUU01. The sequence goes on along the minus strand of JBAZUU010000003.1, from coordinate 81,588 downwards.
CCCTTAGTTTTTTAATGTCCAGATGAAAATCCAGCATCTCCTTAGTCTGTATTGTTTTATTTTCAAAAATTTCCATTATATTTTCTATAAAGCAAACGGTTTTAGTTGACTAGATATAATACTACGCAAAAGGCCGTTTGTCAACCCCGCACTAACTTTTGTTCAAAGATTTTTTAAGTCTCCTTTTCAACTGACCCAGGGCTTGGCCATATTGCTTTAGCTGTTTTTCTCTATTCCATGCGTCTTCCTCGGCCGTATATGCTTCGTAATAGATCAGTTTCCACTTATGACTTTTGGTAGAAAAGGATTTATTGTTGTTATGCTCAAAAAATCTTTTCTTAAGATTACCGGTACAACCATAATATAATTCGGCTAATTCATTCTGTATAATATAAACGTAATGCATAACAAACAAAAGTTAGTGCGGGGTCAATCCTCAATCTTTTCCGACAAAAAAACCGCCCCAATGGACGGCCTTCAAAAACTAAAAATATACGCTTTCGTTTTGATTCTCGAGCGACTCGAATATTGTATGTATTTTTATCTTCTTATTCCTGATTTCCTGCATAAGTGTATTATACGAAAAACAAGCTCTGTTAGTCAAACACATGTGGCTCATTTTTGATCAAGCCCGCTTCTTACGAAGATTACCAAGAAGAACGATTTCTCCTGGCTCTGGATAGCTTGGCTCTTGCCATACGGTAGGTTCTAACGAGAAAGTGACCGAGCTAGTTATTTTCTCGCTAGTAGCTACTGCAAAAACACCATGTTTTCCATCCCAAACATGCGCTACAAAGTATTACTGAATTATCCATATATGTCCTAAACAACTGCATCAGATGAGATGCACTCTATACCCCAGCGTTGTAGTAAAGCAGTCGTTACACCCATAGCAGATACTTTTCCATCCAATTTTGTAGTAATTCTATTTATTCCACATGATGGACTACCTTCACGTAAATATGCTTTTTTAATACCCCTATTCATAAGTGCTTTTAATGTTGCTACTGCACCTTTTATAAATAGATCCGTCACGTCATTTCCATCGTTATCAACTACTTTTGCAATTCCATTTAAAACATCTTCTCCACTACCTGAAGTTATATTATACGGTCCTCTTGGTGTGGGTAAACCTGCTAATATTTCAGGACATAAAATTAAAGCAGATCCATTTGATAAAATAACATTCATTTTTCGATCTCCCACTGGTTTTGATGCTCCATCAAACCTACATGGTATTCCCAAGATACATGCACTAACCATCAGTGGTTTATCAATTTCTTTAAAAATACCAGATTCCGATATATATTTCATTAATTCTGTAACATCTTGATAATTTTCAAGAAGTGTTAATTTTTGTGGAGATATTTGTGTCTCATATGCCACCCTCAATAATTCATCCTGCAATGATACAGACACAATTGACTCGGAAACGCGCCTTCTTCGTACAAATACAGATTTTAATGGTAATCCTGCATATTTTGTGGTTGCATCGCGTATTCCTTGTCGAATAATTTGAGTTTTCAAACCTTTTTTCCCATCGTTAGCATTATCCTCTCTCGTTTCAAAATATGAGAGAAGAATGAGCTCAGGTACAACATTCGTCTTGATCCCCATTAAACGGAAAGTGGATGGAAGTACATCTTGTTCTGAATCTACTGGCGTACCTCCAATTTCAATTACAACATTTTTAGCATGAGATGATTTAATCATATTGAGTAGTTTATCTGAAAAATAATCCGCCACATCCGCATAAGTCTGTTTTTTAATTGATCCTTCGGTTATCTGCATAGGAATTTGGGAATGACTTAGATATTCTCTCCATATCTGTCCCATTACGATATTGTTATCAACTTTTGTCTCTAATCCTAAACGCTGATATGTTTTAAAGTCATCTGTTACGTGTGTATTGTCCATAGGGATACCTACGTTTTCAGGAAAACTTTGATTTAGCATCGGATCTATTTTTATTATCAGGGGATTATCTAAAGTACTAGCTATCGAACCTGAAAGCCATCCTTTACCAATGTCACTCATAACTGTACCTACAACAAAATATACGTGTTCTAATGAAGGAATATTATCTTTAGGAGGACGAAGAAGTTCGTTTGGATAGATGTGACCTGCGTATATTTCATTTGGCATATTGATGATTGTAATAATATTTATTGAATTTAACAATAATTATAGGACTAGTGCGTTATTAATTTAATTTCGATGGTCGAAAAAATAAATAAAGTTTAATAAACAGGCCTATTTGTAACTTATTAATCAGCAAAATTAAATTAAACATACACTAGTATCAATCCTAACAAATTTGGACAGAATTGATTTTAAGCCAAATTCTTTTTCAGCAATCACTAAAATCCTTCCATTTCCCGCACCTAAATCATACAGTTTTTCTCCTTTTTTAATACCGCTTTTTTTCAACGCCTCTATGATAGCTTTCTTGGGGAGAGAGAAAAAGGGGTCAGGTACCTTTTTTCGGTCTGCCTCTGGGAATTAATGTGGAAATTAAGTTTAGTTTTTTTGCTGTTTTCTTAACCCAGCTATCTTCGCCATAGGGGCACCCTCTTTTGAGAGCATATCGTATTTTGTTTAGCTTGTCTTCTTCGTTTTTATCTAAAACATTAACCCATTCCAGATATCCAATCGGCATTTCTACCGGCCAGTCTGATAATAATGCTTTTTGTTCTTTGGTTCCATTTTTTCTTATCCAAAGACTTGACCATTTCCAATTCTGAGCTTTTCTTACTAATCCAGCCCTGATCGGATTTCTTTCAATATAGCGGCAAACTTGGAGAAAATGGTTATCTTTTTCAATAGGGAAAGATTTATATCTACCCTGATAGAGATGGCCGTAACCGATAGTTTTGTAATGGGAATGATAACGTTGAGTATGGGTGTGAGTTACCCAGCGCATGAAATTGGAAATATTTTCTCCTTTTTTGGCACTCAAAGAAAAATGCCAATGATTGGACATGAGGCAAAGGGTAAAAATATCCACTGGATATTTTTCCTTGGCTTCTTGAATGATTTTTATGAAAGCTTCGTAATCTTTTTCTTTATTAAAAATCTGCTCTCGCCCATTGGCACGATTAAGCACATGATAGGCAACATCACCTATTGGATTTCTTGGAATTCTAGCCATGTGTTGAGTATATCATATTGCTCATATTACTGTTTGATAGAAAAGGTACTTGACCCCTTTTATCTCGCACTTTTATATTAATTCTACTGAAAAATAGCAGCCCTGCAATAAGCAACTTCTCGCATATTTTTACTTCAACTTGTAATAAGTCGCCTTACCTTTACCGACTTGTTTGATAATCCCCAGCTTTTTGAGTTTCTGTAGTTCCAGCTGAGCCGTTCTTTGAGGACATTTCAAAATATCCACTACATCACTAACCTTTATTCTTCCCAGCTGATCAACAAAATCCAATATCTGCTGTTGCTTTGGCGTTAGATACACCTGACTTCCAATATTTTTATCTACCTTTTTAAGAGCTAGTGTTGTAACTTGATTTTTGACGCTCATAATTTCGTCTCTAAAACCCTCCACAAAATATTCCAGCCAATAGGTAATTTCTGTCTTTCTCTCTTCATAATTTTTACCGACATTTATGGCCTTGTAATAGCTTGGCAGATCTTTATTATAATAATCTTCCAAAGCGAATAAATGTCTAAAATCATAGCCTCGCTTATATAATATCAAAGTAGCCAAAGCTCTGGCCGTTCTTCCGTTACCATCGCTGAACGGATGGATGGCCGCAATTTCCAAATGAGTTACTCCGGCCACAATAACCGGATTTGTTTCTTCTTTTTCGCTTTTGTTTATCCACTCAATCAAATCGTTACAAAGATAAGGAACATTCGCCGCGACAGGCCCGGCATAAACTATTTCGTCCGGAAATCCCAATCTTCTTTTGACGACATAGACCGGACTTTGGCGAAAATGACCCGACTGCTCGACTGGCAAAGTTTTGTTGGTTACCAGCGAATGAATTTTGAGTAACACTTTTACTGAAATCGGCTTTCCACTTTTGACAAACTTCTCTATATATTTCAGAGCTTCCAAATAGTTTTTTACTTCATAAATATCCCGATCCGGTGCGTCTATTTTCTTATTAGCATAGAGAGCCTCAACCTGGCGGATGTCCAAAATATTGCCTTCAATAGCCGTGGAACTATGAGACATCCTTATCATCGCCTGACGCTTGAGCTTTAGTTCGTGCCTGGGGAGAAGTTTAGCTTTTTCAATAATCCCCTTTGCTTCAGCGATATCCGTCAGGTTTTTAAGTATTTTGTTGGTGAGTTTATATTGTGGTTTTAGCATATCTCTATTATACACGATTTTCATGAATCGCGCAAGAATCGCGCAATAATCACGCAATACTTCGACCCTTAAAATTGAGCAAATTTAAATATACCCCCACTTCTTCAACTTCGGTTTTTCTTCGTTCAGGAATTTGGCGCCGATGTCGTTTCGGAAGAACATTTTGGGAATAGTAATGTCTTTTATAATTTCCAAAACTTCTGCTCTTGCTTCGAAAAGCGTGTCTTTGACGCTCGAAACATGAAGAACGTATCCTTGCTCAGAAGAAACATAAAGTTTTCCGTCCTTTTTTGACTGATAAACTTCTTCCAGATGGATATTTTTTCTCTTATGCTTGAAAGTTTTTGGATCAATAATCACTTCCATCCCCTCGGAAGATTGCCTTGGTTCTCTGGCATGATAAGGAAATGGGGGAGCAGCTACCAGATTTATAATCCCCATCCCCTTTTTCCATTTCAAATCATATTTTTTTCCTCTGGCCAGAGCCAAAAGAAATTCTCCCCACGGCGACTGATGGAATTGAGCCTGCAGTTGCAGTGCGGGATAGCCAAAACGGGTAGTCGCTTCCAAAGGGAAAATGTGATCTTTGCTAACTATGCAATTTATCTCAAAGTCTCCGATAAATCCGATATTTTGGAGAAATTTTTTCATTCTCGCTGTTGTCGCCTGGTAGAGTTTATTCTTCTCATTATCAGAGTACCACATAATCGTTCCCATTTCATATGTCTTTGGTCCCAAGCCTCCAGGAAAAAGTGATTTGTGTTCAATGTTGAATTCGATCGGACCAACCCAATCCTTGCCGTTGAAATAGCGGCCGACTCCGATTTCCACTCCGTCTATCCTTTTTTGGAGATCCAGATTAACAAAAGTTTTGGGAAGAATTTTTTTATAAAGTTCCAGAACCGCGATAGTGTCCCGCCCATCTTCCAGCTTCCCTACATAATTTAAATCTTTGTCCAGCTGGCCATTTTGTTTGATAACCCAGGCGGCCGGGTTCCTCCGGATAAAATCTATCGCTTCATCAATACAATAAAAAGTCCGGGAAGCTTCTATCTCCATCCCCACTTGGGAAAAAATCCTTTGTCCAAATTTTCTATTACCTTCCAGAAGATCGCCGATCCGGCATCCGCCGACGACATTATATCCTTTTTTCCGGAGACTGTCCTGGATTTCGCCCATCCCAGAATAGTCAAAAACAATGAGTCCTTTTTTCCCGACCCAGTGAAGTTCTTTCTCCCAATCCTTGATTTTATTTTCTAAAATTCCGTCGTAATGTTTTTGGTGAGCCTTTTTGTGGATATAGGTTTTCACTTCATTGCCCTCCTCCTGAAGCCTCCAGGCCAAATCCCCCCCTGACGCATCCATTGAAACAACTAATATTCGCATAAGTTTAATTCATTAATTCAGCGCGTGTATCGGATTGAGTTTTCCGATTATTTTTTTTACGATCTTTTTATTTATAGCAAATTCGAGATAATCAAACTGTTCGCCAAATCCCAGCCAGTTGTCGATAGAGTGAAGTCTTTTGCAATCAAAAATTTTCTGCAAAAATTGGCTCAATCCATTTTTCTTTCGAGCATGCAGGCAAAATCCCTGAAGATCTTTTTCCAGAGCCTTTTCAATCAGCTTGGAAACAAGAAGACTAAGCCCTCCGTTAATTTTGAAGCGAGGATGGATCTGAATGAGGTCGACATAAAAGAGTCTTTTCTTATTTTCCCGAAGATCGGGGTCATGGTTAGACAAAGAATCATAAACTCGCTTATATTCCTTGGCTACCAAAAAACCAACAACTTTTCCTTTGTATTTTAGAAGTAGACTGATGTTTTTCGGGTCGTTGAGAACGGCAGAATAATAATCATCACTCGAAGGATTTCTCATTTCCAACGGAAAGCATTTTTCTTCAAGACACACCAATTCATCCACAACTCTTTTGCTATTATGATCCAATATTTCCACTGAAAATTTATCTTGTTCGATGGTTCTTTTTGACTTTTTCATAGTTATTTAAAGACGTTATGATAACTGGTTATTATATACCTGTTTGGTTTATTTGTCAACTTCTAAATTGTCTGTTTTTTTACAAAAAAACCGTCCAAATGGACGGCTTTCAAAATCTAAAAATATACGCTTTCGTTATAACTCTCCAGCGACTCAAATATTATATGTATTTTTATCTTTTTCTGCCAAAATTCCTGCATAGTTGTATTATAGCACTCCTATTAATAAAATTGAACTACTCCAGCATCCAGCGATACGCCGGCATTACTCTTATTTCCTTGCCATCTTTTTTTATTATATCATTTTCCCCATAAGTAAGCATCAGACCTTTTTTTATTTTCGACTCATCCATGGCGGCGAATATGTTTTTTATCTCCCTGTCCTTGACGTCTTTTTCACTAATACTCCAGGAAACCTGAATAAGATTTCCGCCCGCCGAGTTTTTCACATAAAAGTCTGTTTCCAGCCCCTCCTTCGTCTTATAGTAATAGACTTCACCGCCTCTTCTTTTTAATTCCAAAAAAACCGCGTTTTCCAATATTCTGCCTTTATCTTCGGAAAACCTGAAGCTCACGTTTCCGGCCAGTCCGGTATCCACGGCATAAAATTTCTTGAAAGCCTTCTGTTGTTTTTTGAGAGAATATGAGAATTGCATAAGATCAAACAATAAAAACGCGTTTTTGAAATATTCCAGATAAGTTGAAACAGTTTCAAAAGAAATATTAAAATTATTTTTCAAAGACTCCTGGGTAACGATTTTAGCCGAATTAGTCAAAAGAAAAACAGCCATCTTTTCCAGTGTTATCCTGTCCCTCACTTCATGGCGAGCCATGATATCTTTTTCCAAAATATCAAAAAAATAATTTTTGAGGAGCTCATGATTTTTTTCCAAAACCGGTTCAGGAAATCCTCCTTGATCAAGATATTGATCAAATTTCTTTTGCAACAATTTATCCTTAAGAATCAGATCCCGCTTGTTCCTTATTTCCACCTTTTCAAATTTTAGAAATTCAGAAAAAGAAAGAGGAAAAACGCGATATGACAGGTGCCGTCCGGTCAGAAGAGTTGCCAGCTCCCGACTCAATAATTTGGATGAGGAACCGGTTATGAATATTTTGTATTTTCCCCCGTCTCTTAATTTTCTCACCGCTTTTTCCCAATTTTTTATTTCTTGTATTTCATCAAGAAAAAGATATTTTACCTTGGCGTCAAAATACTCCCTGTAAACATTTACAAACTCTTCTATTATTTGAGGATTGTTATTTTCAACAAAAAACGGATCCTCAAAATTGAGATATAAGAAATCGTTTCCCAGCGCCATTTTTTTTATAATCAGTTTTAATACCGACGATTTTCCGCTTCGTCTCGGCCCGACCAAATCAATGATTTCTTTGCTTTTCAAATCGATTCCATTCAAAACATCGCGGTCAAAAAGGTTATTTTCCCGCGCGTTTTCCCGCCAAAAATCGATTATTCTCACTAATTGTTCCTTATCTATTTTCATAGACTATAGTTTATTATAATTGTATATTTTAGTCAAGTATAGGTTATTAAATTCTATTCCATATTTTTTGTCCTTTTCCACCAAAGTTCCTGCATGAGTGTATTATAGAGAAAATCAGTGGTGTTCGTCAAATAAGCAAGGCTATGAACCGTAAGAAAATTAAAATTATCATAACCACGGATTGTCTCGTTTGACACTTTTTCCAAGCGGTGATACATTGAGCAAAAGTCGAAAGATCATTTTTTATCGCATTTCAATAGTTCCTACTACCTATAAACAAGGAGAGAGTCATGAAAAAAATTTTGACCGTGCTTTTCGTTGTGTCCCTTTGTTTCGCCTTTTTGGCGCCACCTGCCAGGGCTGGATTGGATGAGGATACCGCCAATGCGATTAGTGGAATTATCGGCGGAGTATTCGGCACCATTATTGAAAACGAAAATGCGCGCCAACAACAGCGCGCCCAAAGCCCGACGCCAGCGCCAACCGGAGAAAGAGTCAACTTCAATTTCGGCCGTGGCGCGGTGTCGGTGACCGATTTCTGCCAGTTTATCGACTGTAACGTCGATGAGCCATGTCTTTTTGAAAATGAGAGCTATGGAATATATGCTCTCAAAAACAGTAAATATCCTTTCGGAATCATCATTACGGATATCGACATCGAAACATCGCGCTCCGAAGCGGAGAAGAAGTTTATGGAATTGCTGGACATCGGACCAGCCGATGCCTGTAAATTGCCGGTTCTTCTTTTCGTGGACAAGAAATTCAATTGCTGTGCCAGCGACTCGTCGACTGGCTACGGTTTATCGTTTTGCCGGATCGATGGCAAGAGGTTTCCCGCGCAAGCGATCAAAGATTCAGATAGAAGGATCCATGGCAAATCCAGCGGCAAACGTCGCTGATCACTACCCCCATCGGCTGCCAATGCACTACCCCCATCGGCGCTACGTCGGCGGGGTTTTTAAATTGAAAAAAAGGACCCCGATCTCGCACAAGGCGAAGCCGGGGGTTTATATTGCTCAGATCCAGTTCTCACTGAAACCAGAAGAGCTTGTTATTCTAATTGCATTTGCTCCACAATTTCCGGAGCAAAAACAGGAGCATCAGGAACATAGTTTGGGTTGACCGCAATGCCTTGGCTTGCCAGCAGCTGCGCTTGTTCATCCAGCACCGCTAGTTGCGCGGCCAGTTCAGCATCCTGCTGAGCCAATCGATCCATTTCTGCGCGCCATGCCATCAACTCCTCTTCCCCTCTGTGATGGTAATAAAAAATGGAACTTTCCATTTCGACGGCATTGGCTACAACGAATCCAAGATACGTTGTGTCCCAAACGCCGTAATACGGCGCCAGTTCGAAGCACCACGGTGCTGGTGCATATCCATATGATTCATAAAAAGTGGTGGAGGTGTAGGAATATTCTGAGTAACTCCAGGAATGCGATTCAAAGCTACTGCGCACCATCGAGTGCTCATGCTCTCTGAGTCTGTGATGCTTAGGATCGTCCCTGAATTTCGCGCGCTCGGCTTTTCGCCCCATCTTCGCGTCGCGAAGAGCCTCTTTGTTGGGCGATCTCTTCATTTTCTCGCCCAGCTCGGATCTGTTGGGTCTGTTCATTTTCTGGCCGGACATTCTTCCGTCCATAGGCTTTTTGCCATCCATAGATGGTTTTCCGGCAATCGGCTGATTCTTACCGCCGATCTTCTCGCCACCCGGCTTGTTTTTGTCCGAGGCGATTTTTCCCGTGTCAGGCTGCTTACCTTTGCCAGCACCCTGGACACTGGATTTTTCACCGGTTTTTCCAAGCTTGTTGCCAGATTTTCCGGTTTTTTGCCTGTCAAATCTACTGTCGGCTTTACCAGTTCCTTGCTGGCCAAATTTACTACCGGCCTTTCCAGTTCCCTGGGCACCTTGATGGTCAAATTTGCTACTGGTTTTGTCGCCAGACTTGCCAGTTCCTTGCTGACTGAATTTGCTACCGTCGGATCCCCGGTTGCCAAATCTACTTCCTGTACTACCGGCTTTTCCGGATCCCTGCTGACCGAATCTATTACCTCGATCATTGGCTCCCTGGTTGCCAAATCTATTGCCAGCAGATCCCTGATTGCCGAAGGATTTCTGTTGCCCGAAACCCTGTGGACGTTGCTGCTGCATCTGAGGACGCTGCTGGGGCGCTTGCCTTGGCGCCATTTGTTGCCTTGGTGCCATCTGCTGTCTTGGCGCTTGTTGCCTTGGTGCCATCTGCTGTCTTGGCGCTTGTTGTCGAGGCGCAGGAGCTGCTCTTGGCGCTGGAGCCGGCCTGTTTTCCGGCTTGCCGCCGGCATCGACTGACGTGACAAAAAAAATCGAGCAAACCAAAATCATTGACATCTTCAGTACTTTTAACATCGACTTTCTCCCTTTTTCGGGTTAGTTGCAATATAAATTTAATGAACACTATGCTGACTATCTTATACAGCCGCAAAAAAAGATTGTCAAATAACAACTCCTTTGTACAACTTAAAAAGGGAACGCTGTTACGCGTTCCCTTGAAACCTTAACTCACAAAATTTTCAACATTGACACTCGATTCATCGCCCGAACTACTCTCATCACTGGAATCAATACTATCACTCGAGTCCTCGGTGTTTATGCATTCCTCGTCATCCGGAGCGCATTCTTCGGCACTACTTTCTTCTTCGACTGGATTTTCCTCTGTATATTTCACCGGATCATTGCACGTTATTCCTTCCTCGACTGTTGACTCATCGCAATATGTCACTTCACAATCCATTCCGGCTTCACATGCCAACGCGTTGCAATTTTCAGAATTTGGATCGCAAAGAGGAATTTCGTTAGCTATTTTTTTAACGTTTTGATAATACCAGATATCCGTTTCCGGATCCCCGGTGCATTTTTCACCCTCAACTTGCGAATTAGGATCGCAGTTCCAGATAAAACACTTTTGCGTATAAGGATCACAATCGGCCTGGGCTTCTATATAATAGTCCTTGGCTACGAAGTATTTAGTGAAAGTGATGATCACCACTGCCGCAATAAGCGTAAAAAACACCGCGAAGAAAATTTTGTTTTTGTTGTCCATTTATCCCCACACCAATTATGTTTGATTGCTCAAACTTTCTTGGATGCGTTTTTATGTCTATTTCTATTATAATACAGCCGCCAATTTGCGCAAACGCTATTTGCCTACCCCTACTTTCTTGTGCTAATCTCTAATATAGCACTTTTAGCTTTGGCTCAAAAAAGGAGGGGATCATGGCCAAAAATATTTTAGGAGTAGGGTTTCCGGTTTTTTCTATAAACGACTCCGGTGAACTTGAAGTTTTTACCGTAAAAGAGCTGCGAGATAAGCCGGAGTATTTTAAAAAGAAAGGGATGATTTCTTTTCCTCTGGAAACTTTTGAGGAAAAAGATGTTACTCCACATGGCACAATCCTCCGTCTTATCAAGGAGGAAATGGGATTTCTTAACGGCCAGGTGAAGATCTGCCACATCTTTCGGGAAAAATTCAATTTGATACCGGGAAGGCGTGACGTTTTCACTGCCTACGGCTATGGAATTTTCACTGGCGACCGTAACCAAATTCTTCAACCCGAAGATGATGACGTCGCCTACTTCGGCTGGAAAACTATCCCCGAGCTCTTTCGTCATTCCGTCCGGATTGAAACCAGTCCGATACTGGATCATTTCCTTGATTCTCCTTATTACCGCAAGCTCATCAAAAAGCTTGCCAAAGCGGCCTAGGCCGCTTTTCTTATGGCAGAATTATTGTGTGTGAAAATTTTTGACCAAGAAATATTTTTTGATAATTTTCCGGATCAAGACCATTAAAAATTTCAATCGATTGCAAATTATCAGAAAATTCTATTTTGTTTATTTTTCCTAAAAGCCCGCCTGTCACGTCAACATTATGCGAATGAGAAACTTTCGCTTTTTGATTTATCTCTTTCAAATTTATTTTTTCGATCAATTCGGCATCCTTATAAATATGTGGATCTTGAGTAAATATACCATCAATGTCAGAAGCAAACATGATTTTTTTGGCCTCCAGTTTTTTGGCCAGGTATGGCGCAATGGCATCACCAGAACAGATCGACATGCCAAGTTTAGTATCAAAAACCATTTCACCATAAAGAATAGGAATGCAATTTTGCCGCAATGCCTCTTGAATCATTTTTAAGCTGCAGCGACTAATTTTTTTATTTTTTTGAATGATGGCCGATGCAGTGTGTACCGGCGCTATTCTAAGTCCGATTTTTGTAAAAGTTTCCGCGATAGCTGTGTTTAATTTATTATTAGCAAGTCTAGAAATCAAAGCTCCGTACCATTTTTTTGGATTTACGCCAATCCCCTCCTGTAAACTATATTTTTTGGCTAGCTGATGTCCGGCTGCTCCCGCGCCATGAATCAGAATCAAATCAAAATTTCCCTTTTCCTGGGATTTTTTTATTGACTGACCGATTTTTTTGAGAAGCGAGTTTCGAACGGATATGCCTGGCTTATTTTTATAAGTCGCCACACTCCCGCCTATTTTGAGGATGTATAATGGTTTCATATTATTCTAATCATATATTTAAATGGAAAAATAGCCTGATAAACCCGGTGCGGCTTCCCTCTTTTTGAACTACTAAGGAATCCTTAGTAGTTGCTTTTTCCCTTATTTCACCGCTTTCAAGCACATTCTGCAAATGAAAAATAACATTTTCCACGCTACAATTAAAAAGCTCCGCCATCTGCTTCTGCGTTAGCCAAACGGTTTCATTATCCAGTTTCACCTCAATCTTCGCCTTACCGTCATCAGTCGTATAAATAATAATCTTATTATTTCCTTTTTTCATTGATTTACCCCATAATGACACATTTTCGCTTGTTTATCAAATAAAAATAACGGGATTTTTCTGGGCTGAATCAAAATACAAGGTATGCGCGCTAACTTTGCCCCGCAACAATCACCTGAACCATCCGTTACTAAAAGACAATCCTTAAATTTTCTTTTGACAATCTTAAGGGGTATGCCGCTCTTTTTTGAATAACAACTATTATTTTTATCCACTGACTCTTTCAGATTAAATTTAGCCTTGGAAATTTGACAAAAACCACATACCCGCTCTATACTAAAATCATGAAGACATTAGCGACAATCAAAAGCCCGCGACCAGAAATAACCCCCGCTTTGAGGTTGTTTCGTAGAGCCTAATTTTTAGGACAATAGAGAATAAGATGAACGACCTCAGGAGGGGTTGTTTTTTAGTTCTTTAATTTCAATAGAAACAAGAAAAAAACTGTGGTATTTCCAGAAGTAACGATCAACCAAAACTCAGCGACTAGGAGAAATATCAATGGCACGGATCAAAAAGCCCAGCTGGTCACAGTCACGTCAGGTATGCAAACTGCTCCAAAACGACGAGGCATCCACAAAAAGAAGGCCGCGCGATATTCGACATACTAACTGTCAGGTTGTAGTCGGTGGATGCGGAAAAGTGTTGGCATACGCTGGATGTTTTGTTGAAGATGAGTGTTGTCTATTAGACTTCTTCGTCTTCCACAAAGAACTCGACAGAGAAAAAATGTGGATTCTTCTCTATCATCGACTCACCAACAGCACTGATATCCCCAAAAAGGTACCATTGAAAAACGGCATAATATCTTTGGGAAAGTAATATGCGATCTATTGAAATCAAGCCTGACAACGCGCATGCGCGTTGTCAGGTAGCCCGTCATAAAAATAAGTATTTGATTTTTAAATATGGTTATGAGATTATTAAATTACTATATATATAAAACTTATGTATCAATCACAACTATTCACCAAAACTCAAAAGAACGCGCCGAGAGATGAAGAAAGCGTGAACGCTCAATTGTTAATCAGAGCGGGATATATCGACAAGCTCATGGCCGGCGTTTATACCTATCTGCCACTAGGAATCAGGGTTTATCAAAAAGTGGAAGATATAATCCGCGAAGAGATGAACGCCATCGACGGACAGGAAATTTTTATGCCGTCTATCAACCCCAAGGAAAATTGGGAAAAGACTGGACGATGGGAAACTCTCGACGCACTGGTCAAGTTTGGATATGATGACGACAATAATATGGCGTTGGCGCCGACCCACGAAGAAATTGTCTCGCCACTGGCCAAAAAATTTGTCAGTTCATATAAAGACCTGCCAAAATATGTCTATCAATTTCAGAATAAATTTCGAAAAGAAAAGAGAGCTAAATCGGGGATTTTAAGAATGCGCGAATTTATTATGAAAGATCTATATTCCTTCCACGCTTCACAAGAAGATTTGGATAAATATTATGATCGGGCAACGCAGGCCTACAAAAATGTTTTTGAACGCGTGGGACTGGGCGAAAAAACATATCTGACTTATGCTTCCGGAGGATCATTTTCCAAATATTCCCACGAATTTCAAACTGTAACTGCGGCCGGAGAGGACACGATTTATATTTGCGAAAAATGCCACATCGCTATCAATAAAGAAATAATTGAAGATTTAGAGCATAAATGCCCACTCTGCGGAAATACAAAACTAACAGAAGACAAGGCAGTGGAAGTGGGAAATATTTTTAAGCTGGGAACAAAATACTCCAAACCATTTGATCTTAACTACACTGATGAGTCCGGACAGAAAAAAGATATCATCATGGGTTGTTACGGCATCGGACCGCAAAGAACGATGGGAACGATTGTCGAAGTTTTTCATGACGACAAAGGAATAATCTGGCCGGAAACTGTCGCGCCCTTCAAAGTCCATTTGATTAGCCTTGGGCAAAATTTGGAATCGGAAAAAATTTATAATGATTTGACGAAGAAAAATATTGAAGTGCTTTATGACGATAGGGAAGAGATAAGCGCCGGAGAAAAGTTTGCCGATTCTGATCTCATTGGAATCCCATACCGCGTCGTTGTTAGCAAAAAAAGTTTGGCCAGTGGGGGAGTAGAAATTAAAAAAAGAGGGGAGCATGATTCGAAAGTAGTCTCCCCTGCTGAAATCGAAAAAATACTATCTTAAAAGTTATCCACAGCCCACAAAAAAAACGAGCCTTGATGGTTCGTTTTTCTATTATCCTCCTACTCCACATCCCCCATTCTCTGTAACTCCAGAAGTTTATGATAAAGTCCCTTCTCCTCACGGGAAAGTTCAATGTGACTCCCCTCTTCCACCACTCTTCCATTTTCCAAAACAATTATCTTATCCGCCTTTTTGATGGTACTTAAGCGGTGGGCAATGATTATCACTGTCCGACCCTTCTCAATTTTATCCAGCGCCTCCTGAATTAGTTTTTCTGAGTATGAATCCAGGTTGGATGTCGCTTCATCAAAGATTAAAACTCGTGGATTAGCCAGTACCGCCCGGGCAATCCCAATTCTCTGCCTTTGTCCGCCGGATAATTTTACCCCGCGCTCTCCAACCACTGTATCATAGCCTTCCCTTAACTTCAAAATAAATTCCTCTGCATTAGCTATGCGCGCCGCTGCCACAATTTCTTTCATGCTGGCACTCGGCTTGGCATAAGAAATATTATCTCTTACTGATGTGTTAAATATCTCTACTTCCTGCGGAACAATGGCAAAAAATTTTCGAAAAGAAAAGAGGTCATATTCCCTCAAGTCCTTACCATCCAAAAACACTTGACCTTCCTGAGGGTCATAGTGTCGATAAACCATCCTGGCAACAGTAGTTTTCCCTCCACCCGATGGTCCAACTAAAGCCGTTACTGAACCGGAAGTGATTTTAAAACTAACATTTTCCAATGCCTTAATATCGCTACTCCTGTAGGAAAAATCCACTTGCTTGAATTCGATAGCACCTTCCATTTCCTTAGGTCTAATTCCTTTCGGATTATTGAAAATATCTTCTTTTTCCTGAAATAAATCATCGACTCTTACTACCGACTCCCCTGCTTCCATGATTTTGTCATAAATCCTCGAGATGCGATAAAGAGAAATTAATGCTTTTTCAGAAATTGTGAAAACAAATATCATACTGCCTACCGTAATAGAGTTATTCCACACAAGATAGATGCTAAAAAGCAACATGGACGCTCTCCCAAGGTCAATCACCAGGTTGCGCCAAAGATTATATTTCATATACCGACCATATTCCCAAAGAATCATTTCAAAGACCCGATCCATCATACCGCGAAAATTTTTCCTCTCCCGCTTTTCCTGGACAAATGATTGAACCGTATTTATATTAACAATCGATTGAGCCATAAATCCGGCCGCGTCTTCCTGCAAATCATGTCGTTTTTTTCTGGTTAAATAATTAGTGCTGTTTACAATCAAAGATAACCACAAAAATATCGGCACAAAAACCAAAATGGTCACTCCAAATCGCCAATTAATGAAAAAGAGGACAACTGTAGTTACGACAACTTGAATACTTGTCGGAATGACCTCCCAGGAAAAACTGCTGATCATCTCATCGATCTTGGTAATCCCTTTTTGGATCTTATACACCTTATTTCCGCTATTCTCCCGTTCGTGATAGCCCAAATCAAGAAAGACTAATTTTTTAAATGATATGTCAGAAAGATATGATTCGACGGTAATGAGAATATCAAAAATCCTTCTGTCAGAAAAAAAGTTCATTATAGACACCGCTTGATTAGCCACAAACATCAGAGCGATGAGCCCGATCATCTGGCCAATCTTTTCCGCTTGAAAATTAGTGATAAGGTCGATTATGTATTTTAAAATATACGGCCCGGCCATCCTGGAAATTTCCAAAACCACGACAAAAATGACAAACTTTATTATTTTGCCGTGCGCCGGAACCAAAAGCCTCCAGAGTTTGATCCAAAATTGACGAAAATCAAATTGGACAGTATTATCTTTTTTCGAATTTCTGCTAATCATATTTTTCAACAAAAAACCAAGGGGTTCTTCCCTTGGCTCTATTTTATAATCTAACGGCTATTTTAGCAAATTTCGCACGGGCTAGTAGATACGACTAGAAACAATATTTTGGAAAATTGGGATCGAATTGAGGTAAAAAAGGAGCGCGCAATGGCGTTGATGGGATAGATTTAACCATCAATCACGCAAATATTAATTATTTTCCGTTATGATCGACGCCAATCTTCCAAATTCCTTTTTCTAAAAAAGCTTCGATAGTTTGTCTTCCTGCTTTATTAATAAGATTCGAGTGAGAAATTTTATTCTTTTTCGCATAATCAGCCAGGGTGATAATTTCCTTTCCCTCCAAATAGGCCAAACGCTTGTAATAACTATTGGTCAACGCCTTTCCTACAATTTCCTCCATGACAGCAGTCGCGCCTTTCACGTCAAATTCTTTAAATGCTTCGTAATATTTTTTTCTATCAATAAATTTTATGTTTATTGGAACAAATCCCTCTCGCATCAGCAAATAATTATTAATTACTCGCCCGATTCGTCCATTACCATCGCAGAAAGGGTGAATATGCTCAAAAGCAAGATGTAATCTTGCTATGCGTTTGATAATATTTTCATGACTTTCCGCGTTATATTCATTTAACATTTTTTCAAGACGACCCAACACTTCTTGCGGACCAGGAGCGATATAATTTCCAACTCGAACAAATTCATTGTCACGCCTGAATCTTCCCGCAATATCATCACGAATATTAGAAATCAGCATCTTGTGTAGCGACAAAATCACCTCAAGAGCAAGCTCTTGTTCCTTGGCCCTCTTGCTAATATACGACACGACTCTCGCTAGATTTTTAGCCTCAAAAATTTCTCGTTCAGTTATATATCTGTCCAGATCAATTTGAAGGAGTATTTTTTCAGTTTCTTCAAGCGTGAGCGTGCTGTTTTCTATTGCATTCGAGTTATATACCTGCTCGGCAATTTCAGTTTCAGCAATAAGTTTAATAAGCGCTTCTTTACCAATAGACGCTTTATAATATCTTTCACGAAGAAAACTTATTTTATTGTAGACATTGAGTGTTTTTGTCATATATTACAATTATACTCTTTTTTCACGTTTTTGTCAACATAACCGTGAAAAAGAAGAATAAATATGGTATTTTCACGTTTTTAGCCTAACATAACCCCAGCTGCGTGCCTACCCAACAAAAAATGGCTAATTAGAGCCATTTTTAGGATATTTGCACGCCTTAGTAAAGGACGTTAGAACTATTTTTGAGAATAAAAAAGAGTATATTTATATTCCTGATTTGAGTTTAAATGTATAGCTACCCCACTGTGTCGCTCACTATATAAATAAAAAACTGCCAAAGCGTTCGCCTTGGCAGGAGCAGTAGGTCTGCTCAGTCCACACTATTATTCGTCATCGATGCTTTTTCCTGTGAGAAGCAGGTTGAGAATCTTACCCCAATCCTTGCCCTTTACCAAAAAGTCGATGCCGTTTTTGCAGAAGTGGCAATTATCTTCATATCCCCACTTTCTGTGCTTGCCAGTACCACCGCATTCAATACATTTACCCTCGGTACCCTTAATACCAACGGTTTCGACGTAATTGGTCATGAGCATTTTAGCATTGTCAATGGTGAAAATGTGCCCATTGATTTTATCAATCATGGCACTAGCAGGATGTTGGTGATGATTTAATTCAGTAATCACGGCTACATAGTTGGCACCGTTTTTTACTGCCTGCAAAGCGAGTGACCAACCAACAGCCATTTCTTGACCAACTAAATGACGACCCGAACCCTGTTCTCTGCTACCAGCAGGCATGAGCAGGTCACAAAGAACGACCTCCCAATAGGGCAATCTTGTTTCCTGTTCCGCCTTTTCGTAGGCATCAGTCCACTTCAGACCTTCTGATTCATATTGCTTGATTCTTTGACTCTTCTCATTATCATCGTATTTCCAAAGGAGAAGCTTAACAGCTTCGTCATGAGAAGAGCAAAGAGTAAGGTCGTGCCCTGAAAGAGTTTGTCGAGCCGCATCGAGATGTCCCTGAGTATCGTCAATGACCAGAATACGCATGTTATTCTTCCTTTCTGGTAGCAAAAGACCTGAGAATAACAGTCATCATTTTTTCCAAGGCTTCCTGAGCGGAAGTAATACCTACGAGAGAACGAACGACCGCGAATCCATTTACAATATCAGGATCAAGAGCGTCTTCTGTCCAATCATAGATATTGAAGGGAATAAAACAAACAACCTTTTCCGAATCCGCTTCATTCTCGCCAGTTTCCTTGATAAAAAATGCAACCGCTTCTTCCTCGGTCTCAAAGCCAGTGAAGTAGACGCTGAGTTCGCCGCGACATTCCGTGATAAGCACGTACAGAGTGTCAGGGTCTTGGACAATTTTCGCTTTTTCCATTGGAAGCTCCTTTGCTTCCGTTTTGTTGTCTAACAACTTGACATTGATAGCTTTGCGAACTGCCTGTCCGCCTTCCTGGAAATTTCCGAGTTCAAATGTCACATCAAGCCCTTTGGAAAAAAATCTCTTCCAATGGCCTTCGGCAACCTCAAACTTTTTGCCGTTGTCTTCGTGACTTTCATCCTTGACTCGGACTTTCCAAACCTTTTTGCCTCTGACGCCACCCTCAAAGGGTCTGTCGGCTCCTACTACAAAGCCTTTAATTCTCGCCTGCATGCCTATTCTCCTTTTTCTGATAATCAGCCGGTGCAATTCTGGCTACTGCCTGTAGCCTGCTTTTTGCCTGTAAAAGAGCTATGACTTAATATACTTGCATAAAATCAGCCATAAGTCAACGGCTTGCCGGCCAGTTCGAACATCCTACCACCCCCATACAAAAACAAGGCCTAAATAAGCCTTGTTTTGACTGGCACGCAGTTGTAGAGGAAGTCATAACTATCTTTGAGAACAAAAAAGAGTATATTTACATACCTGACCTAAGAAAAAATCATCAGTAATCGCTATCCCCTACCCACTATTATATTTTTTATAAAAAGCTGACTCCAAACCCGCCGAATGGGGGGAGGGGGTCTAAAATATGAGGCTTAGCCAGAAATCCTTCCTGAAACCTCTTATTTAAAAAATCAAAATTTGATACCAAATAATGGCTGGTTTTTGTCTAAAGTAATTATTATTTCTTCTTTTTCAAAATCAAAGTTTTTGGGAATATCACTTTTTATCATACTTGCGATATACTGAATTTTATATTTATCACAATATTCCCTAATTAGATTGATAAAATTTATCTTAGGATTATCTCCCCAGCCCTCAAAAATGCCATCGTGATAGGCAAATTTATAAAAAGAATTTTTTGAATAGTAAGCCAATGCCGCTATAACAAACGCGGCACATTGAACTTTTGTAGCGGTGTATCCATCTCCCTGCCCTGTTAAATCACCGCCGCTTATTACAAACGGCTCAAAATCAAAATAACCATATTTATTTGGAGTTATTGCGAAAGTAGCAGTTCCATCCATAGTTTTTCTAAAAATCTCAGTGTACATCTCACGTATTTCTTGCAATGGATTTTTTTCTTCCGCCAAATCCCCCTTAATTATTGAGGATATTTCTTTGGATTTTTCTCTTATCTCGCTAATCGCATTACTATAATTTTCTATAGTGTCTATACTCTCAATTTTTTGTTTATATATGGCAATGTCTGTTTCTATTTTTATAAGCTCATTTTGATATTTCCTAAATTTTATAAATGCATCTTTCTCCTTTATTATCGATAAGGCTTCTGATAACTTATCATTATATTCCTTGAGGTCTTTTTTAATAATCATCAGCCTATCATTCAGATTGTCCAATTCTTTTTTTAGGTATTTTGACCTCTCGTCTGAAATTTGCTTATTAAAATTGGCTAATTCCTCATAAGATTTAGTAAGCTTATCTGGAAAAAATATTTCCACCTCTTCATATATCTTTTTAACATCAGAAACTTTAACGGAAACATTATTTTCCAATGATTTATTAATCTTGTCGACCTCGTATTTTAGGCTATATTCCTCAGAATTTAGGATACTAATTTTTGTCTCAAATTCTTTCACTATTTTTTCCGTCATTTGTTCATCCCTGGTAAAAAAATTGAGCATTTCAAGATTTTTTTCTATTGATTTCTTTTCATCCTCCCTAGCCTTAATGGCAGCTTGTAATTTGAAAGCTTCCTCTGATTTCTCTATGAGATTATCCGACTTCATTTTTGCAATCAATTCTCTACGGATAGAAATTTCCTGCTCTAAATCATACTTCTTCTCAAATAGTTGTCCGTTATATCCAAATAGAGAAAGAAGGGGTGGCTTCCAGTTTTTGTCTTTTTTGAACGTGCTTAATCTAAAAACATCCGCATAATCATTTTGGGTTCTTAGAAGATAGGAAAGAAAATGCCTCAAATTATATTCGCTTAAGACATCGAATTTCAATATATTTTTCAAAATCTTAACCGCATTTTCCTCTTCTTTTTTCGCACTTATTGATTTATCTTTATAGTCCCAAAACACCTCCGACGACAAGTCCTGATTTCCTTCCTTATGAAGCTTAATTGATATTCTGGAATCATTAACCAGATTTCTTTTAATCGTAAGGTATGATTTATCATCCAGCTCTACTTCCAAATAAAAATCCCAGCCTAAGAAATTACTCCTTCTTTTCCTAAATATATTATTTTTATCTATTTTTTTTAATAACAAAAAATCTATCAGGTAGACAAGCGAAGTTTTTCCTAAATTATGCTCATTGCTGTCTCCTTCATATTGACTTACATCGCCGTATATTATATTTAAGCCAGAATTAAAAATAACTGGCTTCATACTGGAAATATTAGAATATATCTTAACGAGTTTCATAAAATTCGATTATATCCTCAGAACTATGGTATTTAATTATATTCAGAACAAATAAAAAATTTAAAGAATAGACAAAAATTTCTTTCGCCCCCCTCCCCTTCTTTAGCAGAATCTGATTTAACAGGTCATCATATTTAAGAAGACTGCTTTTCTGAAGCACCTTAACAATTTCAGCCCCGATATTCAAGACTGATAAGTCTAAATTTGTATATTTATTTGGTGTTATCATTATGTTTTTTCCTCTGGATTTATTCCTAAATCACAATGAAAATACATACAATGAAGCATTACCTTAATTTTTCTTTTGTCATATGACAAATCCGCCTTAAATTTTCTACAGACCTTATCATAAATCTTGTCTATAAATTCCAACAAATCGAAATTATCTCTATTTTTTATATATTCATTCTGAAGTTCACTACTAATAGTAAAATACCACTCTTTTATCTCTGCGTTTATGGGGTCGGATAAAAAATTCTTAATATCATCGCTATACGCGAGACTTCTAGCGAACACCTGTTCAAAAAACAATTTATCTATCTCGTTTAGTTTATTTTTTTCTACAATATAATCCTGGAATCTCATCGGAATATCACTGGAATATTTTTGTTTAAACGAGGTATCGTCATTTATAGCATCTCTTATGCCTAGAATTAAATTTTTAATATCCTGCTCGTTAATTTTAATCGGGTCAATAGATAATACGTCGGTAACATTAGAAATAATAAACTCATTAAGGTCTGTGATTTTTTCAACGGGTAAAGAAGAAATTATTTTTATTAAATCGGTAATATCTAAAATATCTTCAGAAGGGTTGAAAATAAATTTTCCCTCCGTGTCGGCATCGAAATTTTTGGAATATTTTGGCTTTTTTCCAATGATTAAGAATATTGGCTTTTTATAAGTTTCGTAGAGGTTATGATTTACAAATTTCGTTATAGAATTTGAAATTTTTGCTCTCCCCGTGCTCGCTGTAACTTGAATTGCTAATCTCTTGGATTTATCGCCTAAGTCAACTGCTGGAAAATTATTTTTTTCCAAATTAAGATTGATAAGATTGCAGTCATAAACACGGTTCAAAATGCCCTTAAAAAAATCTTCGGCACATTTATTGCCATCAAAAAAGCCCATTCCATTGCAAATTTCTACTTCCCTAGCTAGTCGGACTAGACTGTCGATTATTTCTTTAGTTTTAGTTTCTAATGATAGCATCACAAGCAAATTATAACACAAACCCCTAACAAGAGGGAGGGGGGATAAAAATGAGACATAGCCAGAAATACTTCTAAAAACTTTCTAGATAAAAATTTTTAATTTTTTTCGTTCAAAAGAAAAAGGCGGTGCAGAATATGGTTCTCTGTGCCGCCTTTTGGTCAATGATTGTCTGAAAGATGCTGTTACGGAAGCCTGCAGGAATTTCGCAGGTAAGTTCGTAACCGCTCCAATTTCTGCTTCTTGATATAGAGCGAATAGGCTACAGCGTCCTTTGTCAGCCAGCAGGACATCTTCTGGAAATTCCACTTGGTCAGGTCGGGTTGCATCCTTTCGGAACTGTCATATTTAACGATGAGTTCCGCATACGGCGACTCGTAATGCCCGTCGTATTCTTCGCTGGGCACATATCCACGACAGGAAAACTTACCAATGTGTATGCTCACAGGCACCATATCAGGAAACTGGCGTTTCTCGTCCCGAAGAGGATACATCCTAAACCCGAGCTTGTCCTCAGTTGAAACTGTCCACGTCTCGGCAACCATAGAAGGTTCTCCTTTTTAGTTAATCCAGCGATTCCCATTCTTTTCGGATAGATTGTTTTTGAGCATCAAAGATTTCTGCTTCTTTTTTCTTCTCTTCTTCCGCTTCCCGTCTCTTATCTTCTTCAACCTCTTCTAGAAGCGTCTGAATATTAAACTTCTTGGGAGGCTTGTAGATTACAAGGTTATTACAGAAAACAGAAAAGATAAACGCAATCCTTTCAGATTCAGAACCGAGACTAACAATACATTCTGCAACAGTATGAGGTTCGGTTACTCTGCCAACAATGAAACGATGCCTTCTCCAGGTGCAAGGTCTCCAGATACTGAAATCCTCTGAGGGAAGTTCTCGCTTTAGGATGTCGCCATTTTCATCAAGAAGGACGAGTTGCTCGAAAATATAGTAGCTGTCCTCGCCTTTGTCGATAAACTCAGACAAAGCAGTTCTTCCGAGTAAGTCTTTATCCGCTCTGGACACCTTGATGCTTCTGATATATTTCCTGTGTTTCAACTTTACATATTTGCTGAGCCAAGGAAATTCCTCAAAAAACGCATCTCTTCTTTTTTCGGACATAGTGCTCATCACAAACTCCTTCAGCTTTTAGCTGGTTATGATAGGAAGCATCCCGCTTACTATCGAGTTAATAATTTTTTATATGACTTCATCCCGAAGTCATATCGCTAAAAAGAACTTTATTTAATCCATCATCCAAATTTACCATTTACTGCCAAACTTAGAAATGGGGAGAAGGAACGGTAGTGTTCCTTCTCCAAAAAACACGGGCTGTAATGGACTGCGTTAGGCTGCGGTGGCGTTTTCCCAGTCCAGGTCATTGACGCCCCAGCCAGAAGCCTCAGAGATGATGGCCTTTATCCTTTCGGGAATTTCCTGAATTTCTTTTTCCATTTTGACCACACTGCCGTCGGTTACGCCTGGCTTCTTGAGTCGCTTGCACTCGGCTTCCAGCCAGACCTTCTTGGCTTTCAAGGCGTCGTGTTCCTTAAGCCACTCGTCCCGTTTTTTGCTGAGATAGACCGAGAGCCTGGGATGTATCACTGACCTGCCCAGAACTGCATTGAAGCCACAAAAAACCTTGAAATAATTTTCACCACGCTGTTCCTCAAACCAGCCAGCAACTTCTTCGTCTCCGATGAGGATTTGCAGTTCAGACGATGTTTTGAGCCCCATATCTTCAAGGAGCGGAAGAGTCAGGTCGCCCTCACGCATATAAACGGGGTTTTGATTGAAGCGGTCGTAGCAAACGGCATTCTTACCGCCCGTAGGAAACCAGAACAGTGCCTGAGGCGGGTCAAGGATAAATGAGTCTCCGCTGAGGACACCGACGCTCAACTCCGTTTTTTCGACGAAATTATCGCTATGTGCGTGACTCCTCTCCTTACTTACCCGCACCAGCATTGCATATTGCCCTTGAAAATTCTTGAACCTTGCTTGAAGGGCACGGAAACGCTCTTCGGTTTTTTCGTCGAATGCGAAATACCTTGTGGCGATAAAATCCTTGAGCGGGTCGCCCGAGGTTTCTCCATCCCTGATACGTTGGGCAATGTTGTTCCAATCCTGACTGACTTCGGTGTAAATGTCCTTGGCCTGTTGAGCCAGAACATCTGCACGCTTCCTTTTTTCTTCCGCCAGTATCATTACTGTTTTTACGGATTTCATAATTACTTGCCTCCTTTTGGTTTTTTTTCTGATGTTGAAGTCACCTATATTTTTAATGGATTTCAGCCATTTATAGCCCGCATAGAAATAAAAAGAACCGATGTGCTATCGTATAACACTTTCGGCATTTTGTCAACATTTTCGCGGAAATTATAATCTGGAGTTTAGCTATCAGATATTCCAGATTCTATTAAGATTTCAAACCCTTCTATGAAGAGGTGGGTATTAAAAATGTAATATGAACCAAAATTACCCCCTGAAATTGACCTTGATAAATCATCAGAATGTGAACCCGCTATCTTTAAAAAATTTATCAATAACACCTTCGCCAAATTCTTCAAAACCAAAATCCCAATAAATTTCTTCCAGAACTTCTTCGTAATATTTTTTCAGTTTATCCTTTTCTTTTAATATCCTTGTATCAATTTTTATTTCCCATAAATAATCGGACAGCAAGCTATCTTTTATTTTATCATTATCCCAAAAATCCATACCCGATGGCACTATCCTTCTGGCTAGAGCATCTTCAGCCCCGCTTATTTCTATACTTCCAATGAGCACTCCCTGATAGCCGTATTTATTGTAGAATTTATCGGCAAATCTAAATATTCCAAAAACTCTAGTGGCGATTGCTTGGAGGCTTATTATTCTAGGTTCTTCATCCTGACCTTTCCTTGAAACTGTAAAAATATTTTGAATTAGTCCTTGTCCAAGAACTATCTGAGATTCAAGTATTTCTCTGCTTCTTTGATAAGAAAAATATCTTATTCCTTTTGGTGATGGCTCGACATTTAACTGCGGAAATGTAAAATTGCCATTTCTAAAGCGGATTGAATCAATATTGTCTTTAATTTCTTTTGGAGCTACAAGTGATTTACTTGGAAAATATGGCTGTAGTGTTATTTTGCATATCGCATCATCAATTCCGATTATTTTTTCATATCTAAAAATAGTCGTACCTCCTTCTTTTTCTATTTCTTTTTTCCATCCTTCTCTTATTTTTTTCTCTTCTTTCTCAATCGCCGCTTCGTGTAATTCCTTGCCTATCAGTAAAAAATTATTTCTAGCCTTTTCAGCTTTTTCCTTTTTTCCAAACAACAACTCCAATCCATCTGGAGAGGCAATATCAATAGGATTACTTATGTTTCCAGTCCTTACCCAAACATTAGAATCATTTTGGACATAATAAGGAGTTTTGTCTCCTTCAAATATTCTAATAATAATAAAATTTCTGCCGTCAATTTTATCGGTAGCGTGCACTTCATACGAAGGAATCGGCTCAACATTACTTGCTTCCTGGTGAATTTTTTCAATCATTTTTGCATCTCCTTCGATTCCGTCCCACATAACTGGAAATCCTGATTTTTTATCCTCCTCGACCCCGATTATCAATACACCGCCTCTGGTATTTGAAAATGCGGCAAAATGTTTAGCAAGGCCTCTTTGAGGAAGTTCCTTCTTATAATCCAACTGGACACCTTCAGGATTTTTTTCCTGACAAAAAGATACTATATCGCTATGACCAAATGAATTTATTGGCTTTCTAAGTATGTCCATTTTACTTTTTTAGATTTCTCAATACTGTAAGCTATATGTCGAAAAATCTATTCTGAACTTACACAAAAATCTTTCGCCTTTTCCAAATCATCTGGGGTAGCCTGCCGAAAATGTCCGCTGTTAATCCCACACATAATCGAATCAGGGTCTTGGTTGTCAGGAACTTCCAAGGCGTGCCCGAACTCGTGAGCGAGAAGCGTTACTAATTCATCCCTATCGTCAAAATTATAAATATTGATGGAGTTTCCCGTATAATCTCCCTGGGTATAAGCTTCGTCTTTCTCGTATTTTTCTCCCGAGCTGTAAATTTTATCGGAGAGCAAATCTTGCTTGGCTTCTATGACAGCCATTTCTTTTTGGATTTTTGCTGTTTCTTTCTTGGTTTTTTCCGAGAAATTGAGGGAATATTGAAGCTCGGAATATTCCTGTTCGAGCATATCGTATTCTTGTCTTTCGTCAAAGACAAAATTTATCTTAAAATACGCTTCGGGATTGTAGCGAAGAACGTCGTATTCCAACGGTTCCTCCCAAATCTTCTCACTGTCTTTCAGCATTTCGATAAGTTCTTCGTTTTTCAGATTGAAGCGGGAATCAATATCGCCGAAGGTGTATTCCAAAAATAGCGGTTGGCATATCTGCTGTTTCTCTTCCGGCTTAAATTCATAATTCCAAAGAAAAATAACTGCGATTATGCCAAAAAGTAGAATAAGAGACAAAATCGCCCCTTTTTTGCTTAATAGCTTTTTCCTAAGCATTTTTGTTGCCAAAGGCTTTATTGGATTAACTGTATAAAAAGCTATATAGCTCAAAAAGCTAAATTGGGACAAATAAACTATAACCCTACATCTACGGTTGCCCGTGTAAGGATATGGAACTGTTCTGCGAAACAAGCAGTGGCCTTTACTTGGTCTAGGGGATGTTAGCACCGTTCGATACACCCCGAGGCTGAGATTTTTCCTCCTACGGCGGATTATTCTTTCCAGCGTCTTTTTGGTCGGTGCGGTGAGAAGATGACAACCTTCTCATTGGAAATACTGCGAGACTTATTCGCCAAGGGCGACAAAAGAACTAATGCTCGCTGGTATTTTATATGGCTTCTGGGTCAGTTTCCTGTCCGCTTCCCTTCGGGATACTTTGTTTCGATTTCTTTGTGAAGTGCCTTAAATATAGAGCAAAAGAGATAAAAAGTAAAACTGGCTTGATTTATAGCTCATTTTTCCAAGCCCTTTTCCCGCAAACATTTTTTATATAAGTTATCGCTGAATGATTTTGCGGAACATTGTTTTCTTGCCTGGCTTGGTCGGTATTCAAACCAATAAAAAATAACTCCAAAAATCAATATAAAAATTAAAACCAGCCAATACTTTTTTGCTTGGTTATTTATTATTTTGTTTTCCATCCCGATTTTTATTATTTTAATGATTATATATGGACTAAATGCCAAGGTTAAAAAAATGAAAAAATCCAGTATCGAAAAATTTTGAATAAAATCGCTATCAGAATTTATTAGAAAAGACGCGACTATAATAACAACCCACCCGCCAGCCCAAATTTTGGAAATATTTAGGAAAACATCGCCTATTTTTTGAAAGTGTGGATTCATTTTTTTAACAAGTTTTATTATAATTTTTACATTCTCCGCCAGTGATATTCTGGAGCTCTTTCTTTCTGGATTTCAAATCTCCTTCTGATTTTTTCAACATAGCCTCACGATATTTCAACATTTTTATCTCTCCGTCGCTCGTACTGTTTCCATACTTTTCTTTGGCTTCACCATATAATTTTTCTTGCTCCTTGACCTGGTTTTCCAAATCATCTATTTCATTATTGATATTTTTTATTTTTTTCTCACATTCGGTTTTGGCATTTTGGCAGGCTTCTATCTGTCCCTTGTCGTTTTCTGATTGAACTGCGGGAATAATTTCCTGTCGAGGTTCCGTAATACTTTCTGCAGGTTGTGATTCCTGAATTACTTCTTGGACTTTTTCTTCAGAACTTAATTTTTGTTGTTCGCTCGTCTCCTTTTGTTTGATTTTATCTGCCAAGCTCAAGATAGCTTCTTGGGGAGCCAGTTTCATAATTAGATTTCTAGTTGGGCTGATTGCCATTCCCAGGACGGGAGATATTACGACTCCGATTCCTAAACCAATGATAATCGGCAGAATTTTAGTTTTCATCATATTAAAATAAATATTTAGCCAAAACAAAAAGCGACGACCGAGCCGTTCACCCACAACAGACAATCCGTGAGGAAGTCCGATTATGGAACTCGACCGCCGCTTACTACCCGTAATCGGATAGAAAAGGCAGTTTTCCTCACGAAAAATTTGCTGCAGGTGAACACTTATAAGATACTACAAAAAAGCCAGAATATCAAGTTTTTCAGTTGATTTTAAGGCGGATTTGAGGTAAGTTAAGGATATAAGAATCAATAATAATATAAAAAATATGAGTTCAGTATCAGCCCGACAAAGAAAATGGGTACTTGAAAAAATTGTAAATAATTTTGAAAATTATCCCAAAATAAGCGACAGGACGTGGTACAAGATTGATACGCAAGAAACAGACCCACTTCCAGAAACCCAGAGAGACATAGTCGAAAAAGTTTTAGAAGTTTTTGAGGCTATAAAAATTTTGAGCAGAAAAAAATCAAGAAATGGAGCAAAGGCAAATAAAAATAAAACGAATTGGTATGATATTAAAATAATAAGCCCTGGGTTTGACAAATTATGTGAAGAACACGGAATAAAATTTGAAAGACGTATAAACAAAAAGGATTGTCATTACATAAGCATCAAAGAAGACAGAACTATATCGCTGGATGATAAATATAAACTTTCTAAGCCGAACTTTGAGTCAGAAAATGACCACTTTTTTAACTACGTCTTTTGCAATCCCAACAGACTGATTCGTAGGGATGAAATTGAAAAAAATGAGAAAGCGACCATCGGAAAAGACTTTCATCATATATTAAACGACCTTGGATTTAACAATGAGATACGGAAATTATTTTTTGAGGTTTCAATGAATGCTGTAAAATTTAGAAATTTCATTCCCAAAGATAAAATAGAAGAATTTAGCATAGACCCAGATAAACTTGCTGAAGGGATTGCAAAATTAAAAAACATCGACGAGTAAGAAACATTAAGAAGTATTAAGAAATTCACATAGAAATGTAAGAAACACTCGGACTAGAACGACAATCATTTTTAATTTAAGTAGGCTTGAAACATAGCCTATTTTTAATTTTCAAAAAATGTCGTTATCCGATAAACAAATCAAAAAATTTCAGATTTTATATAGAGAGCTTCTCGGGAAGGAGCTTGATTTAAGTGAGGCTCACGAACAGGCAGAAAGCCTTGTACGTGAGGTCGAGCTTACTTATAAACCGATGATGGAACGGGAATTTAAGCTATTACAAAAAAGGCGGCGGGAAATGAAAATAATATGAGTGAAATAAAACGTATAGACAAAATAATCAGAAGCACCGCTTTCAAAATGACTCACGGAGGGTTTTCTCCTGATTTTCCGATTAGAAGAAAGGGCAAGCAAAAGAGATTTTTTGTGGACAATGAGTATTACGAATGGGGATACGCCAAAAATCTTTCGAAGCACGCTACGCTGGTTTATTTTTCATTAGCAAAACACGCTAACGCAAAAACTCAGGCGTGCTTCCCAGGAATGGAAAAAATCGTTAGAGAGGGCGGGATTTGCAACAATCGGTACGTATCGAAGGGCTTAAAAGAACTTGAGAGGTACAACCTGATTTTTGTAAATCGTCCTGGAAAAAGAATGGTAAATAATTATTATCTTCTGGATACTTCCGTCTGGAAAAAGCTTCCTGGCTTTGAAAAGGAAAACATCTATCTGGAGCCTAGTGTCAAAATGGACAAGGTAGAGAGTCAAAATGAACTCGCAACTAAGGTAGAATTTGACCCTGTAAATCATAGGATTAAATCATATGATGAAATCGAGCCAAAAAAAATAAATACAGAAGAATCTGAAACCAATAAGGCTTTGTCATTTTATAAGACATATTATAAGAAAGAAGATATAAAACTGGCTATCAATGAAATTAGGGGCGTGGGTGGAATCCTCGGGATGAAAGAAATTACACAAAAACTCGAGCAGTTACGTCATAAGAAAAAAATAATACCCGTAAAAGAGCCTCCGGATATTTTTAGTCGACTTTTTCGTTGATAATGAAAACATCAATAAATTTTCCAAAAATTTTTCACATTTTTCCTGAAATGTAATTTAACTAATCGTTTTTGGTAAAATTATATCAGTAATAAATTATTATAATAATCATATGGCAACAACTAAACCGCAAGAAATAAAATATTTTCTCTACGCTCGAAAATCTTCAGAAAGCGAAGACCGCCAGGTGCAATCAATCGAAGACCAAGTTGGAAGCCTGGAGCGATTAGCCAAGGACAGGGGCTTTAATGTGAAGAATACCTACAAAGAATCAAAGTCCGCCAAAAAACCGAACAATCGTCCCCTATTCGATGAGATGATAAAAAGAATTGAAAGTGGAGAGGCGGATGGCATTTTATGCTGGCACCTTAACCGTCTTTCCAGAAATCCAATAGACAGCGGGAAAATAAGCTGGCTCTTGCAACAAGGAGTTATTAAATCAATCCAAACAATAGAAAAGGAATACAAACCCGAGGACAATGTATTGCTTTTTAGTGTTGAAAGTGGAATGGCTAACCAGTATTCTCGAGATTTAAGCACGGTTGTTAAAAGAGGAAACCAGAAGAAACGAGAGGATGGGTGGAGACCTGGAATGGCACCTACAGGCTATTTAAATGATTTGGCAACGCACACAATGCCAATAGACCCATTGCGATTCAGATTGCTTCGTAAAGCTTGGGATTTAATGCTTACTGGTGATTACACAGTGCCTCAAGTCCTTAATAAGCTCAATAATGAATGGGGATTCCGGACAATAAAGAAAAAGAGATTAGGAGACAAGCCATTAGCAATGAGCGGTATGTATAAAATTTTTACCAATATCTTTTATGCAGGAATTATCGAACACAATAACATACAATATCCAGGAAAACACACCCCAATGATAACGCTCGAAGAATATGACCGAGCTCAAGCCATTTTGGGACGAGCGGGAAAACCCAGACCCAAAAAACACCATTTCCCTTTCACTGGCTTGTTCCGCTGTCCGGAATGTGGCTGTATGTATACCGCAGAGACAAAATATAAACTCATTAAAAGCACGGGCGAGCTAAGAGCCTATACGTATTATCACTGCACCAGAAAGAGTAAAAAAAGAAAATGCACGCAGAATAAAGTTTTAGAGGAAAGAAAACTTTTTGAGCAACTGGAATATGAACTGGAAAAATACGAAATGATTCCCGAATTTTTGTCTTGGGCGTTGGAAGTTATCGAAAGTAAAAAGGGCACCGAGATTGATAACGAGAAGAAAATAAAAGAGATGCAAGAGAGAACGCTTTCGGAAACTAAAAATCAGCTTGCCAGCCTCACGGCTATGCGTTATAAAAATTTGATTACCGATGATGAATTTGTAGTTGAACGGGAAACGCTAAAGAAAAATATCGCCCAGTTTGAGGATAAACTGAAACACGCCGAAGAAAACAAAGAAAAAACGCTGGAGCTCACGGAAAAGACATTTTCTTTTGCGGCTTACGCCCATAATGAATTTCTCAAAAGAGACCTTGAGGGCAAACGAGAGCTTATTTTGCATTTAGGCTCGAACCACGCCATAAAAGACAAAATATCCGCCATTCAAGCCAAAGATTGGTTTGTGCCTATCACAAACAAGTATCCTGCCTTGCATAGTGAATATGAAGGGTTAGAACCGAGAGAAAGTGGCTCTAACAAAGTAAAAAGCGAGCAATTAAGCTCGCTGATTACACGTTGGCACGGGATGTAGGAATCGAACCTACGTCGTCGGTTTTGGAGACCGATGTACTACCACTGTACGAATCCCGCCTTCGTCCCGCCGAAGCTCGAAAAGAGCGAAGGCGGACACTCACTTATTTCATCTCTTTGTGCACGGTATTTTTCCGGCATTTTTTGCAGAACTTTTTTAGTTCCAATTTCTCTTTGATTTTTTTCTTGTTTCTGGTTGTGAAATGATTGATACTTTTACAATCGGAGCATCGCATTTTCACCAAATTTTCTCGCGCCATATATTCAGTCCCTTCAAATCCCCTTCTCCCTCTGGGAGAAGGTGGCTCCGACGGATAGTCGGAGACGGATGAGGGATACAATTAATTTTATTAAACTTGAGCCCAGGGAGAGAATCGGACTCTCGACCTCTTCCTTACCATGGAAGCGTTCTGCCACTGAACTACCTGGGCATTAAACGAAATCAGGCAAGGACGTGCTCCTGCCTCTTCGGCAGGTCGCCGATGAGGCGACTACCAACTGAGCTATCTCGGCAATCCCGACATCGAAACAACGGCAAACTATTTATTTTATGTGGGTGCGGCAGGACTCGAACCTGCGAAGTCCGTAGGACGCCTGATTTACAGTCAGGAGCAATTGCCACTATGCGACACACCCATATATTAATATTCTAATTTTAAAAATTTTTCTGCTGAATTAATATTTATCTTCTGGTTGTTTTTTGTTGGAAATATTCTTAATTTTATCAAACTTCTATTTATTTTTGAAACTGGTATGTAATAGATATCTCTGGTTTGCGCATTATAAGCTGCTATAACATCAATTTCCTTAGCTGAATAATGCAAAACTGACCAATTATTACTACTTCTGCAATTTACATCCAAAACACCTTTTTTAGGTGTCACATATTTAACCTGGATTCTGATAAATTTTCCGTCGCGTTCAGCAACCAGATCATACCGATTATTTTCTCCGATTGGATGCAACACTCGCCATCCGTCTTCAATTAGCCGCGCCGTTACATACATTTCTGCAATATATCCTTTTGTTTTTATGTGCATTTTATTTTTATTTTAACGAGCCGAAGAGAGGACTTGAACCCCCAACCTTCGCTTTACAAGAGCGCTGCTCTACCATTGAGCTACTTCGGCACATTGACAAAAAGAATTTATCTCGACAAAATCTTTTCCAATCTCTTCATCCGGTTCTTGGCATCCTGGTTGGCAGGATTGAGCTTGATCACTTGCTTGAAACATTCTTTGGCATAATTGTAATTGCGGATTTCAAAATAATATTCACCCAACCGTTCATAAGCTTCGGTGTCTTTCGGATTGACGGCGATCCTTTCGATGAGCAATTTTTCAAATCTGTCTTTTATTTCCGGTTGTATCGCTTCCGGCATAACTGCTTTTTCGCTCACCATCGGACGATTCAGCCTTTCTTCCAGTGATTCCCGAACGAAAATTCCTCTTCTGCCAACTTTTTGAGTATTATCTTCTGAGCGTCTGAAGTCACCGGAAAAAACTTCGTTATGCTGATCCGTTTTCGGCATTGCCTCTTCTGAATGATTTTTTCTCTTTTGCCTCATCGATTCGTTCCATGAGGTAAATTTATTTTCCAGCTTCAAAAACATCACCTTGAATTTTCTTGTCATTTTTTCCAGTGTCAGAAAAAATCCGTGTTTCACTGATTGCATTTTCGATCCGTTGGAAATGCCATTGGCTACCGGAGAAAGGACGCCCGATTCTCTCTTCGAAACATCTTCTCTCAGCTGTCTCACTTGCGGAGCCTTTTTCATCAAAAACAAAATTATACCGATAAGGCTCAAGACTACTACTATTGGAGGTATAATGGAATAAGCCATATGTTATTTCAAATCTTCTTTGGTTATGGTGATATATTCTCCTTTTTCCAATTTGACCTTTATCTTCTGCTCGATAGCATTGATTTCAATGACTGTCCCTCTGCCTTCTTTAGTATTAACTACGCTGTACATTTCAGGCATACCGGCCATCATTTCTTTGTATTGTTCCGTTTCATAAGCCAGACAACACATGAGGCGTCCGCAAAGCCCGGAAATTCTTTCCGCGCCGCGATGGGAAATTTGCTGGATCCTGGCCATATCAGTAGAAATGGACGGAATATTTCCCTTGGAATTAACACAACACAAAGTCCTTCCACATATTCCAAATCCGCCTAATTTTTTTGCCTCATCTCGTGAACCGATTTGCTGCATTCGGATAGTTTTCTTCAGATCTTTGGAAAGTTTTTTGACCAGCTCCCGAAAATCGATCCGTCCGTCAGCCGTGAAAACAAATATCACCTGCTTTCCGTCAAGACTGACTCGCGCGTCAACTACTTTCATTTCCAAATTCATTTTCTTTGCTTCTTCCCGGCAAACAGACATTAGTTGCGGCCCTTCTTTTTCATATCCGGAAAAAACTTCTCTATCTCTGGATGTTGCCACCCGTAATATTTTTAACGCCGCTTCTTCCTTATTTTCCGTGGCAGCCTCTTCAACTATTCCCAATTCATTGCAAAAATCAGTAGCTACAATGACGCTTTCCCCTTTGGCCAGAACGATCTCGGAAAAATATACCTTCGGCGTTTCCCAGGAATAAACTCTTATCAAAAATTTAGGCATAATACTTCTGGCAATAATTATATTTCCATTCTTGAAAATTCTCCCACTTGGATATTCTCACCAATCTTCGAAATGTTTTGAATGATCAGCTCTCCGACGGTTATTTCAGGATTCTTGACGAACGGTTGAGCAAGAAGCGCGACCGCATCTTCCGGATTCATCGCCGCCACATGCATAGCGATGTCACGAGCAAGATTTTTGAAATCATCATTCATAGCCACAAAGTCTGTCTCACACATTAGTTTCACCATAGATCCAACTTTCCCATTGGGATGAACATAGGAAACGATAAAACCCTCGCCGGCGACCCGGTCGGATTTTTTTTGAGCCTTTTCCTGCCCATGAGCTCTTAGAATTTCGAGAGTTTTCGCCTCATCTCCACCTGTTTCTTCAAGCGCTTTTTTGATCTCCACCATTCCCGCGCCGGTTTTTTCTCGTAAATTTTTAATTTTATCCAACATGCTATTAAATTCCAAATCTCAAGCGCCAAATTCCAAATAAATTCAAAACTCTAATTTTCTAAATCCAAAACGGTTTTTAATTTTGGATTTTGATATTGTAATTTATTTGTGATTTGTAATTTTGGATTTGTGATTTTTAAATTTATTTCTCCTCCTTGATTTTTTCTTTCTCTTCCTTAGCTTTTGCCACTACCGCGTTATTTTTTCCCTCCAATACTGCTTTCACCATATAGGCCAGCATTAGCTTTATCGAAGACAGCGCGTCTTCGTTGGCCGGAATGGGATACGTGACACGCTCCGGATTGACATTGGAATCAACCAGCCCCACGATGGGAATATTTTTGGCTGTCGCTTCCTTGATGGCCAGATCGTCTTCAATGACGCCGACGATGAATATAGCTCCGGGCAATTTTACCATCTCTTTTATCCCGCCCATTCTTGATTCCAATCGATTGAGCTCTTCGGCAATTTTCATCTGCTCAAATTTTGTATAGTGGGTATATTCCCCTCTTTTCATCTTTTCCTGACCATCACGCAAAAATTTCGTTCTCTTGGAGATGATGTCGAAATTAGTGAATGTTCCCCCCAGCCATCTTTCACTGACATAG
This sequence comes from Parcubacteria group bacterium, assembly GCA_041661275.1. Taxonomy (GTDB): domain Bacteria; phylum Patescibacteriota; class Minisyncoccia; order Moranbacterales; family UBA2206; genus JBAZUU01. The sequence goes on along the minus strand of JBAZUU010000003.1, from coordinate 45,426 downwards.
GGCATCTCACAAATCCTGGCCGCTTCCACAATCATTTTTTGAGCTTGTTTTTTCGTTCCGACAAAAAGAATATTTTTCCCTTCAGCCACTGTATTAGTGACAAACTCCATCGCCTCTTTCAGTTTCTCTTCAGTCTTTTCCAGATCGATGATGCTGATGTCATTTTTGACGCCAAATAGATATTGATCCATCCTCGGATCTTTCCTGGACTTATTGTGTCCGAAATGGACGCCGCCCTTGAACATGTCTTCAATTTTGATTTCGAGCGACGAAAAATCAAAACCGTCAAAACACCCGGCAGATTTTTTCACCTGGCCGGCACTTTCCTGCTCCGCTTTTGGAGCGTTTTTTCCATTTGTCATATTGTTTATTCCTTAATTAATTATCCTCTACTTATTTGCTGTATGGCTTTAATAACCCGCTTTAGTTTTGCTTCGCAAAATTATGGCGGGACAGGATAAAGCCTAAATAAGTATGTGTTTTATACCAAATGGTACTAATACAATATATCAACTCCGGCGCCTCTTGTCAATTTTAAACCCTTGTGATAGGCTAATTTAGTAACTAAAACTAGATTTTAACAGGATTCGTAATTCGTACATTCGTACAGATTCGTAATTCGTAGAGATATCATGAAAAAGAATATTCATCCCAAATACTACAAAAACGCCAAAATTACTTGCGCTTGCGGCAATGTCATTACCGCCGGCTCAACTATGCCGGAAATGAAAGTGGAAATCTGCTCCGCTTGCCATCCATTTTATACCGGCAAAAAGAAGCTGATGGACACCGCCGGACGAGTTGACCGCTTCAAGAAACTGACAGAAATTGCCGCCAAGAAATTGGCTGCGAAACCGAAAAAGAAAGAACGCGTCAAAACCAAACCGGAGATCAAAAAGACAATTTCCAAGAAAAAGAAGAAATAACATACAACTCTAACAAAATAAATCCGCCTCAAAAGGGCGGTTTTGTTTTGGAAAATAAAAAAGGACTTACAAGCGCGGTGTAAATCCTAGGGATTGATAAGATTAGACCCATTTCTCTAATCTTGTGCTCTTAGCCTAATTAAACAAAATCAAGTTTCTATTTTTCTACTATCCGGCTTCTTTGCAGTACTCAATTTCGATATAATAGTTCCTACTTCTTGTACCACTCCCGACATTCTTCTGAGGAGTAATACTCTCGCTCCGACTCTTCACATTCTTTTCGATATTCTTCTTGACTCTTGATTTCATCAAGAATCCGATTCGTGAGCGAATTGATGTTTTTCGAATAATACAGTCCAGTGCTACACAGCTCGATTACAAAACCATTAGGAAGAATGACGTAATCCCTTCCTTCAGTCCAATCAACCGTGTAAAGTGAGGGCAAGTTCTGACAGAGGTGCCAGAAAAGGTTGTCCGGGCGTTGATTGACTGAACACTCGACGTATTCATCAATCACTTCTCCGGTCTCATCATCCTTTATTACTTGATGACATATCTCGACTTCAATTCCGAGCATGTCTTCAAATTCTTCCCACAAAATTCTTCTTTCTTCACCAGATTTAAACTTGTCCAACCTTTCAACAATCAAACAAACTTTTTCAACTTTTTCTGCCAAATCAGCAGAAAGATCCTTGCCTTTACTAAAAAGTTCGAGTACGTTTTCCATTGTCTCTACCTTTCATTTGTTTTTAACAGCACATTTCCGGCTGCCTCTACACGACGTAGAGCTGGCCAGAAAATGGCTGTTAAATGGCTAGGTATAAATTTTTAATGTTCAACCTTACATTATACTCCTTTTTAACCATTTTGTCAAACATAAGATCATATTATCCCCTATATAAGCCAAAAATCCCGCTTTCACAGGATTTTTGGTATATATAAATGTAATGTACTCAAAATTAGCGTTTTGCCCACTGTGGCGCTCTTCGGGCTTTTCGCAAACCTGGTTTTTTTCGTTCCACAATCCTGGAATCACGGGTCAAAAATCCATTGTCTCGGAGTGATTTTCGCAGTTCGGGGTTGAATTCAATAAGCGCCCGAGAAATTCCCAGTCTGATAGCTTCCGCTTGGGCATTCACTCCCCCACCGTGAACTCTGGCGCTGACATCGAACTTGGCGTCTTGTCCGGCCAAAGCTAAGGGCTCTTTCACCAGATCTCGTAGACGCGCGATCGGAAAATATTTTTCAAATGATTTTTCATTGACCACAACTCCCTTTCCTTCTTTCCCGGCTACGTAGATCCGCACCTGCGCAATAGCTGTTTTTCTTTTTCCGAGACCGTAAAAATACCGGGAAGCTTTTGCTTCTTCTTTGGGTTCTGCTTTTTCTTTAACTTTCTTTGTAACCATATATCTAATAATTTTAAATTCTAAATTTGAAATTTGAAATGAATTTTAAATGATTTAATTTTAAATTTAAAATTAAGATTTGATTTAAAATTCTAAATTTAAAATTTTAAATTAATGCGTTATCTCTATCTTATGTGTATGCTTATCATCTTTATACACTAAAAGTCTCGTCATCATCCGGTCGCGCAGTTTGTTTTTCGGAAGCATTCCATAAAGAGTGTCCTTGATAACTTTTCTTGAGTCCTTCACAATCTGGTCTTTTAATTTTATGGCGCTGATTCCTCCCGGATATCCGCTAAAATGATAATAGGTTTTTTTGCTTTCTTTTCCACCAAGAACCGCTATCTTATCAGAATTGATAACCACGGCGAAATCTCCCGCATCAATATGTGGAGTCCAATCAACCTTGTTCTTGCCACGGAGAACCTTTACGATCTCTGTCGCCATTCGTCCAGGAGTCTTCCCTTCGGCATTAAACAAATGATATTTTCGACTGATCGGTTTCATAAATTTCCTTCAAAGCGATACTAATCTACGAATTACATGCGAATGATACTAATTGACTCCTTCGTGGCATTCGTATGCAATTCGTGTCATTCGTATCGCTATTAAACTAACTCCACTACTGCCATTCTTGCTCCATCACCCTTTCTTCTTGGCAATCGGATCACTCGTGAATATCCACTGGTTCTTCCTTCAACTTTAGCTATAAAGTCTTTGGTAATTAATTTGCTTACCGCCATCATCGGGATGCTATCTTTCAAATCCCTGATGATAGCCACTTTCATATCCTTATTCTTCGTCTTTTTCGCTTTGTTGATGATTCGGTCGATCTTGCTTTTCAGTTCCTTAGCTTTGGCCTCGGTTGTTTGGATTTTTTCACGCATAATCAAACTCCCCAGCATCGTTTTCAGGAGCGCCTTTCTTTGATTTCTCACTCTGCCAAATTTTCTTCCATGTTTTTGGTGTCTCATATTCGCTTTCTTCTTACTTCTTTCTTCTTACTTCTTAAGATTAAATCCATAATCCCCAATAGCTTTTTTTATCTCCTTTATCCCCTTGCCTCCCATTCCTTCCAAATCATTCAGCTGATCTTCGGTGAGCTTTAAAATTCCTCCCAGATTCTTGATTTTGCTTTTTTCCAGAACATTCAAAGTTCTGGTAGAAAGACTTTTGAGGTCGGTGACTAAAACTTCTTTCGGATCGTCAATTTTTTCCTCTTTTTCGACTTTTTCATCCTTTTCGTCTTTTTCCTCAATCACTTCTTCTTTTTCATCTTTTTCATCGAGTTTTTTCAATACCTCAAACTGTTCCGCAAGAATATTGACCGCCTTGGAAAAAGCTTCCTGAGGAGCAATGCTTCCATCCGTTGTCACGATCAGATTAATCCTTTCAAAATCAGTTCTTTTCCCCACTCGCATATTCTCAATAGTATAGTTGACTCTCTTTATTGGAGTATAAATGGCATCAAGCGCGATCGTCCCCACTTCCTTTTTCTCTCTTTCCTGTTGCTCCACTGGAACATAACCAATGCCACTTTCCACTTCCATTTCCATTTCAATTTCACCTTTAGCGCTGGTAATGGTCGCGATATGCGCTTCCGGATTCACAATTTCCACATCCGAAGAACAAGTGATAGCTCCGGCCTTTATCTCTTTTTCACCCTTAACTTTTAGTGTCACCCTGGCTGGTTCGTCTTTATGTAGCTTAAATCTGACCTGTTTCAAGTTTAATATGATCTGAATAACATCTTCCTGAACATTAGGAATGGTAGAAAATTCGTGTTTCACGCCTTTGATTTTGACAGAAACAACAGCCGCGCCGGAAAGCGAGGAAAGAAGCACGCGTCGAAGCGCATTTCCCAGAGTTGTTCCATAACCCGGGTAGCATCCTTCAATTTCAAATTTTCCCATGTTATTCCCCTCATCCTTATACTTCGGTTTTTGAGGAAGTGTAATAGCTTGCATAATTTTTTTATAATTAATTACCTGGAATAATATTCAACGACAACCTGCGCGTCCAGCATCACTCCCATATCGTCACGCGTAGGAGAGGACATAATCTTTCCTTCCATTTTCCCGGCGTCAAAACTCAACCAGCTTGGAAAATCTTTCTTGTTTTTTATAGCCTGTTCCAATGATTTATAATAATTTTTGTCTTTTTTAGTGGCGCTGGCGGAAATTATCTGGCCAACTTTCACCTGATATGAAGGAATATCAACCTTTTTGCCATTAACAGCGATGAGGCCGTGAGTTACTATTTGCCTGGCTTGCGCCCGGGAACTGGCAAGACCCAGTCTGTAGACTACGTTATCCAGTCGTGTTTCCAATCGCGCGAGCAGAAGGTCTCCGGTAATTCCTTTTTTATTCTTCACCTCATCAAAATGTTTTCTAAATTGTCTTTCCATCACTCCATAAATTCTTTTGATTTTTTGTTTCACAGCCAATTGCGCTCCGTATTCGCTTTTGTTGCGGCTCATCTTTTTTCCGTGCATTCCGGGAGCATAAGCTTTTCGAACGATGCCACATTTGGGCGAAGCGCATCTGTCACCCTTAAGAAAGAGCTTTTCTCCGGCTCTTCGACAAAGTCTGCATTTTGGATCTGTGTTTCTTGCCATAAATTTATACTCGCCTTGGCTTTTTCGGCCGGCATCCGTTATGTGGAATTGGTGTTATATCTTTTATTAAAATCAGATCGAATCCATTGTTAGCTAAAGCTCTTATTGAAGCTTCCCTTCCCGAACCTACGCCCTTTACATAAACTTCCAATTCCTTGAGGCCATATTTTCTCACTTTTTCTGCAACGTTCGCCACTACTTGAGTCGCGGCATAAGGAGTCGCTTTTTTCGCACCCTTAAATCCCAGAAGCCCTGATGTAGCCCAGGCCAAAACCTGTCCATTAGAATCAGAAAGAGTGACCATGGTATTATTATAGGTGCATTTGATACTAGCCTTTCCCTTGGAAATTTGCCTTTTGATCTTTTTGGCTTTCTTCTTTTTTTCCGCGTCAGATGGTGCTACTTTTTCCTCCACTGCTAAATTTTCAGTCTTTTCAACTGTTTCCTTGAGTTCTTCGGTTTTAATTTCTTTTTCAGACATAATTTTAAGTGATGCTAATCTGCTAATATACGCTAATCCGCTAATTGCGAATTATTAGCAATTCGCAGATTCGCCTTTATTCGTGGATTAGCATCGTTTTAAGTTTTCTCCGTCTTCACTCTTCCTGATCCCATCGTTCGTCTCACATTTCCTCTCACTGTTCGGGTATTGGTTTTAGTCCTTTGACCTCTCGTTGGCAAGCCCTTCTGATGTCTTGTCCCCCGGTAAGACCCAATTTCTTTCAGTCTTTTTACGTTATCCCGCACGGCCAATTTTAATTCCCCTTCTACCTTTATCCTTTTTTCTACATGAGTTCTGATTTTATTCTGCTCTTCTTCTGTCAGATCTTTAGTCCTTTTCAAGGTGTCGATTTCCAATTCTTCCAGAATTTTGGTCGCAGTAGACTGTCCTATGCCATAGATATAGGTTAGAGATACTTCTATTCTTTTGTCGTCTGGAATATTTACTCCCGATATTCGTAACATAGTTTTATCCCTGTCTTTGCTTATGTTTTGGATTAGAACAAATCACGTAAAGTTTTCCCTTACGCTTTACTGTTTTGCATTTATCACAAATTTTTTTGACAGAAGCTCTCACCTTCATAGGTTTATTTTAATCTCTGGGTTATCCTTCCCTTAGTCAGATCATAGGGACTCATTTCCACCAGCACCCGGTCGCCCGGAATAAGCCGGATATAGTTTACTCTCATTCTGCCGGAAATATGAGCCAGGATTTCGTGTCCATTATCTAATTTCACTCGAAAAGTAGTGCTGGGCAAGGTTTCCTCGACCACTCCTTCAAATTTGACTAATTCTTTATCATTTACCATATAAAATCTCGGAAAAACAAAAAAATAGACGGACTTCCAGAGCTCGTAAAAAAGCCCCGGGAAGCGTGAGTCATTCCAAATTCCTGAATCCAGGAAATTCCCTCTATTTATGTGTGAATATTCTGTTTTACAAATTCCTTTATTATCTTAAGGCAATTATTGAGATGTGTCAAGAGTCACTCCTATTCTTTGAGAAAATCTCGGAATTTTGGAAATAAATGGCGGCCAATAAGTAACTTCCGCTTTAGTAATGTCCGGATAATTACTCAAGTAACTTTCAAACTCATCGTTGTTTTTTCCCTCTATTTCTTTCTTGAATTTTTCCAGATCTATTCCGCCTCCGATTTTGCCCACGGCGTGCACTTTGATATCGAGTGTCTTATTTTTGAAATCAGGCAATGACTTGCCATACTCCAGTGAAATCTCGCTTGAATCCATCTTAGTTCCTCCGGCTGATTTGGCCAGAAGCGCGCTGATCAATTCTTTCAAGTCTTTCTCGTTAAAAACAATGGCCTGTGAACGCGAACTTGCAATGATCTGAAATTTATCAACCACTTCACCCACTGAATTAGAAGTCTTATATGTTGCTTCATCATTATTAATAGCATCATTCAAAACGACCATGCCAGCGGATCCGGCTGAAATTTTATCCTTGGCATCCTTATTCAGGTCAACGAGTATTTCGCTTTTGGCTTTGGCTATGTCGTCCGTGGTGATAGCCTTTGCTTCTCCGTTTGATGCAGTGGAGCTGCCTCCTCCACTCATGGCTTTGGTTGATTTGGCGTAAATTTTGGTATATTTGTCATTACCATTATCCTTGAAACCAGGAATGGAAAATTTTGTCGGTTCGATGTTATAATCTTCTCCGGCCTGATCAGCCGCTACTTCTGCTTCGATCGCCCCTGGTTTTGTTTCTCCATTCACGCTCGATGTTCCAGGAACAGTTACAGCACCCACCAGTCGGAAAAGCTTTCCACTGTCGCTCAAAAATCTGGTGGTCGCCACCAGCGACTGAGGGGAAGAACTAAATTCATTGTATATAGTTATCGTTCCATGCGCTTTCTGGCTTGAAACCGATTTTTTCCCGGAGCCGGTTGTGGGAAAATCCCTGGTCGCCTCACTGGTTATCTCCACTATTTTTACCGGGATGATTTCGTTTTCTATATCAATACCGGACTTCGCCGCATCTCCCTTCAAAGTATAATCCTGCTCTTTTATTTTTTGCTTGATGGCCAAAGATATGTCAGCCTTAGGAATAAAGACATATGCCGCCACTCCCAGACCAAAAAGTATGGCTATGATGACAATCGCCAAAACCACCCTTTTCAGCTTGGAAAAATCCATCTTTTTTCTGATCTTTTCAGGCCTGGGCGCTTGGGTATCGTGTTCCGGATGAAAGAAATGCTCTATCTTTTTATCCTGATCAAAAGAACTATTCTTATTGTCCCCCAAAAAATATTTGCCCACTTGTCCCGCTTCCGGCTCCCAGGATAAGCTGTCCGGTTTATCTAATCCGCTAGCAATTGTCTTTGTGTTTGCGCCAATTCCCAAATCCATTCTTTTGGGAGAATTTTTTCTGATATCTTTTCCAATTTCTGTCACCAATTCCTTGTTGGTTATTTTTTCCGCCGCTTCATTGCCGGCCAGAGCATATATTTTATCTTTTGGCTTTTCCTTTGGCGCTCCCGCGCTATGGAAATAGCTGTCTGAACCAAGTTTATCCAGCCTGCCATCGGAAGGATCTTTTTTTTCAGAAGGCAATTCCGAACTATTTTCCTGGTGATAGCCGGAACTATTATCTCTAATGTCCACTATTTCATCATCCGCGTCATCCAGTTTCTGCTGAACCAGAATTCCGGCTTTTTCAATAAGGAGTTTTCCCAGTTTATCCTGCGTGACAATCATCAGTTGGAGTCCCATTCCTTCTGCTTCTTTTTTCAAAAGCCGCAAATTAATGATGCTCTGAATCAGAAGCGCCCTTTTCGGAACAACCATAATAATCTCGCTGGCGCGAGCTTTTTTGAGACGCTCCACGACTGAAGTTATCTCTTCATCGATGTCAATATAAAATGTTTGATGCATAATTGTCTGAACCACTGATTCTCACACGAAAACACTGATTTCACGTGAAGTTTAGTGGTGTTCATTTTTTTATTTATTTCTCTGATTTTTAATAAATGGCTTTTAGCTTTTTAAAATGCTAACTTGCTTATCAAAATTCATGTGTCTTCATGTGAAAATCAGTGATAATCAGTGGTTCAGACTACTTCTGTATCATCTTTACCGCTCTTCGCAATATCCCCGCCATCACCTTTTCTTCTCCGACCAGATCAAGCGCCAGATTGGCCAGCCCCATTGGCGTGATGTCCTGCGGATCTTTCAAAGCTCCGGTCTTGTCATGGATATTGGCCACGTCTTTAGGTTGCAGAAATCCAACTTCAATATCTTTGGCAAACGGCATATTTTTTCTCCACGCGGTAGAAAGAAGCGCTTTTCTTATCCCAGGAAGACCCGACCCCCCGCCACATAAAAAGAAACGGTAAGGTAAAAGATCAGCCTCGGCAAATTCAGCAAGCGAAAGTTCCACTCCCGAAACCCAGACATTACAATCATCTTCCAGAATTTTTTCTATCTTGGCGCTGACGTCAGGCGATAATCTCCCTTCGGCATAGCGTATTTTTAAAAGCTCCGCCTCTTCAAAATTCATGCCTAAATCTCTTGACAGTCTTTTGGTAAAAGCCCGGCCACCGAGCGCGAACATTTTTGTTCCTTCCAATCCGCCATTGCGAACAATGGCAATGTCTGTTGTTCCGCCACCAATATCAATAAATACGGCAGAAAAATCAGTAATTTCTTCCACACCCATTGATTTGGCGACCGCGTATGGTTCAGCGGCAATATTTATAAGTTGCAACTTTAATTCGTCAGCAATAGTTTGCAAAGCCCCCAGATGAACCATTGGCGCGTAAGCGTTAAAAATAGCGATAGAAACGTCCCGCCCCTGAAATCCGACCGGATTGGTAATTTTATAGCCATCAATCCTGACATCGACAATGACGGCATTTATCAGTTTCACTTCAATTTCACTATGTCCCGTTTCCCAAGCCAATTGCTGGCGTATGCGGTCAAAAGCTTTCCACTGGACTTTCTGGACTATATTTTTCAATTCCGGCAAATCAATCCTGATCTCCGGCTTTATCCTTTCATAGTGCACTGTGGTAGTTGTTCCCTTTACCAGTTCTCCGGCAATTCCCACAACGGCTTTTTCCGCTTTTTTCACTCCGGCCATAGTTTTGGCGATTTCGATCGCCCGCCGGCAATTTTCGATGACGCCGGAAATATCAGACACGGCGCCACTATGCATGTCACCCAATCCCTGGCGTGCCCGCCCCACACCCAAAACAATTCCGTCTCCGGTTTCCTTGTCCACCTTAAAAACGAGCGCTTTCACCACTTCTGTACCAATATCCAGTGACAAAAGATAGTCGTTAGAAATATTGCTAAAACCTAAAATTTTGGAAAAAATTCCCATTGTAAAATTTTGTATTTGTGTCTTTATTATAAACCAAATAGAGTTTTTCGACAATTAAAAAGAGCCGGAAACCCGGCGCTTTTTTTGCTATGTAATTGCTAGATGTTTTCCGTTTGCAGATTCAACGCTCCAACGCCGCTTCGTTCAGTTTCTTCAGCTTCTTTGACGATTATATCTTCTGCCGGGAATTTCTTTCCGCGAACGATATAGTTTATTTCCACTTCTTTCAGCCCGAATGCTTCTTTAAAATAATTTACCACAAACTCTTTGTCAATTGAGCCCTTGCAGGTGTAGGCATCCACGGAGACGAACTTCCGATACGGGAATGTGTGGACACTGATGTGGCTTTCGATGATCATCGTGAACCCGGAAAAGCCTCCGGAATCTTTGGGATTGACCGCGCCGCATTCCACCACCATCGGTTCAGTCAGCTTATGCATCCCTAACTTTTCCACAAGCTCGTCGAGACACTTATACACTATTTCTTTGCTGTTTAATTTGTCAAAGTCTCCGCCATAACCGTCTAGCGTCAGGTGGGAACCAAATTGCGTAGTCCCTACCCCATTTGTTTCTTCCATTTTTTATTGTAGGAAAATATCCAGTGTAAAAAATTTAAAATTACTAGATAGTTTTTTTAGTTAAATTAATTTTTATATTAAAAACTACTCACAGTCTTAAATATAAAACTTTTAGAATATTTGTCAATGCCCTTTTTTGAACTGTGGATAACTTTTCAAGGTAAAAATTAAAAAGTAAAAGATAAAAGTAAATTTTGCAAGAATTATCGCTATTCAAACGTAATTTTTCGAAAATTTTTCTTTCCGACTTTTACAATTTTTCCATCCCAACTTTCATCAATAATACCTTTGTAATCTCTAATTATTTCACCATCGATACTTACTCCGCCTTGTTCAATTTTTCTACGCGCATCACCCTTGCTTTCGGCCATGTTTTCCCTAACTAAAAATTCTACAAGAGTAACTTCTCCCGGAGGAGGCAGCGACGGAGAAACATCATCCGGAATTTCTTTTTTTTGGATAGTTTTTACAAAATAATCCTGCGCCGCGTCAGCTTTTTCCTCTCCATGATTAATTTTGGTTATTTCATACGCCAACTTCATCTTCAGATCTCTAGGATTAATTTTTCCATCTTCCAGTTCAACATATATTTCTTTTACCTCGCTAAATTTAATATTCGTACAAAGTTCAAACCCAATCCCAATGACTCCGTCCGGCCAAGACATCACTTTGCCATACATATTCTGTGGACTATCGGAAAGCCAAACTACATTTCCTTCGCTCTTTCCCATTTTCTTTCCTTCATTGTCAGCCAGGAGCTTCATTGTCAGCACAAATTTTTCTTTGTTTTTCATGGCTTTCATTAAATCTCGTCCGCACATCATATTGAACATCTGGTCATTGCCTCCAATTTCCAAATCCACATCCATCGCCACTGAATCATAGGCTTGCGCCAAAGGATATAGAAATTCATGGAGATAGATCGGTTTGTCGTTTTTTATCCTTTCCTGGAACATATCTCGCGCAAACATTTGCTGGGCGGTAAAATTGGAAGCCACTTCCATAAGATCCCTATAGGAAAGTTTATCATTCCATTCGCTGTTGTATTTTACCGTCGCTGGATTTTCTTTATCAAAAAACAGATAGGCCGAAGCTTCCTTTTGATAATTTTTAGCGTTTTCCAGAACTTCTTCCCGTGTCAATTTTTTTCTGACGGCAGATTTATCTGTCGGATCACCGATCATTCCGGTAAAATCACCGATAAGAAATATCACTTCATGACCAAGTTTCTGCAGTTCAGATAATTTATTGATAAGAATGGCATTTCCAATATGAAGTGACGGCGCGCTCGGATCAAAACCACAATAAACACGAATTTTTTCTCCGCTCAAAAGTTTCTTCTTGAAAGTGGTTTTATCCGGATAAATTTCCGCCACACCGCGTTCCAAAAATTCGTCTACTAGTTTTTCGTCAGTGATTATTTTTACCATAAATTTATTTTATCACATTTATGCCAAATTTAACATAAACTTTACCAGCAAGCAAGGGTTTTTTGGAAATATAAAAAACCTCTGATTGAGGTTTCATTTTCAAAATTTTTGGGCAACGAAATATTGTCGCCCAGAAACGTTCTGGACGTGGAAACTGCGAAAACATCGGCTGCAGAAAAAAGCAGCGCTGCACAAACAAAAATTACCATCAGATTCTTTTTCATCTCTTCTCCTATGAATTTTGTCGGGTTTATTATCTTTCTTCCACATTCAGCCAATTTTTGCCTCAAAATGGATAACCAAGTAAAGGCAAAAAGTGGCCGAATGTAGGCATATTTCATTGTCAAAGTTCGATCAACTAACCGTCCATTATAGCATATTTTTATCCGCCTGTCAAACGAAAAAAGACCCTTTTGAGGCCATTCTTTTTATCGTATAGTTACCTAATAAGTCAGTTATTCAGCCTGGCTGCAAAGCTGAAGGCGTAAAAATAATTTTGCCAGGACTTGTCTGTTGAGTGATATTCATTATCAAAGACAAAATAGTCTGCCAGAGCCTCCCGCGCTCTGACTATCTCTCTTAATTTAGAAATATTTTTTTTATCCGCAATAGTCAAATCAAGCAGTTCAAGCGCGCGAAAAAAGGCCAGTTCAGAATATTCCTTGTTACTTTTGTCTTTCCATTTTATTGTTCTTTCTACTTCACTGCCAACATTGGCCATCTGCTCAAAAAAAGAAAGTTTATTCCACCGTCCACCGGCTAGTTCTTTATGTTGAATGTTCATTTAGTTACAAGCTTATTAACAATTTCCAATATCCTTTTTTGCATTTCTTCACTTTCAACTCCTCGACTGCGATTATTTTGCGCCGGACGGATATTAATCATAGAATCAAATTCCACAAAATCTTCGCCTTCCATTTCAGGGTAAATATTTATCCCCCAAAGATTTTCCTGCTTTGATCCGTTTTCCAACATCAAGGCCTCTTCGTCAGCATGAAGTTCGGCATCTACTGCCATAATTTCTTTTTCCACATCCACAACAGCCTTGACCAGATTACCAAACATTTTTCCGGACATTTCTTTTAATTCAGCTATTGTAATTTTATCAGTAACAATTTTCATATTATTTAATAGTTTTAAAAATCAAGTGAAATCATGCAAGTTCATGTGATAATCAGTGGTTCTGACATTTATTCCACCACCGCTTTTATCCTTCTCACACCCGCGCTGGAGCTCTCTTCTTTGGTGATTTTAAACACACCCTTGATATCGCCGGTGTTTTCTACATGCGGGCCGCCGCAAATTTCTTTGGAAAAACCAACTATTGTATATACTTTCACCCGGTCACCATATTTATCCTCAAACGCGCCTTCCGCCCCAGCTTCCCGCGCCTCTTCTAGGCTCATTTCTTCCAGGGTTACCGGCACCGCGGCCTTAATGGCCGTATTCACAAATTCTTCTACTGCTTTTTTTTGTTCATCGGTCATCTTTTCGCCGTGCGAAAAGTCAAAACGGATTCTTTCGCCATTGATATTGGATCCTTTCTGATGGATATGATCACCCAGCACTTTTCGCAGTCCTGCCAGCATCAAATGCGCGGTTGTATGCAATTGAGTAGTCCTTTCGCTGTGGTCAGCCAGCCCGCCCTTAAATTTTCCTTCAGAAGCGGTACGGGAAAGATCTTGGTGTTTTTGTAGCTCCTGCTGAAATACATTCTTAAAATTGTCTGCTATATTCAGGCCTCTTTCTTTGGCGGCCTCTTCTACCATTTCTATTGGGTATCCGTAAGTTTGATATAAATCAAAGGCAGCTTCTCCAGTAACATCGTGCGCCTCTAATTTTATTATCATAGATTCCCCCTTTTTAAGAGTTTTTCTAAATTTATTTTCTTCATTTTCTAACTCATTAAAAATTTTCTCTTTATCATTTTCAAGACTTATATATGGATCCTTGTAATATTCAATATAAACTTTCGCGATTTGGGAACAGAAATTATTTTCTATACCCAACTTATGCGCAAATCTAACAGCGCGCCTTATAAGCCTTCTGACAAAATATCCCTGATCCTTATTGGACGGATATGCGCCATCGCCTATTAAGAGTGTAGACGCCCTTAGGTGGTCCAGGATTACTCGAAACGCTTCTTCATTGCCAGAATATGTCTTGCCTGATAGTTTTTCAATTGTTTTTATAGCTTGGGTAAATATATCCGTTAGAAATATATCTGGGGTATCCAGCTTAGCTGCGATTTGGCGTTCAAGCCCGCCTCCATAATCAACATTTTTTTGTTTCAGAAGTTCAAAACCTTTTTCCGTTTTAACATACTCCATAAAGACATTATTTCCGATTTCCAAAAATCTTCCGCAATCACAATTGATATGGCATGGCTCATCTTTCCATTTGGAATTTTCATGAAACTTATGTTCCACTCCAAAATCCCAAAACATTTCACTGTCAGGCCCTCCCGGCTCGCCTACTGGCATATTGGCTGGCACTCCGGCGCGCGACCACCAGTTTTTTGTTTCGTCGTAATAGAAGATTCTTCCTCCCTGCATTCCATCCCGCTCAGAAAAATCAATTGGCCTTGCTTCAATTCCGGATTTTTTAAATACTTCCTGCCAAATTTTTACTGATTCGTCATCTCTTGGGATTCCTATCTTTTCATTTCCTCTAAACACTGTTACATATATACGGTCAGGATCTAGTTTTAATTCATTGGTCAAAAATTCAAACATCCAATTTATTTGTTCTTTTTTGAAATAATCACCAAGCGACCAGTTACCCAACATTTCAAAAACAGTAGTATGCCGATTATCCCCCACTTCTTCAATATCCTGAGTCCGAAAAGATTTTTGGCTATCAGTAATTCTTGTCCCCAATGGATGTTTTTCTCCTAAAAGATATGGCACCATCGGCTGCATTCCCGAACCGGTGAAGAGTGTTGTAGGGTCATTTTCCGGAATCAAAGAAGCGCTTGGAACAATTGCATGTCCCCTGCTTTCAAAGAAATCCAAATATTTCTGACGAAGTTCTTTCGCTGTCATATTTTCTGTATTTAAAAATAAGGCTTATTATATAATTTCCTATGGATCTCATTGCCCATGTATTTGTAATCAGGTTCGGTAAATTTTCTGCCGAATTTCTTCCGGAGTTCGGTCATGGCGCCGATAAAATCAATATCTTCATGGTCTAGCTTTCTGTCAAGATAAAAGATAGCATCTTTTTCCGAACCAGCCAGTTCCAACTTAATATCTTCGGCTCTTTTAGTCACAATTTCTTTTAAATAAGACGCGGCCATACTTTTATATTACCAAATTAAGTTGCTTTTTGAGCCTTTTCACTTCCTCCTCATTTTGAGTCAAAATATATGTCGCTTTTTCCAGTTCTTCTTTCTTTTCATCAAGTGTCACCCTTATCCTTTCTTCATCATATTTCAATTTTCTGATTTCTGCTTCCAACGCCGTTTTTTGACTGATCATCTTTTTTTGGTCCGATTCTAAAATGACCATTTCCATTTCGATGGAATGTTTTTTTCTCTTTTTGTCTTCGTCGCTCATCTGCGTTGGGTCAGTTATCATTTTTTTTAGTTTTATCAATTAATTCCCGCACTTCGCTCAAATTTACCTGTGGCCGCGCGCGTTTGAATTTTTTGGGAGCCATATGCGAAATTTGATTGAGACTCATCGGTCTTTCCCTGGGGACAAAAGCGTTCGGTTGATATTCTTTCTTTTCCGGTTCTCTTTTTTCGTAACGATTATCAGGCTTTTGATAATTATCCGGCTTGGCTTGCGCCCGGGCTTTAGCCCTTTGATAATCCTTCAGGCACTCTTTGCAAAAAGTTGGACGTGATGGATCGGGCTTGAAAGGAACACTGATTTTTTCCTCGCACGTGTCGCACACCGCCGAAAACATTGGTTTTTCCTCAATATTTTGTTTTATATCTGGTTTTGGAGGCGAAACAGAAACACTAGCTGGTCTTGGCGTATAAGCTACTCTTTCTCTGACTTCTTCTCTTCTGACTTGTGTTACTGCTTGATTTGCAGGCGGATTAAATCTGGGCGGAGCAATAGGGACGGCCGGACTGGCATTATTATTTCTTTTAGCGGCCAGATTATCATATTCTTCCATATCCATCATTCCGCTCCAGCGGGCGATCTTTTCTTCCACTTCCGCTCGGCTTTTTCCATATCTTTCTCGGGAAACCTTAATAGCTTTTTCTTCATTTCCGGTAGTCTCCGACAGATCGGCCGGTGGTAAAGTGGTTGCGGAAAAAGCATCGCCGGTTATCCCGTCAATCATTAGCTTAAGATAAACATTGTATTTTGCCAAGTTGACCAGATCATTCATCATAAAAACCGGCTCGAATTCTTTTTCCAGAAATTCCGCGTCATCCGCCCCAACCCGAAAAGTAACCATCGTTCCGACGTTGCCAAAAACAGCGTCACGCACCACGGAATTATTATCAAAGACCAGCTGATTGATATATTGGTGAGCCAGGATCAGATTCAAGCGATATTTTCTGGCTTCGGATAAAATATTGGCAAAAGACTCCGTGGCAAAGTTCTGGAATTCATCGACATAGAGATAAAAGTCTTTTCGATCTTCAGAATTGATATCCACTCTTCCCATGGCCGCCAGCTGGATCTTTGTTACAACCATACCGCCCAAAAGTCTCATAGCGTCTTCTCCTATCCTGCCCTTCGAAAGATTGACGATAAGAATTTTTTTGTTATCCATAATCTCTCGCATATCGATCGTCGATTTCGGCTGGCCGACAATATGGCGGATGACGACAGAAGACAAAAATTGGCCGACTTTATTTTGGATGGCCGCCACTGCTTCTTTTCGGAATTTATCTTCCCATTTGTCAAATTCGTTGATCCAGAATGATTTGACCACCGGATCCTTTATTTTAGGATAAACGCGTTTCCGATAATCCTTGTCAAACATCATCCGGTTGACGCCAAGCATGGTTGAGCCAGGATAATCAAGAAGAGCGAGAATTGTATTATTGAGAATATATTCCATCCGCGGACTCCAAACGTCCGGCCATATTTTTTTGAAAACACCCATCATACCCGAAGCCACCAGATTTTTTTTGTCCTCATCAACCGCTTCCAGAATATTAAAAGCCACCGGAAATTCTTTGTCCGCCGGATTGAAATAGACAACGTCATTTATACGCTCGGGCGGAACGGCTCGCAACATTTTTTCGGCAAATTCTCCGTGCGGATCGACAACGCAAACACCCTCGCCATCACGGATATCCTGAATGGCCATATTCTCCAGAAGATTCGTTTTCCCCATACCCGTTTTTCCAATGACATACATGTGGCGGGTACGATCCTCCCTTTTTATCCCGAACGTCCTCTCCTGATTGCGGAAATTAGTTTTAGCAAAGAAATTAATCTTATTCATAAGCTATTCTATCGGCAAATTAGCCGGGGCGCTGCCCAATTTCGAAGCCACGCGCGGAACAGCGGGAGATTTAACTCCCATATCCGGAAAGTGATAGACAGTGGCCATTTCTTTGGTGGAAAAAAGAACGGTAACCCCGGTCGGATCCCTGTCTCTATATCTTTTATATATTTTTCTTTTTCTGAAACTGGCGGTAACATCCTTGAAAAATATTTTGCCGTAAGTTTTGCTGACGTCTTCCGGAATAACCTGATTATAGTTCATGTCGTTGAATTGTTTTATCCCGCCGATGAAATTGCCTACTGTATTCTTATCGAAATTTTCCCGCTTGCCGATATAGATAAATCTCATTTTTGTATTGAAAATGTTTTTTCCCATTTTTTCCTCTGTCGCTTTCAAAAGATCTTTTTCCAGGGGGCTCAATTTGAACTCCAGCGGCTGATCCTGATTTTTGGCGACCACGGCAAATTCCGGTGGCGCTGAAAAGCCCTTGAAAAAATTGGACAAAACATCCATCAGATGATCCAGAAAATTCATCTTGGCCGGACTTTCTTTCTTTTTGAGCTTATCGAGAACTACCTTATGCGCGTCCTCATAATTCCACTTTTCCAGTTTCGGCTCAATAGCATATTGCATCCAAATATACTGGTTGGGCGGCAAAGTGCCAATGACTTCCATAAGAGAAGACATTGGATCAATCATTTCTCCGGTGATATCTTCTTCAAATTTGTCATATGTTTTGATAGGTATCGGGATGGGAGCGGTAAATCTAAAATCCGTTCCCCAAAAATCCCAATCTCTGTTAGGCATAATCTTGGGGAAACGGAGTGTGTAATCATCCACTTCCATAATCTCCGCGCCCGGATATTGGGCATATATATTAGCCTCCACCATATTGCGCAGCCTTTTTTGAACCCGGATGATGAAATGAGCCTGTCCGTTCTCCCCAAAAATTTCAAAACTAAAACGATCCTGGATCCACTTCCCGTCGACCCAGAGATCAAAATTATTAGGAGTGGTGGTCACTCCAGAAAGACCCTGAAAAACAGACTCCATCATTTTCGGCCCTCGTTCAATTTCTTTGGGCGGAATAACTTCTAAAAACGTCCATTGCAAACTGCGGAAATAGGAGTTGGAAGATCGGATAAAGACAAAGTCTGTATGAAGAATTTTAAAAATCCAGTAAAGACCAAAAGGCAAGATTATCCACCAGGTGTGATAAAAAGCTACACCGAGGATATGAAGAGTATATAAAAGTTCGCTGTTTATAATCATTTTTTTCTAACGTTGTAGAAATTAAATATTTTTGTTTTATAATATGCTTTACGCGATTGTTGATGGCGATACGCTTACGGAGGCGCTTGATAGTTTTTTGATATGATTATCTAGCCGTACTGTCGGAATTAGCTACTTCAACCAAACTACCGCGCCGAAGCGCGTATCGGCAGAGACAATCGCGTAAAGCATCAGGGCTATCTTTTCAAAGAGTAATGATCTTTTTGTTTTTCAAATATTCCACGATTATTAAGATTGATGAGCACTGTGCTTTTTTTCACTTTTCGGCGCTTCATCACTTCCCGAAGGATCTCTTCTCGCTTCAATGGATGTCCGCTTTTTTCAATGATTTCCTGAAGAACATCTTTAATTGTTCCTTCCTTATATCCCCATTCGGCCAAAGCATACATTCCCCGACCGATGAGCACGAAACGATCGTCTTTGATCAATTCGTTGTGCACCGTTTGCGGATGAGCTTTCTTTGTTCCCAGTTTATATTCATCAATCAACTTGGCAATTTCAGCAAAATGAAGGGGCTGTTTCTTCTCTTTGAGGATCAGATAAACTTTTTCTCTTGTTCCTTTTGGGCTGATTTCCGGCCAGTTATATATCCCCCATTTTCCAAATTTGTTCTTTTTTACCCTGACGGACACTTCCAGATAGTTCATTATCTCCTGTTCACTCATCTCCGGAAAGATTTTTCTCAACTCTTCGCTCATTTTTTCCGCAGAATATGTCTTTTTTTCGTTTTTGAGAATTTCTTCCGCTTTTTGCGCTACTTTTTTGGCTTTTTCTTCCATCTGGGAAGAAGCGACCCAGGATTTTTCCAAGAGCCCTTTTTCTTCGGCTATTTTTATCCTAGAGGAACATTCGGCCAAAAACTTGATGGCATTCGCTGTCGCGATCCCATCCGAATTGAATTGATTAACTATTACGCTTTCCTTAATTATACCATTATTTTTTTCAATTGTAAAAATCAAACCATTTTCCGCCTGCAAAAAATCAGTCTCGCTCAAATTGGCGGAAATATTTTTTTGAGCGTCAGCCACGATCTGGCGAACGCGCTCGCGGGTTATGCCATAATCAGATCCGATTTTTTCCAGCGTCTCCCCTTTTTCGTGAGCCAATCCATATCGCCTTTTGAAAATATCTCGCGTTCTCTCCGGTAAAAATGACAGGATTTGATTGACCAAACCAGAAAAATCCGGTTTTGATCCGGTTTTTTGCGTCTTATTTACGTCTTCCAATTTTTGGGTCGTATTATGATTCATAAGAATGAAAAATTAGCTTTTTACCTAGTCTTGTGATGTCAAAAAATAATAGCACATAACAATATAATTTGTCAAGCTATGCGATGATATATTAAAAGAAAAAGGCGAACAAAAATGCGTTGGTTTTACAACACCCACTGATTCGTTCGCCTTTATTTCCGCAGGACATCTGTTGATTCATTTTAATAATGCACCCATCGTCCCGCAAAATATTGTGGATTCGGGAGAAACACTCCTATTGACGTCAAGAGACACTTCAATATTCGTTTCTCCCAAATCCTATCCCGCCGTAGCGAGAGTTATTATCAGACAGCGAACATTAGCAAATTCATAAAATACCTCCCCATTCGTCCGCTGCCTTTATAAAGAACTATTTTGAGAGAGACAGTTTTCAAATCTTTTCGATCAAACGAATGCTATCGTCTCTCTCAAAATTTGTTTTCAGGAAGGATGACAGACACCATCCATCTCATTTAAAATACCCGATCTATCGTCTGCCATCCTGAAAGCAAGACATCTTGAGAATCATCATTATGATAAAACTTCAATCGTCTTGCTTTTTGAAAGTTAGGGAGGTTGGCGGACACTCTCCACATCATTTTGATAGAAATAATATCGTCCGCCAACCAGAGAAACAGAATTAGCCTTGTAAAAACAGTGTGCTTTTCGTCTCTCTTTGAAAACATCAATACAACTTAATGTTTCTAAAGAGAGGGCGAGACAGCTGCATAGTCGTTTTAACAGACCCATTATCGTCTCGCCCGTATTTGCCAGGACAGTACGTCGGTCATAATTATAACTTCGAGTTCGTCCTGCAAAATTTTAAATAAACTTCCCCGCAGCAAGCTGACGGGGTATTAAGGTCATTTTTTATATTCTTACGCAGCAAGCTACGGGGAATATGACCCTAATAATTATTTAAAAAAGGTACTAAAATATTAAGGATTTAGGAGAAACATCTCGATTTTCAAAAGGCATAGACATAGCGTCGTTTCTCCCAAATCCTATCCCGCCGTGACGGGAATTATTGTCAGACAGCGGACAGGGCTCCATACATTTACATAACACCACTATCGTCCGCTGTCTTTGTAAAGAACTGTTTTTTGAGAGAGACACTTCTTAAATCTTATGAAAAAGTGATCAACTCGTCTCTCTCAAAAAATTGTTTTCAGGAAAGAATGGCAGACAATTGGGCTTATATGTAAATAGCCTCGCCTTCGTCTGCCATCCTGAAAGCAAGACAGAGTAATCCTCATTTAAAATAAGTATCTTCGCGTCTTGCTTTTTAAAGCTTGGGAAGTTGGCGGACATTCGTTTTTTCATTTTTAATAACCTGCCTTTCGTCCGCCAACTGGAGAGACATGCCTAACGTCGTAAAAACAGTCCATACTTCGTCTCTCTTCAAAAACATTAAAAAATTAATATCTTTGAAGAGAGGGCGAGACACGATTGCTGTCATCGAATGACATTGCACACATCGTCTCGCCCATTTTTGCTTCAAGATTGAAGCGCATATTTGTTTTGATGGGTTCCGTGTTTCTTTCTTCTCTGTTTTTTCGTAGAACCCTTCCTTTTTATCTGTTTTCCTCCTTTTTTACCAGTAAAGTGTTCACAATTATGGACAACCCCACTCTTGCGATGCTTTTGTAAGCCCTTGCCCGAATTCCCCTGGTGCATAGCAGCCTCCTACGCCGCCAGTTTTTCGGCTTCCGGCGGTTTTTCCAGCCGCGTCCATTCCCGCCAAAGCCATTCGACGAACTTGGTCAGCGTCCGCCAGATGGCCATTTTGTGGATATGGGCGTTGGTGTATTTCTTCTTCCCATTCGCGCCAACAATCACTTCCGGATGCTTCTCGCGGAATTTGGCCTTGTATTCCAGAAGCTTCTGGCCCCAAATGGTATCCGGCCGGCGATTGAACTGATCGCCTACCAGATATAAACCTTGGCGAGCTTCATTATGCCAGTTGGCCAGTTCGCCTGTCCGTTTTCTGGCAAAACGCGGATTTTCGTTGGGCGCTTCTCCCGGCAGAAGTTTCCGAACGACTGTTTTTCCGTTCAGCGGAAATTCGAACAGCACATGGCATCCGCAGAAAGCTTTCAGTTTTGACGCCGTCGGAAAACGACGGATATCGCCGACTGCCGTAATGATCCGGGCGGCGATTTTGGGTCCGACGCCCTTGATGGGCAGAAAAAGATCATTATACACGCTCAGTTTACCGATAATCTTGACCAGAGACTTTTCTCGACGAGATTCTTCTTCCCGGAGAGCCAAAAGAATCCTGTCATTGGCTTTCACTTTGTCAAAAGCCAGCTCGATATCCCCTTCTGGATACCCGCCATCTTCGGAGCAGAAAATTTCGCCAATGAAATGCTGGCGAAGTCTTTGTTCGCAGGCAATCCGCGCTTTCATGGCGTCCTGAAGAGAAATCCAGGTTTCCTTGAGCAAAATGAGCTCGCGGTCACGAACCTCCACTTTGCGAAAGAGTTCCTGGCGCTTCCAGAAAAGATCGGCCAATGTCTTGGCGTCTTCTTCCTTGTCCCATTCTCCCCGGTTTTCTTTCAGGGAGAACGGCGGGATACGCCAGACTTCGGCGTCGATTTTTTCACCCTGGCGCGAAATGGCAAAGGCTAACTTGTCGCCGAACCCGCCGAGTACCATAGCTACTTTATCACCGCTTTGAATGCCATCGTATTCCATCGGCACCCTGGCAACGGTGAAAAAATCGCGGCCGTCGAGCTTTACGAGATTGTCAGGAAAATTCTTGGGATCTTCGCCCTTTTTCAGTTTGCGCCACTTGATATGGTGGCTGGAGAATTGGGACAAATCTTCATCCACTTCCGGTTTTCGGAATTTCACCGGAAAGCACCCCTTAACCCAGTCCAGCTCGTCAGTTTCGGTTTCGAGATCGTACGGATCATACGATATCATTTCTTGAGACTCAACATTTAGAACTGCAAGCTGTGTCGGCCGCGCTTCACCCGCCGCCGACTGCTTCACTCTGTGCCTAATACCGATAAAACGTTCTTCCATCAAATTCTCCTTTTGACCAATTAGTCAGTTGATTTTTCGTCCCGAAGGACATCGGTTTTGGAAAAGTGCTGAGATAAGCAGCGGACAATCACTGTATCATTTAATAACAGTCAAACTGTCGTCCGCTACTTGATTGGAGCGCACACTATCTGTTTCTTTTGTAAAACTGCGGAAAACGTGCTCTCCTTGAAAAAATCAAAAAGTTAATTTCTTTAAGGAAAGGGTGAGACAAGCAATCCCTTATTTCAATACGACATTCTTCGTCTCACCCGAATTCGCAGAACATCGCTCGACTCATTTTTTATAAAACCAAACTCGTCCTGCAAAATTTGTTAGAAACACTAAATATTGTGGGTTGGAGGAGACAGATTTTTCATCTTTAAAAAACGTTCTGCCTCGTCTCCTCCAAATCCTATCCGCCGTGGCGGAAATTGTTAGCAGACAGCGGACATTCGCAAAATCATTTTCATACCGCATAATTCGTCCGCTGCCTTTGAAAAGAACTGGTTTTCGAGAGGGACATTCTTCACCTCGTCCCTCTCAAAACTTGTCCCGGGAAACCAGGATTGTTTTCAAATTAAGATGATAGACATCAGGAATTTCGCAATTACAGATATTCATTCGTCTACCATCTTAAAGTTGTTATAGCAAAACATTTTCAATTTCTTTCTAAAAACCTCACATATCGTTTCGCTACAGCATTTATTTCTATCATAATCATCAATATTTGTCAACACTTTCGCGCTGTGTTATCTTTTAATAATGAAATACCTGCACGCTTTGAATAAAATCTTCGGGGTTGGGCCGCAAAAGATGAAAATGCTCAAAAATCATTTCTCCTCATTCGAAGAAATATGGAAAGCGGATGCCTGGCAATTGGCCGGGAGTGGCATTGGCGAAAAACTAGCTGAAAGAATAATAATCGAGCGAAATAGTATTAATCCGGAGAAAGAATGGGAAATCCTGGCAAGATTGGACATAAAAATGATAACCGCGACTGATGATGGATATCCCAAACTTCTCAAGGAAGCCGCCGGCGCGCCTTACATTATATACACGCGCGGCAATTTAGACCTGAACAGCCTGCCTCTCGTCGCCATTGTCGGTTCGCGGAAATATACTCAATATGGCGCGCAAGTAACCTCCAGCCTTTCTCGGGAACTAGCGCAAGCTGGACTGGGAATTGTCAGCGGAATGGCTTTAGGCATAGATTCATTCGCCCATCGCGGAGCGCTGGATGCCGGCGGAAAAACGATCGCTGTTTTGGGAAACAGTCTTGACGACGAGAGTATTTATCCGAGAAATAATTTTAATTTGTCGCGCGAAATAACAAATAACGGGATTTTAGTATCGGAATATCCGCCAGTGATGCAAGCTGGGAAATTAACTTTCCCCGCCAGAAATAGAATTATTGCCGGCATGAGCATTGGCACGCTAGTTGTGGAAGCTGGCGAAAAAAGCGGCGCGCTTCTCACTGCGCAAATGGCACTGGACTCGAACCGCGAGATATTTGCCGTTCCGGGATCTATTTTCTCTCCTCAATCTTTTGGCACTAATGAGCTGATTAAAAAGGGAGCAAGACTAGTGACGTCAGTTAATGATATACTGGAAGAGCTGGAGATTTTTATAACCAAAGAAAGTAAACCTCCGGTTTCAAAGAATGCTAACACCAAAGAGGAAAAAATTATTCTCGGAGTACTGACTCACGAACCGCTTCACATTGACAATATCCGGAAAATGTCTAAACTGGATATGGCAGATGTCAGTTCGACGCTATCTATTATGGAAATTAAGGGATGGGTGAAGAATATTGGGGGACAGAATTATATTTTACTATGAAATTTGAAATTTTTAATTTGAAATTTTAATTGAATTTTAAATTAAAAAATTTAGAAATTTTAAATTGATTAAAAATTAAAAATTTTAAATTGAAAATTCGACACAAAACAAACGTAAAATCCCTAAATTAATAATTATAGCAAGTCTAACTCAAACTCATGAAATTAGTAATCGTAGAGTCTCCAACCAAAGCCAAGACTATTTCCAAATTCCTAGGGCGTGGTTTTACGGTCAAATCTTCCTATGGCCATGTCAGAGATCTCCCCAAAAAAGAAATGGGTATCGACATTGAACATAATTTTGAACCGAAATATATCATTCCCGGAGCGGCGCGCTCTCGCGTATCAGAATTAAAAAAGTTGGCTGATAAAGCGGATGAAGTCATTCTGGCAACCGACGAAGACCGCGAGGGAGAAGCTATTTCTTGGCATTTAGTGTCAGCGCTCAAACTCAAAAAACAATCGCCCAAAAGAATTGTTTTCCATGAAATCACCAAAAAAGCGATTGACAAAGCCATGGAAAATCCGCGAGAGATTGATATCAATCTGGTAGACGCCCAGCAAGCCAGGCGCGTTCTTGATCGTTTGGTCGGTTATGAGCTTTCACCATTCCTCTGGAAAAAGATCCGCCGCGGACTTTCTGCCGGACGGGTGCAATCCGTAGCCTTACGTTTCATATCTGAACGTGAAAGAGAAATCGAAAAATTTAAATCCCAAAATTATTGGACACTGCCTATTGAACTGCGAAAAAAGAGTAAGGAAAAAGACAAACAATTTGCCGCGACTCTGGTTGAAAAAAATGGCAAGAAAATTGACAAGTCTGAAACGATGAAACTTTTTGCCGGTGACTACAAGATCAAAAAAACCATTATCGATAGCGAAGCCACTGCCCAACTAATGCTCGACGATTTGAAAGAGGCTAATTTTCATGTGACCGATATCATAGAAAAGGAAACTCAACGCCTCCCCGGCGCGCCATTCACCACTTCCACCTTGCAACAAGCTTCGATAAACACCCTTGGCTATTCCGCCAAAAAAACCATGATGGCTGCTCAAAGACTTTATGAGCACGGATTCATCACCTATATGCGAACCGACTCCGTCAATTTGTCGCTCGAATCAATGTTGGCGGCCAAAAAATTGATTGAAAAAGATTTTGGAAAAAAATATACATTGGAAAGTCCGCGATTTTTCAAGAATAAATCAAAGGGAGCGCAGGAAGCTCATGAGGCCATCCGGCCGTCATATCCTGAAAAAACTCCGGAAGAATTGAAAGCGGAATTAGAACCGGATCAATATAAATTGTATAAATTGATATGGGAAAGAATGATCGCCTCGCAGATGGCGCCGGCCGTTTTTGATTCGGTGAAAATGGAAATTGCCGCTAAAAGCAACAAAAACACCTACGCGCTGACCGCCAATGGTTCGACCATAAAGTTTGATGGATTTTTACGCGTTATGTCTTCAAGAAATACCAATGGAGAAAATATGCTCCCACACTTGGAAGTCAGTGACGAACTGGAAATTGCCGATATCAAAACAGAAGAAAAATCCACCACTCCCCCGCCCCGCTATTCCGAAGCCAGTCTTGTCAAAATCTTGGAAGAAAATGGCATTGGCCGCCCTTCCACCTACGCGCCGACTATTTCCACTATCATTGATAGAAAATATGTGGAAAAAAATGAAGAGAAAAGACTTTTCCCATTGGAAATTGGCCTGGTTGTCAATGATCTTCTCGTCGAACATTTTCCGCAAATTGTTGACATCGGTTTCACGGCCAGCATTGAAGAAGATTTTGACAAAATTGCTGAAGGAAAAAAGGGGTGGGTACCTATTATTGCCGAATTTTATAAACCTTTCCACAAAAATATCACTGACAAAGTTAAGATCGTCAAAAAGGAAGATTTTCAAGAAAAATTGGACAAGAAATGCCCGGAATGTGGCGGAGATCTGATCATTAAATTCGGCCGCTTTGGAAAATTCGTTGCTTGTTCCAATTTCCCTAATTGTAAATATACGGAAAAAACCGGAGAAGAAAAAAAGATAGAAGAAGAAAATTCCGGAGAAATTTGCGACGTCTGCGGCGCAAAAATGGTGGTCAAGCGCGGAAAATACGGCGTGTTTTTAGGCTGTTCCAACTATCCGGAATGCAAAGGCATCAAAAGAATTGAAAATAAAACCGGAATCAAGTGTCCTAAATGTGAGACCGGCGAAATTGTCGCCAGAAAATCCAAGCGTGGAAAAACTTTTTATGGCTGCAATTCCTATCCTAAATGTGATTTCGCCCTCTGGAACAAACCGACTGGAGAAAAATGTCCGCAATGTCAGAGTTTATTAGTTTTTAGTATGAAAGGGAAGGTTAATTGTTCTAATAAAGAATGCAAATACGAGAAAGAGCAGTAATATCTATGCCTTACAGAATCATCACAATCGAAGATGTTTTGAAAAATGCCCGATTTGCCCCCGATCCAAAACGGGTCGCTTTGGTGCGTGAAGCATATGAGTTCGCCAAAACCGCCCACCAGGGACAAAAAAGGAAATCTGGAGAGGATTATATCCAGCACCCGCTTCACGCGGCGCTTCATTTGGCACGCATCGGAATGGGTTCAAAAACAATTTCCGCTGCCATCCTTCATGATGTTCCGGAGGACACGGAATTTACCCTCGCGGCTATCGCCGAAAAATTTGACCAGGAAATTGCCACTTTGGTTGACGGTGTAACAAAATTAGGAAAGATACGTCTGCGTGGCACCAAAGAAGAACTTTTTTTGGAAAATTTGCGAAAAATGTTCCTGGCTATGGCGGCCGATATCCGCGTGGTTATCATAAAACTGGCCGACCGGCTCCATAACATGGAAACATTAGATGCCTTGCCGCCAGAAAAACAACAACGGATCGCTCTCGAGACGATGGAAATCTTCGCCCCCCTGGCCAACCGGTTGGGAATTGGAGAGATAAAAGTCAAACTGGAAGATCTGGCCTTTAAGTATCTCGATCTAAAAAACTATGAATATACCACAAAAATTCTGGAAAAAGAAGCCAAAGAAAGAAAAGAGCATATCAGCCAGGTCGTGATTCAGCTAAAAAGAGAGTTGCAAAAAGAAGGAATTGAGGTCTTGAATATTTTCGGCCGAACCAAACACGTCCACAGTCTTTTTCAAAAACTCAAACGCCACGATATGGACATTAACAAAATATATGATTTGGCCGGAGTGCGGGTTATTGTCCCTGAAGTGGTCAATTGTTATGAAACGCTTGGAATCGTCCATAAAAAATTTCATCCGCTGGTAGGAAGGATTAAGGATTATATTTCTCTCCCCAAACCTAACGGCTATCAGTCTATTCATACCACCATTTTTGGACCGGAGGGAAAATTTTTGGAAGTGCAGATCAGAACCAAAAAAATGAATGACGAAGCGGAATTCGGTATCGCCGCTCACTGGGTTTATACAGAAAGAAAAAGTCGCCTGCGCAACTGGTTTTTCCGGACACAGACGACTAAGGTTCCGCAAAAGGATCTGACATGGATCCGCCAGCTTCGCGAATGGCAACAAGAGTTGGGAAAAGATAATCAGGAATTTGTGGAAAGTCTCAAAATTGATTTTTTCAAAAATCATATTTTTGTTTTTACTCCCAATGGCGACATTATTGACCTGCCGGAAGAATCCACGCCAATTGATTTCGCTTACAAGGTGCACAGCGAAATCGGCAACCACGCCACTGGCGCCAAAGTTAACGGAAAAATGGTTCCGCTTGATCATAAAGTGCGCAATGGAGATGTTATTGAAATTATCACTTCACGCGAAAAGAAAAATCCCAGCCGTGATTGGTTGAGATTTGTCCGGACTTCCGAGGCCAAAAGCCACATCAGGAAGTTTATGAAGAAAGAAGGGATATTATAAAACTTACTTTTTATTTATAAATTCGTCTATACAAACTATATACTGCGCGAACTGTTCCATTTCGTTTTTTAAATCGGTAATTACTTTTTTTTGGTCGATTTTTTCATAATCGTGCACGATTTTATTCCGAAGTCCGACTGCTGGAGCAAATTTTTCAACAAACTCGAAAGGCAGGATTCCCGCTTCTCCCAAAATAGATAATGTTTCCTGCAAGTTATCCGGCGCCTTGAGATTTTCCGCCGCAATAATGTGAGTATTAATGTCAAGTATAGTATCCACAATCAACTGAAAATTTCTCTCCAAGGTTCTTAATTTCAAGATATCGGCCATAATTTCATCGACGCTAAATTTCAAGAGAGGTTCGATTTCTTTCGTATAGTTTTCTATTTTGTTTATTTTTTCCTGGACGAGTATTTTATTGAGCATGGATTTTTTGTTTATATTTTAGAATGGTATTTTTATAAATCAATTCATTTAAATCAAATATTCTCTTGGCTTCCATGTAAGTCCTTACGGCGTATGAAAAAAAATTCTCATACTCAAAATCCGCCTGAAAAAGTATTTTATTATTTTTTACGATTTCTTTTAATAAAAGCGGCCCGGCTTTTTTGAGATCGACATCTTCGACATATTTACTGCCAACAAGATGCATTAAATCGTCCGTCAAACTTGCCCTTTCCCCAAGACTCATCTCTTTTTCTGCCAAAAATCCAAAATCATAATCACTGAATTTGTGGGTTTTTCCGCTGGCTTGGGAACCAAAAAGCAAAAGCAGCTTCAAATCGTGCTTTTTGGCGATTTCTTCAATTTTTTTCTTGTTTATCTCGATCATATCTGTATTATATACAACCACAGTGAAATATCAAGCCATGATTGGTTGAGATTTGTCCGGACTTCCGAGGCCAAAGGTCATATCAGGAAGTTTATGAAGAGAGAAGGGATGCTCTGAGAAAATTTTTGAACCAGATGCGCCATATAATATACTAATTTGTAACTTCATTTCTTAACGGTTGCAAACCCCTTAAAACTACTCTTGCGATGGCTTTTAGAAGTCTAATTCCGACTGGTAACCCACCGATACCCAATATTCGACCCAGTCCTTTTAATATTTTTTCTTCATCTGATTTTGGTATCCCTGGATGAATAGCACCTTCAACATGCGCCATATGTTGAATTAGATCTTTTATGTTTATTGTTTTTCCATTGGATAGGATGATCGGTATTTTAAGTAAATCGTCTTTGTTTACTTCTTTGGGATTACATAGAAGAGGAACTGATGTATCAGGATCGAGGCCATCCTCTATCGACCAAAAAACTACGTCTGATGATGCTTGAGGAATTTTTCTATCATTTATAGTAAATGTTATTTTCAGTTTTTTTCCCCGATTAACTTGATTCATTAAGGAATCACCATCTAAAAGCAACTTCCTTAATAATCCGGCAACCATCAATATTTCGTATTCATCATAAGAGGTTAAACGTGTTTCGATATCTTCCAGTGTTTTAATAAACAATTGTGACTTGTCCATAAATTAAAAACCAACATTTATTACTTCCCCACTTCAGCTCCGTATATTCTATTTATATTTATTTCCCCGAATCGTCCTTTATCATCTTCATCGCTTCTTTGACCGTACTCATAAATTGCGCTGGGAAGATAATAGTGGAATTTTTTTCCACTGAAATTTCGGCCATCGTTTGCAAAGTTCGCAGTTGCAAGGCTACCGGATGGGAGGAAATAATATCCGCCGCTTCGCCTAGTTTTAGAGCCGCCTGAAATTCTCCATCCGCCGCAATGATCTTGGCCCTTTTTTCCCGCTCCGCTTCCGCTTCCTTGGCCATTGCTCTTTGCATATTATCCGGTAAAACTATGTCCTTAATTTCCACAGCCGTTACCTGGGCGCCCCAGGGTTCAGTGTGGGTATCAATAACGTCTTTTATCTTTTCGTTTATTTCGCTGGTTTGAGAAAGAAGTTGATCAAGAGCAAATTGCCCCACTACATTTCTCACTGTCGTCTGACTGATCTGATTAACGGCGTCATAAACATTTTCAATAGCCACCACTGATTTTCGCGGATCAACAATATGATAATAAGCTACGGCCGCTATATCAATGGAAACATTGTCGCGAGTGATAATTTTCTGCGAGGGAATATTCATCGTAATCGTCCGAAGAGTGGTTTTGGTCATTCTTTCCAAAATTGGAATGAGAATGATGAGTCCAGGACCTCGCACGCCCGTGCATTTTCCTAAGAAGAAAATTACTCCCCGGTCATACTCTTTTACGATTTTCAGTGAAGCAAAGAGCAAAATGACACCGACAACAATGATGGTAAAAATTAGTTCCATATTGTTATTTTTTAATAATTATTTTATCTTACTTAAAATATTATCCAACTCTTCCTGCGAATAATATTCAATGACAATTTTCCCGCCGCCACCGGATTTTTGCAGTTTCACTTTTGTGCCAAGAGTACCAGACAAATCGTCTTCTATCTGTTTCACAACTGGATCAATAACAACATTTCTTTTGTGTGTTCGGACTGTTACTTCTTTGGTTTTATTTTCCGTCTGGCGGACGGTCAGATTATTTTTCAAAATCAAATCAAATAGAGCCCTTTGTTTTTCTGGATTATCAATGGCCAGAATAGCTTTGGCATGACCTTCGGTTATTTTTTCTTCAATGATAGCTTTTTGAATTTCAACCGGTAAATTTAGCAATCTTAATTTGTTAGCCACAGAACTCCGGCTTTTCCCCAGTTTCAAGGCTATTTCTTCCTGACTGATATCAAATTCTTCCACAAGTTTTTGAAAAGCCCTTGCTTCTTCCACTGGGTTGAGATCGTGGCGCTGGATATTTTCAATAACCGCTATTTCCAATTTTTGCTGTTCTGTTGCATCACGGACAATAACTGGCACTTTTTGCAGTCCGGAAATTTTAGCCGCTTCAAATCGACGCTCGCCGGCAATTATTTCATAATTGCCATTATTTTTAGAAACGGTCAGTGGCTGGATTATTCCGTGTTCTTTTATGGAAGCCGCCAGTTCTTTTAGTTTTAACTCGTCAAATCTGTGTCGCGGTTGATGCGGATTGGGAATAATTTGCGTTATATCAACTTGCAGGACACCGCCTTCATTGCTTTTGATAGAGATCGGTTGCGGGGAAGTTGGTTTCGCATTCGCCCCCCCGGGTGCCGATGAGGCACCAAAGTAATTGAAGTCATCTTTTGGTTCGGATATTGGTTTATTTCCGACTCCATCAGATGGAACTTGTTTTTTTTGAGGAATTAGAGAGGCCAGTCCCCTTCCCAGACCATAGTTTTGTGCCATAATTATGAAAATTTTTAATTTTTAATCTTTATAAATAAATCTTAGTTTTTTAATTTTTAAACCAAGCTAGTCCGTCATTCTGAGCGGAATGAGACCTTTGGTCGAATGTAGTCGAAGAATCTACTAATTAATATTACTCGTGCTATTAGCAAGTAGATCCTTCGACTACGTCCCAATAGGAATTGGGACTTCGCTCAGGATGACGGGCGTTATACACTAAACCCTTTCTGTCCATTTTTTCTATCCCGTTCAATTATTTCTTTGGCTAGATTTTTATACGCTCGCGCGCCTTTGGAAAAAGCGTCGAAACCCAAAATGGATTTTCCAAAACCCGGTGCTTCCGCAAGACGCACACTGCGCGGAATGATAGAATCAAAAACATAACCCGGAAAATGATCCTGCACTTCCTTGATAACTTGTCGCGCCAGACGATTACGTTTGTCATACATCGTGAGAAGTGCCCCCATAATTTTCAATTCCGGTTGGAGATTCTCTTTTACCAAATTTATAGTATTGAGAAGCTGGCTCAACCCCTCCAACGCAAAATATTCCGTCTGTACAGGAATAATAATTTCGTCAGAAGCAACAAGACCATTGATTGTCAGAAGTCCGAGGCTTGGCGGCGAATCAATGATGATATAGTCATAATTGGTACGGATTTCCCGAAGGACATTGTAAAGACGATATTCCCGATTATCCATATGAACCAATTCTATTCCCGCGCCAGCCAGATCCTGTGAAGCCGGAATAAGATCGTGGCCGAAATTTTCTGTTCGAACGATAATTTTGGAAGGGTGCTCGCCAATTATCATCGAGTGATACAAGCTTTTTTCCGTAATTCTTGGATCGACCCCAAGGCCAGACGAAGCATTTCCTTGCGGATCAAGGTCAACAAGCAACACAAACTTGCCCGCATCCGCAAGATACGTGGCCAAATTGATAGCAGAGGTAGTTTTGCCCACTCCTCCTTTTTGGTTGACGAGAGAGATTATTTTCGCCATAATTAATTATATTATACTATAAATAAACTGTTAAACAAAATACTGGGCATGTGATGAAACTGGCAAACATGCACGACTCAAAATCGTGTGCCGCAAGGCTTGTGGGTTCGATTCCCACCATGCCCACAATGAATAAAAATATAAATAAAGAAATTCTGGCTTATATAATCGGAGTAGCCTTGGGAGATGGAAATCTCTCAAATCCTAATGGTAGAGCAATAAGACTAAGAATATCTTGCGATACAAAATACAAACGAATTATAAAGGAAATCATTAGCTCTCTTGAAAAAATATTTCCTGATAATAAAGTTTCAATTGTTAAAAGAACTGAACATTGCATAGATATTAGCTGTTATTCTAACAAGTTGGAAGATATGCTCGGATGGAAGGTAGGATACGGATCAAAAGAAAAACAAAAAGTTTCTATTCCTAAGTGGATTAAGAGAAGTAAAAAATATAAAATATCCTGTCTAAGAGGATTATTCGAAACCGATGGTTCTGTTTACATTGACAGAAAATACTTAATGGCAAACTTTGTTACAATAATACCCACACTAGCAAGTGATGTTTTAGAGATTATTACTGATTTGGGTTTTAGGCCAAATAGACAACTTTTTAAAGCAAAGAACGGAAAGATAAAACATACGATTCGAATATCTAAAAACACTACTAACTTCATTCGCCTAATAAATATCAGAAAAGATTGATCAGTTTGGTTTTGTAGCATAATTAAAAACAAAAAAATATGAAAAATAAATTTATCTATGTCTCAATCGCTGTTTTGATTTTGGTTTTAACTCTCTTTTTGGGAGTTTTTTTATTTCGCTCCAAAACAGCGAAAAAAATTACTCAGAACCAAAAAAGTGAAGTGAAAATAGTTGACGGCCAGCCGAAGCTTTTTGTCGGCGGGAAAGAATTAAAAACCGCTATCACCCAACTTTATTATTTCCCGGAAGAAAGAGCGCAAAAAGATGTGCCGGGTTATAGCACTGACGAATGGACAAAACGGATGGAAAAAGTGATTGATGATGCCAGAAAAAACGACACGCAAATCGTGATTCCTCAAATATGGTGGTCAGATGTCGATAAAGCGACCGCGAGATCTTCTGAACCGGAAAAATATTATGATTTTGGAAGTTTAGACAAGATTATGGATTACGCCAGCCGAAAAGGAGAATATATTATGATAGGACTTTCACTTCACCGTTACGCGCCCGAGTGGTGGCTTAAAGAAAATAATTTTCCTCCATATAGCGAAGGAAAAGTTTGTGATTTTTGCGAGACTGATTCCTATGGCAATGTCTATTCCAATCCCGGCATGGGAAGCGACGTGACCGAAAAAGATTTGGGAAGTTTTATGAAGGCTGCTGTCAACCGCTACAAAAATCATCCGGCGCTTATTGGCTGGGTCACGGGCATTGGAGCAACCAGTGAAGATAATTATGGCCCTAATTACATTATGTTACAGGGAGCCGCCGGCGGAATCGGCGAAGTGGAAAGAAAGCAATTAATGTTCACCGACTATTCACCCTACTTCCAGAGAAAATTCAATGACTGGATTAAAAATAAATATCGGGTTGATTCTGCATTGCAAAATGCCTGGAGCGACACAAAAGTTACAATGAATAATGTCGCTATTCCGCCAGCTGAAGAATTAATAAAAGATACCAGCAGCTGGATCGGACTTTTTCCGGAAGAATCGCAGGGAAATCTCGGTGGAGATATCAATAATCTTTCAGCTAAAGGCAAAGATTTTTATGAATTCCGGACATATATGGCTAATACCGACCGTAATTTTTATGCCGATCTTTTTAAATCCAATGATCCGAACCACATCCTCGCTATGAACACGTCCGGAAGCAAATCGGTTATGGAAAACTCAAAAATTGATGCGCTTATTAGAAATGATAGCTTATGCTTTGATTGCCCGCCAACCAAGATGCGCGAGAACCAGTATGCGCAAATCACTTCCTCTATAAAAAATGCCAGCAGCAAAAAACTGACCTTTACCGCATTCGAATATGGAAGCGCCCAACAGGGAAAAGCAGAATCAAATGAACAAATCGCCTATACCAAAACTCTGGGAAAGGCAGTAAAATGCGCCGGCGGGATTTTCGGTTATGTTTCCGATCTCGCAACAGAGAACGCCAACCTTTATCCCAATTGGTTTTCCAGCTCTGCTCAAAAATCCATCTTTGAAATTACCGGATTTGTCCCATCATCTGGCTGTGATTGTAATTTAGTCAAGGATCTATGGCAAAAAAACAAATGTGACGCAGGAGGAAATTCTGGATGCCAGTATATTAGCAAGGCTTATGGTGATTATTGCAAGGTTTCCGTTCCGGAACAAAAAACCATTGCCCCGCAAAACAATCAACCCAATCAACCTCCGATTGAAAATTCATCTGGAAATGATAGAAATGGAAAATGCGGCGATGGAACTTGCGATAGCATTGAAAAAACAAGCGGCATGTGCCCGACCGATTGCAAATAATAATCTTTTATAAAAATAGTGAAATTTGCTAAAGTCATCTTTTTTATATTTCTTGCCGGATTTATTATTTTGGCGTTTTTTATTTTCAAAAATAAAATTTACCCAACTTCTGAAAATGTTACAGTCAACAAAAATCTGACAGATAATAATACTACTTCCGAGAAAGACATTACCCCAACTAATATGAATGGCGTCCGGCCGGATGTGGTGAAGATTGGTGACAGTTTCTATGTTAATTTTCTCGAGACGAAACCCAAAAGATCATTAGGAATGATCAGAGTTGACGCTAATTTAAGCGCTCAATATCTAGGCGAGATTTATTTCGGCTCGAATGGCTCAAACGTAACTGATGCCCGGATGGCAACGAGTGACAACGAGAATTTTTGGTATCCTTTTGAAACCGTTACTTTTAACCCTGACAAAAATTATCTGAATCTTGCCAGGTATAATGTTTTAGATCAGGGAGTGCAAATCATTGATCATAAAGATAAAGTTGCCGAAGGTATCGTGGTTAATCCGGCTACAGGAAAAATTTCCCCTGCCGGATCCGAACAGACAGATGATCCTTTGCCATCTTATTATGATGGGAAATATTACGTGATGACACGAACCTTTCAATCGCCTATTTATAAGGTTCGCGTGTTTGATAGCAGTTTAAATATGATCGACAATTATTCCTTAGATTTATCATCAGTCATCGGCCAAAATGCCGTTTCGGTCAACTCATTAGTAAAGATAGAGGATGATCTTTATATAATTACCGGGGTGTTTAATAAACTTCCGCCTGGTGATCCGGGAGCCATTTCCAAAATTATCGCTATCCCCTTTCAAAATGATCTCAAAAAAGCGAAGGGAGCAAAAATCGATCTGACAGACGGGGAAAAATACGCCAGTTATGTTTCATCGGCCAAGTATAAAGACGGAAAATTATATGTTCTTCATAATAATTATATTGGCAAAGCCGCTGACACTATCCATGAGGGAGTTTTAGAAATATATGATGTCAAGAATAATTTTGCTCTCGTAAAAACAATCCCAATAAACGGCGGAAAAATGATCGACAACCATATGACTATGGAATTTATGGGAGATAAATTATATGTTTTTTATAACACACCAGAAGAAAAATTGAAGGTGAAAACTTTTGATATTTCCGAGATTAGCCGATAAAAATTGCTAAAATAAAAAAAGCCCTGACGCACGAAGAGGCTTTTTTGTTTATCAAAATATTACGATTTCTATTTATATCTAAGAGCTTCTAGTGGATCGGTTCTGGCTGCCCGCCGAGCCGGGATAACTCCGGTGACAAATCCGACAATAGCGGCAAAAATGATGGTCACCGACACAAACCAGACCGGGCTATAGAACAAATTCACTTTTTCTCCGCCAAAATGAGTGGCCAAAAGATTAACGGCCATATTAAACAACCATCCCTCAAACCAGCCGATAAGAACGCCGCCCAATCCTCCGAGAAATCCCATAATGGTTGATTCCAGAACAAACACGAGAGAAATTGTCATATCAGACGCGCCAATTGATTTCATAATACCGATTTCTTCCGTCCGTTCCAAGAGGGTGATGGTCATTGTATTGAACATTCCGATAGCGCTGACCACCAAGGCAATTATTCCAAAAATCATCAGGACTATTTTTATCACATTGAAAACCTTGTTGGCCTGATCCACTGTTTCCGAGATGGAAGAAACTAAAAAGCCCATACCGGTTATTTTTTCCCGCACAGTTGCCATAGTAGTATTGGAACTGCACCGCACCTTAACCTGATTAAATCGCGCCAGATCCAGATTGTCAAGGCTGCTATAATTCATATATATTCCATTTCCTTCCCCGGCTATCGAACCTATTATTTTATATGTTTTATCCGATTCCACCTTGCGGACATTTTCCTCCTGATCATTAGCTCCTGCTCCGGAATCAGCGCTATCCACCGGCACAGAAAAAACAAATTTTATTTCCTTCCCGATCATGTCAGCGATATCCTTGTTAAATATTTGAGCGACAGAGGATGATATCACTATTCCTTCCTGATCGTTATCGGACAATATTTTTCCTTCGGCCGGTTTTATTCCGGAGAGTCGGAAGTAGGAAGGCGTTGTGGCAGTAACCAGGACGTCTGTTTTCAGGTCTTCGAATTTGGCCTGGGCGTTAATCTGAAAATTGGGGCTTATTTCAGTCACTCCGTCCGTTTGCTTTATTTTTTCCAGGGTCTCCCGATCAAGAATTGATGAAGACGCGCGATCAGACGTTATGTCCAGAGTCAAAAGTGAATCGGATGTCGTTATCCGTTCAAGAACCGTCTTTTGCAAACCATATCCCAAAGAAACCAAAAAGATAATGGCCGATATTCCTACGCTCATGCCAAGAATAGTCAAAAACGTCCGCGAGGTTCTGGCCTTGAACATTCTGGTCGAAAGCAAAAATAAATCGTAAAAACGCATACTAATCTGAAAATTTAATAAGCATAATTATTTCCATTTCTCTGGAAATTTTTTCCGCGGTCATCCGGTTCAGCCCTATTCCGCCTTTTTTCCTGGCCACATCAAGACTTTTTTGAAATTCTGTCCGGTCAATCTTGTTTTCCATTCTTTCTTTTATCAGCGAGTCGAAATGCAACTTGGTTTGGACATCAAAGCTGAGGTTGAAAAGACCAACCAGATAACTGGAAACTGAAATGACGGTGGTGTTTATGTCAGACCTTTTGGCTATTTCCGCCTGCTTTATTATATTGCCAACTCTTTGGGTAAAATTTCTCGAACGACGCTTGTTCCAGCCTGCCCCGCCTTTCGAATAATCAAGATCCAGATTTTTCTCCAGGTTTTCCAAATCAATATTATAGAACAATAATTCTTTCAAAAATCCATTGGCCGCGCCAATCTGTTCTTCGCTCAATTCTGAAAGGACGTGCGCCATCAATTGATTAGCTTTGAATGGCACCAGGAGCGCTCCTACTTGTGTGACGGACAAGTTCCTGAAAGTTCTCATGAGGATCTTCAATTCACTGGAAAGTTCCTCCATTTTCGTCTCGGGCACTTCCTTAATGGCTTCCACCGGCCTTTTTTCTCGATTCACTTCTTCCTTTATGACCTTACCGTCTTTCATATGGATCACCCGATCGGCATAGTGAAGATGTTCAGCATTGTGAGTTACCAGGATGATGGTTTTTTTGTCAATGTTGTTCAGCTCGGAAAGAATTTGCAGCACATTGGTAGCAGAAACTGAATCCAGGTTTCCCACCGGCTCATCAGCCAGGATTATCTCCGGATTATTAATAAGTGAGCGGGCAATAGAAACTCTTTGCTTTTGTCCGCCGGAAAGCATGCTGGGAAATTTATCCGACTGTTCAATAATAGAAAACCGGTGTAACAATTTTATTCCTTCTTCTCTCCGACGACTATATGATTCTCCCCGAAAAACTTTTGGCAGACAGACATTGTCTATGACGTTAAGAGACGAGATAAGATAAAAAGCCTGGAATATCATTCCGATCCCAATCTGATGGAGCTCCACCATCTCTTTTTTTGAGGCCCTGGAAAGATTTTTGCTGTTCACTGTCACTTCGCCTTCTGTCGGTTTCTGAAGCCCGGAAATAGCATAAAGTAGAGTGGATTTTCCACACCCGGACGGACCATAAAAAATTACATATTCCTTGGGAAAGATCTTGAGATTGATATCATCCAGCGCCCGAACTTCATTGGATTTTCCTTTGTTATAAGTAACCTTAAGATTTTTGACTTCGATGATCGGTTCGTTCATTTTTATTTTTGTTCTCCTGTATAAATTATATCTTTTTTCCGGCCAGTTGACCACAGGCACCCTGGATATCTTCTCCTAAGCTTTTTCTTATGGTGGCACTTACACCATTGCGCACCAGATAGTCCTTAAATTCTCTCGTTACGCCGGAATTGGAAGGCATTAGAGGTTCGACCTTTTCCGGTCGTTTTGGTCGAGAGAGGTCGAACCTCTTATCGGCCGAATTATACCGGATCAAATTTACATGAAGCAGTTGCAGTTTCCCGATGGATTTCAAATATTTTATAAGATTATCAGCGTCTTCCTTGCTATCATTTATATTTTCCAACATTATGTATTCGATGAAAACTTTGCGATTACTGGTCTTAAAATAATTACGTAAAGAATTACGTAATTCGGACAAGTTGTGCTTTTTATTTATCGGCATAAACTTATCTCTTTGCTCGTCTGTCGCAAAATGCAAAGAGATAGCCAAATTAATTTGCGGGAATTCTTCGGCTAATTTTTCAATATCTTCCGGTATTCCAGCCGTTGAAACAGAAATGGAACGCGACCCGAAACCGAAAAGATCGGGGCTTATCAAGTTTTTTAAGCTTTTACTAACTTCTTCCCAATTCAAAAACGGCTCCCCCATACCCATATACACGACGGAAAATTTGAAATTTGAAATTTGAAATTTGAAATTATTTTTTATATATTGTTTCCAAAACAAAACTTGATCAGTGATTTCTTCGGCGGTTAAATTCCGCTTGAACCCATTCCGTCCTGTCGCGCAAAATCCGCAGCCTAGTGGGCAACCGACTTGCGAGGAAATGCACGCCGACCAATCACCTGGCTTGGGAGAGATAAGAACTGTTTCGATCAAATTATTATCCTTTAGTTTTAACAGCGCTTTAATTGATCTCTTATCGTCAGAAACTAATATCTTATCAAGGCTAAATGATAAGATACTTAATTCTTTCCTAAGGATCTCGCGTAATTCTTTTGGTATAGTTGTAATTTCCGCAAAATCCAAAACACCATCCTGATAGATGGCTTTTTGGATCTGCTTCAGCCGAAATGAAGGCTGGTTATTATTTTTTAATATTTTTTCTAACTTCTCTGGATTCATCTAATTGCAAGGACTATAGAAACTATAAGAGCCAGCGCCATAAAAATCACTGCCAT
The DNA here is from genome assembly GCA_041661275.1 of Parcubacteria group bacterium. Lineage (GTDB taxonomy): Bacteria > Patescibacteriota > Minisyncoccia > Moranbacterales > UBA2206 > JBAZUU01. The sequence goes on along the minus strand of JBAZUU010000003.1, from coordinate 5,130 downwards.
CCAGCCAAAAATTTTGACCCATGTCGGATGAGTTTCTGAACCCATAATTTTTTTGTCATTGCCCACAACCATAATGATAACAAGGAGTGGCAGGGCGATAATTCCGTTGAGATATGCTGCCCAATAAAGGGCTTTTATCGGATTAATTCCAAAAAAATTAAGTGAAAGTCCAAACAAAATAGACAGAGTTATAACCAAATAAAATCCTTTCGCCCGATTATATTTTAGTTCTAAACCTTCTTTCCATTTCATAATTTCGGAAAATGCATAAGCGCCAGATCCAGCCAAAACCGGAACAGCTAAAAGTCCTGTACCGATAATTCCGAAAGCGAAAAGGAAATAGGCGCCGTTTCCAGCCAGAGGCTTGAGAGCCAGCGCCGCTTCCTGGGGAGAGCCAATATCCATTATTCCATTTCTGAATAATACCTGAGCAGTTGTCAGCACGATAAAAAAGAAAACGACATTAGCCAGGATCATTCCCGTTTTGACATCGGTTCTCATCCTTGATATCCGGTCGTGCATCGCTTTTTTGTTCTTGAAAAATAATTTATGCCCGATTTTATTTTCTTCAACTTCTTCCGACGCTTGCCAGAAAAAAAGATAAGGCGTGATGGAAGTTCCAAAAACGGCAACCATAGCAAAGATGTATTCTTCATTCCAGCTGATACGGGGAATAAAAGCATTTTTGAAAATTATAAGCCAGTCCGGATGAATGATGATTCCGGCGACTACATAAGCTAAAACAGAAATAGATAACCATTTTAAAAATTTTACATAGACATGATAGCCGACAAAAACTTCCATTACTATTGAGACAAGCGCAAATATGATCGCTCCGAGATATACGTTAATTCCGGTAACCATTTCAAGAGACGCCCCCATCGCTCCCAGGTCCGCGCCGATATTGACGACGTTGGCAATGATGAGAAGTATGACCGCCAGAAAAACTATTTTTTTCCTGTAGTGTTTTTGTAAAACTCCAGCCAGTCCATGATTAGTAACTACGCCGATCCTCGCGCAGACTTCCTGCACTGCCAGCATCATAGGGAGAAGCCAGGCTGCCATCCACAGAATTCCAAAACCGAATTTGGCTCCGACCGAAGAGTATGTCCCGATCCCTGACGGATCATCATCGGATGCGCCAGTAATGAGACCCGGCCCCAGGGTTTTTGTGAAAATTCTGAACTTTTTCCAGGGGTTTTTCAATATTTCCTTTACAACTGCTATTTCTGATCCGGCAATTCTAATAGTCCCGTCCATCGCGCGCTCGGCCTTTATTTCCCCTGAAATTGCCAATTTTTTAGCTACCGCCAGCGGCAAACCCACTTCTCTTTTAAATTCGTGTAGGGTAAAAAATTTTTGATCATTTTTTATTTCCTGGTTTTTGTTTTCCATATTCATAAAAACATATGTAAATTTTCTTCCGCCGATTTCAGATCTTCCGGGTTGCCAATCGGATGCCAGGCGCGGGCTTTCGTGACTTTTATCCCATAATCCCCGGCCATTTTCGCCATAGTTTGCGGAAGTCCGAATTCACCTCCGCCAATAGGAACCAGATCATAATCAAAAAATTTTCTATTAAGTACGTATGCTCCGGTAGCAGCCAGTCTAAAGGGAGTTCTTTTTGGTTTTTCAACAACATCAACCATCTCACCCCTTTTGTCAGTTTTTACTATCCCAAATAAACAAGGATTGTCTACTTCGCAAGCCAGTAGAGCCAGGTCATATCTTATCAATTCTTCCAGATCTTTTTTATGATAAAGATCATCTCCCATCATCACCAGAAATTTGTCCCGAAGGACACTTTTGGCCAGATGCAAAGTACCTCCTGTTCCGCTATATTCATGCTGATAAACATAAACTATCTTCCGTCCCGCGAAATATCTTTTGAAATAACTCATGATCTGCTCGCCGCGATAACCGATAATAATAACTACTTCTTTGATTTTTTTCGGCAAAGCGTTGATCTTATGCTCCAGAATTGGCTTCCCGCCAATTCTAAGCATGGGCTTGGGAACATCCCGAGTGAGCCCTTTCATTCGTTTCCCCCTCCCAGCCGCAAGGATTACCGCTTGCATAATTTATATGACGATACTGATTAATCTCCCCTTGATATATATTATTTTTTTTATCTCTCTGTCACCAATAAATGTTTTTATTTTCGCACTTTCTGTCGCCATTTTATTTGCTTCTTCTTCTGAAATGTCCGCGTTGACGACTATTTTGTCTCGCACTTTTCCGTTGACCTGGATGACCAATTCTATTTCCTCGTCTTTGATCAATTTTTCGTCATACTCTGGCCATTTTTCAGTGAAAATACTTTCCTTATGCCCTAATTTATTCCAAAGTTCTTCGGATATAGAAGGCGCGAATGGAGAAAGTAAAACAAGTGTTGTTTCAAAATATTCCCTACCTATATTTTTCTCTTTTTCGAACGCATTAGCAAGAATCATCAGAGACGAAATAGCAGTGTTAAATTTGAAATTCTCAATATCCTCGCCAACCTTTTTTATCGTTTTATGGATTAAATTTTCTAGCCTTTTTTCTTTCGAACTATCATCATTTATTTTCTTTTGTAATTTCCATAATTTTTCCATAAATCTATATGTTCCTGTAACGCCATTCGTGCTCCAAGCAATATTTTGAGAAAAGGGACCCATAAACATTTCATACACTCTCATTGCATCAGCCCCAAATTTTTCAATTACTTCTTCCGGATTGACCACGTTGCCCCAACGTTTGCTCATTTTTCTCCCATCTTCAGCTGAAATCAGTCCTACGTGAATAAGGCGCCTGAATGGTTCATCAGTAGTAATGGCGTTAATATCAAATAAAAATTTGTGCCAAAAACGAGCATAGAGCAGATGCCTCGTCGCGTGTTCAGCGCCACCAACATAAAGGTCGACTGGCATCCATTTCTTTTCTTTTTTTTTGTCGATCAAAACAACATCATTCTGGGGATCAATATATCTGAGAAAATACCAGCTGGATCCCGCCCATTGTGGCATAGTATTAGTTTCTCTTTTTCCTGGACCGCCGCACTTAGGACACGTAGTGTTGACCCAATCTGTAATTTTAGCTAATGGAGATTCTCCTGTGTCGGTTGGCTCGTAACTATCAATCTCTGGAAGCTTTACCGGCAATTCGCTTTCCGGCACGCCAACCGTACCACATTTTTCACAATGAATGATAGGAATAGGCTCTCCCCAGTATCTTTGACGGGAAAAAACCCAATCACGCATTTTATAATTAACCTTTTTGTAACCTATTTTATTTTTCTCCAACCATTCACTCATCTTTTCCCGAGCTTCTTCGGAAGTCAAATTAGAATATTCATCGGAATTAATAACAATGCCGTCGTCTGTTATTGCTTTTTCTCCGTTACGATAGATATCCCAGAAAATTTTTAATTCAGCTAATGTTAAAAATTCAGCAACCTTTTCTTTTTCAACCCAGATTCCATTATGATTTTTGACATGTTCCTCTTGTGGTTCTTCATAACCGTCACCAGTAAGTTCAATAAAGACGCATTTTCTGCTCAAATCTTTTCTATTGACATCTTTGTGTGCCGCAAAAAATCGGCTACGTATCTCCCCTCCTACTTGACCGATGACTTTCATATTTTTATACCCAGACTCCTCTTCGGCTTCTCTTATAGCCTCTTTTTCAAGCGTCTCGCCTTCTTCGATTCCTCCGATTACAAAACTTTTCCAATCATTAAATTTCCAATCCAAGCAAAAGTATTTATCTTCTTTCCAATGCTTTATGATTACATCGACAACTTTTCTTTCAGTATTCGGCTTATCTTCCCTTATCTTATTTTTTCCCTCTCCGATAAATAATGGTGCGACCGATTGCCTGATTGGCAAATCATATTTTTTGGCAAATTCCCAATCCCGCTCGTCGTGTGCCGGGACAGCCATCACCGCTCCAGTTCCGTAAAAGCCCAAGACATAATCCGCTACAAACAAAGGGATTTCTTCTCCGTTAAAGGGGTTGATTATCTTGACGCCCTCAAGCTCTACTCCGGTTTTTTCCTTTTGTAGTTCCGTCCTTTCTAATTCTGTTTTTTGTTGAGATTTAGCAATATATTCTTCTACTTCTTTATAATTTTCTATGCTATCTTTTAATCTCTTGATAATCTCGTGCTCAGGAGCTGCTACGGCATAAGTCATACCAAAAACCGTATCCAGCCTTGTGGTGTACACCTCGATTACCTCTTCACTGTCTTTAATTTTCATTTTAAACTGAGTGCCTTCGCTCCGCCCGATCCAGTTCCTCTGCTGCTCTTTGATGAGATCCTCCCAATTCAAATCTTTTCTGTCTAAATCATAGAGAAGTCTGTCTGCATATTTTGTCATTCTTAATACCCACTGTCGTAGCCTTCTTTGGATTACTTGAGTTCCACATCTTTCACATTTCCCGTTTTCTAAGTCCTCATTGGCCAAGACCGTCTTGCACTTAGGACACCAGTTTACTGGCTCTTCCGCTTCATAGGCAAGCCCGTTTTCAAACATTTTTAAAAAAGCCCATTGGGTCCATTTATAAAATTCTGGATCAGTCGTGTTAATTTCGCGACTCCAATCATAAGTAAATCCGACCGGATCCAGTTGTTTTTTAAAATTCTTTATATTCTCCGCCACAGCGATTCTGGGATGCATCTTATTTTTAATAGCATAACTTTCTGCCGGAAGACCGAAAGCATCCCAACCCATTGGATGCAGGATATCAAAACCTTGAAGAATTTTAAGCCTGGAATAAACATCAGTAGCGATATAGCCCTTTAGATGACCCACATGAAGACCAGCGCCGGAAGGATAAGGAAACATATCTAAAATATATTTTTTGGGCTTATCCGAGTCATTTTTGGCCGCGTAAAGTTCAGGGTGTTCTTCCCAATATTTTTGCCATTTTGGCTCGATTTTTTTGGGATCGTATTTATTTTCACTCATATCCTCTACTTTATCCTATTTCCCAGTTTATTTCAAGAAAAACCCCCGCCTTGTTATTTGAAAGATAAAAGTGAACAGTTTTAGCGAAATTTTCAAGTTAAAAGTGAACACTTTGCCGGAGTAGCGATTTTTGATAGGATTTAAGGTTTAATCAATTAACCTTAAGTCCTATGTCGAA